>CAVWAA010000020.1:0-98628 GCA_963752805.1 Binataceae bacterium (SeqCode)
GCGAACGATGGAAAAAAATATCGTCGCTGCCATCATCGGGAACGATAAAGCCAAAACCCTTGTCTTTCATTACTTTTTTTATTGTGCCGTACACGGAGCAGAACCTTCACCCCGGCCTTTCTCTCAAACAGCTTGGGGAGAAGGGCCGCTGATTCTATTGCGAAGCGCTTTAGCAGGTATCCCTCCCGCACTTGGGAAGGGGACAATAACCAATGTTGCCTGGGACCGGCATCCTCCATCGAACGTGATCCTTCCCTATTGAGATTAAGCCGACGGCGTCATATGTAAAGAGTCTGATACCGGGGAGTCGCGTTGTTGAAGGCAGTTACACTCAAAGAGATTGAGCGAATCTTTGCAATTACCGACGCACTTGGTATTTCACGCGAGGCGTTAATGATACCTCTACGCCCTGAGAGTCCCGGGCGGGTGCGTATGATTGATGGCGGCAAGCTCGAAATCGTCGTCGAGCGAGAAGTCGCGTTCGAGGAATGGCTTAATGGGCTGGAAGGGCAGGTTCGCTCGGTGACGGGGAAGATGCGGGGCTGAGCACGAGCAAGACCGCGCCATGGTCAACCATTTGGCCGACGGCCACGCGAATTTGCTTGACGACCGCCGCGCTCTCGGCATGGAGGGCCGTTTCCATCTTCATTGCTTCGAGCACCACCAACACATCGCCCGCCTCGATCGGCTGGCCCTCCGTCACCGCCAGCTTCACCACCTTGCCCGGCATCGGCGCGGTTATCTCCGGGGTTGCCAACCCATGCGTGCGTCGAGCGCTACGTGCCTCGACCGGAATAAATTCAAATTGGGCAGGGCCGACTGTCACCCAAATCGAGCCGCGCTGGCGCGTGCTGTATACCCGCACCGCCCGCCTGCCGATTCGAACAATTCCACTCTCGGCAAACGCCGAGTCGATGACGGCCACGATCTCTTCGGTGCCGTTGATCCGTGCACGGGCAGAGCGACCGCCGATTGCGGTCAGTTCAACATCGAATTCTTCCGGATACCCTGCCAGCTTGAATTTCATTCTTTATGCGCACCTCCAAACGGCGCTGTGCGCCGATCGGCCAGACTCGTTTCCCTTCGACAAGCTCAGGGCTTCGGCTCACCGGCCCCGCTTCGCACCTGCCTAGTGTTTTATTCGCACCTCGCCAACTCGCTTCCCTTCGGGCTCCCCTCGGCTTCTCTTGGAACTTCGGCTGGCTTGGGCGGGCTTCGCCGGTCTCGTCTCATCATGGGTCCGCTTCGCCCTGTCTGGTGCCTTGCGCTCACCTCGCGGGCACCTTAGCCGCCAGTCTCGCTCAGCGCCTCCGTTCACCTGGACTCGCGCCGCCAAAGCTCGAACTCACCAAGTTCGGCCCAGGGCGAGCGCCGCGGCAGAGGGGAGCTTCGATTGCTATCATTGGGCCCTGCTACAGTGGTTAGCGCCCGGTCCGTGCTGCGCGAGCGACGCGGCCGCTATCAACGCTGGCTTAAGATCGCCCTTGTTGTTGCGCCATTGAGCGAGAAACTCCGGGACAAAATGAGTTGACAGCTCTCCTCGGGCGAACATCTCACTTGCGACCACTTCGCGCAGAAAATCGGCGGTGGTGCGTACGCCCAGCAGCGAAAACTCATCCAAAGCCACCACCATCCTGCGCCGCACCTCATCGCGCGTGGCACCGTACGAAATTATTTTAGCAACCAGGCTGTCGTAGTAGGGCGAAATTTCCGTTCCCGGCAACAGATGCGTATCGACGCGCACACCCGGGCCGGCCGGCAGCGCAAGCTGAATCACGGTTCCGCTAGCTGGCCGAAAATCATGCAGCGGGTCCTCAGCGTTGATGCGGCATTCGAGGGCGGCACCGCGTGGTGAAAGCGGCTCGGCCACACGCTCGCCCATCGCGATCAGCAGTTGGTCGATCACCAAATCGCGGCCAAAACGTATTTCCGTAATCGGATGCTCTACCTGAAGCCGCGCATTCACTTCGAGAAAATAAAAGGAGTCACCATCGACCAGGAACTCGGCCGTACCCGCATTACGATAATCAGCGCCGCGGGCCAGCTCGACCGCCGCATCAATGATGCGGCTTCGAAGTTCCTCGGGAAGGTGTGGCGCAGGTGATTCCTCGATAATCTTCTGATGGCGACGCTGGATGGAACATTCCCGTTCACCCAGCGCCACCGTATTGCCTTCATTATCCGCGAGAATTTGAACCTCGATGTGCCGCGGACGAGCTAGATATTTCTCAACGAACAGCCGGCGGTCGCCAAACGCAGCTTCAGCTTCACGCGCGGCGGCCTCGAGCGCTCCAGTAAGCTCTTCGGGTGCCTCAACCACCCGCATCCCGCGTCCACCGCCGCCTGCCGCCGCTTTGACGAGAATCGGGTATCCCGCCTTGGCGCCGAACTCCCTGGCTGACTGAAGGTCGGCAACGTCAGAACCAGGAACGACCGGCACTCCAGCGCGCACTGCGATGCGGCGGGCGGCGATTTTATCTCCTAGCATTGACAGTACTTCCGGAGGGGGTCCGACGAACACGAGGTCCGCCCGCTGGACGGCCTGAGCAAACTCGGGCCGCTCTGACAAAAAGCCATAGCCCGGATGGATGGCATCGGCACCGGAGTCCTCCGCGGCTGCAATAATCGCGGCGGCATTAAGATAGCTCGTCGCCGGCTCCGCTGGGCCAATCGGCAGGGCCTCATCCGCGGCAGTGACGTGGGCGGCGGCGGAATCGGCCTCGGAATAAACCGCGACGGTACGGAGTCCCAGTATCCGCGCGCTGCGGATTATACGCAGCGCGATTTCCCCGCGGTTTGCAATCAGCAACGTGCGTATTGCGCGCATTCAAGACCCTCACGCCAGCCTGGTATTTTTTACTGCTGCCCAGCCTGAGTCCGGTGCAGACCGAGCGATGAGTCCATTGGTGAAAAAAATTTTTACTTTTCTCCAATTGACGGCCTGAAAAAATATTGATCGTAGTTGCGAAATCACTATTTTGTTCATGTGACTGTTCGCGCGCCGGCAATTCAGCCGGCGTCAACCCACAAGGAATATTCTGCATGAGGGAGCGCTAGCGTAGGCAATGGTAAATTCAACCGCCGTTCGCACCGTGTACGACTTCCCGGTCGCCGGGCACCTCTGTTCTGACGGAGCGGTTCGCTACGTCAAGTTGACTCGTCGGGCCGGACACCCCCAACCCCAGGGCACATGCCCTCAGTGCCAAGCTGCTTTTCAATATCAGAAGCCGCGACGCTCAAGAACGCGGCATTATAGCGGCGAGGGCGCGACTCACTTTTAGTCCTCGATTCAGCGGCGGTCCATCGTCGCATCCGAAAAAATTGCTCGGGTCCCTTAGTGGATGAAGCCGCTACCCACGCCGGCGGGAAGGGTTATTCGTCGACTTTCTTCGCGCGAGGCTTTGCTACCGCCGCGATGTTGAGTCGCGGCGGGTAGCTTCGACCGCCAGGATTGGCGCGACTTATATGGCGAACTGAATCGTCACGGACGCACCCTTGCACCGCGCGTCGAGTCGGCATTCGATTCTCCAGTCGCGGCCCCGGATGCGGCTCGAAATCAGGCCCAGCCAGGAATCGCTGAGCGTCTGGAAGCGGGGATCGAAGGTTCACCGCTGCGTGCCCACACTATCAAGAGCGGTGAAGACGACGATCTGTTCGAATTCATGTTCGTTCAAGGGCTTATCGATGGACTGCCCGTAGCTGCCCGTCAACGCCTGGGCGCGTCCTCCGGACGCTCAAGGGCACGCGGCGCGCAGGAGGTCGTTGGCACCCGCCACACCGAACTATGCCCCGGTTATGGTCGAGAAGATTGCCATTCACGGGGTGATGGCAGGTTGCAAGCCTGAGTATTTTCCGGTGGTGATCCCAGCGGTCGAAGCGATCTGCACCGCTGAATTCAACATCTATGGAGTGACTGCGACAACCTACGGCCCAACACCGTAATCGCCGTGAATGGTCGGATTCGGCACAAACTCGGGATTGAACACGGGCATCAACGTGTTTGGGGCGGGACCATCGCCCGAACGCAACGATTAGGCGGGCGGTCAAGTTGCTGGTGCGTAATGTCGGTGGCGGACGCCCCGGAGAAATCGAGCGCCTGCTTCGGGTCCGGCAGCAAATATACCTGTTGTTTCGTCGGATTCGAACACGACCACCTCAACCTGCTGGGCAGGTATTCCTTCTCGCTCCCCGACGCGGTCCAACGCGGGCAACTTCGGGCGCTCAGCAACCCGGCTGAGGCGACAGGGAGGCGCCGCCGCCCGAAAACCTTAAGTGAGTTTTCTGTTCCGTTCCTTCCCAACAACCAAATCCAAGTTGTAACGAGTTTACCCCCCGTAAGTCATTGAGCCACGGATGAGCTCGGGCGATCGCAGAAGCTGCTGGTCACCCTAGGGAGGAATGAAAATCAGCAGCTGTGCCCTGTGTGAACATAAACCTGTTCGGCAGAAAAGCTAAGGAATGGCAACGTCGGGGTGGATGCGAACCTGCGGCAAGTTCGACGATGGCAGACCGCGCTCACGACGGGTTTACCCTGCACTCGATAGCGCACCGCTCCACAAAGACATCCTCCGTCGAAATTGGACTGCTCATAACGCCTAGTCTCGCGTCAGATCGCGATTGTGAAGGGGTCGCCATTCACCTCTTGGTCCCGGCGTGATGTGAATCAATTGGCTGGGCTCGCGCGGCACAACGCGATGCCACACCCCTTTGAGCACGACCAATGTCTGTCCCGGAATCATCTCGACCGCGCTCCCCTCTCCATTTTCTTCGAGGACGACATCACTTCGTCCCGAGATGAGGAAAAGAACTTCGTCGCCGTCCGGATGCATCTCTCCGCCACGCGGTGCAGGGCGTGTCATCACTGGCACGCCTATGACATAGCCATCAATGCGCGGCGGTGGGCCCGACTCCCACGCGACGAGATCTGCTCGACCGTTACGGTACAACCCGAGCAGCGAATGAGAGAGGTCAAGTGTTCCAGCCATAATTCCTCCAGCTACTCGAAATTTCTACTTGGTACCTGAATATGTTTCCCTTCCACGCTCACCGCATTGGCGTTGTGAGGTTTCGCTCTGGCCGACCCGCCCTCGAAGGTCACGCCGGCGATGCAACCGGTGTCCAGCGACTTGCGCGCCGGGTCCGGCGCGCACTCAAGTTTTCGCCGTAATAGTCCATCGGCTGTACCCGTTGCACAAATTCGCCGTTAGCGAACGCTCTAAGATTGGCGATCGCATAGTATCGACCTTCCTCTTCCATCTGCGCGCCAACGTAGATGCCGCATCGCGCGCAGATCGGGAACTCTGCCGTTTCGCTCGCAAATTGATATCGGATGATTGCGCTCCCGTCCTGCACGACAAGGCTCATCGTACCTTGCGGATCGGATGTGGTAATCGCGCCATGTTTGCGGCAAAAGCTGCACTGGCAGGCGCGCGCGGGGAGCTCAGACGCCGCTAAGCGCGATCGCAGCGTCCAGCGCAGGTTCCCGCAGTGACAGCTTCCATGATGTTCGTGCAGTTCGTGCAATTGCAACCTCCACGCTGCCGTCGCAGTTTGGCAAATCAGGCCAAAGATCGTCTACCAAGGCAGGCCGCGCATATGGATCGTGCCGGGAGGCCACTGGCGCTCCGTGAACCTTAAAACCATCGTGTCGCGCGGATAGGTGTTCATTCCAGACGGCTGCATGAACACCGTGGGGCCGCCGATGCGAATCCATCCGAGCTTCGCATAGACTGGCGCTAGTTCGCGCCGGCAGAGCAGCATCGCAAACTCGACGCCGAGCTCCTCGCGTATGAATGTGGCGCTGCGGGTTAGAAGGTCGCGCGCGACCCCGCGCAGCCGCCATTCAGGCTTGGCAATTACCCCACCAATTCCGCCCACTCGCATTCTTATGCCTGCGACTTCAATCTCGCGGTCAAAGATACCTAGCCGACCGATCAACTCGCCGGCGACCTCGGTGATTGCATAGTAGGCGGGCGCCGACCATGTGAAGCCGGTGTTCCCGAACTCGCGGTGAAACCAATCGCGTAGCGTTTTCCGCAATTCGGGCTCCGTCTGGCCGACCGGGAATATCCTGATTTGCGGATCCTTCACGATGCTGGAATTAACCTCACGTGGATTCGTAGCCGTCCGCCGATTGAACTCCCCGGCGTACGGTCGCCCGCGCGAGCCCACGATATTACGATGCCGTGCCCTCCGAGATTTCCGCAACGGCGTCGGCCTCGATTTCCACCAGCCAATCCGAATCTATGAATCCAACCACCTGCACAACCGTAGCAGCGGGACGAACATCCTTGAAAAACTCGCCGTGGACTTGTCCCACCGCATTCCAATCGTCGATATGCGTGAGGAAAATGCGCGTTCTCACCACGCCTGAGAGGTTCGCTCCCAGCCGCTCAAGGGCGCCCGCGATGATCTCGAGACAGCGGCGTGCCTGCGCCCCGGCGTCTCCGATGCCCACAGTGCGGCCCTCTGCAGAAAGCGGCGCGGTACCAGCCACAGCAATGACGCTGCCCACCCGAACCGCACGGCAGAACCCCACTTGTGGTTCAAACGGTGAACCCGACGAGACAGTGCGCCTTCGCTCCATCGCTGGGATCCCTCAGATCCTCTCTAGAACCGAAGGAGTCTGCTCGCTCCGGACGTTGCCGGTGTTTAGAACGCCAGCAGGCTCAAAACACAGCACCAGAGCTTCCTCGTCGGAGCAGGTGCGGTGCTCCACGCCCCTCGGCACCACGACGCATTCGCCTGGTCCCAGTTCGACGATGCGATCACGGAACTCGACGCGGAATCGGCCCTTCCACACCATGAAGAACTCGTCTTCATCAACGTGATGGTGCCAAACGAACTCGCCCTTCACCTTTATAATCTTGACCTCATGGCCGTTCACCGCGGCAATGATCTTCGGCCGCCAGTGCTCATCGAACAGCCCAAACTTTTCGTCCAAGTTGATTTTGTCCATCGTCTGTCCTCAATTGAGAGCCAACGCTTTTCTCTCATGTCAAATAAAGCCCTGCACCCAGCGTCTCCCGCTGACGCCGCCTCGGTTCCATGGAGCGAAGGGCACTTAAAGAAGGATCACCATGCCCATACGATCAAATTGTATCGACCCCAAGAGGCCGGTCTGATTCATCATATCCGCACGCGTGACGAGGAGGGTCAACCACGTACTCGGTCGGACTTGACTCCTATCTGCTATCATGGATACTCTGTCCATTATCATGGAGGTCCCGGTTTCCGACCTGAACCAGCGCATCGCCGAGCGCGCACGCGAACTGCGCGCCATGCAGCGCCTCTCGCTCGACGCACTGGCCAATAGAAGCGGCGTGAGCCGTTCGATGATTTCGCTCATCGAGCGCGGTGAAAGCAGCCCTACTGCGGTGGTGCTGGAGAAGCTCGCCACGGGTTTGGGCACTACGCTTACATCGTTGTTCGATGCGCCGGCCGCCGCGACCCCCGCACCCCGCGGTCCGGTAGCGCGTCGCGATCAGCAGCCGCAGTGGCAAGACCCGGCCTCGGGCTACCTCCGGCGCAACGTCTCTCCGCCAGGCGTACCGCAGCCGATGCAGATTGTGGAAGTGCATTTCCCGCCCGGAGGAAGAGTGGCTTTCGAAAACACAGGGCGCGACATACGCGTTTTCCAACAGGTGTGGGTGCTCGAAGGCGCGATTGATATCACGCTGGGTGCGGACTGCCACCGATTGCGCGAAGGTGATTGTCTCGCGATGCAGCTCGACCGCCCCACGATGTTCCACAACCCGACGCGAAAACTTACGCGCTATGCGGCGGTGGCCGCGTCCGAGCCCTTCTTGAGACGATGAGCACATTCACCTGGTCACTGGGACGCCTGCGCTCGGTCGATCATACGCAAATCGATCAGACTTGCCGGAAGGCAGCGTGAGGTCGTCGAGGCAAACGAGTCATGATGCGGATAGTCGAAGGCGATTTCAGCGACTCGCGTGTAATCGCTCTTCTAAAAACTCATCTGACTAGTGCCCGAGCGGAAACGGCGCCGGGCAGCGCGCACGCTTTGGACCTAACGGGGCTGCAATCGGCCGACATCAGCTTTTGGACGATCTGGGACGATGAAACCCTCTTGGGGATAGGCGCGCTCAAGCGGCTCTCAGGCGATCATGGCGAGGTCAAGTCGATGCATACCGCTCAGTCCGTGCGCGGAAGGGGAGTGGGAAGCGCGATGCTGCGCCACATTATTGCAACAGCACGCGCAAGCGGCATGTCACGCCTCAGCCTCGAGACCGGCTCCTGGGATTATTTTCGACCTGCACGCGCCCTCTATACGAGCCATGGCTTCGCGGAGTGCCCGCCGTTCGGCGACTATTTGCCGGACCCAACAGTATATTCATGTCGCTCGACCTGCGAGATTCCTAATCCGCAGGATATCCACACAGGCCGGAGTCGAAATTCCAAACTGAAACTTTAACCCGGGCAGCCATCCGCACATCGTTTGCTGCACGAGCGATGGAAGGTCAGTTAGATTGATTACGTCCTCAGCAACAGCCCGGCTTGGCGATTCACGAGTACTTTGCCAGGCGTCGTTCTAATTGCAGCTTCACCACGGGCCATTCGTCATCGAGGATCGAGAATACGACCGTGTCGCGGAAGTATCCGGTCCATGTAAGCAGGTCGCGACGTAAGACTCCTTCCCTAACCGCTCCGAGCTTGGTGATGGCTGCTTGGCTACGCTGATTTCTTGAGTCAACTCTAAACTGGACGCGAACAGCACCTGCGGCGAAGGCATGACTCAGCATCAGCATTTTTGCCTCCGGATTAACGAACCCTCCGCGCACATCCGGATGCAGGAAGGTGGTGCCGATCTCCACGCCCTTATGTCTCGCGAGCGCCATGTAATAGGTTGACATGCCAACGACCCGCGCGTCCGAGCGCTGCCTAATCGCGTAGACCATACGCTCGTCCACCCATGCACCGCAGCTCGCTGACCAATACTTCTCGAAGCCTTCGCCCATGGGATTGACGGGCATGATTGCCCATGTCTCTGGATCACAATCAATTGCTGCGCGTACATCGGCTTTCAGTTCAGGTACGAATGTTTCAGCCGCACGAAGCGGCCGTCTAACGGTTCAAAAGGGATCAGCCATTTTTTCGATTTGTCTTCAGCGCTCGGCATAATCGGCCAACTGCGTACGCCAGCTTTACGCGCTATCGCTCGGCGCGACGCCTTGGAGCTGGGACATCAGGCCACAAATATCACCCAAGACCCAAACCTCGGCAATTTTATCACCGCGAAACGAGAAGACTGCCGCACCGGCATATTGAATCCGCCTTCCCGTTGGATCGATTCCGAAGATCTCGCCGCGATGTGTGCCGCGGTATGTAAGGCGGGCGAACGCCTTGTCTCCCTCGGAGATCACTTCTTCGATTTCGTTGGTGAAATCCGGAAAAGCTCGCTGGACGAAGTCAACGTATTCAGCGAACTCTGCATGTCCGTTTTTGCTTTGGCCCAGTGAGCCACGAAATCGTACGTCTTCGGTCAACAGCACAGGAATCAAGGCCTTATCGAAGCGTACCCATCTCGTGGTAAAATCTCTCGATCAATATTCGGTTTCGGTTTTCCGCTGCTGTCTTGGACTGGTTTGCCATATCTCGCTGCCCGGCTTGGCCGGACCAACTGACCTACAATATTCCGGCTCAACCTTCGTCGGCCAAAAGGCTCAAAAACGCCTCAGTCGGGCGGTAGTCTGGTACGACGATCTCGGCCCCGGCCTGACGCAGCCGATCCGCCTGCCCCCCTGAACCAATCCCAATGAATCTCCACCCCAACTCTCGCGCTGCCTTCGCGTCCCATACACCATCCCCAACATAAGTGACCGATGCGAATTGTGTTGCATACTTTTCGGCCGCTCGGTTCGCCGCGGTCAACAATATGTCCTCACGCGAGACGGCATCGTTGGAACTCGCGAATGGTATCGCTGTGAATGGCAGACCGGCACGCTTAAGCTTGAGTTCCGCGGATAAGGCGCAACCCGCCCGTTGCCAATGCGACTGCAAACTCCGACGATGTGCCGAGAACCGAGAGGATTTCAGAAGACCCGGGAATTTGCTGTGCAGCCGGGTCTTTGTACATCAGCGCAACATCAAGCAGCTCAACCAATCGGATACCTATAGCCTCGATTTCAGGACTCCTCAGTTGACGGCCGCGATGGCGCGCACAGAGTTCCGCGGCGATGCCAACGTCGGTAACGTGACGGAAATCGGACCAATTGGGTTGCTCACCTGAAAGCCCGAGCACCTCGCTAACTGCCCTCCAGTAGCACTCGCCATCCACGAGATTCGTATCGGTCAAAGTGCCGTCAATGTCGAACACGACGAGGTGCATGAACGCTTCGCCCAATCCAGACGCCTAGCGAGCTTCACGGTCGAGCCATTTGTTGACGGTTACTGGCCGATATGACAAAAGGCTCTCCACCAGCCCGTTCGGGTCGTCGTTCACAATTATCAACGAACGATGTACGTCTTTGACGAATCTCTGTTCGACGGCGTGGTCAAGAAACTCAAGAAGTCCGTCGTAGTAACCCGCTACGTTTAGCAAGCCACACGGCTTCTGGTGGATGCCCAATTGCGCCCAAGTCAGCACCTCGAAGAACTCCTCCAGCGTTCCGAGTCCGCCTGGGATTGCAATGAATCCATCGACGAGATCGGCGATCAGCGCCTTCCTTTCGTGCATTGACCCGACCACTCGGAGGTCCTTCAATTCACGATACGCCACCTCTTTATCCACGAGAGATTGTGGAATGACCCCAATCACCCCTCCGCCTAAAGCTTCGACCGTCCTCGCAAGCTCGCCCATCAGGCCAACGCTTGCACCGCCGTAAACTAGGCCGATCGACATGGAGACCAGCGCTTTGGCTAATTGTCTTGCCGCGAGCATATATTCGGGCCGGGCTCCCGGACTCGAGCCGCAGAACACTGATATTCGCTTCATCGGACTTCCTGTGAGAGTCGGGTTCTCGCAAAATAGTTGACGCCGCCTCAAGAGTACCAGCGGCCGCTGCGTTCATCGTGCAGCGCCATCTCTTATGAGGTCTAGTTGCATAAACACCGCGTCCGGATCGGGGTTGTAGCGATAAGGCGGTACCTCCCAAAATCCGAGCGTACGGTACAGGGCGAGAGCGCTTCCAAGAGACGGCAGGCTATCGAGGACCATCTTCGAATAGCCGATCGTGCGCGCCTCCGCAATCAGCTGTTCTGCTAGCAGGCATCCCAAACCGCACCCGCGAAACTTGGGTCGAACCCACATTCGTTTCATCTCACAGCCGCACTCGCTGAATCTTCGGAGACCCACGCATCCCGCTGTCTCGTTCCCGCTCAGCACCAGCAGCAGAAGACCATCCGGAGGCGCGTAGTCGCCGGGCAGATTTGCGAGCTCTTCGTCAAATTTTGAGACAACAAATCGGATGCGGCAAAAGGACGTGCCGGATTGTTCGCGAGCCAAGTTGCGTATTCTCTGAATAGCGTTCGGGCAATCGCGATTTCTTCAAGCATCGACGCTTGGACGATGTGAACGTTCAGCCCTCCGCTCACGGCGTTTTCGCCCTGTGACGGCTACATGTCTCACCCCGGTCTTTCAAGATGTAGCCAGGCGCAAGGCCGCACGGGCCAGAATGCGCGTTGAGTCGAGAATTGGAAGTTTGGAGTCCGCCTCGCTGACGAGCAGCGGGATCTCGGTGCAGGCGAGCGCGACGGCATCGCAACCGTCATTCCTCAGATCGCGAATGACGTGCTGGAAGTACGCAAGCGAGGACGGCAAAAAGCGTGCGCGCACCAACTCGTCATAAATGATCTGATTGATGCGCTCGCGCTGGCTGGGATTCGGGACTCGATGATCAATCCTGGCTGGGGCGAGCTTGGATGGGTACACGGGACCCTCCATCAGGAAGCGAGTGCCGAGAATGCCCACGCGTCTGAAGCCGCGTCGCCGCGCTTCCTGAGTCACCTCTTCGGCGATATGAATCCACGGCGCAGGTGACCTCTCGCGCACCAGATCGAGCCCCTGATGAATAGTATTATCCGGGCAGATGAGAAGTTCGGCTCCAGCTCGGACCAGCTTCTTCGCCGATTCAAGTAACATCCCGCCCACTGCGCCCCAGTCATCGAGGTCTATCAAGCGCTGATACGCGCTAAGCGAGAAGTTGTGCAGCGAGATCTCGGGATGCACATGCGAGCCGAGCAACTCCGCTCCCTCGAGACAAATCGTCCGATAGCATAGTGCGGCGCCTTCCGTGCTGACCGCCACGATACCGATGTGTTTCATGCTTGTATGCCTTCAAAAACAAATCCGGTCGCTAAGCTAGATGATGCTTAGCCGCCTGAATATGGTTCTTTGCACCCGTGGGCTCAAAAGTCCCCGGACAAGTCTATTTCCCCTTCGAGAAACTTCACGGCACAACCTCCGATCCGGACACGCTCGCCGCGGTCCTCGCACCAAAGCTCGCCGCCGCGTAACGACACCTGCCGCGCGAAGAGAGTCGTTTTCGCGAGCCGCCGCGCCCAGTACGGAATCAAGGTGCAATGCGCCGACCCGGTTACAGGGTCTTCCGGAATTCCCTGAGCGGGTGCGAAAAAGCGCGAGACGAAGTCGCAGTTGCGTCCGGGAGCGGTCGCGATCACGGCGAAACGATCGGTGGCCGCGAGCTTCGTCATGTCGGGCCTGAGGTTGCGTACCTGGTCTTCGCTCTCGAAAACGCAGAGGTAATCACGAGCGGCCAGAATCTGGGCGGGTTGTGCGCCTAGTCCCACCATCACTCCCGCATCAGCTTTACATTCCTTGGGTGGGCGCGAAGGAAACTCCAGGACGTAGCGGTCGCGCTCCTTATCGACGGCCAAGCGTCCACCTCTGGAGTCGAAGTTCAGACGCGCGGCAGAAGACTCCCGTCGAATCTCCCATATCGCATATGCCGTCGCCAGCGTCGCGTGGCCGCAAAGATCGACCTCTACCGTGGGTGTGAACCAGCGCAGTTCGTACCCGTCACCGTTCGGAATATAGTACGCTGTTTCAGCCAAATTATTCTCAGCCGCGATACCTTGCAAAACGGCGTCGGGGAGCCAACGACGCAACGGGCATATCGCGGCGGGATTGCCGCTAAATGGGCGGCTGGTGAAAGCATTCACCTGGTATAGAGGAATTCTCATCGGATACTCCCAATTGGGTGTCGTCGATCAGGTGTCCTGGAGTGCCTGATCGAGGTCAGCCACAAGATCCTCGGTTGCTTCCAACCCTACCGACAATCGGATTAACTCGTCGCTGATTCCTAGGCGTTCACGGTTTTCCGATGTCATTCCCGCATGCGACGTCACCGCCGGTCGCATCACGAGTGTCCCAACCCCTCCTAAGCTCGGCGCATTTCCCACGAGTCTCAGTTTTTGAATAAACTTCTCCGCCAGCTTTATCCCGCCTTTAAGCTCAAAACTCAGCACCGCTCCGAACCCCGAGAAAAGCTCTGCGGCGCGACGATGACGTGGATGGCTCTCCAAGCCCGGATAGCTGACTCTGGCGACGGCATCGTGACCCTCGAGAAACTGCGCGATGTTGAGCGCGCTCTCGTTCTGGTACCGTAACCGCACCGCAAGAGTTTTTAGCCCGCGGTCCAGCAGAAAGCACGCATGCGGATCGAGACAGCCGCCTAAATGGTTTAGAAGATGAGCGATGCTCTCGACCAAATCTCGGCGTCCGATCACCGCGCCGGCTGAGATGTCATCATGGCCGCCGAGATATTTGGTGCCGCTGTGAAGTGAAAGATCAAACCCGACTTCACGCGGCTGAAAATTGATCGGCGTTGCAAAGGTGTTATCGATAATTGATACGAGGCCATGCTTCCGCGCGAACTCTGCCGCCCCTTTTAGATCGGCCACTTGAAGAAGAGGATTCGTCATTGGTTCAACATAGATTGCGCGCGTGTTGGGTAGAATCTTCTGGGCCCATGACGCGGCGTCGTCCGCGTTCACGAAATCGACCTGGATTCCCCAGCGCGGGAAATCTTGGGTCAGCAGATCGATTGTGCCCCCGTAAAGACATTCCTGCGCCAGCAGGTGATCCCCAGATCCGAGTAGGGCTAGAAGAGCGGTGGAGATTGCGGCCATGCCACTGGCGGTCACAAGCGCAGTCAGCGTTCTCCAACGCCGCCAGCTTCTGATGGAGTGCAATGTGGTTGGGTGTGTTGTTGAGCCTCGCGTAACGGATATCGTGATAGCTTGATTCGCCTGAATATTCGAAGGTCGAAGACTGGAAGATCGGCATCATGACCGCGCCTGCGATTTTCTGCTCGGGTTCTCCCGCGTGGATCAGCCTGGTTTCCATGCGTCCTAACGATCTGCTCATGGGCTCCTCCCGTGAATGGTTTCAACATCTGCTTTTGCAACCGAGCGCGTCAATATCTAGGATTGTCACCATGACAATATCCCCACCGCCGCACAGTGGCACAGCCAAATACTTGGTGATCGCGAATTCGATAGCGCGGGCGGTGGACACTGGGCGAATCAAGCCGGGCTCGCGACTCCCGACGCATCGGAGTCTCGCCATTAAAGAGAATGTGACAGTCGGGACAGTAAGCCGTGCGTATGATGAACTATATCGCCGGGGTCTAGTGGTAGGAGAGGTGGGACGTGGTACGTTCGTGAGAGGCTTACCGTCTGAGACCATTCGATTCGGTGAACAGGACGATGGGAGCAAGGGCGCAATCGATTTAAGCCTCAACCTTCCAGTACCGGGCGCACATGCTGCCGAACTCGCACGAGTGATTGCCGAACTGACGAAGCGGGGTAGAATCAGCGGTCTGTTGGGCTACGCGCCGCATCTTGGTAGTCCTCGCCACCGTGCGGCGGGCGCGAGATGGATCGGCCGGTCAGGGCTGAAGGCTTCGTCTGACGAGGTGGTGGTGACCAACGGCGCGCAGCACGCGATGTTCCTTGCCCTCTCGACTCTCGCCCGTCCTGGCGACGTGATTCTAACCGAAGCGCTAACGTATCCCGGCGTAAAAGCGGTCGCGAATACGCTGCATATCAGACTCGAAGGGGTTGGCATTGACCGTGGAGGACTGCGGCCTGAAGCACTTGTAGAAGCCTGTGAAAAGCATCGCCCAAAGGCGTTGTACTGTATGCCAACCCTGCAGAATCCCACCGCATCCGTGATGAGCGATCAGCGCCGGCGGCGGATCGCCGAGATCGCGCGAATAAACCATGTGGCAGTGATCGAAGATGACACCTATGGCTTTCTGGCTCCTGACGCCCCTCCCCCGATAACTGCTCGGCTTGAACGCCTCGGCTTTTACATAACGACTCTGTCAAAGAGCGTGGCGCCCGGCGTTCGCATCGGTTACTTGCGCGCGCCGCGCGCCTCGATTCCCGGCGTGTCGAACGCCATGATGGCGACAAATTGGACGGTGTCGCCGATCACAGCCGAGATAGCGGCTGCATGGATCGAGGATGACGCCGCAGATGCTGCCGTTCAGTGGCGGAGGCGCGAAGCTCAAGCACGATGTGATCTCGCCGCGAAAATTCTCGGCCGAAAGATTGCACGCCAAATCAGTTTCCCGGCGTTTCATTTCTGGATGCTACTGCCTGCGCCGTGGCGTGCTGATGAACTCGTACGTGAGGCGCGGATGCGCGGTGTAATCCTCTCTCCGCCAGAGCTGTTTGTCGTCGGGCGGGCAAGCGCTCCCCACGCGACCAGGATATGTCTCGGCGCAACTCGCGACCGTGAAACGCTCAAGCGGGGTCTATCTCTGATCGCCAGCCTGTTGAACGCTGAGCGACCCCAACCGGCGGCTGCCCTCTGAGAACTGTTCAACGATATTTCCGGAAAAGCTCCAATAACTCGCGAGGAGTATCGCAGATCCGATCGGCGCCGGCGCCGATCAGTTCGTGCCTACTACCGTACCCATAGCTTACGCCGATAGTGAAAATGCCGTTGCGTTTACCCGCGATCACATCATGCTCGCGGTCGCCGACCATGGCCGTGGCTTCCGGATTCAGGCTCGCCTGCTTCAAATGAACCGAACCGCATCGCCCTTCTGTGCAAAACGACCATCGCGTTCGGTACCGATCACGTCATCGAAAAGGTTTCGCAGCGAGTGCGCAGTCAACATCTGCTCGGCGATTTGCGCTGATTTTTGAGGTGACGAGAAAAAGCCGGGCGCTGATACGCAACTCTGCCAAAATTTCTCTGATTCCAGGGTAAAGGACACTCTCCAGAGCTCCATGAGTTGCGAATCGCTCGAATAGAGCGAAACCGCGCTCGATCAGTTCACTCCCGGTGCCCCGTGGTAGCACTCTGCCAAAGATTTCACTGAGCGGTGGTCCGACACACTACCGGACGGAGCCGTCGAACCGATAAGCAACATCGAGGCTGTCGAGGACGAATTGAGTCGTATTAGCGATGCCCTCACGGGGATCGATGAGGGTACCATCGAGGTCAAAGAGAACAGCAGTGAACCGATTCACGAACCTGCCGATTACATGCGATCCCTTCGTCAACGGCTTGTAGTTGAGACAAGCACGTCAAGCACCGTCCACGGGTGCAAACGCTTTTGAATCTCAGCGAATTCGCTCGATCCGGTCATCGGTCTGCGCGTTCCCTACTGTACGGGGGATTTCCGGTTAGCCGCTCGTCGGATAGGAAGGCGTGATTGGAGCGGTGCTGTCGGAGCTCCCTCACACGCTCTAAGTCAACGGTGAATCGGTCAATTCTTCGTCGTCCGAGATTTGAAAAGAACCCGTCGTGGGTACGCGACCGCGGGTCTGCAAGTCCGGCCACCGAACTGCTTTTTAAGCCGTGATATTCGCAAGGATAACCCCAATCACTGATACCTACGTATACACCGAACTCGTAAGCTCTCGCGACCGCCATACTTTTCCACAGCGATCTGGCTGCGTGAGGGGTGGCGCGAGAGCTGATCAAGAAGGTTGGCACAAGGATGACATCAGGTCTGACTTTGAGGCGGCTAAGAAAGACCGAATACCAGAAATCAGCACATATGAGGACGAGCACCCGGCAGCCGTCGATTTCAAATTGCCCGGTTAGGCTCCCAGGCACAATGCCGAGTTTCGATTCGACACCGTAAGGGCGGAGCTTCTCGTAATGGGATATTATTTTTCCACTGGGATCTGCGACGGCACCACCATTGACTCGGTGTCGTTGTTCATGATGAGAGCCTGCAACCACGTAGCATCCGAGTCCGCGCGCGAGATCGCCCGTGAAGTTCTCGTATTGCGCTCTGTCAGATTCACCACCTACCAGTTCTGGCAGCAGCAGGACATCATTCGACTCGAACTTGGAACGCGAGGGCTCGACCAGACGCCTGACGCGCTCGAAGTTCCTGGTGAACTCATGGCTGTACGCGCTGAGCTGAGTCAAGAAGAGTTTCATTTATCTCAGCCACCCCCGTCTTTACCGTCCTTCCCGACTGACCAGCAAGAGCATCCTCACTGTCCATTCGAAACAGATAACCGAAACCCCACTATCCATTTAATAGGATAGAGAGGAGCGGAACGCACGCGGTCCAGCATGGGCCTGGTTGTATATGGAGTCGCGGCGGTAGGATGGCGCGCATGATGATCCGACGCCGACCTTATGAGCCAGACAGATTTCGGCGAGTCCAGCCAACGTGTCTATGCGAACATCTCCATCCATTTTGAACCCCACGAAGAACACTTTCGCCGCTTTGGCTGACTGCCCGTCGAATTCGGAATCGCCTATCAGCACAGAATGTTGAGGGGTCGTTCCCAACTGAGCACAAGCACTATTAGAACCTCTGGCCAGGGTTTCCTCGAGCGACCGCCTGAGCGCTCACCAGGAGGTCGGGCTCCAGCGCAGCAGTAACCAGCATCTGCTCAGCGATTTTCCTCGGTGTGCTGGTAACAACAGCGATCCGGATCTTGAACTGCCGAAGCTTTGTAAAAATACCATTGGCGCCCGGGTTTATCTCCAAATGATGAGTGAACTGGTGGAAATATTCGCCGCACAGCCTACCAATCTCGCTCGGGGAGTGATCGGGATAAAAAGATTCTCGCGTTTGGCCCCAGGATTTATCAAACGATAGGCGAGTAATTGACGGATATCCTAAATCCTTGGCCAGGGCGTCCATCAGATGGAACGACACATTCCGACTCTCGACCAGGACCCGGTCCAAGTCGAAAAGAGCCAATTGCGAGCCTATGGTTTTGCGGGGGTTCACTTGGCTCTTAATGTTTCCTTTCTCGATTCGAACCTACTCATCGAGCAGGATAGCAACTTTATATCAGAAAACGGCGGACGCTCAGTCCTTTGGGAACCAGTTAGGAATGAGCTTGGCTGTGCCACGGCGAGCGGGTATTCCTAATTGATGTTTCAACCAAACCGTCAAGGCACCCTTATTTGATATGCTTGCACAACATGCAGTTTATCAGGCTGTCTCGAGAACAGATTGCGTAGGCTGTTGCGGTGCTCGCACGTGCCTTTCACAACCAGCCGTTCGGCATCTTTTAAGTCCCGGATCCGACCGCTCCTCGTCGAGCGCGGATTCGCTCGTAAGGACAGCATCTTGACCGTTTCGGACTGGAAGGCGGTCCGCACCAGATAGCCGATCAGACTTCGCGAACCGCACGGGCCCTGGTCGCCAGCATGGGATTGGGACTCGAGTCCACCTATCCCAGGCCCTCGGGCTGCTGGAAGCGCCGCGCATTTTCGTCGCGTATCCAATCCAAAATGCAATTGACGAGGAGATCCGCGCAACAGCGGATAAGATCGGCGACCACGTAAAATAGCAGCGCTGGTACGTTAGAAACCGTCCACGGGCGGCTTCATGAGTAGCGGCCCCATCATTTCACTGACGCGGAATAAACCGGCGCTCACCAAATAGCAGCGGCCAGCTATGGCTTTTGATCGATGCGAATTTCCATCAATTCTTCGATGACCTGACGTCGATCTTCGGCAGGGCAAAAGTCCCCTGGGACGGACTCTCCCTGCTCGATTTGATTTAAGCGATCGTAAATGTGCCGCAAGCGACCGATTTTCAGGCTGCTCAAGGCGGCCTTTTCCTCGGCCAGGTATACACGTAACTTTTTTGCCTCTTGCCGCCAATGCTCGCATACGGCAACCGTTCGTAGCTGCGATTGCCCCGTGTATTTTGCGGGGTCATCGAGGAGCTGCTGCTGCTCGGGACGCATCTTCGAGACGTACCCTCGCAGTGCCGCATCTTGGCGTGCCAATGCCATTATTGATTTGCCTTGTTCGCGTGCTTCTCTGGCGAGTTTGCGGACACGTTCATAGGCGTTGGGGCAGCCCTGCAGCGCCAACAGAACATAGAGGGGCTCGGCAATAATTTGCTCCTTATTGGCGCTCAGATTTCGGTTCATCGCATGCTGGTTAACGCGCAAGCCACCCATCGCGCGGTTCAAACGAACGGTACAATAGTCGAAGGCGGTCAGAAGCTCAGGGAAGGAATCTCTGCGAGGCGGAATTCGTCAGGTCGCGCTGATGCTCCGAGATCTGATCCATGAACAACGTAGTCATGCGCGGCATGTAGGCCTTCCACAGGCTCTTGATATTTTCAAAGTTCTTGGGGTTAACTTTATGGGGCATGGTGGAGGAGCCAACGGTCTCTGCTGATTGCTCCTCCTGAACCTCGGCTATCTCACTGCGGCAGAGCTGTCGAATATCATCCGCGAGATTGGCTAATACTGAGAAACACGACTGAACGGCATAACCCATATCGGTAATGTATTCAGGTTGAACGATCTGACTGGCTATGCTCCCGGGCGCCGGCTGCATACCCAAGTAGGAAAGGACCAGTTTCTCGAAAAGGACCGCAGCCCGGGGCAATTGCAGCGAAAGTGCATTATACGCGCCGACCGCACCGGCTATCTTGCCGCGCAGATTCTGCCGGCTTGCCTCGAGCACCAGGATGCGCCCACCGAGCCGATCAACGTACAAGGCTATCGCGAAACCAAAAGTAATCGGTACGGCGTGTTGACCATGCGTGCGGCCGATCTGGGGTAGATCGGCATGCTGTTCGGCCAGACGACTCAATGTTTCAAGCAAATCGAGCAGATCGGGCAGAACGGCGTCGCGCAGAAGTTCCTGGAAGCGCAGGCTGGCAGCAGTATCCGTCGTGTCATTGGAGGTCAGGAACAGGTGGACGTAGTTGGCCGCTTCGGCACCTACTTTTTGGGCAACACAATTGACCAGCGCTCTAACGATATGGCCGGTACGCTTCTCCTCTTCATAAACTTCGCTGGCGGTTACTGAATCGAACGCGCTGAGGATCTCGTCCGCATGTTTTGGAGAGCACCACCCAAGCTCGCGGAATGCGAGGATCAGCGCCGTTTCGACGCGCCGCTGGTATTCAAAAAACCCCGTTTCAGACACGTAGGGACGCAGGCGCTCGAAAAAGCCGGAATCGGCCCCGTAGTAGCGGAAGTCCATCGGGTTGACAAAGTCGTAGATGTTCATCATTAGGTTAGGAAATTTTTGCAGCGCCAGCGCCTGAAGGATTGGCCGACCCGCTTCACTGCTGAAGCATCAACTTGGCATCCGAACCGGCTTTTTCGGCGGGATCAGCGCGCAACAATCGCTCGCTGGACGTCAGCAACACCACACTTCGTGGCGGATGTTGCAAAAGCCCACTAGCTCTGCCAGATGCAAACGACTGCGATTGCCAACTCGATGGTTGGCCCGTTTCCTCCCTCCGTTCGGCCGAATCCTATGGTGGCGGCGCGGAGACTCGAACTCCGGACTCTGCGGATATGAGCCGCATGCTCTGACCAACTGAGCTACGCCGCCACGAATCGACTAGAATAGCGAGAGCGCGTTGCGCGCGGAAGGGCCTTGCCGGGTCAGCGTGTTGCCACTGACTGCGTTTTCACCTGATGGCTGCCGCGACCGACCTGATACAACAATCCTTCATTGAATTCGACGCAGGTGAGCTTGCCGCCATAGACCAGACCAGTGTCGATTCCGAGTTTATACGGGAGATCAACCATCACGGCGCGCATCGGCGTATGCCCGAACACCACCGTTGCGCCAAGCTGATGGGGGTTGAAAATAAACTCCTGGCGAATCCAGAGCATATCCTCGACGCTTTGCTCCTCAAGCTGCCGGAGCGGCGAGATCCCCGCGTGTACGAACAGATAGGGCGGATGCAGATAGCTGGTTGCGAGCGTTTTCAGAAAATCCAAATGGCCGGTAGGAATCCGCTCGAGCGCCAACGCCTCGTCTGGCACGCCGTAACTTTCCAGCGTCGGCGCGCCGCCGTTGAAAAGGAAAGATTCACCATAATGGCCAGGCAATCCCAGAAATGAAAGCATCATGTCTTCGTGGTTGCCCTTCAGGAAAACATATTCCGCAGCGCCCTGGCGAACATCGAGGAGAAGTTCGATGACATCGCGCGCGGCAGGCCCGCGATCGATATAGTCGCCCACGAACACGACAGTGTCTCCACGTGCCGGAGCGATCGAGGTGAGCATCGCCGCAAGTTCGTCAACACAACCGTGAATATCGCCGATTGCGAACAGCCGGCCGCCACCCGAACCGCAAGCCTGGCTTTCGGCAGCACGTGCCCGGACCCTAAGAGTTTTTTTCGCCAACGGGCTTACTCCCGCTCGACCCGATTGTGTTCGTCCGACAGCAATTCGGAAATCATGGCGCGGTCTTCAATTATACGCCGGACTGCGCTGTACGGATTGAGGTTGCCATGACGCACCTCCGCGATGACAGTCTGAGCGCCGTCGGCGCCATGCCGCAGCGCGCGCACTGTGCGCTCCTCGATCTCGGAGGCGAGCACTTCCATGAACTCCCGCGCCCTTCGCTCGCTCTCTCGCGCTGGGTCACGATGGTCACTCAGGTACGCGCGGTGGCGCTCGATCTGAGACACCAGGGCCTCAATTCCGACGTCGGCCGCGGCCTGCGTCATCAGCACCGGTGGGCGCCACCCATCGGCGGACCTTAGATGTACGCTTAGCTCCAGTTCCGCCTTAATTCGGTCGGCACCGTCGCGGTCAGCTTTGTTGACGACGAACAGATCGGCGATCTCGTTCAACCCCGCCTTCATCACCTGCACGCCGTCGCCGGCCTCGGGCACGGTTACCACAACGGTGGTGTCAGCCAGGTCCATCACGCTCAGTTCGGTTTGGCCGACACCCACGGTTTCAAGGATGATGATATCATGACCAAAAGCGTCTAGCAGCTTGACGATCTCGCGAGCGGCGCGGCTCAGCCCGCCGTGATGCCCGCGGGTTGAAAGGCTGCGAATATACACGCCGGCATCTTTGTAATGGTCGGTCATGCGCACACGGTCGCCAAGTACGGCACCGCCAGAAAAGGGGCTGGATGGGTCAATCGCCAGCACTGCGACCAGTTTTCCCTGTGCGCGGTATTTGGCGATTAAGCGGTTGACGAGGGTCGATTTTCCAGCTCCGGGCGCCCCGGTTATTCCGATGATATACGCGTGTCCGGTTTGCGCATAAATCCGCTCCATTACCGCGCTGACCTGGGCTGCCCGATTCTCAACCAGCGTGATAAGCCGCGCCAGAGCAAGGCGGTCGCGTTGTGCAAAACGTTCCAGCAACGAGTTCAGCTTGATATCCGCCATCAATTCCTACCAGATGCCATTCACGATTCTCATGCTAATCGTAATAGGGCCACTGTAAAAGCCTCCGAGTGCGGCTCCCTACAGCGCGTACGACATCGGCTGCGAGGTTCAATGCCGCTGGATAAGACGCCATATTTAGCGCCCAATGCTGTATCGATCGTGATAGCCAACGATACAATCTGAGGCTTTGCTTTGGAGCTGGGGCCGTCACACAATTGGTGCTGCAATGGGCGGCATCACTGAGAAAGCAGCAGTCACCGGAGTTATCAGGCGTGCGCCGATTTCGCGCACGTCGGATTCGCCGCTGGTAGCCGCAGGAGTCCTCGAAGGGCATCGTGACCATCACTTCCGAAGGATTCCCGCGCGCCGGGTTAGCGGCGAAGCGATGGCGCTGAGCTTTATCAACGAAACTGGTTTCTGCGCAGCGTTTACTGCCGGACTCGGTCTGCCATGTTTGCGAGAGGCGATTGAGGGGCGGCGCGAACCCGAACTTCCCCATCATATCCAGCATGACCGGGCGATCATGATGACGTGGAACTTGAAGGACGTGTTGCCGGCGCGCCGTGCGGTTTACTACGGCAAAGCGCTGGGAGGCCGTCCCAGCTTCATTGCGCTGGAGCTGCTGCCCTGCTTTTTGCGGCTGCGTCTGACCTCCGGGGGTTACCAAAAGCTCTATCAGTACGGAATGTTGTCATATTGCGCCAAACTAGTGATGGACGCGCTCACACGCCGCGGGCCCAGCGAAACCAAAGCATTGAAGCTTACGACGGGCTTCGCCCAGCCGAAGATGCGCCTTGAGTTTGACCGCGCAATGAAGGAGCTGCAGGAAAAATTTCTCGCACTAAAGGTCGAAGAGCGTTATGACCCGTTTACCTACGTGTGGGATACCGTAGACCATCGGTGGGCCGAGGCGATGCACGCGGCACGGAGCCTTAAGCCGCGCGCTGCCGCCTATAGAATAGTGCGTCGCTATTACGAAACGGCCGGCTACGGCAACGAGCGCGCAGTAGCTCGCGTGCTTGGAATCGCGCCGGACCTGGTCGAAGTCACGGCGCGCAAGCTCGAAACGGAACGGATAGTGCGGCGCGCAATCCGCGTTGCTGAATACCGCGAACCTCTGACGATTTTGGCCAGGTTGCTCTAGTTGTAGCGCAAGTTGAGAACTCCTGCGCCAGCCAGCAGAGTCAGTTCACTGTATGTTGGCGCGCCTCCCACCATCGGCTAAACTCGTCGCGAGTTTTCCGCTGCTGCGATAATCAGCGCAGAATACCCTGGATGGCGAGAATTTTCGAGCGGTTGACCCGTTTAGAAGCCAGCAATCCAAAGGATCACATCGCCAATGCGAGTTCTCTTCGTTCATCCCGGTCCGTTGATGTACAGCGAAATCTACCTGCGGCTCGAACCGCTTGGCATGGAGCGTGTCGCGGCGGCGGTTCGCGCAGCAGGTCATCAGGTTCAGATTCTCGATCTTCAGATTTTCACCCATCGTGATTTCTACCGGCTCGTCGAGAGCTGGCGGCCGCATGCGCTTGGCTTCTCGCTGAATTACCTCGCTAACGTGCCTGAGGTGCTCGAACTTGCCGAGGGCGCGCGCTCCCTGCTGAAAGACTCCTTGCTCTTCGCCGGCGGCCATAGCGCCTCGTTTGTCGCGCGCTGAATTGCTGAAACATAGCGAAGCGCTCGATTGCGTGCTGCGCGGCGAAGGCGAGAGCGCGACCCCGGCATTGCTCGAAGCCTGGGGCGGCGGCAATCTGGCGAAAGTAGCAGGCGTGACAAGCCGCGATGGGGACGGGCCGGCGCCACGACTGCTGGAAGACCTTGACCGCTTCTTCCCGGCTCGCGATTTGGCGCGCCGGCGCCGTAAGTACTTTATCGGTGTGCTTGACCCGTGCGCCTCAATCGAGTTCACGCGCGGATGCCCATGGGATTGTTCGTTCTGCAGCGCGTGGACGTTTTATGGCCGAAGTTACCGCAAGTCAAGCGCTCCGGCGATTGCGGAGGATATGCGCTCGATCGCCGAACCCAACGTCTTCATCGTGGACGATGTCGCCTTCATTCATCCCGAACACGGTTTTGAAATCGGCCGCGAGCTGGAAAAACATAAAGTAAAGAAATCCTACTATTTGGAAACCAGAGCGGACGTGCTATGCCGCAACCGCGAAGTGTTTGAATACTGGCGCCAGCTGGGACTCGAATATATGTTTCTGGGCCTCGAAGCGATCGATGAGCAGGGGCTCAAACTCCATCGCAAGCGTTCTTCTCCCAATGTCAATCTCAAAGCTCTCGAAGTTGCCCGCGAGATAGGCGTAACCGTAGCAGTCAATCTTATAGCCGATCCCTCATGGGATGAACGGCAATTTGAGGTGGTCCGGCAGTGGGCACTGGAAATTCCGGAAGTCGTGCACATCACGGTAGCCACGCCCTTATCCCGGCACCGAGACCTGGCTTACCGAGTCGCGGAAGCTGACGACCCTCGACTATCGTTTATTTGATATTCAGCACGCCGTATTGCCCACCCGGTTGCCGTTACATCGTTTTTATCAGGAGTTGGTCAAAAGCCAGGCAGTGATCAATCGCAAGCATCTGGGCTGGCGGGGGCTCAAGGACGTCACTCGTCTGGCGGCCGGGCTGGCGATTAAGGGACAGACGAATTTTCTGCGGATGCTCTGGAAATTCAACAGCGTATACAATGCCGATCGCCAGTACGCCGACCACTTGCGAGAAGCGCGCTACCTCATGCGGCCGCCGAGCTTTCATATCAGCGGCCGCCCGCCGGGTGAGTCACTTTACATTCATAATCCACGGGTGCGAGCCGAGGACCAATCGGAGCAACCTGCAAATGGCCGCGCACGCACGCACATCGCCACCCTCAGGCACGCTCCGCGAGCCGATCGAACAAAGTGATACCTAGACCGGCCAGCGTCAGCGACCGGGCGTGCGCACGCGCCGTGGAACGATACAGCGGTCGCACTGCCTACCGCAGGTTGAAGAAAGCTTCGGGTAGCTTCGGCAAAGTAATCCCTGCGCGGGCCGCTGATTCGAGCGCAGCCGCGCGAAAAATCCCACGGCTCATGGTAGACGACTCGGCAGCCGTCCGCGCTGCATAGATCCGCGCGCGTGATTCGTGCACCGCTTTATCGTGGGGGGAGTCGAGCGCGGCCAAATCGATAAGATGCGCCGCGAGGACAAGCTCTCCCTGCTCGAATTTCTCGCGCGCTCGTGACATCATCCGCTCGATGCCACCGGCCAGCATCACCACCTCATGAGCCTGAGCCTCCAGGGGCGCCGGTTTAAGATGTGACGGGATGCCGTCGTACCATCCACCTTCCAAGCGCCAGATGTTGCGTACGATAAATTGGGGCTCGTCGTAGACTGCCTGCAGATAAGGCTTAACGGCCAGGTGAGTGGGCGGGCCGATCGCATCCAGAATCTGGTCGAGTCGCGCACCCTGGTTCATCATCGTCACGGTTTGATCGTAAAGGGTTTGCAGGTATTCGGCCGTATCGAGCAGGACCTGCCGCACCCGCGTGAGCCCAAACACCGGTACGCCGTGGCCCGGGAGCAGCACTTCGGCGCCACTCTTCGCCATGACGCGTAGCGCCTCGGCCCATTCACGCGCGTAGCGCTGCGCCTTTTGAGGATTACCGGCATTCGGCGCCGCCCAGATTATGAAATCGCCGGTGCATAAGACCTTCCGCTGGGGGATATAGACCCAGCATGCATCATCGGTCTCGCCACGCCCGTGACGGCACTCGAACTTGAGGCTCCCGGCCGTAACAGTCAATCGATCATCGAAATAAGTATCCGGATAAACATAATCGCTTGGCCATTGCGACGGCATTCCGAACTGCCGTGCATTTATTTCTGCGTTGTAGCCACCGGTCCGCTTATATCGATCAAACCGTGCGGCCGTCGCACGATGACCGACGACCCGCGGCCGTGCCCAACGATTGTGCTGGGCCTCGGCCACGAACGCCGCCATTCCGCACGCATGGTCGACGTGGCCATGGGTATAAATGGCGGTATGGATACGGTCAGGAGCGAACTTGCGCACCATCGAAACCGTCTCGCGTTGGTTGAAGTAGGCGCCCGTATCAATCAGCACCAGGCCTTCCTCGGTCATAACGGCGACGACGTTGGCAAACCATCGATAAAATACAACACTTGCGGCGACTTCCTCGAATTCACCGGTCGGCGTCAGCGGATGCTGCGTGGTGACAGTTATTTCACCGTTCCAAAATTTCTCCGCCTGGTCTCTAATTATCCCCATGGGATTTCATCCAGCTGATTGAGGGCAGTTGCGAGCGAGCTGAGAAATGGATTTTGTCGCTATTCTGAATTGCGCTGGTTGCGGATTCAAGGAACCTGCAAATAACTGCACCGGAGACTTAACGTGAAAACTACCGTCAGCTTTGAAGTCGAAGACACTATTGCGATTGTTACCATCGCACGTCCCGAGACGCGCAATGCGGTGGATCGCGAAACTGCCGAGGCGCTTGCCGGCGTGTTTCGGCGCTTCGACACTGACGATTCACTCCGGGTGGCAATTCTCACTGGCGCCGGCGGTTGCTTCTGCGCGGGCGCCGATCTCAATGCGGTCGCGAGTGGGAGTGGCAATCGGATCGCGGCTGAGGGCGACGGACCGCTCGGATGCACCAGGATGGTGCTTGGAAAACCAGTTATCGCAGCAGTGGAGGGATTTGCCGTGGCCGGGGGACTGGAACTCGCACTCTGGTGCGATATGCGGATTGCGGCACGTGATGCGGTGTTCGGCGTGTATTGCCGGCGCTTCGGTGTCCCACTGATAGACGGCGGAACCGTGCGATTGCCACGTTTAATCGGGATGAGCCATGCGCTTGATTTGATTCTGACCGGTCGCACAGTCTCCGGCGATGAAGCCCTCAGAATGGGTCTCGCCAACCGGCTCGTCGAGCCTGGAAAAGCTTTGGAAGCGGCTAATGAATTGGCGCGTCAGCTCTCAGCATTTCCGCAACGCTGTATGCGCTCAGATCGGAGCTCGGCGTATGAGGCTTGGACGCTGCCGCTCTCAGAGGCGCTTGCCAATGAATACCGTCATGGGTTTGGGACGATTCAAACCGGCGAGACGCTCGCTGGCGCCGAACGCTTCAAATCAGGCGCGGGCAGGCATGGCAAGTTCTAGCATTCAGGCGCAAATCGGTTCTCGCGGGTCATTCGAGTTGCGAAGATAGTCGCAAAAAAGTATGATTTTTCAGGCTTTTTACTGAAAGAAAAATCATAAGGTACGATCAGTGTTTACCGGCATCATCGAGGATTTGGGGACGGTCCACCAGATCAAACATTCGAATGATGGTGCAGTCATAGTTATCCGGACCGCACTGCCGACTACTCAAATCTCGATAGGCGAATCAATCGCCGTCAGTGGATGTTGTCTGACAGTGGTGCGCAAGTCGCACGGCAATATCGCTATGGACGTGTCGGCGGAAACCTTGCGCCGCACGATTCTCGGCGGACTCAAACCCGGCGATCGGGTAAACCTCGAGCGTTGTTTGACGCTCAACAAACTGCTCGGCGGCCATCTGGTTGCTGGGCACGTCGACGGTATCGGGCGGATTGTCGCGATCAAACCCGAAGGCGATTCGCATCTCTACACCTTCGAAGTTGGCGCCAACGAGAGTCGCTACCTGGTTGAGAAAGGTTCGGTGGCCCTCGATGGTGTTAGTCTTACGGTATTCGGCATTCGCTCAGGCCGTTTCAAAGTTGCCTTGATACCGCACACGCTCAGAATGACGACGTTAGGGTACAAGCAGGTCGGCTCAACCCTGAACGTCGAGAGCGATATGCTGGTTAAGTACGTCGAGCGGATCCTGGGCGAGAGTGGGCTGCATCGGCGCGACGGCCGCAAAAAGGTCAAGGTCGGCCCTTCAGCTCAGATCGACGCCGGAGGCCTTACATGAGCCTGATGCAGATCCCGCGCAAGATCGAATATGCCCTACGGGCCATGATTCATCTCGCGGATAATCCGGGCGGGGTCGCCAGGGGCAGCGTAATTGCTCGCCAGGAACACATCCCGAAATATTATCTCGAAAAAGTGATCCGGGACCTGATGAGGCGAGGCCTTGTGCGCGCGCGCCGTGGTCCGGGCGGCGGTTATCAGCTCGCGCGTCCGCCGGAGACGGTGTCTTTTCGAGACGTGATCGAAGCGGTTGAAGGGCCGATTACGCTGAATGTCTGCGTCGACGGCAGCAGCGCGTGCGATCTGCAGCCGGCTTGCCGGATGTTCCGCGTATGGGAAGAAGGCCAGCGCGTTCTGCTTGATGTTTTCTCCCATACGATGCTGAACGAGATTGCGTCCTCGCGCCCACACAATGCTTTCCTGAGTGGTCTGGTGAATTCGGAAGCTGCGGCTAAAAATTAAATCTGCAACAGTCTATTCTGCGCTCGACCCATCTGGCTCCGGTTGCTTCCGATGGCGCTACGCGTGCCACTGCTCTCGCCATTTTTGGCAGCCGGCGGCAACATAATTTCGCGCGGTTGACAATTCCCCGGTGCGGAAACTGACATCCGCGCAACGGGGCGAGGTGCTGTATCGCACAAACTGCGCTTCTTGTCGTGGCCGCGACCCTAATCGGCCTGGTGCGCTTGGACCAGCAATCGCCGGAAGCCCGCACGCACTGATACAAGCGGGGGTTCTGCACCGCTCCTATCCGACTGGTTACCAAACACGTCACAGTCACTTGATGCAGCCGATGCACTGGATGGCGGAGCATATCGATGACCTCGCCGCCTATCTCAGCGCGGCAATGACGGACCGGCCTTCAGTGAAAGAGACTCGTAATCACGGTTATGCTTGGAATGATGCCTCAGGCTTTGTGCGATGTCCTGTTTATTCGCGCCCGTCCTTTCCTCTCCTTGCCCACAGCACTGGACGCGCGCGGCCATGTCTCCTAACCTGCGAGCAACATTTACCAACGAAAAAAACGGAGGCAGCCGATGGATTTGCTTAAGAATAGGGTCGCAGTAATTACTGGCGGAACCGGGGCGCTGGGCCGCACTGTTAGCGAACGCTTTTTGGAAGAAGGTGCCCGCGTTGCGGTACCTTGGATCGTTGAGGCCGAAGTGCCGATGTTCAATGATCGTATGGGCAGCCGCTTCGCTTCATCCAGCATTTTCCTCAGCAAGGTCGATCTCGGCCAGGAGCAGCAGATCGCCAAGTTCGTCGATGAAACTGTCAGAAAAATGTCCAGGATCGATATTCTGGTAAATCTGGTGGGCGGTTTTTGGGGCGGTAAGACTATAGCCCAAACCACCCTTGAGGAATGGCAAGCGATGTTCGACCTGAACCTCAAGCCGACCTTTCTTTGCTGCCGCGCAGTTGTGCCGGTGATGCAGAAGAACAAGTTTGGCCGGATTGTGTCCGTGAGTTCGCGGACAGGCCTTTTGGGCGCTGGCGAATATGCCGCTTATGCGATAGCCAAGGGCACCATCAAAACTTTCACTGCGTCGCTCGCGGAAGAGGTCCTCAACGATAACGTGCTCGTCAATGCGATTGCGCCTAGCACCATAGATACCGAAGCCAATCGCAAGGCGATGCCTAACGCAAAGCACGAAAATTGGGTAAAGCCCGAGGATATTGCCAAGACCATCGCCTTTCTCTGTTCGGAGCAAAACCAGGTAACTTCAGGAACGGTGGTGCCGGTCTATGGCCGGGCGTGAGTGACACGGCGCCTTATGATCGAGAGAACCTCTCAGGGCGGAAGCAGGGAGGCGACGAATGGGCCGTGCGGCGCGGCGTTGGGTAATGGGCCGAGCTAGGATCAAGAAACGTCGCTCGTCAAATCTGAAAATGAATCGCGGTGCGGCGGCGCTCGGCCAACGATTGTAGCGTTGTGCGGCGCAGAATCGCGTTGACACTGTCGCGGACCTCGCACCAGACATCGCGCATCGCGCAGCCGTCGCCGCGTTGACACGGCGTATTCGACACCCCCTGCTCCAGGCATTCAACCGGCACATAGTCGCCCTCGATCATCTGCACCACGTCCGCCATCGTGATTTTTGCCGGATGGCGGGCGAGGATGTATCCGCCATTAGGTCCCTTCTGGCTGGCGACTAAGCCCCCGCGCTTAAGTTCGATCAGCAGGCGCCGCAAATAGTTTTCCGGGATGTTTTGCGAAACAGCGATCTCTTCCACTCGTTGCGGCTGCGCTGCCGGAAAACGCTCGGCCAGCATTATCAAGGCTTTCAAGCAATAGTCGACACCGACACCGAATTTCATTTTTATAAGGCAGGATTCGCGAGCCCCTGCTGGACCTGTATTTATAGCAGGTTTCCTACTACTTGGGAATAGGAGACTAAAGTACTCATCTAATTTGTTGACTAAGTTAGTCGTCTAAGTTATTTTTTGGCAACAGTGGCTTACAATTTTCAAAGGGTGATTGTCTGACTGTGCCAAAACGCGAACCGCCATCACGCGAGCTGGTGCTCAAGCGCAACTCGGTCGAAAGACTGAAGGCTGAGCTTTTTCCGACGGAATTGGCCAATCAATGGGAACGATTGGTCGATACGTCTTATGAAAAGCTGCCCGAAGAAGACATCGTTCGCCTGCAATGGTTCGGCATGTACCACGACAAGCCCAAGATCGGCACCTTCATGATGCGGATCAAAATCCCGAGCGGTATCCTCACTGCTGAAGGGCTCCGCGTGATTGGCGAAATCTCGGAGGAACATGGGCGCGATCAAGGGGAATTGACGACGCGCCAGAATATCCAGCTTCATTACATCAGCCTTGACCGATTCCCGGGAATTCTCGACCGGCTGAAGGCGGTCGGACTGACCACGATGGGCGGATGCGGCGACGTTGTGCGCAATATCACTGGTTGCCCAGTTGCTGGTGTAGACCGCGAGGAATTGTTTGATGTTAGCGGGCTGATAAAACAGACGGCGGGCTTTTTCTACGGAAACCGAGAATATTCAGATCTTCCGCGCAAGCACAAAATTACCATTGCAGCCTGCCCGTATCAGTGTAACGCACCCGAAATTAACTGCATTGCCCTGGTCGGCACCGTTCATCAGGGACGAGCCGGATTTGCCGTTCGGGTTGGCGGCGGCCAATCGTCGACGCCGAGGCTCTCGCGCCATTTGGGCATCTTCATCACCTATGAGCAGGCCCTGCCGGTACTGCGTGCAATTATTGATGCCTGGCAATCAACGACCGAATATCGGCTCTCCCGAGTCAAGGCGCGCTTGAAGTTCATGATCGATGACTACGGTGTCGATGCATTCAGGCAATTGGTCGAGGCGCGACTCGGGGCTGTGCTCGAACCGCTACCCCAATTGCCATTGCCGGCGGCGGAAAGCGACCACATGGGGGTGCATGAGCAGAACGAGGCCGGCAAGTTCTACGTGGGCTTCCCGGTTTATCTCGGCTTGATGAGTGGCCGGCAGATGCGCCGCATCGCCGACCTCGCCTCGAGTTACGGCGGTGATATTCGGCTGACGCGCCGCCAGAATTTCATCTTGGGCGGCATTCCCGGCGGACGGCTTGAGCAGGTTATCGCCGCAGCAGGCGAGATCGGGTTTCCGTTGGATGTAAACGGCCTATACGGCTCGTCTATCGGTTGCATCGGCGACCCCCATTGCAATTACGCGGTAACTCCGAGCAAGGAAAAGCTCGCGTCGCTTATCCAGCGGCTGACTACCCAGTTCGGCGATGAAGTCGGGGGTCTTAAGCTGAACCTCGACGCTTGCCCGCACGCATGCGCGCAGCATTGGACGGGGGATATTGGCCTTCAAGGAACCACTGGGCGCGGGTCTAATGGCGAACCGCTAGAGGCCTTCGACATTATTTTGCGGGGTGGCCTCGGTCGCGATGCCGCCATCGGCAAGCCCCTCCTGCGCCGTATCCCGTCGGCGAAGGTTGAAGACACCGTCGCGCGACTGTTCGCCGGTTATTTGCAGCATCGCCTCGCGGGTGAGTCGTTTACCCGATTCTGTACGCGAATGCCGGACAACATGCTCGTCGCGCTCGGTACCAGCGACGCGGCAGATGCCGTCGCCGAACAATCGACCGATTGACTAGCGCGGCGAACCGCCGCGCGGCGCGCACAGAGGATGGCGAAGCGCGAAAGATGAACCGCGGTGCATAGCGGTTGGTGAGAGACATGGAAACCGAACGATACCTGATGGATGAACTCGAAGCGGGCGAAGCCGCAGTCGAATTGGACGATCAGGAGCCGCAGGAAGTGCTCGGCTGGGCGCTCGAGAAATTTGGCCGCCAGTTGGGAATCTGTTCGAGCTTCCAAGCCGAAGGTTGCGCCCTGATTGATATGGCGTGGCGGATTGACCCCGGTGTTCGAGTTTTCACGATCGATACCGGTCGGCAACCGGAGGAGACTTACCGGCTTATTGATCGGATTCGCGACCGCTACGGCATCCGAACCGAGGTGTTTCTGCCTGACACCAGAGTTGTCGAACAGATGGTCACCCGGCATGGCTCGAACCTTTTCTATCGAGATGTCAACCTGCGACTACTTTGCTGCCAGGTACGGAAAGTCCTGCCGCTCAGGCGGGCGTTGATGAATTTCGACGCGTGGGTAACCGGGCTGCGCCGCGACCAATGGGCGACGCGGTCGAATATTCGCAAAATCGAAATCGACCATGATCATGGCGGAGTCGTGAAGTTCGCACCGTTGGCGGATTGGACCGAAGAAGAGGTCTGGGATTATATCCGTTCCAACGATGTTCCCTATAACGAATTGTACGATCAGGGTTACAAATCAGTCGGCTGCGGTCCCTGCACTCGCGCTGTAGCCGCTGACGCTGACCCGCGCTCAGGGCGCTGGTGGTGGGAAACCGGGGCGCCCAAGGAATGCGGGATGCACTGCGCTATCGAGACTGGGGGTTTTGAGCACGAACTCGCAGCACTGCTCGGCGGTCATGGCGGTAACGGCCAGCCCAATGGTAACGGCGTTAACAGTCATGATAGCGCACGATGAGCCACTGAAGCTTGATCGGCTGCAACGTGATATTCTCGTGCCGCAGCTGGAGTCCTTTCTGGCGGCTGCCCCCGATAAGGAGGCGCGCGCGCCCTACCTCGCGCTGCGCGAGGCGCTTGATGCTCTTGCAGTCCCGCCCGAGTTAGCCGAACGGCTGGGCGCTATCGCCGAAATTCTTCTCACCAGCGGACGGGTACGAAATCTCTACGGACCGGGCGCGGAATTGTCGCTCTGGTCGTTGCTTCAGAAAACCCCGCGCGGGCGCCAAGTTGCCTCCTCTCTAGAAGCCGCTAACGCCGCATTCAAGCATCTCACTGGCCAAGCCATCGAGAGCATCAGTGCAATCGCCCGCGGGCCGGCCGCTTATGCATTAACCATCAAAACTGCTGAACTGCAACTAGTGGTGCGTTTCGAACCCGCCGGCATCCGGGTTGAAAACGTCGAAGTCGGCGGCGGTTGATGTCCGGCCCGTCTGCGCTCTCTTTTCCTAGAATCCCAACGATTCGGCCCAATCGGCCAGTTCCGGAATCCGATAGCGCTCGCCAACGTACGCCTTGTACATCAAGACAACCCAGAAGATTGCAGTACCGATGTTGAAGATCGAGAGGAGAAAAGCAAGCAGGCGTGAGATTGGATGGGGCATCACGGCGATAAACACCCCAACTATGATCTGAACGGCAAACCACGCGATCGAAAAAATAATCGACTGGCGCGCGTGGAAACGAACGAACTCGTCCCGGCTGTAGGGCTCGACATAAAGGAAAATAACCCCGGTGATAACTCCGAGCAAGTAGCTCAGAGCAGCGATCACGCGATAATTGGGCGGCGCGCCTGCCTCCGCATCCATGGCTGCTTCTTCTCCTTCGGGCGTAGCAGCGAGCAGATTGTTCGAGGGTATTAGTCAATCAGACCGGCCGCGCCGCCGCAATCGCCCCCGCACCAATTGGATTTCAGTATGCGTGAGCAGTAGCGAAAGGTCGCGCATGCAGCTTTTAGGGTATATCGCGCACCAGCAATAGAATGGCGAGGAGCCGTTTAGCCGTGAGTTTTCCGCCCAACATCCCCAGGTGTTCCAACACTTCCAATTCCCGCCGGGTGACACGGTAGCGAGTCAGTAACGCGGTATTTTGAAAAAGCCGCTGCCACGATGGGCTCAGCTTCGTTCGCCGTTTAGGGATTGGCGACACCAGCGCCCGGATCTCCGGATAAGCAAGCTGGAGGAGCTCTCGGCCGTCGACACCCAGTGCATCGGCGAGCCGCACTACTAATCCGAGCGAGGGCCGCCGCCTACCGTTTTCGAGCAGCGCTATATGGCTCGCTCTGACGCCTAGCTTCTGGGCGAGTGACTGTTGAGTCAGGCTTAAGGCATTACGCTGTCCCTTCAGCAATGCCGCCAACCTGGTTCTCTTGAGAGATCCAGGGTTTGCATTCGCGGCCCTCGCTTCTCGCCCATCGGCGTGATTGTGAAGGGAGTTCCCGCTTTCTTTCGGCGTTTCGCTCAAACTCTTTTGATAGAGCGGCTCCGCTTTGCATCGAGGTTCATTACGCTGTTCCGGGCTCAACGTTTCGCTGGACGTCGTAACGGTTGGTGGAGCACGATCAATGCCCACTGCTGGCAGCCCGCTGGATGTCTACGAGTTACATGGGAACTGAGTTGCCTACAGGCATGTAGCAGTTTCGAACGAATACTGAGACGGTGGCTTGCGCGTGCACCCGGAAAAGTATCGATGCACTCCCCGATTCGGGCGCATCAGTTCAGTTCTTATCCGGTCCGAGCGTGTCTCATGAAGCAACTACGCGCGCCCGAGTTATGTGCTGGTTCGCGCCGTCCAAGGCATTGGCAAAGCGATCTGCCGGCTTGACCGCGCTGTTAGGATTTAAATCTAATATGAGAGTCGGGAAGGCTGCTCGATTCCGGGAGGTGACAAAGCTTGCGGATTGTTTTGATCGGTCAGGCTGCATTCGCGGCCAAAGCTCTCGAAATTCTGCGAGCGCGCGGTGACCAAATCGTCCACGTGTTCGCTCCGCCAGACTCCAGTGGAGGACGGCCCGACCCGCTTAAAACCAGGGCGCTTGAACTTGAACTTCCGCTTAGCCAACCCTCCTCCTTTCGCTCCGAGGCGGCCTTTGAACAATTCAAATCACTCGATGCCGATCTCGCCGTATTGGCATTTGTGACCATTATCGTTCCCGAAAGAGTCCTGTATGCGCCGCGGCAGAAATCAATCTGCTTTCATCCTTCACTGCTTCCCCGCCATCGCGGTGCGAGCGCGATAGCCTGGACTCTGATCCAAGGCGACACTGAAACGGGGGTGACGTGGTTTTGGCCCGACAGAGGCATCGATACGGGTCCGATCCTGCTACAACGGCGGGTGCCGATCGGGCCCAACGACACCGCCGGGTCACTCTACTTCAATACGCTCTTCCCGCTGGGGATTGAAACGCTAGGCGACGCACTTGGCCTGATCGAGACGGGTAATCCGCCCCGAATCGTGCAGGACGAGACGTTCGCCACTTATGAGCCGATTTGCAGCGACGAACACGCGCGGGTGGACTTCGGTAAAACCGGGTCTGAAGTGCACAACCTGATTCGGGCTTGCGATCCGCAACCGGGCGCGTATGCATTTCTCAATGGACGCCAGCTTCGGCTCTATGAACCAAGGGTCGAGGCGGGAGTGTATGGTTCGCCCGGAACTATCATCTCAATCAACGCCGATGGCCTGAAGATAGCGTTGCGGGACGCTACTATATTGGTTAGGCGGGTGCGTTTGGAACCCAGTCCGAAGAAAGTTGCACCGGCCGAATTGACCGACAGCGGCTGGCTGCAGACCGGTGCTAAGCTCGATTAGTCTCCTCGTGCATGAATGACCGCAGTGCGCCGCGAACAACGGTGCTGCTGTCAACTCAGTGAATGCAGGCAACTGCCCCGCCCGAGGTCTGGTAGTGGTTCTTGCGCCAGATGTCAAGGCAGGGCGGGCCGTTTTTCTGGTAAAGGTCAAACTCATTGCCTATACTCGTATTGCATTCGATTTTGTTCCCGGCAGCGCCCTGACCCACGTAGATTCCGTAAACACTTGCTACCGGGACGCTCGGCGGCGAAGCGCCGTCGACTCTATTTCTCACTACTATATTGGAATTGCCGGCGAGGCTAATGCCCACGGCGGCCTGGTGAATGGTGTTGCCTTTTATCCGATTTTGATCGGTTACACTAATCGCATTGTTCTCCGCGGAGAGACCGCTTAGTGTGACGGTATTGTTTTTAATTACGTTATTTTTACCGCTCAGGACTATGCCATTATTAACTATATTCAAGCCGGATATCTTGTTATTCACAAAGACTCCGTCGTCAACCTGCCCGTGGATCCCAAAGACGCCCTCGATGTTGTTGTCGCTGACCGTCACATGGTTGGCACCGCGTATTTCAATGCCGGTCTCGGTGCTACCCAGGTCAGGATCTCCGCGAATATCCGACAGTTTGTTAACAACGACTCTACTATCTTTACCGATTATCAGCCCACTGCCACCCAATAACCAGCCACCACCATCAATGCGAACGTCACGGACGCCATCGACGATGACCACCGCGGCACATATCGCGTTGACGCCATGACCGGCAGTGTCGAGATGAATATTACTTGCGCTGATCGTAATCGCACCACCCGCGGAACTGCAGCTGAAGCCTGGACATTCTTGCTTGTCGAGCGCACCAGTGAAAACATACTCGCCCGGCTGGTTTAACACTTGGCCGCACTTGGTTACGGGTACGGGCGATTGCGCCCCCGCTCGAGTCTCGATTGTCACCAGCGCCAACAATGGAATCAGTGCGGACGGTACTAAAAACTTCATTCGCCTCTCATCCTCGTTCAATGTCGCACCCTTTCCGAGACCCGCGCCGGCGAGCGCGGGGGGAGTGGGCAGGTGAACCGTCTGATCGGGCTGATGCGGTTGGTTGCCTGAGGGAGCAAAGAGTGAGCCGAGGGACTTTCGACGCTTGTCAGCCCAAAATAAGAGCGAGGAGCAAGTTAACGCTGCGCAGACCGTGTATGGATATATTTTTTACAGTCCGCGCGATCCAATCAAAAGGTGGGGCGCGGCCTCGATCCTCGAGCGCCGTAACCTGATCAGAGCCGGAAGTTGGCTCGCAAACAGCTTATAGTGGATGCCCCATGAGGCCAGTATGCGCCGTCACACCTCCATCCACGACCACCATGCTACCGGTCATGAAAGATGCGTCATCCGAGGCCAGGAACAGGACTACTCTGGCGATCTCTTCCGGCTTGCCAAGCCTGCCCATTGGATGGCATTCCTCGGCGCGTTGGCGGGCACGCTCGGGATTGCGCGATCGTGCGATGAGGCCATTCAGAACCGCGGGCGTGGCGATTACTCCAGGACAGACCGCGTTGACGCGTATGTTCTTGCGCGCGTATTCAATTGCCGCGGTGCGCGTCAGGTTGACTACTCCGGCTTTTGCAGCATTGTAGGCGCCCGCGCCATAATCCCCGCCAAGTCCGGATATCGAAGCGGTATTGACAATTGCGCCGCCCCCCTGCGCAACCATCTGCGGCAGCACAAAACGCATCCCATAAAAAACCCCGGAAAGCGTAACGGAGAGGGTTTTATGCCAACCTTCGACCGGCATTTCGCCAACGGAACCCCAGGTCGTGACAAAGGCGTTGTTGAACAGGACGTCGACGCGGCCGAAGCGATCAAGCGCAAACTTGATCATCCCCTCGACCTCGCCGGGAACGCCGACGTCTGTATGGCGAAATGCTGCCGCCGAACCGATTTCGCCTCTGACACGATTGCCACCATCGTCGTCAATATCGGCGATGACCACGCGAGCGCCTTCTGCGGCGAACAATTTCGCGGTTGCCTCGCCAATTCCGGAGCCCGCGCCGGTTACGATGGTAATTTTGCTATCGAGTTTGCCCATTTTTTTCACCTGTCGGTGGGTACCGCCTTTGACATAGCTCGAATTGCCATGATTGAAAAACCGCAACGCCATTTTGAATAATTCCGCAGCTCTCGCAGCAGGGAAAGCCTTCATGAAAGCAATACAGATTGATCGGATCGGCGGTCCGGAGGTGATGTACTACACTGATATACCCAAGCCCGAGCTGCGGCCGGGGACGGTGCTGGTGCGCAATCACGCCATTGCGGTGAATTTCGGTGACCTCTTCTTCACCCGCAACGAGTACCTGGTCAAGCCCAAGCTGCCTGATACCCCCGGTATGGAAGCCGCGGGGGTAATCGACGCGGTCGCACCGGACATCACAAATCTCAAACCCGGAACACGGGTCGCCTTTATCGGGATGGGCTCGTATGCCGAATACACTCTGATTCGAGCCGGTCGCGTCATGGTCTTACCGGATTACCTCAGCTTCGAAGAAGGGGCGGCATTCCCGATTGCGGTGCTGACGGCTTGGCACACGATTCATACCTGTCATCATGTGACCCCGGGTCAGACGGTAATCGTCCATTCCGCTGCGGGTGGTGTCGGCATCGCAGCCGTACAAATCGCAAAGGCAGCTGGCGCGCGCGTGATCGGAACCGTTTCCGCCGACAGCAAACAGCAACTGGCACGCGCATTCGGAGCCGATGAGGTAATCAACTATGAAACCCACGATTTCGCTGAAGAGGCGATGCGGCTGACAGACGGGCGCGGCGTCAACTTGATTCTCGACGCCGTGGGCAAACCGACGTTCGAAAAAGGGCTTAGTTGCCTGGCTCCGTTCGGACATCTGGTGCTTTACGGACGGGCAGGCGGCCCTCCTGATCGACTTGATCCTATTCGGCTGCTCGCCAAATCGCTCAAAGTTAGCGGTTTCGCCGTGCCGATGGTCTACAGCATGAGCGAGATCCATCAGCGTGGCGTAGACGATGTCTTCCGGCTCTCGCGCGAGGGTAAGCTGAAAATTCCGGTGGGCAGAAAATTCCCATTGTCGGAAGCAGCCGAGGCGCATCGCTACATGCTCTCGCGCCAGTCCACCGGGAAGCTGCTGCTGATACCTTGAAGCTCACAACTGCGTCAACCTTAGGACGTTTGGGAACTGACCTGCTCGCCGTCAAGCGGGTGTCACGATTTAGAGTCTTGAATTTCTACGGCTGGGGGCGTGACAAACGGTTGCCGGTTTTTCTACGATCGCCGCAAATGGAGGAACTGATGCCATGGCCACTGCCGAAAATAAAAAACTGGTGCAGGATGCCTTTGCTGCATGGGCGCGCGGCGAGGGCAACGCTGTATTCGGTCTGCTCGCAGACGACGTACATTGGACCGTCATCGGCAGTACGCCCGTATCACGCACTTATTTCAGCAAACGCGAGTTTCTGGAGGGTGCGGTAAAGCCGCTCGGCGACAAAATCTCCGGCGCCATCCAACCTACCGTGCGCGACGTCACCGCCGACGGCGATAAGGTGATTGTACAGTGGGAGGGGCGCGCCACCGGCAAGAACGGCACTCTCTACAACCAGACCTATTGCTGGGTGATGCGGCTGGATGGCGGGAAGGTGCGCGAGGGCACTGCTTACTTGGATACCGAATTGATCTCGCAATTGTGGAAATAGATTAACGAACAGGTTCGCCATCGAAGATGAAGTTCGCTCCTGTCTGTTTCTTCTTGTACTCTCTCTGATCTCCTCTGATGGAGTTAGATCATGTCGAATAATCGCAGCTCCGAGGCGGTGCAATTGCGCGCGCGTCTGAATCATCCGGTGATCGATTCCGATGGCCATTGGGTCGAGTTCGGACCGCAGCTAAATGACTATCTCAAGCGAATTGGGGGTAATAAGGCGCTGGACGGTTTCAAGTCGAGGCCCACAGAGGTCTGGCATCTGACTATTCCACTGCAAGAACGGCGCGAACGCAGGCTCGACCAGCCGATTTGGTGGGGAATGCCTGCGCGCAATACGCTGGATCGGGCGACCGCGATGTTGCCGCAGTTGCTTTACCAGCGGGTCGCAGACTTCGGCTTCGATTTTGTGGTGTTGTACCCATCGGCCGGACTACGCGCGCCGTTTATTCCGGATGCTGAATTGCGCCAGCTCACCTGCCGCGCGTTCAATACGTTCTCGGCAGAGCTTTTCCAGGAATATAAGGACCGTCTGACACCGGCAGCCGTCATTCCTATGCATACCCCGCAGGAGGCAATTGAGGAGTTAGAGTATGCGGTTGGCCAACTGGGCTTGAAAGTTGCCATGATGGCCAGCCTTATCCGCCGGCCGATTCGCTCGAACCAACCGAACCCGCGCTATAACGAATGGCTCGATACGCTCGGGCTGGACAGCGAATTCGATTACGATCCGGTGTGGAAAAAATGCGCGGAGCTGGGGATCACCCCAAGCTTCCATTCCGTCTCAAAAGGTGTTGGCACGCGGGTGTCGCCGTCCAACGCCGTCTATAACCATATCGGACATTTCGGAGTTGCGGGCGAAGCGGTTTGCAAGGCGCTCTTTTTGGGGGGCGTGACCCGGCGTTTCCCCAGTCTGCGTTTTGCGTTTTTGGAAGGCGGCGTTGGCTGGGCTTGCATGCTCTATAGCGATCTCATTGGCCATTGGAAGAAGCGCAACCCGGTGGCATTGGATGATATCGATCCGGCAAATCTGGACCGCGACGCGTTGATTAGGTTTTTCCGCCAGTACGGAACGAAGGGAGCCGCGGAACAAGCCGAACGCTTGCATCACGAGGCTGCGGAACCGTCGCCGCGGACGGCTGACCCAAGTGCGTCACTTGACGACTTCGCGGCATGCGGCATCGAGCACCCGGAAGATATACGTGAACTGTTCGTGCCGCGATTCTATTTCGGCTGCGAAGCCGATGACCCGGCTAATGCCTGGGCCTTTAACCGCAAGGCAAATCCGTTTGGGGCGCGTTTAGGCGCTGTGTTCGGCTCGGACATCGGTCACTTCGATGTTCCTGATATGACTCAGGTGCTGCCCGAAGCCTACGAACTGGTAGAGGCCGGACTCATCAACGAGGACGATTTCCGCGATTTTGTTTTTGTCAATCCAATCAAGCTTTGGGCCGCCAGCAACAAGAATTTTTTCAAGGGCACCGCGGTCGAAAGCGATGTGGCAAAAGTTCTGACCAGCGTCTAGGTGCTAGGAGGCCGCGAGCGAGCAATGAGCATCATCAGCCAACGATGGTGCTTGCGATGGTGGTGGCGGAGAAAACATCATGCCCTTCACTCAACTGCTATTCGAAAAAATCGAACGGATTGGCCGAATCACACTGAACCGGCCACGTTATCGCAATGCACAATCGACTATCTTGCTCAAGGAGCTCGATCGTGCCTTCGAAGAGGCGGCCGAAGATGACGAGGTTAAAGTAGTCATCCTGGCCGGGGCCGGCGACCATTTTTCGGCCGGTCACGATCTAGGCACGCCCGAGGAGCGGGAGAACCCTGATAGCTATTTCAATAGGAGGGGTTTGAAAAAACGGCATATTGGTTCGTGGCAGTTATTTCTGGACAATACCCTCCGATGGCGCGACCTGCCCAAACCTACCATCGCACAAGTGCAAGGATACTGTATCTTCGGTGGCTATATGTTTGCCTCGGCGATGGATTTGATCGTCGCATCAGAGGACGCAATGTTCCTGCCGTCGCTGACGCAATATTTCTCAGCGCCGTGGGATATTGGTGTGCGCAAGGCCAAGGAAATATTATTCCAGAGCAGGTTTATCGATGCGCACGAGGCGCTGAGAACCGGCCTGGTAAATTTAGTGGTGCCACGGAACGAGCTCGAAAAGGAAACCCTCGCCCTCGCTAACCAGATCGCGGAAACGGACGCTTTCACCCTAAGGCTGATGAAGTTCGCGATCAATCTGGCGCAGGACGAGATGGGCTTCCGTAACGCCGTCCGCAACGCCCATTCGCATCATTTCCTCACCCGGGTCCAGGAATACGGTAAACGTGACGAAGGCGCCATAGCTCCGGTGAAGCGGCTGCCCGGTGTCGAACAGGCATTAAAAAAGGCCCGCACATCCGCCGGCAAGTGAAAAGGGCCAGATTCTCCCCAACGGCCGAGACCGACGGGAAAAGGCCGATTGGCTAAAAATGCAGCACGAAGCGGATATCACCCAGACGCAATTCGCTGCCGTTGCCTACGACTGCAGATCCCTGGACCTGTTGATTATTGACGTAGCTACCGTTGGTTGAGTTGAGGTCCGTCAGCACGAACGAACCGTCGTGCCGCGCCAACCGTGCATGAGAGCGCGAGACACTCGGATGAGGTATGACAATATCGTTGTCTTCCCCGCGGCCGAGCGACACCTCTGTCTTAAGCAGCGCGTATTCGGCCGGTACAGGGTCGACCCGTTCGACAGCCGTGAGCCGCGCCTCGCCGGTCGCGCCCGAGTTGGTAACAACATTGGCGGATGGAGCGGGCGGTGCCGGCGCTTGAGCGCGGGTGCTTAGCCGAGCCCCCTGAGCGAACACTTGTCGCGCGGCAGCCGCGACATTTGGTTGCGGCGCCCGGCTTTGCGCTTCGACGATCGCCTGGAGCTCGTCTGACGAGACGCCAAAGCGAATCCGCGACAACGCCAAAAGCCCGAGAATCGCAAGCAATGGCACAGCCCCGTTCCACCATTTGAACGACAGCTGCACCAAACCGGTCCCCGAGCCAGTCGCGCCCGCCCCGGGCACATTGATCGCGGCACCGCCGACTCCCTTGACCTGGTAGGAGGTCTCGGCCGAGCCGCTCTGACCACCGTAATTCAAACGTAATTCGACTGAGCGGTTGGTCCCGTCCTCGATTGGCCGTGGCGTGAGATAGGCAAGTGAATACTCGGTCGCGATTGAATGCCCTATCTCGCGCACGAGTTCGGAGAAGCGATTTTCCTCGGTCACAATGTTGTACAGCCGCCCGCGGGTAGCCTCGACTATCTGCTGATACTGCGGCGCGATAAACGGCGGCGGTGCAACTGCGTACAAGGTCAGTCCGTTCTTGCCGAGCTTGGCCGCGACGGTCGCACCGGTCTCCTCGGTCACATCAGCGTTGGAGTCCGGATGATGCAAACGGTAGGCGGAGTCACCGGTGCGGTCAGGACCATCGCCGGCCACATGCGGCGGCGCATCGGTGATCAGGATGACTATACCCTGGGCGTCGGGCCGAAATGGCAATGTCGCCGCATAGGCGAGTGCGTCAAGTTGATCTTCTGGAATGTCGCCGCCACCACCGGCGTGCAGCGTTCCGACCCAATCAGTGAATTTTTGCACGTCCGGGGTCATCGTCTTGCTATACGCGCAATTGCAATCGGGATAGGCCGAGACCACGTAGTCTTCGAACGTGACCAATCCCAGGCGATAATCGCGATGATTTTGTGCAAGGTCCTGGGCGAAGTTGATCATGTTCTGTTTTACTGCGTCGATGTACGGCTGCATCGACTCGGTGATATCGAGCACGAAAACGATATCCACTGGCCGGCCCTGGCCGACACCGCGAAAATAGAGAATCTTGGCGGGCTGCCCATCCTCAAAAACCTGAACGTCATCCTTAGTCAGATTGCCGACCGGCTGACCGTTCTGATCGGTCAAACCGAAATCCAGTTGGACGCCACCATCGGAATCGAAGTGAGCCAATCCAGGGTTGCCCAGGGCCACCTGAAGCGAGGCGAAGGCCGAAGCGGATGAGATCAGCATCATAATCGTGGTTGCGGCTATCCGGGCGACCAAGCGAAGCAGAAGGATGGGAGGAGGAACGCGCGATAGCGCCTGCTTCTCGCTCTTCACTGGTTTCGACTCGCTGGTCAGCGAGAGCGTGCGTAGCGGCAGAGAGTCTTTTGCGAGACGACAATCCTGCAAACATCAGTGTTAACAATTTTCCGGACCCCAGCCATATGGAGTCAAGAGCCCATTGTTGTGGCAAAGCTGCCAGTGGTAGATCGCGCGGCAAGACAAAGTAGCCTTAATTGACCCCGGCAAGGCAAGCCACTCTGAGATTGGTGATCGATTCTGCTCGCACGCCGAATTTGGGATTAGCCCGAGCAGCAGCTCGCATGAAACGGCGCGCGCGTCGTTTTTCAACAGGCGCTTGCCCTGGCCTCGGCGTTGGGTTATGCCGAAAACGGGGTCGGAATTTTTGAGTTGTATGCCCGATGATCGACGTCTTCACGGCGGCGATTGAAGATGAGACTATCTGCCAAGCGCTGATGTCCAGAATGCGGTAACTGATATTGTTCGCTTGGCCAAACCATAGCGATTCGCGGCGTTTTGATGGCATCTTCAATCAGGTGAGTTTTGCCGGATTTTTTGATATCGATCTGGGGATGAATGAGCGCCTGAGCGCGAGCGTCGTCAGGAATACGACGCCGGCTGCATTGACAGCGGCCTAAACTGGTCCGGGGGCGGGATGCCTGCTCCGCCAAGCGGGAACCGCAAGGCGGTCCTGCATTGGACACACGTTAACCTGCATTTGACACGCTATGAGACGATGAGCATAACTAGCTTCGGAGTAATCCACGGGAACGTTACGTTTGAAATTGGGGCGGTAGGAGCGGCGATAGCCAGATGAGATCAGTGCCGCGCATAATCCTGCTGGTGGTTGCGGTCGTCGTAGTGCTGATCGCTATTTATCCTTCCTACCACTACTACGAGTATTTCGAAAGCCATGTTTCGACCGACGACGCCTATATTGACGGTTCTGTGTCATTAGTGTCGTCGCGGATTCCAGGCACGGTGGCCAGGCTGTACGTAATGGAGAACTGGGGAGTCAAAGCCGGCGACCTGTTGCTGACGCTAGATCCGCGTGACTACCAGGTCCGGATGGCGCAGGCCGAGGCGCAACTGGCGCGTGCGAAACAATCAGTCGATGAGCTTTATGCCCAGTTGCAAGCCGCGGAAGCAGGGGTAAGCCTCGCCGGCTCACAACTTCGCGAGGCCCAACTGGATTTTAATCGAGCCAAGGCACTACGCGAGCAGAATGTGGTTTCGACCCAGTTTTATGACCAGGCGACTACTGCCCTGCGCGTCGCTGTCGCCGACCAGGCCCTCGCCGAGCATCAACTTCAGCAGGCGCGTGCGGCGCTCGGTGGCGACATAGTTGACCACGCTCGCTATGACCGACCCATCGTGCAACAAGCACAGGCAGTGCTCGAAGCTACCAAGCTCGATTTGAGCTACGCTGAGGTGCGTTCACCGGTTACCGGGATAGTCACCCGCAAGAGCGTACATGTTGGCAATCGAATTCAGCCAGGCGAACCCCTGATGGCACTAGTCCCGGTTGACCGGCTCTATGTCACCGCGAATTTTAAGGAGACCCAGCTGACGGACGTCCGGGTGGGCCAACCCGCTGACATTCAGGCCGATATCTACCCGGGCTTTGTGTATCGCGGCCATGTCGATTCAATCAGTGTCGGTACCGGCGCGGCTTTTGCCCTGCTCCCGCCAGAGAATGCTACCGGCAACTGGGTCAAGGTGGTACAGCGGGTACCGGTGAAGGTGGTGCTGAACGAAAAACCCCCGTCAGACAAGCAGCTACGAATGGGATTGTCGGTCGAGGTCACCGTCGATATTACAGACAAGCGAGGACCTTTGCTCTCCTCGACGCTGCAGCAGATGTACCAGGAACGTCAGGAGATCCCCTGGATGACTCCAGAGAACCTGCAGTATCAGCCGCAGCAGTCCAACGCTAATCCTGCAATCGGCCAGCCGGTGGTTCACCCGTAGCAAGCTGCGCATAGCCCGGGCCGTGATGAGACTCTCTTTCGACCCTAACAGGCACCTGAGGGCAAGGACGAACGATCCCATGCCCCGCCTTCCTTCGCCCTGCTCATTCAGCCCTTCTCCCTCGGCTCTTCGTGCGGCCTGATATCGCCGATATTCAACGCCGTCTAGCGGTGTACCTGGGCACACAGGTGGCTCACCTTCGGATATTAGCGAGCGGATGGGAGACAATGGTGTTCGAGTTCAGTTTGGCTGCTTGCTCGACGCGGTTGCGAGACGTGCCAGCGGATCGGGCGCTGGTGGTGCGCTTTTACCAAGGTGCGCGCGCAGCCGATAAGGGCGCCCGGGAAGCCGCGATCATGCGCTTGCTGGCGGATTTCAAATATCTGTTACCGCAGCCTTACCTGTTCGAGCCCGACCCCGAACCACTCGGTGCACCGTTTCTGATAATGGAAAGACTTGCGGGCCGGCCCTTGTTTTCAGCAAGTAGATTTCCGCAGGCGTTCAAAACTTTCTCGCTGGGATTTGTGGGCTTCGTGCGCGCGCAAGTTCGGCTTCATTCACTCGTCTCGAATAGGCAAATCGCGCTCGTTAACGTTCCGCAAGCCTATACAAGTGCCAATGCTTCGAGCACCCTGCCGCTGCTGGAGCGGTTATTCCGGATAATTGAGGAACGAATTGAACAGGGGCCGCTGCCGCGATTGCGCGACGCGCTCATTTGTCTGCGACGCCGCGCCACACGGTACAGTCCTGCACCCGCCACATTGGTCCACATGGACTACCATCCGCAAAACGTGATGGTCAGCGGATTCCGGGTTACCGGGGTGCTCGATTGGGTGAATGCGGACCTTGGCGATCGTCACTTGTGCGCCGCCACTACGGCGGTGATCCTGTCGTCAACCGCGATGGAGCAGCCGCGCTGGATGGGCGAAAATCTAGCGGGCAACGCCTTACGAGCACTATTCGCATCGTTGTACCTGCCGCTCTATCACGCCGCCGCGCCGATGGAGCTGGAGCGATTCCGCTATGCCCAGGGAGTCGCCGCATTGCTGCGCCTGTCGATGTTCGGAATGATGCGCGTCCGCGGACCGGAATCGGTAGGTTTTCGTCCCGAAGCTATGCAGAATGTCACACCATCAGTCGTGCGTTTACTATCTCGCTACGCAGCGCGAAAAGCCGGCGTGCCCGTGAGCATTTGAGGCGCCAAAGTTGATGGCCGCCAGGATGCAAAGTTGGAGCGGCCCTAGAGACTACTTGACCGCCACAAGCGAGCGGAGAACCATCAAAATAATGAAATTTCTCGTTACCATCCAACGCGATGAAGACGGCTGGGTAGTTGCGGAGTGTCCCGCCCTGCCAGGCTGTGTTTCGCAAGGCGCATCGCTCGAAGACGCTCTTGCGAACATCCGCGAGGCCATTGAGTTGAGCCTCCAAACCCGTCAAGAGCTGGGAATAGCTACACAAGTCGAACTTGCGGAAGTTGACGTCGATGTTCCATCCAGATAACATGGCTCTTGTTCGGGCACCCGCACGAACCTGTCGCGCGCACCGCCGCGCCCACAGAAAAATTCCCTCGCGAAATCACCTCGCGAAATCAGGCAATTCAGTCATTTGTAAGCAGACGGCATGAAGCGCCTGCACCAAAATTCCATTTGGTCGCTCCATCGCTCCTACGGTTGATCGTAAAGCGGTAGTGTCTCAGGAGTCTCGGGGTGGCAGATCGAATTCCTGTCTGTTCGGGTGATGATGCGGTGAAAGCATTCGAGCGAGTTGGTTGGAGTCGTGCTCGTCAGAGAGGGAGTCACGTGACGCTGGTCAGAGCCGGTTCAATTGTAGTGTTAACTGTCCCGATGCATCGTGAACTCGGTCCGGGAATTCTTCGTTCGCTGATAAGAAAAGCTGGCCTCTCAGTGAGCGAATTTGAAGCTCTGTTAAAGAATTAACCTGGCGCCAGCTATGGTGCGCGAAACGGATTTTCCAGAACAATCGTGGCGTCGCGCGAAGGACCGACGCCGACCATCGCCAGCCGGACATCGCAGAGTTCTCGCAGCCGTTCGAGATAGCGGCGGGCGTTTTCAGGTAAATCGCTAACTGACTGGGCACCGCTGATGGCCTCTTCCCAGCCAGGCAGCGACTCGTAGACCGGCTTGACCTTGCCCAGCAACTGGCGGCTTGGGGGTAGCTGGTCGAAACGTTTTCCCCTGGCTTGGTAACCGACGCAGATTTTCACCGGATCAATCCCGGTTAGGACGTCGAGCTTGGTCAACGCTAGCCCCCACATCCCGTTGAGCCGGATCGCGTGGCGTGTCAGCACGGCGTCGAACCATCCAATGCGCCGTGGACGGCCGGTCGCGCTGCCGAACTCGTTTCCTTCTTCACGCATTGCATCTGCGAGCCGCCCGCTGATCTCGGTGGGAAATGGTCCACCGCCGACCCGCGTAGTGTAAGCCTTGCTGATGCCGAGTACCCCGTCCAAGCTGTTGGGGGCAATACCGGCACCGCTGAAGATCGCACTGGCGCCGCAATTTGACGAGGTCACGAACGGATACGTCCCGTGATCGATATCGAGCATCACACCGTGCGCGCCCTCGAACAAAACGCGTTTACCGCCGGCGATAGCCTCCTGCAGAAATGCGGATGTATCGCAGATATAGCGCATCAGGCGGGTTCGGGCGGTACGCATCTGCTCGACGATTTCAGCACCAGCGACAGGTTTCGCCTTCAAGATACTCTTCAGATAGGCATTCTTATCGCGGATGTTGCGCTCGAGCTTTTCGGTAAACGAACTGAAATCAGTCAAATCGTCGAAACGCAGGCCGACTCGCGCCATTTTGTCTTCGTAGGCGGGCCCGATGCCGAAGCCGGTCGTACCGATTGCGCCTTTGCCCAACCGTGTCTCACGGGCGCGATCGATTGCGCGATGATACGGCATGACCATGTGCGCGTCGCTACTTAGCTTCAGCAGGGAATCATCGCGCAAGCGTCCGCGCCGTTTCAGGTCGTCGACTTCCTCAAGCAGGGCAATCGGGTCGACCACGGTACCGTTGCCGATGACGCAGGTTTTGCTCTGATGCAGCGCACCAGCCGGCACCAGCCGCAAAATGAATTTCTCACCATTGACGACCAGAGTATGAGCGGCGTTGTTGCCGCCCTGGAAACGAACGACCACATCGGCGTTGGCGGCGAGCAGGTCGACGATCTTACCCTTGCCCTCGTCGCCCCATTGCGAGCCGACTACTGCAACTGTCTTCATACTCTATGGCCAGCGATTCCAGATTGCGGAGAGTACGACGGGGCGTTACTGCCCTGTTATTACATACTCCCCGACCTTCATAATTTGATCAGTGCAGCGGATGTTATGGCCGGAATCGTCTTAAGATTTTCGAGCACCCTACTGGGCACCGGCCCATCGACTTCCACCAGGCTGAGCGCCATCCCGCCAATCCGATCGCGTCCCAGTTCCAAGCCCGCGATGTTGATTCCCGCCTGCCCTAGTAAACTGCCTACCGCCCCGACTACTCCGGGAACGTCGCGATTATGTAGCATCAGGAAATAGCCATCGGGAGTGGCCTCGATTGGATAGCCGTCGATACGAATCAGGCGGAGCGCCCGATTGCCGACAACGGATCCAGCGACGTCGTGAACGCTTTCGGCGGTACGCACGGTGAGCGTCAGTACATTGATGTAGTCCGTCGTTTCGCGCGAGCGCGTTTCAGTGATCACGATTCCCCGTTCGCGCGCGATATATGGCGCATTCACGAGGTTTAATTGCTGGTCCAGGAAGCCGCTGAGCAGACCCTTGAGAGCCGACGCGACAATCGGCTCGGACTTTAGATTGGCGGCTTCACCCGCGAAACCAACGCCTATCTGGCTCGGTGGCTTTTCGATCAACTGTGCTGCAAGCCGTCCTAATTTTTCCGCGAGAGTCAAATGGGGTCCAAGGACTTCGAGTTCCTTTGGCGTCAACGCCGGAATGTTGACGGAATGGCGGATAGTGCCCTCGGTGAGGAATTCTATAATCTGGTTGGCAATATCGACCCCGACCTGTACCTGCGCCTCGTCCGTGGCAGCGCCGAGATGGGGTGTTGCGATCACATTGTCGAGCGCCAACAGCGGATTATTGGAGGACGGTGGTTCGTCAACGAACACGTCGAGCGCCGCGCCCGCAATCCGTCCCGTCTTGAGGGCGGCATACAACGCGTCCTCGTCGATAATGCCGCCGCGCGCGCAATTAATCACACGTGCGCCAGTCTTCATCAGCGCAAACGCCGCCGGTCCGACCAGGCCCCGAGTTTCATCGGTCAGCGGCGTGTGCACAGTAATGAAATCGGCGCGGCGAAAAAGGTCTTCAAGCGCGACCATTTCAACACCGATTCGCGCGGCGGCATCGCTGGTCAAAATGGGGTCGAATCCGATGACTTTCATCTTGAGCCCGAGCGCGCGGTCGGCAACTATACGGCCGATATTACCGAGCCCGATTACACCGAGGGTTTTATTGAAAACCTCGATGCCAATGAATTTTCCGCGCTCCCATTTGCCGGCTCGCACCGCGGCGTTGGCCGCCGGAATATGGCGCGCCATCGCCATCATCATCGAAATAGTATGCTCGGCGGTGGTGACGCTGTTTCCCAGGGGGCTGTTCATCACCACAATTCCGCATCGCGTCGCGGCGTCGAGGTCGACGTTATCTACACCGACCCCGGCGCGTCCAATCACCTTCAACGAAGCTGCATGCTCTATAATTTCGCGCGTCACTTTGGTCGAGCTACGAATCAACAGCGCGTCGTATGGAGGGATTATCTCCGCCAATTGTGCGGTGCTGAGACCGGTGCGCGTATCGCAGCGAATCCGCGAATCGCGCTTTAAGATTTCGATTCCCTGTGGCGCCAGCGAATCACTTAGCAGAACGCGGAATGTTTCCGCCATACTTGTCAGATACCCTGTTTGATGCGTGTCTGGACGGCCGCGACACCCGTGCCGGATTCGAAACGGTGGCCAAGTTTGGCTAGAGCAAGTTCGAGCGCGCTGACCGCAGTGAGCATGTCAAACGGGGATAGATAGCCCATGTGGCCGATGCGGATTAGCTTGCCCTTCATCTGGTCCTGCCCGCCCTGAATCGAAACGCCAAGCTCGTCGCGCATGAAGCGGACCACTTTGCCGCTATCGATGCCGTCAGGGGTCACCATTGCGGTTACGCCGGGGGCGGGATCGTCAGGGAAAATACGGAGGCCAAGCACCGGCGCTGAAGCCCGCGTCGCTTCCGCCATCAGTAGCTGGCGTGCAAAAACTCGTGGCAGTGTCTCTGCATGGATCAATTCGAGCGCCTTGTTCAGCCCGTATACACAGCGCGACCGCAGGGGTGTATGCGGCCGTGTGCTCGTCACGCTGCGCTTTCAACTCGCGGAGCAAGTCGAAATAGTAGCGTCGCGCGCGGCACTCCCGTGTTCGTGCCAATGCCTGGTCGGATAAAGCGATCATTGCCAGGCCGGGCGGCAACATCAACGCCTTCTGACTGCCAGTCACCAGCGCATCCACTCCCCATTCGTCCATTTTCTGTTCGAACACGCCGACTGACGTGATGCCGTCGACTACTAGCAAAACGCCGCGCCGCCTGGTGACTTCACCGATATCGGCAATCGGATGAAGTGCGCCAGTCGAGGTCTCGCTGGCCTGAACGAACAGCGCTCGCGCCGCCGGGTTTTCCCTTAGTGCGTCATCAACCTGCTCAGGCCGCACGCTGTGGCCCCATTCGACCTTGACTTCATGAGCAATCGCGCCATGAGCGACAATTATTTTGCCCCAGCGTTCGCCGAATTTGCCGCCATTGATGTACACCGCGTGATGAGCCGGGTCGAGCAAATTACTGACCGCTGCCTCCATCGCACCTGTGCCGCTCGAAGCCAGCAGGATTACCTCGTGACGGGTGCCAAAAAGCGGCTTGAGACGCTCACGCGCCGAATCCAAGACCGCACTGAATTCAGGAGTGCGATGATGAATAATCGGACGCGCCATCTCAAGCAGAACCTCTGGCGGCACCGGCGCCGGTCCCGGCGTAAACAAATATTGCTTTGAGGACTTTTTCACGAGAAAACGCTGCTCGTAGTCAAAAAAAAGCCTGGTGCCGGCATTTTTGCCGGACGCCAGACCCCAATGCGGTGTTTAGGGCCAAGGGCCACGTATCGATAGTTGAATATCGGAGGGGCCGATTCGAGTCAAGGCGCCTCGCCAACGGATGCATCCCCCCCTTTTATATCAAGCCAAGCCCGGCTAAGTTGGAAAAGTCAGCGGGCCTGCCACGTGTGGGCGCCGGAGCCTAACAAGGAAAGATTTCCCCCGATGAGACATTGTGCGATTTGCGGCAAACGCCCCTCCGTTGGCAATAAGGTCAGCCATGCCAACAATAAGACCAAGCGGCGATGGAACCCCAACCTGCAGGAAGTTCGCGCCGGTACGGCTGGCGGCGTCAGACGTATCCTGGTCTGCACCCGTTGCATCAGGAGCGGACGCGTCCAGAAAAGTGCTTGAAGATAGTTCGCAATTGCAGCCAGCCGGTTCCTCAGTATCAGTTTTGGTTAGAACAGATTTTCGAGCAGGTTCGCCGGCCGCGCGATGATGGCACGGCCGCCGCGAATCACGATCGGGCGTTGCATCAGTTCCGGATGCCGTAGGAGCAACGGAATTACCGTCTCTTTGGTCGTATAATCGGTGGCACTTAACTTAAGTTCCTCGAAACGTTTGTCTTTGCGAACCATATCAGCGACTGGCCCTTCGAGTATCGCGATAACCCCTTCTAGCGCATCGCGCGTGGGCGGCGTTTTGAGGTATTCGATGGTTTCAAACGCTACGCCGCGCTCGGTCAAAAGCGCTAGTGCGCCGCGCGAATGGCTGCAAGCCGGATTATGATAGAGCGTCACCTGGTCCATTGTTATTCCTCATCAGCTTTTTGCTGATTACCTCAGGATAGAGCATGAAGCGCAGCGTTTCGAGTACGATAACACTTCTATTCTACACGCAAGTCGCGAACGCCTTAGCTCGGCTTCGCTGCGCTCCGGCTAATGTCCATAAGCCTGTCCCACTCTGTTTGGCCCGGCCCAACTGCACTGCCGGATATGTGTGTTCAGGCAAAAGCATTCGTGCAGTGCGGATTAAGTGGCGAGTTGGGGCCACCGCCATAATTTTCATCGCTGCCGTGATTGGTGCTTCGCCGGGCCATCCGCGAGCGGCGCGAGTCAGCGGCGTGCTAACCGGTTACGAAAATTCCACCCCGTTGGTCAGCCGCGACCTGCACTTCCAGAACGTCATCACCGGCGACGTTTATCTTTCGCCAACTCACTCCGATGGCTCATTCGGTGCGAGCGTGCCGCCGGGCTCGTATCGGCTCCGCACCGAGACCGGCGCCGTACTCTTGGATTCAATCGTGGTCGGCCGCGCCAACATTGAGCTGGGTCGCGTCAATGAACTGGCGCCGCTAGCGCCGCAGCGCTGGTGGCAATCCCAGGCGATCGCCCCAACTCGCCTCGCCGCCCCGGCGCCGTCGACCGCTTATCTGATGACGTCTGATACGACACCATTGCCCGCCACCGCAACCGCGGTGCCCAAACCTGAGATCGATTGGTCTAAGCCGCCGCCCGAAACGCAGGCGTCACAAGGTCGCAACACGGTAACGGGAATGGCGACCGCGCCGTTGCCGCCACTGCGTACGCCCTCAGCCAACATGCCAGCGGCATTGGGTGGGATGGGAGCAGCGCCCTATTCCTCACCATCTGCAGCCACGGGCATATCCCCCCCAATGCCATAATCGGAACCAACTGCGCTAGTCTCAGGCGATGGCGGTTCGCGCGATCATTTTCGACCTAGACGGTACGCTAGCCGATACCGAGCCGTTTCATTTCGAGGCTTTCAACGCCGTGCTGAGGCCGTATGAGATCGAAGTCTCGCGCGCCGACTATTTCGGCCGGCTCGTTGGCTACGATGACCATGACTGCTTCCTGCGCCTGCTGCGCGAGCATCGCAAGTCAGCCGGCGACGCTTTGATCAATGATCTGATCGCTCAGAAAACCGGCATCTATCAAGCCATGATAGCCGAGCGCCAGGTGCTGTTCCCAGGTGCCGCCGAATTCGTGCGGCGCTGCGCTCAACGCTTTCCGCTGACATTAGTGACGGGGACGCTGCGTGCCGAAGCGGAAATGATCCTGCGTAACGCGGAAATTCGCGGGCTGTTCGCCGATATTGTCGCGGCCGAGGACGTCAAATACGGCAAACCCGCTCCCGACGGCTTTAATGCGGCGCTGGGCCGCCTGGGTTACATTCTCCGCCCCCACCCGCCGCTGGTCGCGGCGGAATGCCTTGCCGTCGAGGATACCGCGGCCGGAATCGAGGCTGCTCGACGGGCGGGGATGCGCGTCCTGGCGGTGGCGCAGACTTCCTCTGCGGTTGAACTCGCGGTTGCCGATTTCGTGCGCCCGTCGCTGGCCGAGACGAATTTGGACGAGGTGCTACAGTTACTGGCGATACGTGGTTGACCCTGGTCCGCCTTGAGCGAATGGCAAGCGGGCGCTGGACCAATGTCCTGCGCCCGCCAGAATTTCAGCGGCAGGATGCCCGCTCTACCAAACCAGGATTATGCAGTTGCCGCCAACCGGCCGCGCAGGAGCTTGCCCGGCAGTGCGCCGCTATGTTCATTGTTACGCAACAAAACTTCGCCGTTGACGATTGTCGCCTTGATGCCGACCGCTTTCTGCTTCAGGCGTCGAGCCCCTGCAGGCAGATCGTATTCCAGTGTCGGCATTTGCGGCGCAACCGTCGCCGGGTCGAAGATCACCACGTCTGCATGATTGCCCTCGCGCAGCAGTCCGCGGCCGCTGAGGCTCCAGAACGACGCGAGGTCGAAGGTCAATTTGCGGATGGCCTGTTCGAGTGTCAGCGCCTGCCGCTCGCGCACCCAATGCCCCAGCAAATGGGTCTGGATCGACGAATCCATAATCTGCGAGACGTGCGCACCCGAGTCGGAAAAAGTGACCACGGAGCGCGGATGACGCATCATCGCCAGCACGATATCCTGATCTTCATTAACCAGCGGCTGAATAAAGAATTGCTTCAGATGTTGCTCCAGTGCGAGGTCGAGCATTACTTCTAAAGCGTCCTGTCCCCGTTCCCGAGCGATTTGCCCGACTGAGCGATACGGCGGCAGCGGTTTATCGAGGACGAAGAAGTAATCGAAGTCCGGCGGACGCGCCTCCGCGCCGACTATATTATGCCTCCTGGTCATGAACTCGCGCGCGGCCTCGACCAGTTTGGCGCGCATGGCGGGATTCCGGAGTGCGGCTTCCTGTTCGGCCAGCGCCAACTGGCGGACATCGCTCCAGACCGGCGCCTTGTCGAACGGGAGTGTGCTCTCGAACGATAGCAACGTGCTGATCCAGCGGCTGGTCCCTTGCACCAGCATCTTGCCCCCGGCTGCGACGGTATCATCGACCAGCTCGTAGAACGCTCGCCAGATGTGCGGCATTTTGCGGAAATAGACCACGCCAAAGGTAGTCGGCACGCCGGTTTCCAAAGCCAGCGATTTCATCCGGCCCACGAAGTCGTGCAGCCGATCCTGCGTCGGCACATCCTCCTGCGCTATTTCGAAGACGCCCGCACCCAACTCACCCATAACCCCGACCAATTCCCTCACTTCGTCCCAATTGGCCAGACGGCTCGCCACCGGCCTGCTATCGGGCGTCTGATGAGCACTCGAACGCGACGTGCTAAAGCCGGCAGCGCCGGCCTTGATCGCAGCGCGCAGTTCACGCTTCATCGTCGCGAGGTCGTCTGAGGTCGCTGCGTCATCGAAAGCCCTCTCACCCATCACGTATGTGCGCAATGCGGAATGCCCGACGTACCCGGCGTAGTTGATCCCTTTGGGCAGGCGGTCAACTGCGTCGAGGTATTGGGCGAAGTTCGCCCACGACCATTTGATCCCGGCCTCCATCGCCTTGGGCGAAATATCCTCGGCACGCTCGAGATTGCGCATCACCAGCAACTTGTCCTTCTCGGCGCAGGGCGCGAGCGAAAAACCGCAATTGCCCATCACGACCGAAGTCACGCCGTGCCAGCATGAGCTGGTGCCGATGGGATCCCAGAAAACCTGGGCATCCATATGGGTATGGCCGTCGATAAAGCCTGGGGCGACTATGTGTCCCTCCGCATCGACGGTTTCGTTCGCGCCGCCGGTGATCTTCCCAATCGTGGCGATGCGGCCGTCGGCGATACCGACGTCGGCCTGGTAACGGGGCAGCCCCGAGCCATCGACCACCGTGCCACCGCGAATAACGATATCGTATTCCATGCGTACCTCCTGAGTCGGGAGGCTCATGCCTTCCCGCCAGTTACCGTGTGGTGTGTCAAATAATCTTATCCGTTATTCACGGGGCAAAGTAAAAGCCAGGAGCAGTCTCGATACTCGGGTACGAACGGACGAACGGGACAAATCTATCAGTCCCGAGGCTTCTCGGCCGAATGTAATAAAATTTCCACCCGGAGCCGACAGCGCGTCGCCGCTCGGTAGGACAGCGGAGGCTGCCCCCCGCGAAGTTACCGGCCGCCTAAAACTTCAAAGGGCCAGGTCGCATTCCCGGCAACGTTATCTAGCGGTCTCGATTGAACGCGGTCTGGGCACTTCTCTCTGGTCAACCCTTGCTGTCAGCGCGGCAACTCGGCGATGAAACGGGAGCCGCTGGCTAGGGCGCTCTCGACCCAGATATGGCCGCGGTGTGCCGCAACAATCTGCCGGCAGATCCACAAGCCTAGCCCTAATCCACCGAAGCTGTCGCGCGAACGCGATGGCGCCTGCTCGAAGCGCTCAAAAATGCGCTGCTGGTCGGCGGCCGGAATGCCTGCTCCCTGGTCTTGTACTTCTAGCCGAATCGAATCATTTGAGCTCGCGAGCCGCAGTTCGACCGGTTTGCCCGCGCCGTATTTGTAGGCGTTGGAAAGGAGATTGGAGATAACCTCGCCGATCCGTCGGCGATCCCATTTAACTCGAAGTCCGCCCGGCTGATTCAGAATGGTCTCGCAGCCGCGCGTCTCGCTTTTTATCCGCTCCAGCACTTCCTGCGCAAGCACGCCGAGGTCGAACTCTTCGAGTTCCAGTTTGAGAGACCCCCTCACCATTCGCGAAACTTCGAGCAAGCGGTCGACCTCCTCGGATAGAAGGTCCATCGTCCGGCCCATCGCGGCCAAGCGCTCGCGCATCAAGTTCATGCTCACCGGCTCAGTCGCGGAATTAAGTCTCGCTGCGGTGCTGGCAATCTGGAGCTGAAGTACGTTCAGCGGATTGCGCAGCTCATGCGATACGAGCGAGACGAAGTCGTCTCGCGCCCGCAGGGCTTGCTCCAGGTGCCGGCGTGCGGCGACTTTGTCAGTCACTTCGATACCGTGCGCGATTACTCCGGTGATGCTTCCCTGCTCGTCGCGCAGGGGCTGGAATGTATAATCGAAATATCTTACATCGTTGCCCCATCCCCGGTTCGTAAGAGGGATCTCGCGGCCGGCTATAAGTTCGCCGGTCTCATAGACGCGAGAGAACAGTTGCACGTAACCAAGTTGAGCGAATTCCGGATAGACCTCCGCCAGCGGTTTGCCGAACATTTCAGAAGAACCGCGGAAAATATCGAGCGCCGACGGCGTGCTGAAGCTGACGCAATGTTCCGCGCCCTCAGTAACCAACACCAGGTAAGGCGAGGTGGCGAATATCTCCTGCAGCCGCTTGCGCTCGCTCGCCGCCTGAGCGTTAGCCTCGCGCGCCTGGGCGATTAACCGCTCGAGTTCGGCTTCGCTGCGGCGCTGGGCGGATAAGTCGCGCACATGGGCGACGAAAGCCGGCGCGCCGTTTAAGCTTAGACTCGAAACGGTGATTTCAACGGGAAACTCGCGGCCATCGGAACGCCGCGCCCCTGTCTCGATCGGCCGGCTTGGAAGTTGCGCGCCGCCTACCCCGCGCACGCCGCCAAAGCCGCGCAAATGGCGCTCGCGCAAGCGGACTGGAACGATCAACTCGACTAACGGCTGGTTGACAGCCTGGATGCTGTTGTAGCCGAAGACGCGCTCTGCCGCGCCGTTCCAGGAGATGATCCGGCCGTCGCCATCGACGCCGACGATTGGCTCAGGAGCAGCATCGAACAGGGCGGCTTTAAATGCCGCGAAGTGCTCCAATGCCCGCGGGGGCGCCAAATCCTGTTCGCCAGACGGACCTTTGAGACTGCCCTGCGGCGTCATGGCCTTAAGTTGTAGTCGCCGACTCGGGTCGCGTTCAAGCACTTCGGTCGACAGAAAATCAGAGCGCTTCCCCTGGCTTGCGCCGTCATCCGCTCTTTCCCGGCATCTGCTTGCACTCGTCTGGTTGCAGCTTGGGGCAATTCCGTTAAATTTCTTCTGCCATGGAAATTGCCGAATCGCGCTAGATTCGGGCAGGAAGGATTGCGTCAGCTCTAGCGGCGATTGCGTTTGAACATGTCTTCGGCATGTAATTCGGCCGGAAAGCCTGTCACTTTGCAAAATTATCTGGCGTAGGAGTTTGCACGCTATTCGCGTTGGCTTCGGGGTCTTAATCTTGAACTTACGCGCCGCGCGCTCCGGTTCCACCGAGTTCCTCGAGCAACGCTTTAGACTCTTTGAGATCGCCTGTATCAAAGCCTTCGGTGAACCAATTGTAGATTTCGGCCAGCATGGAGCACGCCTCGTCGCGGCGGCCGTTGAAAGCGAGCAACCGCGCGAGGCTCATCGTCGTGCGCAGCTCCCATGCATTCGCACCCATACTGCGAGCCATCGCGATCGAGTCGCGGAAGTCTGCTTCAGCCAGTTGCAGGTTCTCCTGCTTTAGCCGCACTTCGCCGCGAATCCGCAGTTTCTCTGGACGGCTCATGGCTTCTTCGGGATTTAAGCTGAGTGCCTGCTCGACCGTTTCGAGCGCATCGCCGATGGCGCCTGCGCGGAGCTCTGCCGCTGCTAGCGACGTCATGTAACCTGGGATGGCGGCGCGATCCCCCATTTGCACCCGCGCATCTATTCCTTGACGGATGAGGGCAATACCCTCAGCCGCACGGCCGAGCTCCGCTCGCGCCTGACCAAGCAAACACCTCGAAAATGCTTCTTCATTGGGGAATCCATGTTTTTCGCAGAGATCGAGCGCACGCGCCGCCAAGGCCTCTGCAGTGTCGTTTTCTCTCATGAAAGCGTGGAGGACCGCGGCAAGAAGCTCCGACCATGCGACATCATGAGGATTGGCTGGGTTCACCGCGGCCTTCATCCTGGCCATTCGCTCGCGGGCAATATCGGCTCTACCGAGTATCCAGGCGTTCCAGCTTGCCCAGCCAAAGGCCGCGATAGCACCGCCGTTAGGATTCTGTCTGAAAGCGGGATCATCGAAAAACTTCAGCCCGGCCGCGAAATGGTTCTCAGCGCCGGCGAGATCGCCGAGATAAAAACGCACGACCAGTTGCATCATGTGCAGCGATGCCATCAACGAAGGACGGCCTTCGCGTAGTGCTAGCTCAAGCGCCTCGTCGGCTAGCGCAGCGGCTGTAGAGAAGTCGCCCGCCACGCAAGCATGGAAAGAGCGCGTGAACACCGACTCAACCAGTCGCATAAGGTCGCCGCTTTTCTCTGCCAATACACGAACTCGCTCGAAAGCCGCGACCGTTTCGGACGCCGCCCACCCTCGCGTCAAGCGAAGCATTTGGACGAGGGATTGTCTGAGTTCCAGTTCGCGACCATCACGCTTCCGTGATTCAGGGAGCAGGTTCAGCAAAGCTAAGGCCTGATGAAAACTTTCCTGCGCCTCGATGAATGCATTACGCGCTTCCGCAGCGTTGCCCGACCTCGACCATTCGTCAATCGCAGGTTCAATCTCGCCTGCTTCGGTCCAATGGCGCGCTAGCACCTCGGGGTGCGCCGCTTTTATGTCGGGGAATGTTTCGTCGATTGTGCGCGCTACCAGCCGGTGCAGTTCTTTGCGCCGGCTCTTGAGCAGCGCCTCGTAGGCGGCGTCACGGATCAGGGCATGCTTGAATTGATAAGTCGCGTCCGGCGCTATACCGCGGAAGTAAAGCAGGTCTGCATCGGTTAATTTGCGCAGCTCGCTTTCGAGTTCTCGTTCACTGGTCGGGTGCAGCGAATACAGCAATTTGTAAGAAAACTCCCCGCCAATTACGGAGCCGAGCTGGAGCACCTCCTTGGCTGAGCCGAGCCGGTCCAGCCTTGCCATCAACGAGTCGTGCAACGTCACCGGAATTTCGCGCGCGCTTAGCTTGACGGCGCCACTCTCCAGCACCGCGCGCGTCAGCTCTTCGACAAACAGCGGCACGCCACCGGTGCGTTCGATAACTGCCTCCACGCTTTCGCTGGTGAGGGCATTGCGCGCCGCCACCAGGCCCACCATTTCGCGCACGTTGCGCGCGCTCAGCCGGTTCAGTGTGATCTGTGTGTGGTGGGAGCGCATCGGCCATTGGGCGTGACACTCGGGGCGAGCCGTGCATATCAGCATCAATGGCACCATCACACCCTGCTGGGCCAACAATTGTTCGAGCACCAGTGTCGATGGATCGAGCCAATGGAGATCTTCGATGACCATCACAACGGGCTGCAACTTGGCTGCCCCGAATACCCATCCCGTCAGTGCCGCTAGCAACCGCCTGCGCCTCTGCTCGGGTGTTAACGTGATGGCTGGGTAACGCTCGCCTACCGGAAGTTGCAGCAGATCCGCGATCAGCGGCGCCGTATCTGCAGGTTTGAGCCCAGCCGAAGACAACGCCCGCTCCAAACGCTCAAGGTATTCTTCTTGTAATGCGCACGCCGCAGACTCCTTAGCTCGGCTCCGCTGTGCTCCACCTAGTGCCTGCAGTTCCAGCCACTGCGAGAGCATTTCGCTAATGGCATGAAAGGGGGTGTTCTGGAAGAACTGTTCGCCTGCGCTCTCCATCCAAATATGCGGAGTATCTCGGATACGCTCATGGAACTCCGCCACCAGGCGTGACTTGCCGATTCCCGCTTCGCCGACCACGAGCACCAGCTGACCTTCACCCTCGCGTGCACGTTCCCAACGGCTCAGTAAAAGCCGCAGCTCCTCCTCGCGGCCCACGAACGGCGTGAGTCCCCGCGCCGCCGCAAGCCGTCCTCGAACTCCGGTCGGACGTAACACTCGATAGAGCTCGACTGGGTTGGCGACGCCCTTGAGCTCTTGTGCCCCGCACTCTTCAACCACAAACAGGCCAGAAACCAGACGATGCGTTGAGGAAGTTAGCAGCACCGTGCCAGGAGCGGCCGCCGCCTGCACCCGTGCTGCAATGTTGGGTGCCTGCCCGAAGACATCAGTGTCTTTCCCGGCGCCCGCACCGACTACCACCGCGCCAGAATCGATTCCGACCCTTACGGAAATTTTCGGCTGCGCAGTCCCTCCCCCATTCCTTGACATGGGGGAGGGTAAGGGAGGGGGTGTCTCCTGGTTGAGTTTCGCTACCTCCTCGAGGACGAGCAAGCCGGCTCGTGCGGCGCGTTCCGCATCATTTTCGTGGGCCTCAGGCCACCCGAAATAGGCCATCACGCCATCGCCCAGATACTTGGCGACGTGACCGCCGTACTGGGTTATCGCTTCGGCAGCAGCGCGATGATAGGCGCCGACCATCTCGCGCCATTCCTCGGGATCTAGCTGAGCGGCAATGCTGGTCGAGTTCACCAGATCGCAAAACAGCACCGTCAGATGGCGCCGCTCGCCGCTGAGATCACGATAGCTTGGTTCAGCGGCGGAGGGCGTGGCCGCGTCGAATGACGCCCCGCAATTTCCGCAGAAGCGTTTGCCAGCCGGATTTTGTGCACCGCATTTGGGACAATGGTTCTCAAGCGGCGCGCCGCAATCGCCGCAGAATTTCTTGCCGGTTGAGTTGTCGCTCCCGCAATTCGAACAACGCATCGGCTCACCTGGAGTCAGAGTCAAGGGTTCGCTGTCATTGTTGGACCTTCGTAGCATACTTCAGGCTGGCGCCGGCACCTGCCCTGGAGAGTAGACGCGAGATCGTGGCCGGGTGCACGCCGAACAAGCGGGCCGCGTCAGCAGCCGTTTTTCTTCCTCTCGAGATCATTCGCACAATCTCGGTCTGCTGTTGACGACTCAGCTTTGGCGGTCGCCCACCAACGCGCCCTTCCAGCCGGGCGGCCTCCAGACCAATTTTTCGTACGTTCCCGCAGCATTGCACGTTCAAATTCGGCGAACGATCCGACCATTTGCATCATCATGCGTCCGACCAGCGCGGTGGTATCGATTCGCCTCGGTCAGACTCCGAAATCCCGCTTTGGTATCGGCCAACCGTTCGATAATAGGAGCACATCCCGCAGTGAGCGCGAGCGCCGGTCGAGTTTCCATACCACCAGCAGATCGCCCTTGCGGAGCTGATCCAAAAGCCGCTGCCGTTCGGGCCGGTCCCAGCGGCCGCCGATGCTTGTTCCCGATAAATACGCTGGCATTGCGCAGCTTTCAGCGCGGCCACTTGCGCCGCGGCGTCCTGCTCATTGGAAGAGACGCGAGCGTAGCCGATCAGCATTGCGCAAACGTATCGCCGATGATTTCAATAAAGCAACACTCTTTTGTCGCGCGTCGTAGCCTGCAAATGGTGGACCTCGCCCTTTGGTGCAAAGACGTTCGTTTGCAAGAGCATTTAAACCTGTCCGATCACGAGGCTCTCCTGTGCGCCGCCTCCACCACCGCTTTGGTTACTTCCTCGAGGGCGTTGATTACGAGAAGCCGCTGGATTTGCGTCAGTAGGCGGTTCAGCAGCCGAAAGTTGCCGCGGTGACGCGGATGATGACCGCAACTGTTTTCGGGCCCATCGTCGTCTGCGGGAGCTTCACCCCCACCGGCGCCCCGTGTTGCTGAAGCAGTTGCCGGAGCCCGGGTCTGGATCAGCAGCAGATCCAGTTTTTCGAGCAAATCCGGTTTGCGCGGCAAAAACCCATCCGCTTCCTAGCGTTCGGCAGGCGGCATTTTCGTTTCGCGCTGTTACGGCGATGGTACACATCCAGCAAAAAGGTACGTCGCCGGCGATCGAGCTCGGGCAACGTGAGCATCGGTTTGCCGGCCTCGATCTGCTCGTTTTCTCCGCACCAGTGTCATCAAACCGAACTGATGATATAGCGCTACCCATCATTGGGCGGTCCAGAACGGCATTCACGCGGCCGCCGCGACCAGCCGCAATGGATGGTTCTTCTCCAAATGCGGTTGCAACAAATGGAACCGATCCAACGCGAGCTTTCTGGTCTCTTCCGTGAGTCCCGTGGGTCGGTCCATACTCGATGAGTACGCCAAATATCGTGCAAAGTCTTACGCCAGATAATTTGCAAAATGACAGAAAGCCGGTGTGATTTTGCGCGAACATAGCGACAACCTGTCGCGGGAGGTAGGGCGATCATGAGCGGCGCACGTGAGTTGATCGATACTATTCGAGCCGAGCTGAAACCGCTCCATCACCAGATAATCAGTCATCGCTATGTGGCGGCGGTTGAGAGCGGGAAGCTATCTCGCGAGTCGCTGGCGATGTTCGCCATCCAGCAACACCATATTATCGCGAGCGACTTGCGCAGTATCGCACTGCTGTTGGCCCGTCATGGGAACCTCCCAAGCCGGCCTTATCTGCTCAATGTCCTGCAGGGCGAAAACAACGCCTTTGAGGCGCTGACCAAATTTGCGCAGGCGCTGGGAATCAGCAATGAAGTACTGGCTGGCTCGGAACCGATTCCCGCGGCGTTTGCCTACAGCGCGTTTCTCGCATGGCTCGCGATGTATGGCTCGGACGCGGAGATGGGGGGCGCCTTGTCGCTGAATTTTGCCGCGTGGGGCACCAACTGTGCCAGGATGAGCGCCGCGCTCAAGTCCAGATACGGCTTGGGGGCCGACGCGGTGGCTTTTTTCGACCTCTTTGCCAATTTACCGGCAGACAGCGATACCACAGTCGCAGTAATTCAGCGCGGCCTTGACCGCGGAGTGCCCGCCGCGGCTATTGCACGCGCCGCGCGCATGCTCCAAGGCTATGAACTCATGTATTGGGATGGGATGGCCGAAGCCGCCGGCGTTTGAGGTGCCGCCCTGTCGGCAGCACTCGGTGCGGCAGGGAAGCCAAGATCCAAATCGAGTTGAAGTTGTCGCCGGCCTACTTGGAGGGCAAGCTGCCGATGCAGTGACGGCGCTGCGGCGCGTGCATGCATCAGCCGCGGAGCTATTGTGCGGAAAAGCCGCCATCTACCGGCATCGGCAGACCGGTCACGTAGGAGGCGTGGTCCGAACACAACCAAACTACCGTCTCGCCCACTTCTTCCGGCTCGCCTAAGCGCTTGAGCGGCTCGGAACGCACCATGCGCTGCTCGGCATCCTTGGTGAATTGCATCAAACGGCTGAGCATTGGCGTGCGAATCGGTCCGGGACAGACCGCATTGACGCGGATATTGTGACGGCCATACTCAAGCGCCGCCGCCCGTGTCAGCCCGGCGACGCCATGTTTGGCGGCGACATACGCGGGGCCGCCGATTGCGCCGGCAATCCCAGCCAGCGACGAGGTATTGACGATCGCCCCGCCATGGCCCTGTTTCAGCATCTGGGCAATTTCGGCTTTCATACAGAGCCAGACGCCGGTTAAGTTGATAGCGAGCACGCGATTCCAGTTGGACTCGGTGCATTTATGCGTCAGGGCCGGCTCACCCTCGATGCCGGCATTGTTGAAAGCGCAATCGAGCCGCCCGAATTCCGCCACCGTCCGGGCCACCGCCGCCTCGACTTCACTCGATTTCGAAACGTCAGCCTTAAGACAGATGGCTTTTGCGCCGGCCTGCTTCGCCGCCTCAAGCGTTTCCTCCGCAGCCTCGGCAACGACGTCCACCAGCACGAGCTGGGCGCCCTCCCGCGCGAAAATCCTGGAGGTCGCCCGCCCGATGCCAGAGCCGGCTCCCGTAATTAGCGCCACCTTGCCTTCGAGTATCCCTGCCATCTCGCTTCTCCCTGCGTTGCGTGCTGGTCTCTTATCCGAACCGCAGCGGAACAGCCGCTAAGCGCCTCCTTTTTAGCCTAATACCCTCTGCTCTAGGCCGCGGACAGTATGGATTCGGTTAACCCAGCTGAACGAGACATGCCGGGCATCACGCATGCTTCAGGCATTCTTGGGTCCGCCGCGCAGATCCTCCATTCCGAGCTGCTTCAGCTGTCAGAGACGTAATAGCCGCGCGGCGTTGCCTCCGAGTATTTTTACCCTATCTCCTTCGGAACAGCCGCTCAGTGCCTCCTTCATCCCATTGACGCTTTCCGGCCAAGGGCTGTCCGGATGCGGGTAATCTGAACTGAACAGAATACGCTCTGCGACCCCATCTGCGTACTGACCTCTCCGATCAACGAATCCTCCGACTCGACTGCCCAGTGAAAGTGTTCCAGGTAGTCAAGCGGATGTTTCTTGGGGCCGCGCATGTGCACCCGTTGGCCATGTATCAGTTCGCCAAATTCCCATCCCTCTTCGAGCCGATCAAATAAGTATAATGCGTATCCTACATTGCCTTCTTCGAAGATGAAGCGCAGGTTCGGGTAACGATCAAGTAAGCCGCTATAGATCAGGCGGGTGATAGCAATCATGTGCTCGAACGGATGACCGAGCATCCACCAAATCGGATGATCAGCCGCGAAAGGCCCGCGCTCCCACCAGCCAGTGCGCTCACCTGCAGCAGGATGGGTTTGAAACGTGGTAAGCCCATCGGAATGAACAATAATCGGGATGTTCAGGTCGTTCATTCGGGCGAAAAATGGCCAGAATTCAGGCAGGTCCAGATTTCTCCCGCGCACGTTGGTGCCGATCACCACCACCGGCATGTTGAGTTCCTTCACGGCGCGTTCGGCCTCGTCGGCCGCGGCTTCGGGCTCCTGCAGCGGTAGGGGAGCGGCGCCGAGGTAGCGCGACGGTTGCCTGCACGCCGCGATTGTCGCAGCCAGGCCGTCATTGTACTTCCGCGCAGTATTGATCGCGAGTTTAGGCTCCGCACCATAGAAAACATGCGAGGTGTGGAAGATCAGCACCTGCTTGTCGATTCCTTCCTGGTCGAGGTCGGCCAAACGGCCGTCCAGGTCCCAGGTGTTGCGTACGTCGATGGGCGGTTTGTGGGGTCGCGGCGACTTGCCGTGAGGTGGTGTCAAGTCAATACGATGACCGTCGAACTCCATCATTTGCCCGCCATCGGGCAGGAGCTGGATCTGAAAAGGAGTATCGTCTAACCCCTTAACGACTGTAACGTGGCTATCTACGTCGATGACTTCCATGACACCACCCTGAAAGACTCACTAGAGCTGTTGCTGTTTGTTTGACTCCTGCCGCCGATCCTGAGGGGGTCAAGGCTCCCTGATTCAACCGCTCTGACGTAGTGTGGCACGGAAATCAGCATCGTGAGTATGTTACTTCCCGGACGCTGCCGTGCACTCCTTCGAGCTCGTGACGACCGGTCAGATCGCGATCCGCGTGTGACCCGACTGGATTCGGTGCAATTTACGTCACCGCGTATGCTCGCGGACGAACGCGATCATCCTCTCGACGACTCGGACGGCCACAGGTGAGGAGGGGTCGCGCTTCTCTAACGAACGTGCCAACGCCTTCGGCGGGTTACGCGGTACGAACGCATCGGCGGCACCCTCGGACAGCTCCAGGTCCACTCGGCCGCCGGCTTTCCGATACAATTCGACAAAGCGTTCGAGCTGCGGCCTCGGATGGACGATATCGCGTGTATCCTGAATGTATAGTACGGGCGGCAGCTCGACCCGTTCGCCGCGTTCCAGCGCTAGCACCGGATTGCCCTCGGCCATCGCGTCTTCGTTATGCCAATATTTGTCATGAAGCGGCAACACCAGGTCGACAAACTCGGGATAGGATTTGCCGCTCTCCTTGAGTTGTTTCGCATAACGATAGCGTCCCAGCGGATCGATCACCGGGGCCCCCATGATCACGCCGCGCACCTTCGCGTCAGCCGCGGAGCCGGCAACCGGAATTGCCGAATATCGCTGGTCTTGCGGCCGCATCCCGAGCAGCATCGCCAAATGCCCGCCACTGGAGATACCGAAAGTGCATACCATCTCCGGACGACTGCCTAAGCTGGTTGCCTCCCGCTTGAGCCAGCGAATGCCGTAATTGATATCAACCGCCGAGCCGGGGTACGAGGCAGCGGGCGGCACGCGAAAATCCAGTGCCGCTACCAGGATACCGCTGTGTGCTAGCTGTTCGTTGATTGAAGTGTCTTGCAGGCGATCACCCAGACACCATGCGCCGCCGTGAAGTTCCACAACCGCGGGAAAGGGCCCGGTGCCGCGCGGCCTGAACAGACGGGCGAGCAGCGGCGTATCGCCGTGGCGCAGATATTCGACATCTTCGACGTCGAACTCGTATTCAAAAGTCTTTGGTGCAGTAGCTGCCATAGCGGTTTACTCCTTCAAAAATCTGTCAGTTGCTAATTTATTCATCACGATGCTGTCATTTCTCAGTTGTGTTGCTATCTGCATCGCGGCATCACTTTCTTTGCGAACAGTTCCATCGAGCGCCTGACAGTGGCGTGGTCAATCAGCCCGCCCTGATTGAAGTAGGCAATGAACTCCTCCATCGGGAAATCCTGGCGGATCGCGTTGATGCGTTCGACGCAGTAGTCGGGGTCACCAAAAATCCCAAAGGTGCGATCAACCCCTTCAAACGATGCTTTCTTCACTCGCTCTTGAAGCTGCTGATAGGCTTCGAAGGTCTTGACCGGGGCGTCCGCCAAGGGCTTGATCAGCTCCCCAGCCATGCTGAAGAAATGCATTAGGCTCGCCTCGCATTCACGCCGCGCCTGCTCACGGCCGTCGGAAACGTGCACAGGAAAGGCCAACGCCACATCCTGCTTCTTATTGTTAAGGCTTTCGCGATGTACGTTGAGGTATTCGCGTAGTTTGTCAGGCGGGTTGATCAGGGGTGAGGCAAAAATCGGAAGCCCGAGTTGGCCGGCTATCGCGAAGGTGTCGGGGCTATTGGCGGCAATACGAATCGGCGGATGCGGCTTCTGAACCGGTTTGGGTGCGAGCGGAAGATCCTTTACGTGAAAGTACCTCCCCTCGTAGGTCAGACGTTCATCGGTCCAGGCGTGCAGGATCATCTGCAGTGACTCTTCAAATCGCGCCCGGCTCTCCTCCTGCGGCACGTTATAGCCGGCGAAATAGATTGGTGTCGCTCCCCGGCCGACCCCGAACTCCAGCCGCCCCCCACTGAGCACATCGAGGGTGGCCGCATCTTCCGCCATTTTTACCGGATTGTGCAGAGGCAATAGAGTGACCGCAGTACCCAGGCGGATTCGGTGTGTGCGCTGGGCGGCGGCCGCCAGAATCATCAGTGGAGAGGCCAGACACGAAAAACTTGGTATGAAGTGGAGTTCTCCCAGCCACGCGGTATCGAAGCCAAGCTCATCGCCGAACTCGATCTGGGCGAGGATATCGTGGTAGCGTTGCCTCTCCGATTGCCAATCCGCACGCGGAAGTTGGTCAAAGAAACCGAACCGCATAGATTTTCCCTTCCACCGAAAGTTCATCGAGTGAGAAGCCCAGGCAGAAACCTGTGGCTAGCGCGGCGGACACAGGCCGAAGCCCGAGCTACTTAGCCCGGCACCATTTCATCGAGCTGGATCAGGATGCCGTCCGGATCCTCAACGAATGCCGTCCGCAAAGTGCCCAGCTTGGTTTTGGCGCCCGTATGCGGTTGTGCTGCGAACTTCACGCCTTTACTCTTGAGTTCCTCGCAAATCGCATCCAGCCCCTTAACCCAAATGCCGAAGTGCGAGATGCCAATTTGATCGGCCTTGATCGCGGAGCCGGTCGGCGGCGAACCCTGGGGCGCAACCAGGGCGATCACCGGCGCTTCTTCGCTCATGCCATACGGCGCGGAGGTTTCCTTCCCATAGCGAAGGACCGCGATGCGATACTTGCGGTCGCCCCGTTCTGAAATTCCTCCCTCGTATTGGGTGCCACCAAATTCGGTGATTTCCTGGGCGACCTGGAAACCGAGCGAGTCTCGGTAAAAATGGAGCGAGCGCTCGTAATCCCTCACCCCCAACGCCACGTGCGACAAACTTCTTGGATTCATGACAATCCTCCTGCGATAGCTGACCTGCTCACTTGGCCTAATAGGGTGTTTTGCTACATTCTGCGAGCCGTGCGTGTAAGCTGCGCCAACGCAATCCGCGCGTGGCCGCCCCGACCTCCCTGCCTGGAGAGATTGGGCTTGTTGCAACATTGCGTCCCAACTTTAGTGCCTAACGCAACATTGCGTCCCAACCTCTCCAGTATAATTCTCCGAAGCATCGCACTTCGGTCAGAAATTCGTTCCATTCGCGTTCAGTAGTTAACAGCCGCTCGATTAATTTTCTGCCGGTGCTGGCATGCTCGCGGTCGGCCTCCACGTGGCCGGAAAAGAAGCGCAGCGCCTCGGGTTTCATCCCATAATGCGTTTGCAGACCCGAGAGCATCTTCTCGCAGGCCTCCGAAAAGCCGCCTTCCAGGATCCCACCCGCGCCCGAGTAGCGAACCTTCTGGGTCATCAGAAGCCAGAAGTAAGCGTTGACGGCGCGTGCGCTGGCCGACGCGCTCGAATTTTCCAGTTCCTCGCGCGGCAATTCCAAAGCTCTCTCCCAGAACTCGAACAGCAGTGCGGCATGTCCGGCGGTGCGGGTATGGAGACCCATCGCTTCCTCAGCAAAGTTTTCCGCCATCATCTCGGCCCCGGCTGCATCTAACTTCGCCATGCTGCAGTAGCCCTGGGCAATATACGGGCCGGAATCGCGCACGGTCATTTCGTAGTGTTCGATCGCAAACTGTCGAAGCTCTTGCCTGCTGGCATTGCCGTCGTGGACCGCTTGCACAAATGGGTGATGGCCGATATTAAACTCGTCGGCCAGTGTTTCCACTCTGTGCCAAAAGGTTTGAATATCCATTTACATCCTCTCGGCCAACTCTGCTGATTTCCCCTACAAAAGGAGATCTTTGCTCTGGAGTCTCAAGCCTGCCTGACCATAGCTTTGAGTCGCGATGCGGAGATTCCTCGCTGGATGCATGCGAATAGCCGGCAGATCACGCGCGGCTCGCTGCAATGGGTTATCGAGCAAGATGGTGGCGGCGGCGCCGCTCGCTGCGATAACTCTGTTAGCTGCCTGCCATGCCTCGCCGATCTCACGGGCGGCCTTCGGGTCATCACCCCACATCTCTCTCGGTGCGCTTGGAGAGAGCAACGCGATGGCTCGAAGCCGCTCTGGCTTCGAGCCGAGTGGGACGGGCGCCTCTGCCTGTCGACCACTAGTTTATTCGACCATACGGCGCAGTAGCTCTGGATCGAATTTGCCCGACGACGGTTCGAAGCGCCTGAGCTCAGACTCGGGCACTCCCGCATGATATTTGCGTGCCAGCTCGTCAGGGTCGAACGCCATTCCCATTGGGTTTTTACCAAGCTGATTCCGCATCCAGTTGTGCCATTGAGACTTCTCGACGTTGTCGATTGACAACTCGACACCGTTGTCGTCAGGGTCTCGATAATATAACGACATCGACAAACCATGATGGATTGGGACTCGCGGAGTGATGCCGGCTGCTTTGAGTCGCTCGTAGGTTTCAATCCAATCACCGAAAGTCGAATAGAAAAATGCCAGATGATCGAGTCCGGCGCTGCCCTTGGGTTTTTCCACTAGACCCGGGACTTGGGCAAATGCGATACGATGATGTTCCTCGTCGTAGGTCATGAAGACCAGGAAATCATTCTGGTACAGGACCTCGGCGTTGAGCACGGTCTTGTACCATTGCACCATTTCGTTGAGACGTGCGGTGCGAAACACTGCATGCGAAAGTTTCGCCGGTGTTATCGGACGAGCGCCGCTGCCATTCCCTGTTTCACTACTCATTGCGCTACCTCCTTGAATTACTAAATTGCGTTAGGCCAAGTTCCCGCTTCCGCCTGGCATCTACAACAATTACCCGGCCTCCTTGCGGACGCTATCGGCGACGAGCTTCATCGGGACCGATCGTTCCGGCGCAGTTCCTTTAGCTCTTGGCCGATAGCCAAGCCGAGACGAAATATTGTCTGCTGCTTTTATTACCTGCTCGGCCAGCTCCGGCAGTTTGCTCCTGGTGATACGGCTGGCCGGACCGGTAATCGTAATAGCGGCGACTACCTCGCCGCTGTAATCTAGCACCGGCGCAGCAACGCCGCGCACGCCTTCGTGGACTTCCTCATCATCGAGCGCATAGCCCTGCTCGGCGACGCGCCGGAGTTGCGCCTTCAGAATCGTGGGTGACGTTATTGTCTTTGCGGTCAACGGCCTAAGCTCGGTAGTGCCCAGATAGGCGGCCAGAGCCTCTGACGGCAGATAGGCCAGAATCGCCTTGCCTACGCTAGTGCAGTACGCGGGATGGCGGCCGCCGACCGGGGTTGCAATACGCAAGGCGAAGCGGCTCTCGACCTTGGCAATATGAACGATATCTAACTCATGCAGCACACAGAGGTGGGCCGTTTCGCCGGTTCCGCTGGCAAGTTCTTCAAGCGCAGGGAGCGCGTACTTCTCGAATCCACAGCCAGCCATCGCGACTGCCCCGAGTTCAAACAGCCGTATGCCAACCCGGTAGGTGCCCGCAGCCTCGTCGAACTGGACGAAGTGATGACGCCGCATGACCTCGAGCAGCCGGTAGGCGGTGCTTTTGTGCAGGCCGGTGGCGGCGGTAATTTCGGTTAGCCGCAACTCAGGCCGCTCCAGGCGAAAGCAGTCCAGAATACGGGCGGCACGATCCAGCACCTGGATCGAATAAACCGGACCGCCGGATTTTCTCATTGCCATATGAAACCGCATCTCGCGATGTGAACGATGGTGTACCGCGGAAGGTTCAGATGGTCAATCGAAATTTTTCGCGGAATTTTTCCTCCTACCAGCGTTTGACATTCCCGGCTTTTTGGCCTAGCAGGGACTACGCGGTTGTGAAGCTAAGTTTCACGACGTGAAATACCCTCACGTGAAATACCCTAAGGGGGTGCGCCGTCTTTCCCGGTGTTGCCGGTCGATGAAATCAAGGAGAAAATCGAGATGGTTTACGATCTGATCATTCGCGGCGGGACGATCGTCGATGGGTCGGGGCTGCCGCGGTATGAGGCCGACCTGGGCATCGCGGGCGACCGCATCGCCACCATCGGCAAAATTAGCGAGACGGCGAAAGAGGTGATCGACGCTGACGGGCGGATCGTCGCACCCGGCTTTATTGACGGCCACACCCATATGGATGCCCAGGTTTTTTGGGATCCCCTCGGCACTTGCTCCTGCTGGCATGGCGTTACTTCGGTGGTTATGGGGAACTGCGGTTTTTCGCTCGCACCTTGCGCCGAGAAAGACAAGCTGCTGGTGATGAAGAATCTCGAGCGCGCCGAAGATATTTCGCCCCGCGCGATGGAAGCCGGCATCAAGTGGTCGTGGGACAATTTCGCGCAGTATCTCGACACGGTCGATCGGCTGCCGAAGGGAATCAATTATACCGCTTATGTGGGCCATTCGGCGCTTCGCACCTATGTAATGGGTGAGCGCGCATTCACGGCAGACACCACCTCGGAAGACCTAGCGGCGATGAAACGTGAATTGCGCAGCGCGATACGTGCTGGGGCGGCGGGCTTCAGCACCTCGCGCAACCGCAATCATGAGACACCCGACAACCGGCCAGTCGCCAGCCGCCTCGCCAGTTGGGACGAGGTCCGGCAGTTGGTGGGCGTGATGGGCGAATTGCGCGCGGGGGTATTCGAGCTTGCGCAGGAAGACATCGACCGCGATCCGGCAGTGTTGGCTGATTTCCACCGCCGGCTCAAAGCTTTGGCGCTGGAGACCGGGGTACCAGTGACTTTCGGCGGCGGCGCTTCGCGCAAGGCTCCACAACCGAATATGTGGCGTTCGTTTTTTGAATTGGCGGACGAGACGGTCGCCGCCGGCGGCAGGATGCTGGTGCAGACTTCGAGCCGCTGGATCAGCGCGCTACTCTCGTTCGAAAGCGTGATGCCTTTCGATAAAGCGCCGGTATGGCGCGACGTACGCAAACTGCCGCTCGCCGACCAGGAAGCCGCGCTCAGAAATCCCGACACGCGGCGACAACTTACTGAGGCCGCCCGAGAATATATGCGCAGCCCCCATCACGCGATCGGCGCCGAAGCCCGGCCACCCGAGTTCGATTGGTTTTTCCTCCTGGATAAACCGCTGCCACCGTGGCGTTCGCTCGCGCAACTCGCGATAGAATCGAATAAGGATCCTCTTGACCTGATTATCGATCTCGCATTGGACAAGCATCTGAAGCAATTCTTCATTCAACCTATCGTCAATGAGGACCAGGACCTGGTGCTTGCGATGATGCGCCATCCGCGTTCCGTCGTTACCTTCTCCGACTCCGGAGCCCACGTCTCGCAGATTATGGACTCGTCGATACAGACCCATCTGCTTGGCCACTGGGTCAGAGAGCGGCAGGCGTTGACGCTGGAGCAGGCGATACGCAAGATTACTTTCGATTTGGCTGCCTTCTGGGGACTGCAGGGGCGCGGTTTGCTGCGCGAGGGCTATTTTGCCGATGTAACCATTTTCGATCCGGCGACGATCGCACCCGAGATGCCGACGCTGGAATATGATTTGCCGGCCGGCGCGCGGCGGCTAAAGCAAAAGTCGACGGGTATCCTGGCAACCATCGTGAATGGCGATGTTTTGTTACGTGAGAACCAACATACTGGAGCATTGCCGGGCCGCTTGTTACGCGGGCCATTGGCAACCGTTTGAAGGCTCTGAGTGATGGTTCCTCAAACATGGGAGACTGACTATGGCCGAAATCGTTATCGGCATCGCGGCGTCGCATGCGCCGAATTTGGCCAACCCTTCGATGATCAGAGGCATGAACGAGGAGCAATTCGGCCGGATCAGGGCCGGCTTTGCGCAGGCGCGCGCGCTGCTGGAGGAAGCCCGGCCCGATGTGATCGTGATTTTCTCGAGTGATCACTTCGATCGCTGCTTCTTTGATAACCTGCCGCCTTTCCTGGTGGCGGTGGGCGACAGCGCCGAGGGCCCGATCAATGAGTATCTGAAAATACCCAAGGTTAAAGTCAGCCTCGATAGCGAATTGGGCCGTTTTTTGGTCAGCGAAGGACTGGAAAACGGGGTGGACTTCGCCTCCTCCGCCGATTTGCCGCTTGATCACGCCGAAGTCGTACCACTATCCTACCTGACCCCGAACTGGGACATCCCGATCGTGCCGATCGTGGTTAATGCATTTGCTCCGCCGATGCCGAGTCTTAAGCGCTGCGTTCAGGTTGGAGCGTTTGTGCGTGAAGTGGTAGAGCATTGGCCCGAGCAGAAGAGGGTGGCAGTACTCGGAACCGGCGGATTGTCTCATTGGGTAGGTCTGCCGGAGATGGGCCGGGTCAACGCCGAGTTCGACCGATGGTTTATGGACACTCTAGCGGCCGGCCAGCAAAGCGACATTATCGCCAGATACAAAAAATCCGAAGAGCTTGATGCCGTTGCTGGAAATGGTGGACAGGAAGTGCGCGACTGGCTGGCTGCGGCAGGCGCGATGCCGCCGAGCCTCAGAGCGCAGATGCTCGCATATGAGCCACTCCCTGGCTGCGGGATTGGCATTATGGCGTGGACCCAAGCGGAGGCGTGATCGGGTAAGCGGCCTGACGGGGTGCTGAGGCGGGCCGCGCATAAGAGGGTTATTAGATGAGCCAGTATCAGGTCAGTAGACTTTTGCGCGATATCGCCCGTGATGCGGAGATTGCCCGCCGCTGCCGCACGGAACTTCCTGTAGTGCTCAACAACTACAATCTCGACGAAGCGGAAAGAGACGCCGTGAAGAATTGGAGCGTGCGCGCTCTGTACGACATGGGCATCAATCCACTACTCCTGCTAACCTCCTCGATGGCGATGGGCACCGACATCAGGGCGTACACTGCCGCACTGAACGAAAAGCGTTAGCCTCGGAAGGCGCTGCCCCTGCCAAGGGGAGAGAAGGGAGACGGTCGTTTTAGCGGTCTCGTCAAAAGCCCGCGATCGAAGGAATAGCCGAGATTCCCGGCGCGGCAGCCACAGGCGGGAATCACATAATAGGTGCGCTCTCACTTCTTTGCGTGTCATTCTCGCGCACTTGATTGGCGCTCGCGACGAATCCGGTTCTCGTTAGAAACTGTGTTGTGGCAGAGGAAAAAACATGGGTCACCAGCCGAAATATCTGGGCCACGTAAACATTTTCGTCCGCAACGTGGAGCGCTCGCATCGATGGTACACAGAAGTGCTCGGGTTGCACACTTATGGTCTGCGGCCCGGCCAGGTAGCCTTCCTCTCAGCCGACCTGGAACAATCACATGAGATTGCACTGGTCCAGGCAGGTGAGGATGCGCTCGCACCGCAGGCCCGCCATGTTGGGCTGAATCACATGGCGTGGATGATGTCGAGCCTCGACGACTTGAAGGAGCTGTACCAAAGGCTGAAGGACAAAGGTGTGCCGATCAGGCGAGTGTCTGATCATGGCGATTTCCATCGGCATTTACTTCGAGGATCCCGACGGCAATGGTGTGGAAGCGTCATACGAGCTACCGCGCGACCAGTGGCCTCGGCAAGAGCGGCTCTTTGCGGAAGACCTGGTGGAACTGGGGCATTTCCCCGGCCCCTGGGATAACTAGTGTGATGTCGAGCCAATAGCGGTAAGAGGTATGAGCTAGCGAGGGGACGCGAGGATACCGAAAGCAATTTTTCTCCGCAGATTTAACCGGAGCATACGGCGATGGAAAAACGGATCGTAAAATTTTTCAGCGAAGGGTCGCGGATCGAGGGCGACCTGTTCATCCCCGACGGACTCAAACCGGGTGAGCAGCGGCCTGGAATCGTGCTCTGTCAGGGCTTTACCGGGGTTCGCGCGCTGATTCTCCCTGACTACGCCAGAGTCTTTGTCGAGGCGGGATTCATCGCGTTGACCTTCGATTATCGCGGCTGGGCGCATAGCGAGGGACCCAAATGGCGGCTCGTTCCGCTCGAGCAGGTCGACGACATTCGCAACGCTCTCACCTTCGTGCAAGCGCAGCCCGAAGTCGATCCTGAGCGACTCGGTGTCTGGGGCACGAGCTACGGCGGCGGCCATGCGCCCTATGTCGCGGGTGTCGATACCCGCGTAAAAGCGGTCGTCGGACAGGTTGGATACGATGCCGCCGAGCGGCTTTTTCTCAGTTGTCTTACCTACGGCGAACGCATGGAGTTAATGCGCAAGCTGGCGGTAGATCGGCGACGACGCGTGCTCGAAGGTGCTGGCGAGCGGATCGCTCCGCTCGAAATGCTGCGCGACCATCAGACCCGCGCGTTCTTTGAACAGGCGTTCAAGGACGCACCGCCGCGCCGGATGGCCGATCTGTCATGGGATACGATTGAAAAGGCGTTCGATTACCGGCCGATAGATGTGGTCGACCGGATCTCTCCGCGTCCATTACTCCTGATTGGCGCTCGTGATGATGCGCCGTGCCCGATCGAAGGTTTCGAGAAACTGTATGAGCGCGCGCGTGAGCCAAAGAAGTTGGTAGTCCTGCCGATTAGTCATTACGAGATTTACTCGGGCAAATGGTTCGAGGAATCGTCACGTCTCGCGTGCCAGTGGTTTGAGCGTCATCTCAACTAGTAGGTACGGCAGACCGCCGAGTCATCGGGATAGGAGCGGGCCCGAGTAAGCGAACCTTCCACGAGATAAAGCGGCTTCTGTTCTCTCATGAGTGACGCACTTACGGGCATTTTTACTGATGAGATCGTTGGGAGGTTGCGAAAGTGCGCGGCCATGTTGCCGTCCGCCGAATTTCGTTATCGGGTTCTTTCATTGCCATATGCACAGAACAATCGGCTGGATTTAGCCGCGAGCGATCAGCAACTTTACGAGCAGACGCGCGAACGATGGAACCGGTGGATCGCCAATGCCGTTTCTGCCGGACTCTTCCGGGAGCCGCATGGGGCGGAACTGAAAAGCAGGCTCACTGGAATCGACCACAACGGATTCCGCTCCGCATTAGCAGAGTGCATGACCTGTTGGGCGCTTTCATCGGAACTCGGATTGCAGGTGCAACCGCGCCCTTCAGGCCGGGGTGGATGTGTTCTCGAATTCGCTGTTCAAACGAGCCAGGGCGACATTAGCTTCGAGGTCAAGTCGCCCAGGCTTCGCCGCTCGACCCATTTCGGACCGCAACGGGAAGAATCTGCGGCAGCAATGAATATGTATTCGGCTGCGCTTGCGATGAGAGCCGCCCTGCGTTCTGCTAATCGACAGTTTGCCCGAGCCCGGCGAAATATCCTGGTCATAGCCTTGCCCGAAATTGAAAAAGGGCCTGCCGCGATGCCTTGTTCTGAGTGGTCCGCAGCCCTGATCCGGGCGTTCTACGGTGAGCAGCGTACTGTCGCGGCTCGATCAGGACCGAGCGCCAATCAATTCGTGGCGGAGGGAAATTTCCTCAAGCAAGCCGGAGGGGTGCCCCGCTTCACGCGAATCAGTGCGGTGATTGGTCTGGAAGATTGCTGCGGCCGCCCCCAATTGCGGGCGGCCGTGCTTCACAATCCATGCTCGCAGGAACCTGTCGACTCGTCGCTCTTCGGTGAATGGAGGCAATTTGGCGCTGTCGATGGTGAGATATGCTGTTTCCGTCCTCCTGCGCACGTGAAAGAGGTGGTCTATTCTCTATGAAGCGGTTTGTTGATAGGTACGGGTACTCCGCATTGGGGAGATGAACTATGGCGCAGGCGCAGCAGAACCCAGTTGCAGTCGTGGTCGGGGTGGGACCAGGGACCGGAGCGGCTCTCGCCCGGCGCTTTGCCAAAGGTTATCGAGTGGCACTGGTCGCGCGGAGCACTGATTACCTGAAAACACTCGCTGACGAAATTCGCGCCGGCGGCGGAGAGGCGCTCGAAGCTCCGGCGGATGTTGGCAATTTTTCTGAAGTTGCCGGCGCCTTTGCGGCGATTCGCGAAAAGCTCGCTGATCCAGAACTTCTGCTTTATAACGCAGGGAGCGGTGTTTGGGGCACGATCGTCGATATTACGCCGCAGCAATATGAGGCAGCCTGGCGCGTGAATGCCTTCGGTGCATTTTTGTGCGCCAAAGAGGTCGCTCCGGCAATGGTTGCGCGCGGACACGGCGTGATGCTGTTTACTGGAGCGACTGCCGGCGTAAAGGCGGGGCCCCGCTCTATTGCGTTCGGTCCGGCAAAGTTCGCAATGCGGGGGCTTGCGCAATCATTGGCGCGCGACCTTGGTCCGCGCGGTATCCACGTCGCTTGGATAAACATTGACGGCGGGATTGATATTCCACGCGTACGGCGGGGTAATCCCCATTTTATAGACGACGACCTGCTCAAGCCCGATGCAATTGCGGATACCTACTGGCACCTGGCTCATCAGGACCGCAGCGCCTGGACGATGGATCTAGAACTGCGTCCGTTCAAGGAAAAGTTCTAACGCAGAATATTGCCGGGTGCTTCGCGAAACGTCCTGGATCTGAATGAGGTTCAATGCGCCGCGGGCTGAACGATAACGCCCTGAAAAAAAGTTTCCTTACGGCCGTCGACAGTCGTCGTCGTCAGCTCGCAAACATAGCTTCCGGGGGATTGATAGGTATGAAAGATGTACAGCTCGGGCGGCAACGATGAAACAGTGCCGTCGCCGAAATTCCATGAGTAAGTCAGGAAGCCCAAGCCCTCGGGGTCAGTCGCGAGCACGAAAAAACCCACCCTCAACGGCGCGCTGCCATACGGTGGCGAGACGATCATCGAACCTCGCACCGGTTGAAGAATGTGAAGGTTTGGGATGGGCGCAGGCATTTCGTTGTTGGAGGGGCTTGGCGAAGCCATCGGGCCAGTTCCATTCAACTCGCTGCCGGCCTCAGGCCCCATTTGCGCCTCGGGCATCTGTGCAAGCGCGCGCGATGCCGATAGTGGACCCGCCACTACAGCCAGGGCGGCAAGCAGCAAGGAGAGCGCTGCGATGAGCGAGTTGCGAGCACGGTCCCGCCGCGCTTCCTCTTTTTCACAGCAGGAGCTCATCGCGCGGCCTGGCGAGCCCCAACGAGCGGCCGGACTCGGCTACCCCTATTCACATTGTTCAGTGTACGTAAATCCGCCCGCTGGCGTCGAGATGCTGGCGGATAGCAATTGCCGCGGCAGTTCTTGTTTCGCTCCAGCGCGATTATGCGGTCGATCGAACTTGTTGCGAAGGAAGTTAAACCCAGGCCATATAGGCAACAAGTGAAACAAGTGAGAATCCCCGCGGTCTTTATGCGCGGCGGCACCAGCAAAGCGATCATGTTCCGACAGGACGACCTGCCGCCTGACCGCTCGATGTGGGACCGCATCTTTGTCGCTGCGCTGGGCAGTCCAGATCGCAACGGACGCCAACTTGACGGAATGGGTGGCGGACTCTCGTCATTATCCAAGGTCTGTGTCATTGGCCCGTCGACCCGTCCCGATGCCGACGTCGATTACACTTTCGCGCAGGTGGCGATTCAAAGCGGCTTAGTCGATTACAGCGGAAATTGCGGCAACATGTCGTCCGCCATCGGCCCGTTCGCGGTCGATGAAGGCCTGGTCAGGTCAAACGGCATTGAAGCCGCGGTCCGCATTCACAATACCAATACTCACAAGATTATCATCTCGCGCTTTGCCCTCGACGATGGCCGCGCCGCAGTCGACGGCGATTTTATTCTGCCCGGTGTGGCGGGGTCAGGAGCGCCGGTGCGCCTGGATTTCCTCGATCCGGGCGGCGCCGGAACCGGCAAGTTGCTCCCCACCGGAAATCCTGTCGACCAACTGGAACTCCCTGATGGGCGGACCGAAGTTTCGATTATAGACGCAGCCAATCCATGTGTTTTCGTGCTGGCTCAAGCGATGCGGATGAGTGGTACCGAGTTGCCTGACGAGCTTGAATCCAATGGGGATTTACTCGCGCGCCTGGAGGCGATTCGGACTGCTGCCAGTCTGCGGATGGGTATCGCGAGGACGCCGGCAGAAGCGGCGCGCAAGCCGAGCATTCCTAAAGTTGCGATGGTTACGGCTCCCAAGGACGCTCGTACTCTCTCGGGCGAAATGCTTTCCGCCAATTCCGCGGACGTTACCGTCAGGATGATTTCCCTCGAGCAGCCTCATCGCGCAGTACCCCTGACCGGCGCAATGTGTCTGGCAGTGGCGTCGCGGATCGAGGGGACCCTGGTCAACCGCATTGCACGCCGGCCGGCTGGAATGAACGAGCCGGTGCGGATTGCGCAGCCCTCGGGCCTTACCGTAGTTGGCGCGTCCGTGCGGCGTGAAGGCGATTCATGGCACGCCGAACAAGCGACCGTGTACCGCACTGCGCGACGGCTGATGGACGGGGCAGTTTACGTCCGCGCTTCGGCGCTTACGTGACTCATTTTGCGAGAATCGTCAGCCGCTGCGCCTGTAACGGGGACTTCAGACAGGATTGCGGGCCAGCAGGCCGCGAGCAATTACCAGCGCCTGAATTTCATTGGTGCCCTCGCCGATCATCATCAGTGGCGCATCGCGGTAAAACCGCTCAACCGGGAACTCGGCCATATAACCGTAACCGCCGAGCACTCGCATCGCATCGAGCGTTATCTTAGCGCAGGCCTCGGAGGCGAACAGCTTGGCCATTCCCGCTTCAACGTCGCATCGCTCGCCCGCGTCTTTTTTTTGTGCAGCATTATCAACCAGCAGCTTGGCTGCCTGGAGCCGCGTGCCCATATCGGCAAGTAATAGCTGCACCGCCTGATGCTGCGCGATTGGCTTTCCGAACGCTGTCCGCTGCTGCGCATAACGAATCGCGCTGTCGAACGCGGCCTGGCCGACGCCGACGGCGCGCGCGGCGACGTTGATTCGGCCGACTTCCAGCGCGCTCATCACCTGTTTGAATCCTTCCCCTTCTCGATTGCCGATCAGATTACCTGCCGGAACTGATAGTTCCTCGAATAAGACCTCGCAGGTATCCAGTCCTTTGTAACCCAGCTTCTTCAATTGCCGGCTTACTGTCGGCCCCTGCTCATTTTTCTCAACCGCGAACATGCTGATTCCTGCATATGGAGGCTGCGCGCGGGCGTCAGTCTTGGCTGCAACCGCCAGCATCGTGCCGTTGAGCGCATTGGTGATGAACATCTTGGTGCCCGAGAGCACGTAATTGTCGCCGCTGCGTGTCGCCGTAGTGCGAATCGACTGAACGTCACTGCCGGCATGCGGTTCGGTGAGCGCGAGCCCTCCGCGCTTCTCGCCGGCGGCCATAGCGGGCAGAAAGCGTGTTTTCTGCTCGTCGCTGCCATGGTTGGCGATGACATAGGCCATGATCAAATGGCTGTTGATGACTCCGGCAAGGCTCATCCATCCGCGCGACAGCTCCGCCATCAACCGGGCATAACTTACAAAGCTGAGGCCAAGGCCGCCGTAGGCCTGAGGGATAGTGGCGCCGAATAGGCCGAGTTCCTTCATTTTGGCGACCAGCGCATGCGGATACTCGTCGCTATGTTCCAAGTCGCTCGCCACCGGAATCACTTCGCGTTCGACGAACCGGCGAACGGCCTCGACTACTTCGCGGTCGAAAGCTTCATCCATTGCGGAACTCCTTGTCGGGCTTGCAGTCCTCTCTTGTGCGCGGTGGTCGACCAATGTGGCTTCAAGGCATGTGTTTTTTCAGGTTGTCATGCCCCCGTAACAATTGCTATGGTAAGTGTCAGATCGACGCAAACTTGGCACCCGATCTCTCTCCCGACGACAGGTGCGACCGGACTCTTAAACACTATCGATAGCTACAACGCTGTCTCATATATAAGGAAGTGGCCTATGAATACTCAAACGGCGATCAGCGGAATCGAGCTGCATCGCAAACTCGACGTGTTGCACGACTCCAGTTACAGCGCCGAGGTCTGCGAACGCTATGCCGCCCTGATTAGTGAAATTCTCGAGCTAAAGGCGGAACGCGGCGCTATCGTTCTCGCGCACAACTATCAGCGGCCGGAGATTTTCGAGGTCGCCGATTTTATCGGCGATTCATTCGAACTCGCACGCAAGGCGCGCGAGGTTGAAGAGGCCGAGCTGATCGTCTTCTGCGGTGTTCATTTTATGGCCGAAACCGCTAAAGTCTTCAATCCCGACCGGATGGTTCTCTTGCCGGACATGCGCGCAGGCTGCTCGCTGGCGGATTCAGTGACAGCCGAGGCGCTGTCCGAGCGCGCGCACGAGCTACGCCGCATCTATCCCGACCTGAAAGTGGTTTCATACGTAAACTGCACCGCCGACGTGAAGGCGCTATCCGATGCATGTTGCACGTCGGCCAATGCGGTCAAAGTGATTAACCGAATCGACGGTGACAATATTCTTTTCGTGCCGGACCAGAATCTTGCTAATTACGTCCAGAGCCAGACCCGCAAGCATATAATTTCATGGGACGGTAATTGTTATGTTCATCATCAGATAACACCCGCCGAAGTAGAACGGGCGAAGGCCGGCATCCCGGGATTGATCGTCATCGCTCATCCGGAATGCCGCAAGGACGTCATTGCGATGGCGGATGCGGTGCTATCGACCAGCGCGATGATGCGATACGCGCGCGAAAGCAGTGCGGATAAGTTTCTAATCGTGACCGAATGCGGGTTGTCGGACCGGTTGCTGATGGAGATACCAGAAAAGCACTTTTATAAGGCGTGCAAACTATGCCGCTACATGAAGATGATCACGCTACCGGGCGTTCGTGACGCTCTTGTCAACCTGCGCTATGACATCGCCATGGCCGACGAAGTGCGCGAGGGGGCCCGCCAAGCATTGGAGCGGATGCTGGAACTTGGGGCCTAAAAGAGAAGCGCTGCCGCAGAGTGGGGCGTAAAGTTCGAGTAAATTGAAGCCGGGCCGGATGGCTACAAGCTCCGACTCTACCGTTATTGCAGATTCTCAGAGGCGCCTCTATCGCGCTGCGGTCCGGCGTCACGCCCGGCCCAAGGTGGCCGTTGACACCGTCCTGTTCGCGACCGATGCCGGGCAGGTAAAGTGCTACCTGGTGCGCCTAAGATGGGGACCTGCCGCGGGTAAATGGGCCTTTCCCGGCGGATTGGTGCGCGAAGGCGAGATGCTCGACGAAGCCGCTCGGCGCGAATTGCGCCAATCCACGGGTCTCAAAGACTGTTACATCGAACAGCTTTTCAGCTTCGGCGACCCGAATCGCGATCCCAAAGCGCACGTAGTATCGGTAGCGTACATGGCGCTCATCGACCGGGCATCGGCAGTGCATGCATGCTCGCAAAAGTACGCCAACGGGCGATGGTTCGAAATGACGGGGCTGCCGGAACTGGCCTATGACCATGCGGAAATCGCCGAATATGCGGTGCGGCGGCTGAAATCCAAGTTGGAATATACCAATATCGCGTGCAATCTGTTGCCGGCTACGTTCACCTTCGCACAACTCGAAGAGCTTTATGGAATCGTACTTGGACGCGCGCTCGACCGGCGTAATTTCCGGCGCCGCATCATGGCGATGAACCTGCTGAATCGGCTTCCCCTGGAACGGCGCGGAAACCATCGGCCGGCTGCGCTCTACTCTTTCCGGCAACGGAGCTTGCAGGTCATCGAAATGCTATAATTTCTCTCTAAGGGTCGCCAATGCATAGAAAATCAAACGGCACTGCCGGGCTTGTAGCCGGGGTAATCGTCGCAGCATTACTTGGGCTGGCCGGTGTCGCTGTCTACCAGATGCGGGCGTCGGCCGACGCGGCCGGCGCCTCGAACGGGCTTACGCTCAACCCGGAGTTATTCCAGGGCGAGACGCATGAAGCCTACTTGGTCGCACAACAGCATCCGGATTTGCTAGCCCAGCTTGATTGCTATTGTGGCTGCGAGCAACACGAAGGGCATAAGAATCTGCTGGATTGCTTCCGCACCAATCATGGCGCGACTTGCGCCACGTGCACCGGTGAAGCTGTAACCGCTGGTCAGCTCTACGAAAACGGGACTCCGGTCGAGCAGATTCGTGCGTTGTTGCACCAGCGTTATGCACATGGGAGTTAGTTTTGACAGGACTGGTCTCCAGCTATATTGAACATTTCACTTATGTCGGACTATTCCTGGTGCTGCTGCTGTGCGGATTGGGCTTGCCGGTGCCTGAAGATCTTGCGCTGTTGACAGGCGGTTTCCTGGTCCATCGCGGAATCACCCAATATCCGACCACGCTGGCGATTTCGTTCGTCGGCGTCGTGGCGGGCGACAATTCGTTGTTCTTCATCGGGCGCCGTTTCGGCACCGGTATATTAAGGTATGTGGGGTTTGTGCGTCCGCGTGTTCTGCCGCGCATCGAACGGCTGAAGCGGTTCATGGACCGTCACGGACACATGGCGATCTTCTACGCCCGTTTCCTGGCAGGAATGCGAGCCCTCGTTTATCTTACCGCAGGCTCGGCAGGCGTGAGTCCCCGGCGCTTCGTCGTCTATGACGCACTGGGTGCATTAATTTCAGTTCCGGTGGTTGTTTCGATTGGCTACTTCTTCGGCGATCAGATCGAATCAGCGATCAGGTACCTCGGTGGCTTCGATCGGCTGGTGCTGGTGGCCGCCGGGGCCTGTATCATATTTTACGGGTCGCACTTGCTCCTGAGGACCGGTGAGAACGAACGAAGTACCAGCTGAGCGCGGCACGCGGCCGCTGTTACAGCACCCCCCGGCCGCTTTCAATCTACCATGCCAATCGCGCTGCCCGCCCTCAACTTAAAAGCGAAGCTGATCCTGCTGATGGTGGTGCTGCTCGCGCTTACGCTCGGCGCGGAGGTCGTCGTCAGTTTGCGCGCTGAGGAGGCAATTATTCGGACCACTCAGCGCAAGGTCAAAGACCTGGCCAGCGTAATTCAAATCAGCGTTCAGGAACTCACCTCGGTTGAAGCGACCGATCGCGACCGCCTGCAAAATTATGTGACGCGGTTGCAAACGCAGGGGCTCGAAGTTTCAATCGCATCGGATAAAGACCTCATCATCAACAGCTCTAATCCCAAATTAATCGGTGCGGCGGTTAATCCTGAAGTTGTGCGCACGCTGATGTCATTGCGGGGCGGCTCTCACAACGAACCGATCGCAGTGCCAGCCGCCAAGCTGGGACTGCCCGGGGCTCAGAGCACGGTCTATTTCATCCCGGTCGAAGTTGAGGATCATCTGCTCGGCTACGTTCAGGTATTGGCCAATTTCGGCGATTTCGACCAGCCGCTCAAGGACTATCAATTCCGTCTGATCATGCTCGGGTTCGGTATATTTGCGCTCGGATTGGTCTTTGCTTATGTGCTGGCGCAGCGCTACGTCAAACCAATTCACACGGTCGCCTACGCTGCTCAGAACATCCCGGCACACGGACTCGAGCCAGTGCCGGAATCGTTCCGCCGCGACGAAATCGGCCTGCTCACACGCAGCTTCAACGAGATGGTCGCGCAGTTGCGCCGGGCGCATGAACGCGAGGCCGACCTGAACCGGCTGGAACGCTTCACCGCACTTGGCCAGCTCGCCGGCGCACTGGCGCACGAGATAAAGAATCCGTTGAACTTCATCAGTCTGGCGCTCGATCAAATGCGGATGCGTTACGGACCACAGCTTTGGCGCGGGCGCGACGATTTCCTGCACCAGCTCGGGATGATGAAGGATGAAATCAAGCGGATGTCGGAGATGGTGCAGACGTTCCTTCATTATGGGCAACCAATCGAGGTTTTTCCGGCGCCCACCGACCTGCGGCAACTGGTCGATAGCGTGTTGGCGCTCAGCGAATCGAAGCTCAAGAGCCAGGGTATCGAGGTAGTCGAGGAAGGCTCCCAGGTGCAAACTATTCTGAACGTTGACGCGGAGAAGGTGCGAACTTGCTTCGTCAATGTGGTGGCCAACGCGACACAGGCGATGCCGGAGGGCGGCCAGCTCAAGGTCAAATTCGCGCGCAACGACGGCCACTTCATCGTGCGGTTTTCTGATACTGGCCCGGGCATCGACCCGGATATCGCCGCGCACGTCTTCGAGCCGTTCTACACGACCAAGCGCGAGGGAATCGGTCTGGGGCTGTTCTTCTCGAAGGCGATCGTCGAGAAGCATGGCGGTACCATCACCATCAGCCCAAACCAGCCGCCGCCAGGGGCAAACGTGACGTTTACGTTTCCGGCAGAAGGAATTCATCGATCAATATGACGCAGCAAGCCTCGGTATTGGTGGTCGAGGACAACGACCTTGAGCGGCAAATCACGGCAGAAACTCTGCGCGAAGAAGGCTTCGCAGTCGAAGAGGCCGCACTCGGCAAACGCGCTCTCGAATTACTCGGCCCCAGCCGCTTCGACGTCGTCCTCACCGATCTGATGATGCCTGGGGTCTCGGGCGAGGAACTGCTGGTCAAAGTGAAGGAGAAATATCCAGCTACGCAAGTGGTGGTGTTAACGGCGTTCGGCACCATCGACAGCGCGGTCAACGCGATCAAGCAGGGAGCATTTTATTATCTCACCAAGCCGGTTGACCGCGAGCCACTGGTGATGATCGTCGCACGCGCCGCGGAGCTGGCGCGCGAGAAACAGGAGAATCTGCTGCTGCGCAGTGAAGTCGAAGGCAAGCTTACGGTCGAGGGTATTATCGGGCAGGATCCAGCAATGCGGGAGATGGTCCGCATTGTACGCAAGGTCGCGCCCTCGAATTCCACCGTTTTGATTCAAGGCGAAAGCGGCACTGGCAAGGAAGTCGTCGCACGCGCCATTCACCGCTTATCCCCTCGCGCTCAACGCTCATTCGTAGCAATCAACTGTTCGGCAATTCCAGATAATCTGATCGAAAACGAGCTGTTCGGCCACGAGCGCGGCGCTTTTACCGGCGCGACCGAGCGCAAAATCGGCTTAATCGAGACCGCAGAAAAGTCCACCTTGTTCCTCGACGAAATCGCGGACCTCGGCGGCGGTGTGCAAGCCAAACTGTTGCGTGTTCTGCAAGAGCGTGAACTGCGGCGCGTGGGTGGCAATGAATCAATCAGGGTCGACGTGCGGGTGATAGCGGCCACTAATCGCAACCTTGCCGAAGAGGTAGCCGAAGGACGCTTCCGCGAGGATCTCTTCTACCGCGTAAATGTGGTGACGCTCACGCTGCCGCCATTGCGCGAGCGCCGCTCGGATATTCCACCGCTGGCCAACCACGCACTCGCTCGTTTCGCTCATCTGGCCAGTGGCCGTGTCAGGGAAATCAGCCGCGAGGCAATGGCAGTGTTGCTCGACTACTCGTGGCCGGGCAACGTGCGCCAGCTAGAATCAGCCATCGAGCGCGCGCTGTTGTTATGCGAGGGCGACCACATCACGCCGGGCGACCTGCCGCAGGAAGTGCGCGAGCGCAGGGCGGTCGGCCGCATTGAACGCTCACGCGGAAACGCCGGATTCGAAATTCCACCCGAGGGAATAAATTTCGAGCATCTGGAGCGCGACATCATTTACCAGGCGATGGACAAGGCCGACTGGGTAATCGCTAAAGCCGCCAAAATGCTCGGCATGAGTTATCGCACCTTGCAGTACCGGCTCGACAAGTTCGGGGTCAAGAAGCCCGATGCCAAGAACGGCATCACCGAGTAGATTACAGAAAAGAGACAAGAGAGAGGACCGCGGAGCGAGGGCAGGGCTGAAGCGCCTACCCCGCACCGCTTGCATCGAGGTAGAATGGCCGTGCCTAACTCAGCCAAAATGCGTCTGTTTGGAAAGCGGGCGATTGTCACTGGCGCCGGCCGCGGAATTGGCCGCTGCGAAGCTCTGCTGCTTGCCCGCCAGGGAGCAAAGGTTGTTGTCAGCGATATCGGAGCGGACCGCGAAGGAGCAAGCACTGCGTTAAAGGTGGCTGACGAGATAAGCGCAGCAGGCGGCGAAGCGATCCATACAACTGACAGCATCGCCACACTCGAAGGAGCGCAGCGTACGGTCGACACCGCGGTTCAGTCCTTCGGCGGTTTGGATATCCTGGTCAACAACGCAGGACTGAGAGCCGGCAATCCGATCGACAAGCTCAGCGAAGAACAATGGCACTCGGTCCTTGACAGCCATTTGAAGGCGTCGTTCGCGATGATCAAGTTCGCGGTTCCCGTCTTCAAGCGGCAGGGCGGCGGCGTCATTGTCAACACCGGTTCGGAAGCCGGTTTAGGGATGATCTTCAACTCGGCCTACGCCGCGGCAAAGGAAGGTATCGCGGGGCTGACGCGTTCGGTTGCTCGCGAACAGGGACGCTTCGGAATCCGCTGCAACATGATTCGTCCGCGTGCCACGGTGAATACCGGCGGCGGCGAATGGGGTGCGCAGGTGTTCCGCAAATGGGCGCCGATGGTGAAGGCAATGGGGCGCTATTGGATGGGCGATCGTGGGCAGAGCGGTTTCAATCGACCGGCGCATCCGGAACAGGTAGCGGAAATGGTGGTGTGGCTATGCACCGATGCGGCGGTCAATATCAATGGACGTTCATTTTATGTCGCCGGCGAAGAAGTTGGCCTCTGGTCGGAGCCGGAGCTGGTGCGCAGTCTCGCGCGGCCGGGCGGATGGGATCTCGATTCGCTCGACGACTTCGCCGCCGAGGCAATGACCAGCGATCTGACGAATCCATTCTTGATTCCGAATCCACTTGATGGCGATGACTAGTTGCTCCTTGCTGACACCCTGCGTCCTTGCCTCTAGCCGCTTTTGATCCTCTCCGGCCTGGGAGAGGTGAGGTTAGGGTAAGCTGGGGGAGAGGGCAGGAGTGACGGCGCAGGTTTCTCCCGGCAATCGATTAGCAACACGCGCTATGCCAAATCCGAAGCGCTCGCTGAGATTAAAAAACATCACCGAAATTGCGCGGCAGACCTGGTCGCGGATTTGGCCGGACCCAATGCCGCCCGGCTGGAAAGTGTTTCTGGTGCGCAAGACCGTCATTCAAAGCGTGCACGGCCGGCAGGTTTGCGGAGTCACACTCGCGCGCAGCAGGACTATCCTGATCGGACGCAACACAGACCATTATAGCTTCGAAACGCTGGTCCACGAACTGGCGCATCTGCGCACCTTGGAGGAACAAATAGACCACGGGCCGATGTGGCAGCATGAATTCAACTCAGTCGCGCGCACACTGCTTGGCCGCGAGCTGTCGCGGCATATCTGAGCACGCCCAGTTCGACTTGGGTTAACGACGGTGTCGCTCCTTGATGCCGTAGCATTCCTCAGGCGTGGGCGTCGGAGAGCATTTCAAGCACGATTCGATGTAGCCGCGGGTCACCGGCCGCAATGACTTGACCACCATCGTATGCGGGGTTGCCTGACCAGTTTGTGACAACGCCACCGGCCGCTTCGATTATAGGAATTGGCGCCTGAATGTCGTACGGGTTGAGTTGGGTTTCGATCACCAAATCTATCAGCCCGGCCGCGAGCAAGCACCAGGCGTAGCAATCGGTGCCGTAGCGCGTCTGTTTAGACACGCTCGCAACGCGGCCGAACGCTGCACGCTCCGCGCCTTGCCTGAACATGTCCGGATGAGTTGCACAGAGCGAAGCATCAGTAAGATCGCCAATCTTACGAGTGTGCAGCGGCCGGACCTTTCCTGCTCGACGCAAGTACGCACCTTGCCGAGATCCCATGAACGTCTCCCCAACGAATGGCTGATGCATAACGCCAAGCACCGGCCGGGTTCCGTCATTCAAAGCGAGCAGTGTGCCCCACTGAGGAAGGCCCATCATAAAGCCGCGCGTACCATCGATCGGATCGACTATCCAGGTCAGCGGCGAAGCACCCGAATTGCGGCCATACTCCTCACCGAGGATCGAATGCGCAGGATATGAGCGCGCGATCTCAGCCCGGATAATCTGTTCGGCTCTTTTGTCGGCCAGCGTCACCGGGTCGTAACCGAACTTGGCTTTGTTCTCGACGCCAACACCTGAACGGAAATGCGGTAGAATCGCCTCTCCGGCCAACTCGGCCAGCCGGCATGCGAACTTCAGGTACTCCTCGATTGCGGCATCGCTTAACGGTTCGGCCGTGGTTGTCATCGGATTAGCCTTTCGCTTTGGTCATGAAGGGATCAAGCGGAGAGGACGATAAGATTTAAAATGGTTCCCAGCCAAGGGCAGGGAATATGTCGTCGTAGAAGATCTCGACCAGACCGGCAACGGCGACATGATCCTATGAAGCATTATCTCGGCCAGGTGGCTCACCCAGCCGCGGGCCGTTCGCCTTCGCGACCAAGCCCGATCTGACGATGAAAAAGATACATGAGTGTCGGCTGAAACACTCGGGTCAAGAGAGCGATTGATATAGCGCCGCCGATTACGACGATCGCTAGAGGTCGTTGGGTTTGCGCGCCTATCCGTGTCGAGAACGCCGCGGGAAGTAACCCCAGGCCGTCAACCAGTGCTGTCATCATGACCGCCCGAAAGCGCCGATCGGCGCCCATCACAATGGAATCGAACGTGGAATGGCCCTCTTCCCAAAGCTGGCGGATGTAGAAGTTCAACAAAATGCCGTCCATGATGGCGATTGCGAAGATAGAGATGAACCCTACTCCAGCTGAAACACTAAACGGGGTGCCGGTGACGACGAGTGCCATAACGCCGCCGAGGCAAGCGAGCGGAACTTGCGCCATCAAGATGAGCGTGTTGACCAGTGACTGCGTGGCCGCGAACAGGACGCCCATGATCAAAATCAGGGCAATCGGGACCACCACCGCCAAGCGGCGGTTGGCGGCCTGCAGCTCGCCGTATTCCCCGGCCCATTCCAGATGGATGCCCTCCGGAAGATGGACTCCCTGGGCCACGCGCGACTTGGCCTCGGCCACCGCTCCTTGGAGGTCTCGGCCGCTAACGGAGAAGCGCACCGGCACGTAACGCTGCAAGTCTCCTCGATAGATGAATGATGCCCCTTCCGACGCCTCAACCCGCGCGATCTGTCCGAGTGGCACATTGCCACCAGTGGGTACGTTGACGCGTATATCGCGCATCGCATCTAGGGTCTCGCGGTACTCGGGTTTCCAGCGTACGACCAAATTGAACCGGCGGTCACCTTCGAGCACCTGCGTCACTGCCTGTCCGCCTATAGCGGACTGCACGATGGCCGCTACGTCGCCGGTATTGAGGCCGTAGCGCGCCGCAGCGGCCCGATCGGGTTCGACGACAATGTTGGGCTGGCCGAGCGAGCGGAACATGAACACGTCAGTGACGCCGCGTACTTGCCGGAGGATCTCGGTAATTCGATTGGCGATTGATTCGTCGGTATCAAGATCGTACCCAAAGACCTTGACCGCATTCGAACCGGCCTTAACCCCCGAAAGTGCCTCGTCGATGTTGTCCTCGATGTTTTGCGAGTATGAAAAACTGACACCCGAGAATCGGGCGCGCAGCTTTTCATCTATCTGGTTGACCAGACGCTCCTTGGTCATGCGCTGGGGCCATTCCGATGCGGGTTTCAGGTCCACCGGAAACTCGACGCTGAAGAAGCTGGTAGTTTCCGTCCCGTCATCAGGCCGGCCCAATTGCGACACGACATTGGCAACTTCGGGAAACGACAGAAATACCTCGCGCATCTGGTTAACCAGTTTGGCGCCTTGCGGAAGATTTATGGTGGTTGGCATGATGGCGTGCGCCCAGATGTTCCCCTCTTCCAATTTCGGCAGAAATTCTCCGCCCAGCCGTGGGAACAACGACAGGCCCCCGGCCACAATCAGTGCAATCACCGCCAATGTGAGTCGCGGCCATTGCAAAATCCGCACGAAGAGATTGTGGTAGAAATGGGAGAATGTTTCCCATACAAAGTTTTGAGTCTCCTCCATCCCTTTGCGGAGGAGCAAGGAACTCAGCGCCGGCGAGAGCGTCACGGCTAGAAGAATCGCCGTCACCAGCGCGTAAGCGTAGGTATGCGACATCGGCGAGAAAATGGCGCCTTCGACTCCGCGCATCGTGAACAAGGGCAAGAAGGCAATCAGGAAGATCAGGGTCGAGAAGAACATCGGCCCGCCGACTTCTAGCGACGCACGCACGATGCAAGCCACCGTATCCTCAGTAGCGAATTCATCGGCGGTCAGGTGGCGATAAATGTTTTCGACCACGATGATGGTCGAATCGATTATAATGCCAAAGTCGACTGCCCCGAGTGACAGTAGGTTTGCTGGTGTCTCAGTCAGATGAAGCAGAATAAAGGCGCCGAGCATGGCCAGTGGAATATTGACCGCGGCGATGATCGCGGTACGCAGGTTGCCAAGAAAAAACAGTAAGACGAGGAAGACCAGTACCATCCCCAGTGATAAATTCTCGAAAACGGTGTGGAGCGTGGTATACACCAGCCCCGTGCGATCGTAGTATGGAATTATCTTATAACCTTTTGGCAACATTCCCGTCGTATTGAGCTGCTCGACCTTCTCCTCGACACCTTTCAGCGTCTTCAGTGTGTTGCCGTACTTGCGCATCAAGACGATGCCCGACACCACCTCATCTTGGTGATTCATTCCGACGATTCCGAGCCGTGGCGCCCAGCCGACCGAAGCGTCACCAACATTGTTAATCCTGATCGGCGTGGACTTGTTGGTGGCGAGCACGATATTGCCGATGTCATCGAGAGAGTGGATCAGGCCTATTCCACGCACATCAAAGGCCTGTTGTCCGACGTTAAGATAGCTGCCGCCCGAGTTAGTGTTTGAGTTCTGAATGGCAGCGATGACCTGCGAGAGCGGAATCGCGTAATGGGTGAGTTTCGCCGGGTCGAGATCGACGTGGTACTCCTTAGTCAATCCGCCGAAGCCCGAGACATCGAGTACGCCGGGCACCGTCTTCAGTTGCTTCTCGCAGATCCAGTCCTCTACTTCCTTCTCTTTGATCAAATCATGATCGGAGCCTTGCACCGTGTATCGGTAGATCTCCCCGATCGGATTCTCCGGCGAGAGACCCGGCTGGATGCCTTGCGGCAGTGTGACGAAGGTCAACTGGTTTATGGTCTGGGTGCGGTCGAATTCGTAGTCGCTGCCCCAGTCGAAATACAGGCGGATATCGGACAACCCGTACAGGGAAATTGATTCCATCGATTTAAGATGCAGCATGCCGCTCATGCCGTACTCGGTCGGAACCGTGACCAGCCTCTCGACTTCCTCGGCACTAAGCCCGGTCGGCAGCGTCAGCACCTCGGTCATCGGCTGAACAGGATCGGGATAAGCCTCGATGTCGAGCTGGGTAAAGGAATACAGCCCAGCAAGCAGGAGCAGGACCGCCGCGCTTACCACTACTACGCGCTCGCGGAGCGCGAGTGCCATCAACCACTGAATCATTGTCGCACCGCAACCCTTCCGACGGTCGGCGAAACCTCCCGCTTAAGAGCTCTTTCCGTGCGCTTCGTGCCACAGCTCGTCTATCTGAAGCGCCTCACTGGTGACGACGCGGTCGCCCGGCCCGAGTCCGGAAATCACCCGTGCATAGCCCTGCTGGTTCCATGAACCGATGACAACCTTGCGCCGCTCGAGGCGGTCATTGCCCACATCGACATAAGCAAAGTAGTTGTCGGTCTCGAACACTACTGCATCCAGCGGTACGATCAGCGCTTGTCCCGGCCGCACGATTATTTTCACCACGGCGAGCATCTGCGGCTTGAGCTTGTAACCGGGATTTTTAACCTCGCAACGGACTTGGAGGGTGTGGGTATTCGGATCGATGTTAGGGCTGATGCGCGCGATAGTTCCACGGAAGATTTCATCCGGGTAAGCGGTGGTCACCGCTTCGAGTTGCTGTCCGACGTGCACACGCGCCAACTCGTCTTCATAAATGTCAGCGGTGATCCAAACGTCCTCGAGCGTGCCGATCGAGTACAGCACATCTCCCGGATTCACGGCGGAACCGCGCAAGGCTTGATTCTGCACTACGGTTCCGCTGATCGGCGCCCGCATGACGAAGGCGGGTGCTGCGGCTTTGATCAATTCGATCTGGTCCGGCTCGATGCCCAGCAGCTCGAGCTTTCTCTTGGCCGCCTCGACCATCGACCGCGCGAACTCCTTGTCGCCCGCGCCGCCGCCTGCCAAGGCCGGTACGGCGACTTTGGCTTGTAGGTATTCCGCCTCCGCGGTCATCAAGTCCGGACTGTACAGCGTAACGATAGGCTGCCCCCGCCGCACGGAATCCCATTGCGAAACGCGTACTTCTTCGATTCGGCCGGTGACTCGGGAAATTATGCTGGCAACGCGACGATCGTCGAAAGTGATCTGGCCGGTGGTTTCCACCAGCCCAGGCAACTGGACTGTTCGCACAGTTGTCACGTCGGGCTGAGCGCTGTGCTGCAGCTGAAGGAGTTCAGGGCCGCGGCCCTGACGTACTAATATGGGAAGTGTGAGGACCGGTTGCTGGGGAGTACCGTTTGCGCTATCCGAATTGTCGCAACCACTGCCAACAGCCGCGATCAGCGAGAGCAGCCCGCAGACCAATGCGAGTGATCGCGCACCACCGCGCGGCCAAACAGTCATTGCAGAGTGCCTCCGGCCGCTTGCTCCAGAGCCACCTTTTGAGCGAGCAACTGATTTACTGCCTGCAGATACGTTGAGCGCGCGTCGCTTTGCTGACGGAAGGTGCTGATGAGAGTAGTGAAGTCAGTCTTGCCTCCCTGGTATGCGACCAACATCACCTCGAACGCCTGGTGAGCGAGAGGAATGAGAGTGTTGCGATACAGCAGCGCCGTCTCCCGAGACCGCAGAATTTGCCGATAAAGCGTCGTCACCTGTCCGGCGGTTTGAGTGCGAATCGATTCCAGATCCTCCCGAGCGGCATCAAGGTCCTGGCGAGCCCTCGTGATATCTGCGTTCTTTGCCCAGAAGAAGATTGGCAGGTTGAAACCAATTTGGAAATTCCAGTCCTCAGTATGGGCGGGCGTCGGTGCGAAGCTGGCGATCAACCAGTGGTCAAGACCAAAGCCCACGTTGTAATCGGGGGCGTATTCGAGACGCGCGAGAGTTAAAGCGGTATCTTGATTTTTCTCGGTTAGCGCGGACTGCAAAATCTCTTGACGGCGGCTTATCGCACGCTCGACTGCTTCGTCCAGAGTCAGTTCAAAGGTGGCCAAGTCGAATTTCCGATCAACGGCTAAAGGCTCGTCTGGCCGCCGGTCGAGCAAGACATTCAGCGCGGTCTTGTCATTAGCAATGGTCACCGTCTGCTGGCGCAACAGTTCGCGGTCCGCCTCGAGGGCAAACTTGGCATTGATGAAGTCTCCCTGGGTTGCGAGGTTAGCCGTATACGCAATCTCGGTAACCTTCAGCACGCGTTCCAGGTTTGCGGCATTTTCCGTGATCAAATCGTTGAGGGCCAGATCAAGCTGGATCTGATAGTACGAAGTTTTGGCCTGCGCCGTTACATCGCGCACGGCAGCACTGTAGGCTAGGCGAGCTATTTCAGCGCTGCGCTCGGCATTTCGGCCCTGAAGTAAGCCTTTTCCCGGAAACTGCAGCGCTTGAGTCCCCGTTATGGTGTGCAGTCCAGATCCGGCTAGAAAGCCCCTCCAGCTATCTGAGTTTGTAAAGGTGAACTGTGGATCGGCAGGGGTATAATTCTGAATTATCTGATGCTTGGCCGATTCCCAGCGAAAGCGCGCGCCGCGGACCTGCGGATTGACTCTGCGGGCCTCTGTAACCACCTGGTCCACGGACATAGTCTGAGCCGACACCACGCCAGGAAGGCAGAGCAACCCGGTGAGCGCTGCAAGGGTTAGCAGGCTTCGCATTTCGTCCTCCTGACCGGCAACTCGAGACGCGCAATGCAGCGAACTGAAATTTTTCCTACGCGGCCTTGGCGAGCGGCCTCTCGCCCGTCTTCGTGGAAGTTTGACCGGCATGTGCACCGCGCTCGAAGCGTGGTAACAACCTCGCCGAGTTTAGAATAAACGTCATCTCGGAAGCCACGTGGATAAAGGCCGCCAACGCCGGATTCAGCAGACCGGCCGCGGCGAGAGCGATACCCGCCACGTCGACCACTATCGTCCCGCCGAAGTTCTGCCAAATGATCCGCCGGGTCCAGCGCGCGATTTGCAATGTTTCCGCAAACCGCGCCAAATCGTTACCGAGCAACAGCACATCGCCACTTTCGCGGGCAACCTCGGTACCCGAACCCATGGCGACGCCGACGTTGGCTTCGGCCAACGCAGGAGCGTCGTTGATGCCGTCGCCGACCATCGCGACGACGAGGCCATCCGCAACCAGTCGCTTAATTCGAGCGAGTTTGGCTTCCGGTAGCAACTCGGCCTCAATCTGATTAATCCCAAGCCGGCCGCCGACCGCATTGGCCACCGCCTTACTATCGCCAGTCAGGAGAATGCTTCGGATGCCCATGTGGTCGAGTGACGCAATGGCGCGCTGGGCCTCCGGCCGCACAGTGTCGCCCATGATAATAGTGCCCAGAAAATGACCATCGCGCGCGACCAACACCTGAGATCCCGCGTGAGCCGCGGGATGAGCGATCTCGAACGGCTCAATACCATGTGCAACCAGGAGGGCGCGGTTGCCGACCAAAATTCTAGACCCGTTGACTGAAGCTGCGATTCCTCTTCCGGGCGTGTAATCGAAGCGTTCAGGCTCATTGACAAGCACCCCTCCTGCAACCGCATAAGCGACGATGGCTTTGCCCAATGGGTGTTCCGAACGCATTTCGGCCGACGCAGCCGTCTCTAATATTTCCTTTTCTGTGGCGTCCGGAGCTGGCAGCACCGCTTGAACTTCAGCGCGCCCGAACGTCAACGTGCCGGTCTTATCGAGCACCACGGTATTGACCCGTCCGAGAGTCTCCAGGTACCTGCCGCCTTTGATGATGGCGCCGAGCCGCGCGGCCCGGCCAATGCCACCCAGAAGCGCGAGTGGCGTACCAGCCGCGATTCCGCAGGCGCCGGCCACAATTACCACAGCAATCGTGGAGCGAATGTCCCGGCCCACCACGAACGTCAAAAATGCAGCAGCCAGCGCGAAGTACACCAGATAGCCCGCTAGCCGATCGGCCAGGCGCTCCACCGGCGCGCGAGAACGCTCCGCCTGCTCAACCGCTTCGATGATCCTGCCGTAACTGGTATCCCGTCCGATTCGTTCCGTTTTGATTTCAAGCGCACCGGACTGGTTGATTGTACCAGCATACACGGTTGAACCTGCGAGTTTCTCCACCGGCATCGACTCTCCCGTAATCCGGGCCTGATCAACAAATGAATGACCCTTGATCACAATGCCATCTACAGGAATCAAGCTCCCTGGATTGACCAGAACCGCATCGCCGGCCCTAACCTCTTCTGCGGTAGTCTCGCGCACAGCACCATCGCGCCGGAGAACGATCGAACGGGGCAGAAAATCCATGAGGTCCCGGATGGCGCGCCGGCCGCGGCCGACGGTCAGATTTTCGAGGACTTCGGCCGCCAGTACGAAAACCGTAATGATGAGCGCAGTAAAGAACTCTCCTATCGCAGCCGCAGCCACAATCGCGATGGACATGGAAAGCTCCATCGTCATCCGGCGCGCTAAAAGATTCTCGGCGGCCTCTTTGAAGATCGGCCAGCCACCCACCAGGACCGCGGCCAGACCAAGCACGCTGACCTTCGGCAACGGCTCCCATAGGTGCAAGCGAACGGCAATCGCGGCGAGGCAGACCAGCGCGATTCGGAGCGCCTCCACCCAACCAAACGCGCGTTGGCTGTCAGGCTCCTCATTTGCCATACCTGCGATGTCGGGATGTGGAGTCTCAACGGCGCCAGACTGCGTGCGGGGAGGATTGTAGTTCATCTTTTCTTCATCCTACCTGAGGTATGATTGAATCACTTCGATCAAGTCTTCGGTGCCTTTGGCCCTCTCCTGGTTGCGCTCACGTGACGGATCGACCACGTGGAGCCTGATGTGGTCTTCGATGACCTCGGCCATCAGGCTGTTCATCGCGCCGCGCGCTGCAACCACGAGTTGGAGGATTTCGCCGCAACCCTTCTCCTGGTCGAGCGCCCGCTCGACCGCCTCGACCTGGCCACGCACCCGCCGCACCCGCGCCAGTAGCTTGTCTTTGTGTTTGATCGTATGACCCATTGCGCAGTACCCTAGGGGGTATGCTATATTGCTTGAGCGCGGATGTCCACGCTGCCCGCAAATGAGTTGCCGCGACTAAAGCGGTCACGCCGCGCGGTGTCTGTCACATGTATGCAGAGGCCGATCGTCGAGTCGCGCTAAGCGCGGCAATATAGGCTGTGGCGCTGCTGCCTGCCTGCGCGGCGCAGGTGTATGCGCACGGCATCGCGGGCAATCGCTACTTCCCTGGCACGTTGACGTTCGACCGAACCGGCGGTAGCGGACGAGCTGTTCATGCGGCTCTATTCCAGGCTCGAGCATCC
>CAVWAA010000021.1:0-120285 GCA_963752805.1 Binataceae bacterium (SeqCode)
GCGGTCTCATTTGCATTGAGTAAGCGCATTGGAGCAACTTACCCGCAATGCGCGACGCTGTCGTTCACGGCTGCTTCCAACAATTTCGAACTAGCGATCGCGGTTGCGGTGGCGACGTTTGGAATCGACAGCGGCGCGGCCTTCGCGGCAGTGATTGGCCCGCTCATCGAGGTCCCAGTTATGATTGGCTTGGTGGATGTCGCGCGCTGGGCGCAGCGCGGCTATTTTCGGACGAGGCCAACAGCAGCCGAAGTCGCGTAATCGTCACTGTCTGAAGAGGAAACGTTTAGCAGCATATATTCTGATTGACCGCCGGCGTGCGGCTCCTTGGTTATGCAGCGGGATCGCGGTCGAGCGTGGACGGTGTCATCGTACAGCAGCGGCGCTCGTAGTGATGCCGGTACTGGCCCTGGCTCAAGCTTCGCACCGTACGCGAACTCGGCAGCCTAGCCCTACGCACTGGCGCCTTCGGGACATCACATGCGCCGAGCTCTCGGCGACGACGCTGGCCGGCCTGGCCACGAACCTTGCACTCGGATGGACACGGGCAGATCCGCTGGCGGCGATCATAGTTAGACCGATAATCGCCCGCTAGGGTTTCGAAACAATCCGCTGCGACGATCAGCACCAGGACTAGTGGGAGAGGGCCGGAGGTGCCAAGCAAAAAATACGCCAAATAGCGGCCAAAGTTCTACGCCGTTTTTAATTCACAAAACGACCCCCTGCCCGCTAGCTAATGTGCGGCTCTACCGAATCGAAAGGCGTAAAGCACCGGGGGCTCTCGCCAGCCTGAGCGCGGCCGGTTATTCGACTTCCTGCTGTTGCTTCAGACCTTCGATCTCACGCCGCTGTTGTTCGATCTCTCGCTGCTGAGATTCAATTTGGGTCTGGGTCTGCTGCGTTTGTACTTGTTGATTCTGTAGTGCATTGCCGACCAGAAACCCGCCCCCCGCCCCCAACGCACCTCCGATGGCAGCACCTGCGCCGGGAGCACCGACGGCGGCGCCGATTATTGCGCCGGTCGCCGCGCCGGCCAGTGCACCAATTCCTGTCCCTTTTTCCCGCGTGCTCAACGGCTGACCGGAACATCCCGTGACCGCAAACAGCATCACCAGTGCGACCGCGACAGTGATCAAATTGGAAGCAATGGACCGCATGATCGATTTTACCTCCTGAATCAATCTCCGCCCAAGGCTGAATTTCGTTGATTTCGGATGCCTACTACTGTTGTGCCGCCGTGGGAGCCTCACGCATCGGCATTCCTGCGATTGACTTGCCGTTAGCGTCAGCCAAAGCGATCCCCGGTTTTCCATTCGCACCGACATGGATCTCGACCCGGTCACGCCCCTGCTGATCGAAGAGGACCAAAGCCGGCTCGCCGCTGGCGGCGACGCCCAGGCCAGCCCGTGCTCGCCCGCTGTTAGCGTCATAGAGGGTTAGGCTGGCCTGATTGTCCGGCGCAACTGAAAGAGTCGCGAGTTGGCGGCCGGCATTGTCGTAAATCGCAACCCCATTGCGGCCCGAGACGCCCTCGCCGAGCAGGACCCGGCGCGTGCCTTTGCTGTCATAAAAGCCGACTGATGAACTTCCGTCGCGTGCCACCCGAAACTCAGCACGATCATTGCCTTGGCCATCGAACATCATCAGATCGGCCGCTCCACGCGGAGTGACCTGTAACGACGCCCGTCTGTCGCCGCTTCTGTCGACCAATTGGAACTCTTCGGCAGAGAGGGTCCGAGGACTATGACGGCGTGCGGCCAGAGCATCCCCAGGTGCAAATTGTACTGCGGTTAGCCCGCCTGCAAATCCGCCTGCTGCCACGATTGCCGCATAGAGCCAGTTATGGGAGTTAAGCATGTGTAAGACGTCTCCTCTTTTTCATATCGTTATGCTTGTTGGTGCGCACGCCGCGGATTCTTTCTGAGAGACACACCTCCAAACGGCGCTGTGCGCCGATAGGGCAGACTCATTTGGTTGGCCGCGCTGCCCTCCGCCTGCTACTCTCGAATCTCACTCAAGGCTTGGGCGGGGTTTCACCCCGCCTCGGCCGTGGGGCTCCGCTGCGCAGCGCCCGGCCAGTGTTTTCGGACGTGCCCATAACTTTTCAAGCAAATCATGCCGCGGTCAACTGTCAGAGCATTTAATTCAACAAGGCTTGACCGCCTAGATCGCAGCGTGCACCGATGGATCGATCCTCGAAAGCGCGATGGTTGTGTACGGTTCGCACACGCGTATCGCTGGCATCTGTGAGAATAGCGCTCAATCCATGGCGACTTTCAGTTGCCGAACCCCACCGCCGAAGTTCAATCGTTTTTGATTCGGCGGCTTCAAGTTCCAGTAAGATGCTTGCTCCGTTGGCTCTACCCATTTGGGCGGGCGTGGTGTCAGACGCGTAACACCGTTGAAAACGCTGAGCCTCGGGCTTATCCAAGGCCACCATGAACCTGCCTTCACAGGCATTTTCAAAAATAAAGGTTGCGCCCCGCTGCCGTGCGGCCGCGGCACTCAATGCGAGGATGGCAGCATCTGCCTCATCCAACCGCTGAATCTGGCTTGAGCCGCTGACACCGATTCTACGAGCCAGGCCCGATATCACGCGAAGGCGTGATGCGAGCGCAGCCGTTCTGCCGCTGGTTGAGTTTTTGGAAAATAATTGGTGGCGGCGGCACCATAGCTTGAATTGGAGATCGGGATAGCATTCGTAAACTTCGGCGTCCGTGGCCGCCAAGGCGCGATAAGTTGCAAAACCCGCAATCATGAAGCGAGTAAAAATGCCGCCTATTGCCGGGCCATAGTCGCGATTCAGAGCCTCGCCGAAGAGCGCCTGCCCGAGCACTCGGAGATGCGGCTTGCAGCTAGCCGTGTTCAAATGTGCGCCGAAATAGCGCATCGGCGGGGTCGGAAACATCGACAAAGGTGTCAGAGTGGAATTTGAACCCAGCTTGCGCAAGGTGAGCACGAGAGCGCGCAGGCCGACGTCGATCTCGCGGCTGCGCCGCGAATGCTTGGCAGCGACCACCCCTGGCTTCGACCAGTCCAGGTCCCTGGGCCATCGTGGCGAATCGACCAGCACGATTGCACCGCGAAGCTGGGGCACCTTGTCCATCAGCATTGCGCCCAACGAGGCGACCGCGCCCGTGTCGCGGTTCAACCGCTGCGGGTTTTCCAGCGCGCTCCCAATATTACGCAGGTTGACCCGCGTCAGGTGCAGCCGGCTTTCAGGCGCAAACGTGGCGATATCGAGGAAGTCCTCGCCGACATCTATGCCAGCGACTAGTGCGTGCGGATCGAGGTGGACGTGGCAGATCCGTACAGCAGATGATACTCGCGCATCCCGCCGACAACCTTCTTGACGTAATCGCGGGTTTCGCGAAAGCCGATATTCTCGACCCATTGGTCGTCGTCCCCCGGGTATCTGGCATTCCACTCGAACACTGAGTGCTCGCCAGCATTATAGGCAGCTACAACCTTGAAGATGTCACCACTGAACATGCCCATCAGCTCGTGCAGGTAGATCGTACCAAGCTGAATGCTGACACGAGGATCATAAAGGTTAATGGGTGAAGCGATTATCCCGGCGGCAACTGCATAGCGGTTTGCTGTGCCCGGCAGGAGCTGCATCAGTCCCCGCGCGTCCGAAATCGATCGGGCCTGTGGATTGAATAGACTCTCTTGCCGAATCAGTGCTGCCACGAGATATGGATCGAGCTGATTACGGCCTGACGCAGCGGCGACCAAATCCCAGAATCCGCGGGGGTAGCGGATTCGCTCGGCGGTTGCCGGATCAATTTCGCCTGTGGCCGCCATCCGAACCGCCATCTGAATCGCGTCGAACCAGGCGCCTGTGCTCTGCAACTCAGCTACGACAAACTTTCGCAGCTCGCTATTGCCGCCGATATGGCCCTCGACCATGCGCAATTCGGGCGGCTCAAGTTCGCGAAGTCCGAGGTCGCGAAGTGCGGCGACACGCGTCAGATGGAACTGAATCGGACCATTGACAGTAGGCACTACACCCGCGATCAGATCGGCAGTGAAGGCAGCAGGTAACACTGCCGCGGTTTGATTTATTCGCATCGCAGCAAGTGCAGGGTAGTAATTGCTGCTGGTGCTAAGTGCCAGGGTTTGGAAGAGCCGCCGCGACTCAACCTTCTCGCCGCTATTCTCCAGCGCGCGCGCTTGCCAATAGGCAAACGTGTCGCGCGCCGCAGACGTCGCCGCTTGCGCGCGTGACTCGCTGAACTCGGTGGCAGCCTGCTGGTAACGCCTGAGCATATAAAGCATGAAGGCAGCGCGGAAACGTGCATCAGCCGCCATGTCCGTTCCCGGATAACGCCCGACCAAGTCCCGATAGGCGACGCGGGCGGACTGCAGATTGCCATCCTCTTCGTAAGTGCGGCCGATCTCAAACATCGCTGCGGGTGCGAGTTCGTCGTGTGGAAATTCCTCCGGCAAACGTCGAAAGTAAAGCCGCGCTGTCCGCGTGTCGTTCTCGTGCCAGTACAGATGGGCCAAAGCGTTCAGCGCTCGTGCCGCTTGGGCGCCCCGCGGCGCCAGTTCGAGGTAGAGCTGCAACTCCACCTTCATTCTGTCAGGCAGGCCGCGCGAAGCCTCTGCGGAAAACCACGTCAGCTCGACCTGAATGGAGCGTGGCGGCTGCAGCGCCATAGCCGCTCGAATTTGAGTCAACGCTGCCTTATCCTGACCTTCGCGCAACAGCAGGGCCGCTTCGGTACGGTGATATTCAAGTGGCGGCACGCTGATGGCTTGCGGATGTGCCTGCAGCATCGTATATGCAAGTTGGCGGGCTGGCGGGTCGGACGGGCCGCTGGGGAACTTCTGCCGGATTATTTGGGCTTGATTATACGCGTCGCGCCATGAATTCGTGGCGAGCAACGAGTTGGCCATAGTAAGTCGCCCGTTTTGTTCTACTATCGGGTCATTGGTTGTATTCACGACGCCGGTTGCAGCCGCCAATGCGTAGTCGGGGTGTCCAAGTTTAAGTTCCAGACGCGCATACTCCAGACTCGCATCGTCAGACCATACACTTTGAGGATAGGAGAGCATGAGCCGGCGAAAATCGTCTGCCGCGGATTGATTGTCGCCGTTGTCACGTTCCGCCGAAGCGAGGTAGAAAAGCGCGTAATCGGCCAGTTCGGGCAGATGCGAGGCCGCGAAACGCATGCGGCCGATGGTGGCAATCAGATCGCGGTGTTCATATGCTTGGTAGCCCTCCACAAACGCGGTTTTGGGATCGATCGGCCCGATCTTATTGCGCTCGAATGGTAGACGTTGCGCCAATTCAATACCTGAAACCAGTTGTCGATCGGGTCTCGAGGTGTCCTCCACACCCGACAGCAAAGCCGTCTCGGCGGCGAAAGCCGCAATTATTGAGAATCCCAAGAGCGTCACCGCCAAACAGAGAGCTCGCATCGTAAATTGGTTAGCTAACTGCGTGAGATGCTTCAATTGGGTCGGTCTCAGTTTCGGCTATGCGGTTTAGCGGCGGCGCACTTTTGTCTCAACTTTGTCTGATTTTTTTGTGGAAAGAGCGTGAGGAGAATGGTGTGCCTATGTATTCAACCAGGTTGATTCTGGCTTCCGGGTCGCCGCGGCGCAAGGCGCTGCTCAGCGCGACCGGCTTGCCGTTTGAGGTAATCGAAAGCGGAGTCAACGAGATGCGTGCCGCCGGGGAGTCGGGCCGCGATTATGCGCTGCGGATTGCATGCGAAAAGGCGCTCAGCGTTTCAGCAAGGGTCCCTGACGCACTTGTCCTGGCGGCCGACACCGTTGTCGTCTGTGATGATAAGATTCTCGTGAAACCAAATGATGAAGATGAAGCACGCAGCATGCTCGCGACGCTGTCAGGCAAGACCCATACGGTGGTAACTGCTTACGCGCTGGCCTCGCTCAATGCCATCCTTGAAGCAGAACCCATTATCAGCCAGGTTACTTTTCGCCCGCTGAGCAACGCCGAAATCGAGGAATATGTCGCTACCGGCGAGCCGTTGGACAAAGCTGGCGCATACGGAATTCAGGGGAAAGGCTCGGATTTCATTGCCGGGGTCATGGGCTCGCGCGATAACGTGATGGGACTGCCGTTGCGTGAGGTACTTGCGGCGTTGGCGCGGCGGGGAGTTTCGCCCAAAGCATAGCCATGGAGCGCATCGATGTTGACTGCGCGTGAAATCGGGGACCGCCTCGAACAAGTGCGTGGACGGATCGCCGACGCCGTCAGGCTCGCGGGGCGCGAATCAGAATCGGTCCGCCTGGTGCTTGCCAGCAAGACCCAGCCGCCAGCCGCCATAGCCGCGGCTTTTACCGCCGGGGCACGCGATTTCGGCGAAAATTACGTGCAGGAGGCGCTCAGCAAACGCTCCGCCCTCGGGCAACGCGACCTTCGATGGCATTTGATAGGGCATCTCCAGACTAATAAGGCTCGCGCTGCGGTCGAGACGTTTAACCTGATCCAGACACTGGACAATCAGCGGTTAGCAGCCGCCCTGTTTCGTTTGCATCCGTCGCCGCCGATGCCGGTGCTGGTCGAAATCAATCTGGCAGGAGAGACCTCAAAGAGCGGTATTGAGCCGCAAAGCGCCGAGGCGCTTATAAATGCGGTGCGAGACCAAGTCAATGTTCAAGGGTTAATGACGATTCCTCCTGTGACGGCCGCCCCGGAGGCGGCACGGCGGTTTTTCACTGAACTGCGGAAACTCCGCGACCGGCTAGCGGCCGCGACTGGACTTGCATTATCCCAGTTGTCGATGGGAATGACCGACGATTTCGTGGTTGCAATCCTGGAGGGGGCCACCATCGTGCGCGTGGGGCGCGCCGTTTTCGGCGAGCGTTAATAAGGCGCTTACTCGACAACAGCCCCGCCTGAAAGGCCTCGTCCGTACGAGTGGCCGCGACCCGGCAGGTTGATAAATGGGGTGCGAATCATCGTACGCCACGGTGAGCTGATGCGTTGTTCGAAGTGCGAGAGCGACAATCCCAGCGGAAAGAGATTCTGCGGTGATTGCGCCGCGCCATTAACCGGCCGCTGTCCGAAATGCGGCGCTGAGAATCCCGGCAAACGCTTCTGCGGCGATTGCGGTACCGCGCTCGCCGCCGACAATCTGAGCGCTGCGTCGGCGGGGTCTTTGAGCGCGCCGGATAGGGCAATTGTAGTTGAGCAGACGGCTCCTCTTGTAACTGGTGAGCGCAAGACGGTAACTGCGTTGTTTGCCGACATCAAGGGCTCGATGGAGTTGATGCAGGACCTCGATCCGGAACAGGCCCGCACGATTGTTGATCCAGCGCTCAAGCTGATGATCGATGCCGTTCATCACTACGGTGGTTATGTCGTGCAGTCTACCGGAGACGGCATTTTTGCTCTCTTCGGCGCGCCACTCGCACACGAGGATCACCCGCAGCGAGCACTGTACGCAGCGCTCCGTCTTCAGGAGGGGATGCGGCGGTACACGGCCGAGCTGCGCGAAGCAGGCAAACTGCCGGTCGAGACGCGCGTAGGGGTGAACACGGGTGAGGTGGTCGTGCGTTCCATTGAGACCGAGGACGGTCACGCGGAGTACAGCTCAATCGGGCACTCGACCAGCTTGGCAGCAAGAATGCAGGCGCTAGCACCGACAGGATCAATCGCGGTTACCGACGCCACGCGGAAGCTCTGTGAAGGTACATCACCTTCAAGTCACTTGGCGCCACCGTCGTGAAAGGGGTGGCTAAGCCGGTCAGCGCCTACGAGGCGACTGGGCTGGGACCGCTGCGCACCCGGCTGCAGCGGGCGGCTGTCCGAGGATTTACGAAATTCGTCGGGCGTCAGCACGCGATGGAGGCGATGAAGCATGCGGCCGAGCAGGCTCACTCGGGGCGCGGCCAGATCGTTGCTGTCATGGCCGAGCCGGGGGTCGGCAAGTCGAGACTGTTCTTCGAGTTCAAAGCGACTGTTCGATCGGTCTGGATGGTGCTGGAGGCTTTCCCGGTCTCCCATGGCAAGGCGTCGGCTTATTTGCCGGTAATTGATCTCCTGCATCGGTATTTCGAGATCACAACGGAGGACGACGCACGCAAGCGGCGAGTGAAAGTCGCTGGTAAGGTCCTGATGCTCGATCGGACGCTCGAAAACACACTGCCGTATCTCTTTTCGCTGCTGGGTATCGCCGACACACCAGATGCGCTGGCCCAAATGGATAGCGAGGTGAAGAGGCGGCGCACGCTTGAAGCTATTAAACGGATGCTGCTGGCGTGAAAGTCTAAACCGGCCGCTGATGTTGATCTTCGAGGACCTTCATTGGATTGATGGCGAGACCCGAGGGCTGCTGAACCTGCTGGCCGACAGGATTGCCAATGCACGTATCCTGTTGATGGTGAACTATCGGCCGGAATATCACCACGAATGGGGAAACCGCACTTATTACACTCAGCTCACGCTTGAGCCGTTGGCCCATGAAGACGCGGATGAGATGCTCTCCACACTGTTAGGCAATGCTACCGAATTACATCCACTCAAGCGCAGCATTATCGAACGGACGGAGGGTAATCCATTATTCATTGAGGAGTTGGTGCAGGTTTTGTTCGACGACGGCACGCTGGTGCGCAACGGCACAATCAAGGTTGCGCGCGCCCTCTCCCAGGTGAGTCTGCCGCCGACTGCACAAGCAGTGCTCGCTGAGCGAATAGACCGGCTGCCGACGCAACAGAAAGAGCTGCTACAGATGCTCGCCGTCGCCGGACGGCAATTTTCACTAGGATTGATTCGCCGGATCGTGCCTTTCTCCGATGACCAACTCGACCTCATGCTCGCAGAACTACAACTTGCGGAATTTATTTACGAGCAGCCGGCATTTCCCTACGTCGAATATTCTTTCAAGCATGTATTAACGCAAGAAGTCGCATACAGTTCGGTATTAACCGAGCGGCGCAAGCAGATTCATGAGTTCGTGGCTCGAGCGATCGAGGACTTGTTCGCGCCAACGATCGCCGATCATTATGGCGCGCTCGTCCATCATTACGGCCGGAGCGGGAATGGCCTGAAGGCTGTGAAATATCTGTATTTGCAGGCAGAGCAGGCAATGAACCGCTCGGCCTATGCCGAAGCCCGGGACCAGCTCACCAGTGCTCTCGGGATACTCCGGATGCAACCGGATAAGGTCGAGTGCAATAGAGTCGAGATCGCCGCGCGGCACAAACTGGCGATTTGTATGAGGATCGCCACACGCGCAGGATTTGCGGCAAGTGCACCGGTGGAAATCCTCGAACGGGCGCGCGAACTGTGCGAGAAGATCAACGATCATCGAGAAATTGGTGGAGGTTTTGGAGGCCCTTGCGATTCAATACGGTACGCGGTCCGAGCATCAAAAGGCGCGCGCTCTTCGCGAGGAATTGCTGCAATTGCTGTGCGCCTAGGGAACCCGCAAACCATAGGCCGTGCGCAGTTTTGGCTTGGGCACTCGTCGATGTTCGCGGGAAACTTCACCGCCGCCGAAGAGGAATTCAAGCGTGCCGAGACTAAATCAACGAACTCCGCAATTCGGGTGGCAACGTTTGGTGACTGGCAAAGTGAAACTCAGGGTCTGGCATCCTTGACCTCATGGTGTTTGGGCTTTCCGGACCGAGCTGCCGCCAAAAGCGCTAAATCCTTCATCGGCGCTCAAGCATCGACCTCCGCGGGTTTGGCCTGGACACTGTACTGGTCAGGTGTTCTCCATGTGATGTTCAGGGACTGGCCCACCGCCCACCGGCACGCGGACCAGGCTATCAAGCTGGCGGAGGAGCACGGCTTAGTATACATGCTGCCTTGGAGCGCTTTCCTTCGCGGCTGGGCCCGCGTCCACTTAGGACAGACGGCAGACGGGTTGTCCGAAATGCTGGAATCTCGGCGCGACATGGAGATCAGCGGGGCAATTATCCAGCCGTGGTTTTTTTGGGGGCTTGCCGACATCTATGTGACTGTAGGCGCTTCGCGAGAAGGACTTGAGGCTACAGCTGAGGGACTCCGTATGGCCCAACTTACCCGCAATGGGTTTGCTGATGCCGAACTGCGAAGGCTGAAGGGCGAGTGTCTGCTGATGGAATGGGCACAGCAGACATCTAGGTTCGAGGATGACACGCTTAAAACCTTGGCCGCAGAGGCGAGCGGATGCTTTCGTGAGGCGATCGAAGTCGCCCGCCGCCAAAAAGCAAGGAGTTGGGAGTTACGAGCAACCGTGAGCCTTGCGCGGCTGCTTGATAAGCAGTGGCATCGCGACGAAGCACGAATTATGCTTCGCGAGATCTATAATTGGTTCACTGAAGGCTTCGACACTGCGGATTTGAAGGACGCCAAGGCCCTGCTCGATGATGCGTTTGACTGGTCGTCGCGGCGAACCTAGAAGAACCTAGCGATCACGATACTCGGCAACCTTTGACGCCCATGGCCCGATTCGGGCGAGGGGACCAGTCATGCTGGCGGCGGGGGTGGCGGAGTTTGTTGCGGCGGTTAAGCCACCGCTTAAGTGGGCAGGCGGTAAACGCTGGCTAGTGCCATACGTTTTGCGTTTTGGAGGCCCGAGCGGCATCGCCGACTGGTGGAAACCCTGGGTGGCGGGGCTAGGAGTTGCGCTTCAGCCTGATGCCAGAGCATGCTCTACTCAACGACATTAACGCGCATACGATCAACTTTTATCGTTGGCTCAAGCGCGGACTCCGAATTTCCGTGCCGATGGAGAATGAGCCCGAGTTCTTCTACCGGTACCACCCGCGCTTCAATGAGCTAATCGCTAAAAGTCACGCCGACAGCAGAGAGGCCGCAAGCCTTTTCTATTACCTGAACCGGATGCTCTGAACCGTCTCACTCGGGTGACCCATGCGGACAATTCGACTACCGATTTCCTATTCGATCCTGAAAATCGGCCGGTGCGAGTTGTTGATTCGCTGTCGGGCACTATCGAGTTGACGTTTGACAACCTGATTGGCTAAATCCGCAAGTTACCATCCGTCGCTGGACCGGAGAAGTAAATGAAGAAGCTTGGTTTTATGGGGGGCGGCAATATGGCGGAGGCCTTGATTCGGGGACTCCTCGACGGCCGAGTGTTCGCTGCTTCCGACCTGATCGCCTCCGATATCGATCGGGGCCGGCGGCAGCGGCTTAAACGAATTTTCAAGATCGACGTAACCGACTCCAACACGTACGTTGTAAGCGAGGCTCGCGCCCTGCTGATTGCCGTAAAGCCGCAGAATATCGATGAGGTGCTGGCACAGGTCAAAGCCGGTGCCGAACTCGCAGGCTCTCAACGTTCAACTGGGACGGCGCATCCAGGCCGCGGTGAGGTCAGGCTGCAGAAGCGGACGTCGGGCTCAGTGGCGCTGCAACAACGGCTTTTCATCTCGATCGCCGCGGGCATTACGATCGCGCGGCTGAGCGGTGCGCTCGGTGACCGTGCACGCATTATCCGGGTGATGCCTAATGCGCCCGCGATGGTCGGTGAAGGGATGGCGGCGATCGTGCGGGGGGCGGCAGCGACCCGGGCTGACGAGACTTTCGCGCTCAAAATTTTCAACGCGGTCGGAGATGCTGTCGCCCTCAAGGACGAAACCATGCTCGACGCTGTGACAGCGCTGAGCGGAAGCGGCCCAGCCTACGTATATCTGTTCGCCAAGGCAATGGCCGATGCCGGTGTGGCGGAGGGATTGCCGGCTGACCTCGCGCTTCGAATGGCGCTCAAGACGATTCGTGGTGCCGAGAGCAACATGAGGCAATCGAAGCTGGATGCTGGCGAACTGATTCGAGTGGTAGCCTCACCCGGCGGTACCACCGAAGCGGCCTTGCATAAGTTCGGCGAGTCGGGCTTTTCTGATATCGTGGCGGATGCATTGCACGCAGCCGCCGAACGCTCGCGCGAACTGGGCCGGTAGCGGGAGGGTTCCCCTACCACATTCGGAAAAGATGGAGAAAAGTCGCACTCGTGCTTCATCCAAGCCTTGCACAAACGATTACTTACATCCTCTCGGAATTACTTCAGGTGTATTTTTGGCTCGTTATAATCTCAGCCATCTTGTCCTGGATCCAGCCGAGCCCTTATAGTCCGATTTACCCAGTAGTGAACTTTGTCTACGCGGTGACCGACCCTGTCTTCGATTTCGTGCGGGAGCATGTGCCAGTGGTTTTCGGCGGCATCGACCTCTCGCCGATGCTGGTCATTGTCGTTATCTGGTTTCTCCAGATGTGGTTATTACCAACATTGGGTAACCTGTTAACCCCGAATTACAGCTTCGGGTAACGATCACATTGGGCGAACCGCAATGGCTCGTCATCGGCGAGGGGTTTGTAAACCTTCAGGTGGTCGTGAAGCCGGGGTCCGCACAACGCCGCATATTGCGAAGAGATGCAAGGGGGTTGCTCATCGCGCTTAATTCCCAGCCATCGAAAGGCCGCGCTAACGAAGAGTTGATAGCGTTTTTAGCGGACATTGTGGGCATCCCGCGCTCGTCGGTCACAATCATCCGCGGCCATTCGGCGCGGGTGAAAACTGTGCGGATCGTAAACCCGCGGCCAGCCCAGGTCGCGGCGCTGCGGCGAGCTTATCCATAAAGGCCTCTAGTGATGATAAAGTGGCGGAGAGCCGAGCGGGCAGTGCCCGATTCCGTAAAGCCGCGACATAGGAGCTTCCCGACAGCTATGGCCTTTACGGGTAGGGATGTTCCGGCCAGAACTTGTTGCCCTGTGGAGTCGGTACCGGGCTGATCTCCAGTTCGGGGGTTGGACTTGGCAGATACCCGCGTGCGCCGAGCGATTCCGAAGCATCTACCGAACCGCCTTCAGCCTGCGGCGGCCGTGCGATTACCACCGGAATGCCATTGAGTGTCTCGGGGATTTGTTTGAGCTGCGGCGTCATCTGCCCGACATGTACCACGATCTCGGGTTGTCCTCTGTCACTGTTTCCCACTGTGACCCCGGAGACGCCGGGAATCGAAGAGAGCCAGTCCGCGTAATAGTCCTTGACCTGCGCCGCGGTCTCGAGGTCCGCGTCGGCGTTAATATTTTCCGGTCCCTGAGCACTTACAGTCACAGCGAGCAGCGTGAGCATCACCGAGGCCGCGACACACTTGAGCGTTCTCATTTTTGCGACTCGTCAAAAAGATTCGGAGCGGCTTGAGCGCCGCTCTACAATCGTTCATACGCGTTCAAGGGCCAGCGGCGAGGTCACATGCCGGTAGGTTTCCTTGAGCGACGTATTGATGTCGATGACGAAAGGCTTGTCACTCATCAATGCCTGCCTGAGCGCGGGGCCCAGCGCGGACGGCTCTTCGATCCGCATTCCTTCGCATCCCATACTGCGCGCGATCGCTGCGTGATCGAAACTCGACAGATTGCAAGCGATATTGCGGTCGCCCTGCCCGTGCATTACCCATCCCAACGCGCCATTGTTAAAAACCACGACCGTGATCGGTACATCTTCGGCGACCGCTGTCATCAGCCCGTTCATCCCGATCGCGAAGCCGCCGTCGCCGCATACGGCCACCACCTTTCGATTGCGATGAACCAACTTAGCGGCCATCGCCGCCGGAATGGCATAGCCCATTCCTCCAACGCCGCTCGGCTGTAGGAATGTGCCAGCGCCTTTGGTTTGAAAATAATGCGTCATGAAGATGCGATTCTCGCCCGCGTCGCAGGTGATAATCGCGTCGTTTGGCACCGCGCGCTGAACTTCGCTGATCGCGCGCTGTGGGATAATTGGACTTTCGTCGGAACGCAATTCTGGTGAGTCGAAGAATCCATGCTCGCGGCGCGAATTCTGCAGGCGCGAGCGCGCCGCGGAAACTTTGTCAGACGAAATTCCGCCGGATGCAGCGACCGAATTTATCAACTGCGCCAGCGCCGTTTTGGCATCGCCGATAAGCACGATTTCGGCAGGGAAGGTCCATGACGCATTGCGCGGCTCGACATCCAGTTGGATCAAGATCTGCCGGCGGGGATCGAGCAGTTTGGGATTCTGATTGGCGAAATCGCTCACTCCGAGCTTCGTCCCGACGGCGAGAATCACATCCGCGGCGCCGATTTCTGCGTTGGCCAACGCTGTTCCGAAATTGCCGCAGACGCCAAGAGCCAACTCGTGGGTTTCAGGGAAAGTGCCCTTGCCGCCGGCCGTGGTCGAAACTGCTGCGCCAAGCTTGGCCGCCAGCCCGGCAAGCTCCTGGTACGCCTGACTGACGCGAACGCCGTTACCAGCAATAATCACCGGACGTTCGGCCGCGGCGAGCACTCGTGCAGCCTCTTTCACCGCGCCGTCATCGGCTTGTGGCTCGGCCGGCGGGAGATACGAATCCAGACCGTACAGAGTGGGACGTGTTTCCGGACCCACCCGGCCCCGCAACGATTGGCTGTGAAAAAGGACCGCGACCGGCCCACGTTGGCCGCTCAGCGCATGTTTGATGGCCAGCTCGGTGCATTGCACCGCATGTGCGCCGTTGTACGCAACCATCGTCTGCTTGGTGATCGCCGAGAACAGTTGCTTGGCATCCCATGTGCCGTATTCACCGGCGCCAGATTGATAGGGCGAATGAGCCGAATATGGTGCCTGATCGCTCAGGTCGCCCATCAGCAGCATCGCCGAACTCGACAGGTAACCTTCAATCGCGCCCAGCGTGACGTTGGCGAGGAATGCACCCTGCGCGATTACTACCCCGGGTCTGCCGGTCAACCTGCCGTAGACCTCAGCCATAACTCCAGCGCGGGCTTCCTCGCGCACCAGCACGCTGCGTACCGTCTCGCGATGGTCATAAAGGGCGTTGAAGACCGCACCCATGTTGCCCCCCGGCATTCCGAAGACGAGATTGATTCCGGCCTGTTCGAGTACGCGTACAATTGCTTCGCTGGGCGAGACTTCTTCGGTGAGCAGGGGCCGCGCCATCCGCCGAAATGAACTCGTAGTCGCCATGCTGCGCCCTCCGTCGGCCAGATGTTCAGGAGTGGTCGAGAAAGTGTCGCGCACCACAAGCCGCGACCGCAAGTGCGATATACAGATAGCTGCACAGCGCGGGGACCACAATCGGCGTGAAAACGGCGCGCTGACGCATTCTACGGCGAAGGCGAGGGCGATGGCTTCTGCTCGGCTTCCCGCAAATGTTGGAATAAGGTTTCATTGGCGGTTACCAACTGCCCGACTGCTGCGATAATCTTGCGTGACATCTCCGCCGTGGCATCCTTACCGACGCGAAACACTGATGAATCCTCATAGATCTCGCCCGGCAGCTTATCGGAATAGATCGTGAACGCGACCGACACGGCAGACATCCGTCCAGCGAGCCCGTTTTCCAAACCGCCCCAGAGATCGACGCACGAGAAATGGAGACCAATGCCATATCCGGAATTGCCTCCACTGAGGTGATAGCCCGGCGAGGCCGCAACCTTACTTTTGAAATCTGCACATAACTGCTGGCCGACGCTATCCGCGCAGTGGCATTCGACGGCGAGGTCGATTTTACCGGTATCAGCGATGCTCTTCTGAGCAATCGGAATTAAGGCCAAAAGGCCAACCAGCACTCTGGAAATAAATTTGAGCGTCTTCAAAGCGTTTACAGCCTAACGGCGCCGCGCCATCAGGGCAATCGAACTTGTGTAGCACTACATCAGATGATTTCATTGCACCAAGCCCTGCTCATCAGCGTCACGAGGGTGAATCACCGTGGCGCGAGACATGAAGGGCCGGGCCGTGACAGCGTATGCCGCGCGGGGAAAAATGAACTTCGCCGATCGACTGCTTGAAGCGCAGCTCAAAAAGAACAGTATCGGGGTACTCGGTCTCGATCCACAGCTCGATACTGGCAAGCATCCGGGCGTTCCCGCCGGGCTAACCGTCGAGCGCTTCTGCTGCGATATTGTTGAGGCTTGCGCAGCCTCGGTGATAGCTATTAAGCCACAACTCGCATTTTTCGAAGCGCGCGGCATCGAGGGGATGCGTGCGTTCGTTGCGGTCACGAAGCTTGCCCGGAAATTGGGGCTATTAACAATCGCCGATGCAAAACGAGGCGATATCGGCCCTACATCTGCAGCTTATGCTACAGCGTTTCTTGGCGATGGCGATTTCGGATGTGATGCGGTGACCGTCAATCCATACCTCGGAAGTGACGCCATCATGCCGTTCCTGCGCGCCGTCCCCGACGGACGAGGCATCTTCGCGCTGGTCAAGACGTCAAATCCTACCTCTGGCGAATTTCAGGATCTTGCAACCGGGCAAGGTCCGTTATGGGAATGCGTGGCGCGTCGAATTCAGGGGATAGCAAGTGATTTTCTCGGCGAATGCGGCTTGTCGGCAATTGGCGCGGTCGTTGGCGCGACATACCCGGAGCATGCGCGACGCGCACGCGAACTGATGCCGGGCGCCTTGATCCTCGTACCCGGCTACGGCGCTCAAGGCGCCACTGCGGTCGATGCAGTTGCGGCCGCTCGCGCCGACGGAACCGGGGTCATTGTTAATGCAAGCCGCAGCCTTATGTACTCGTATCGCAACCGGACGGGAGTCAGCCCAGCGGCCGCGGCCGCTGAGGCAGCGGAGGCGATGCGGATCGAATTGAACGAAGTGCGATCTACTGGCTAGTGGCCTGGAGGCACATGCTAATCAGGCACGCATCAGGGCAGCTTCGTCCGCGGCCAGCGTGGCATATACTTCTCGATCAATCTCTCGGTAACGGGTGAGAATGTCGTCGGCCGCGGTCTCGCGCCCGTTATCCCGCGCGATCTCTCGCATTTTCTTCTCGATCCATGAGAGATGCCAGGTTTCATCCTCGGTCACCGCCTTCAGCACGTCACGCGTTTCCTGATCTATATTGGGCAGCGCCGCATGAGCCATGTATCGGCTCTGGGCCCGTTCCTCGACAACGACTGTCAGCCCGAGCAACTCGACGATTCCCTTCGCGATACCGAGCCGGGCGCCAAGCCGCCGCTGGTAGCCATCCGCCAGCATCAGCGGAGCGCCGCCTAAATCAGCGATGCGGCGTGTCCATAACCATGCATGGCGGGTTTCATCCGCGAGATGCTTGGACAACTTTAGCTGCGAATCAGCATCCTGAAGATGGCCGAACATGTTAAACAGCAACCGCGCGCCGCGCAATTCGGCATCGCGATAAAAGCTGAAAATCAGGATTTGCTTTTCACTGGGCGACAAGGCGCTCAGGTCCATCGATGTACGATCTCCCCACCGCTAAACGGCTGTTGCTTTGATTCTGTTTTGATTCGGGGCAAAGGTCGATGATAGTCAGCCAACAACGGGGTTTTAGTTTAACTATTTGATCCAACTCGGCTGGTCAACATCCCCTGCCACCCGTTGGGCTTCGAGGCTCGTTAATCCAGTGCAAGGCGCCGGGAATCACGCACGGAAACATACGGCTTAAAGAATGAATGGTTGCATAAGCGCAGCCGCCAGCATAAGGGTTTGGGACCATGGAGGACCACAAGGCTTGAGCTTGGTGGCATTGTTCGGGCCTTTTTCCGGCGGCCTCAGGAGTTGTGCACGATGGTTTCGATGCCTGACGCATACTGGCTCGCACTGCGGCGTGTGCGCGGAGTCGGCCCCCGAATCAGCCGGCTATTGCTGGAGCGTTTTCATTCCGCCGAACAGATTTTTACGGCGAGTGAAGCAGAGCTGGCTGCCACCGGTATACCTCGCCCGACTGCTCGCAACATCAGACAATTCACTGATTTTTCGCTGCTGGAGAAGGAGCTTTGCGAATTGCCGCGAATCGGCGCCCGGCTGGTCAGATGGACCGACCAGGATTACCCTGCGAACTTACGCCAGATTGCGGATCCCCCACCATATTTTCTGGTGCGCGGAACGATTGCCGGCGCCGACCCCAAATTCATTGCCGTCGTCGGGGCACGAGCGGCGAGCGATGCGGGTCGCAGAATGGCGCAGCGGCTGGGATTGGAGTTAGCCAGTAAAGGCTTCACGGTAGTGAGCGGCTTGGCGCGCGGGATAGATTGCGAAGCTCATCAAGGGGCGCTAGACGGCCGCGGAAGAACGGTCGCGGTGATGGGATCCGGAATTGACATCATTTATCCACCTGAAAACAAAAAGATTGCGGAAGCTATGATTGAGAATGGCGGCGGTTTGATCTCGGAATTGCCGCTCGGTACACCACCGATCCCCGAGAATTTTCCAACCCGCAATCGTCTAATTTCAGGGCTATGTCTGGGAGTGGTGGTGGTGGAAGCCTCAGAGCGGAGCGGCTCCCTGATTACCGCCAGAATGGCGCTCGAGCAGGACCGCCAGGTGTTTGCCGTTCCAGGAAGCCCTTTAAGCGGCAAGACCCGAGGCAGCAATCGCCTGTTGAAGGAAGGCGCCCGCCTCGTAGAGTGCGTGGATGATGTCGTCGAGGAATTAGTGCCTCAGCTCGTATCGCACGCCTCCATGCCTGCCACGGAGGGGCGAGCGTCTCGCACGCCAATCCCTCCTGCCGGGATGCATACTCTGCAGGCCACTGCAAAACTCCCGGTGACCACTCGCGGACCGGACGGGGGATTCGCGGACACTGAACCACCAGACGTTAAAACGATATTACAATGTCTAAAGAGTGCTGATAGACTTCATGTCGATTCGATTATTGAAGGTTCAGGGCTGACCGTGGCAACGGTGCTTAAATTGCTCCTGGAACTAGAGTTGAGGGGAATGGTGACGCAGCACCCCGGGAAGCTTTTCTCCCTTAGTTCACCTTGAGACCGTGTCGTGCCGGAAGAGTGGGAGTGAAAGAGTGGCAAAAAACCTCGTTATTGTTGAATCTCCAGCAAAGGCCAAAACCATCAAGCGTTATCTGGGCGGCGATTTCCAAGTCGCACCGTCGGTCGGCCACGTGGTCGATTTGCCCAAGAGCAAGCTTGGGGTTGATGTTAAGAAGGGGTTCGAGCCGGAGTATCAGATAATTCCCGCGAAAGCGAAGGTCGTAGAGGGTATCAAAGCCGCCGCCAGGAACAAGGATAACATCTATCTTGCCACCGACCCGGACCGTGAGGGCGAGGCTATCGCCTGGCATATCGCCGACCGATTGGGCAAGCTGAAGGGCGGCATCCATAGGGTATTACTCCACGAAATCACCGAAAAGGCGGTCAAGCAGGCGATTGCGCACCCGTCGCAACTCGATCAGAACCTTTTTGAGGCGCAACAGGCCCGCCGCGTGCTCGACCGCCTGGTCGGCTACCAGGTGAGCCCCCTCCTGTGGGACAAGGTCAAGCGCGGGATCAGTGCTGGGCGCGTGCAATCGGTCGCTTTGCGCATAATCGTCGAACGGGAGCAGCAGCGTGAAGCGTTCCGGCCTGAGGAATACTGGACGCTGGACGCCAATCTCGCTGCGAAAAATCCGCCGCAATTCCGTGCCCGTCTTTACAGCTATAAAGACCAGCGCATTGACAACAAGTCAACCAAGCTGCTGAAGCCGCTCGCCGACGAGATCGTTGGTGCTTGCGGGAAAGCGCCCTTTATTGTCCGCAAAATCGAGCGTAAGGAGGTCCGCCGCAGCCCCGCTCCGCCATTCATCACCTCGCGTTTGCAGCAAGAGGCCTCGCGCAAACTGTATTTCTCGCCCTCGCGCACAATGAAGATCGCCCAGAAGCTCTATGAAGGGGTCGAACTGGGCGACCAGGGTGCAGTCGGACTCATCACCTATATGCGCACTGATTCGCCACGCGTATCGGACGACGCGCTGGCCTCGGTCCGCACCTATATCGACGGGCGCTATGGCAAGGATTATCTTCCTGAAAAGCCCAATTTTTACCGTTCGGCTAAATCCGCCCAGGAGGCGCACGAAGCTATAAGGCCAACTGCTGTCGAGCGCGACCCGGAATCGATTGCACGTTGTCTGGGCAAAGATGAACTTGCACTCTACACCTTAATCTTCAACCGCTTCGTATCAAGCCAGATGAGCCAGGCGGTCTACGATCGCACTTCGGTCGATATCGAGGCCGACGGTGCGGTTTTCCGCGCGACCGGTCAGGTAATGAAGTTTGATGGATTCATGCGGGTCTATCTCGAAGGCCAGGATGAGATCGACGAGGACGAAGCCGGCTCCCTGCCGGCAATGACCGAAGGTGAGCGTCTGACGCTGGTCAGTCTCACTGCGCAACTCGACGAGTCCAGCAACGGGAAGAAGCCCGACCAAAAGGCAGACGCTGGAGCCCTGGCACGTGGGTTCTGGCTCGAGCAGCATTTTACGCAGCCGCCACCGCGCTTTACTCAAGCGACGCTGATCAAAGAACTCGAAGATAAAGGAATTGGGCGCCCTTCAACCTACGCTTCGATCATGGCCAGTATCCTGAATCGCGATTATGTCGATGAGGACGAGAGCAAACGGCTGCGCCCCACCTCGCTTGGGCGGGTCGTGTGCGAGCTTTTGCTTGCCGGCTTTCCGGATATTTTCGAGATCGGGTTTACTGCGGCGATGGAGGAGCAACTCGACGAGGTCGAGGAGGGGCGCGAGAACTGGGTTAAAACGTTGAAACGCTTCTACGGCCCGTTCGAAAAACGCCTAGGCGAGGCTAAAAAGAAAATGCCGGCTGTAAAGCGTAAGGGGGTGCCGACGGAAATAAAATGCGAACTCGACGGCGGTACGATGGTGATCAAATGGGGCCGCAACGGCGAATTCCTCGCCTGCTCCAATTATCCGAAATGTACTAACACCAAGGAGTTCATCCGCGACGAGCAGGGCCATGTCGTTCCGCAGGTATCTGCAGCACCGGCAACGACCGACGAAGTCTGCGAGAAATGCGGACGGCCGATGGTGCGCAAGCGTTCCCGGTTCGGCGAATTCCTCGGATGCTCGGGCTATCCTGAATGTGACGGTATCAAGAAGCTCAAGGCGGAGCCAATCAAGACCGGCGTCAACTGCCCTGACTGCAAGGAAGGTGAAATGCTGGAGCGGCGCACCCGCCGCGGCCGAATATTCTTCGGCTGCAGCCGTTATCCGAAGTGCAAGTTCGCAAGTTGGGACCGGGTCGTACCGCAACCATGCCCCGACTGCGGGTCCGCCTACCTGGTCGAAAAAGTAAGTAAGCGCGAAGGCACGCGCTGGCAATGTCCAAATAAGGAATGCGGCTACCAAATCGCGGCTGAGGCGGCAGCGCCAAAGGACGACGCTCAATCATCACAGCCGCAGGCATGAGGACAAACTGCGCCGATGCCGACGCTGCATTCGACCGCGAGCTACTCAGGCACTAGTATTCCCGTAAGCCTCAGCACCTGCCAGCGATTACTGCTCCCGGTCATCTGAGCGCATCATCCTGAGCGCATCATCGGCCCCGGCACCCGTACAAGAGCCGCAATGGACGTGGGTTTTTCACGCTATGCGTGCTCTGCCGCCACTCCCACGGCTGGCTGCGGTGCGGTCGCTGCGTTCACTACCTTGGCATCAATCAGCACCTTGATTTCGGCTTCTGACCTGCCCAGTTCGCGCAGAATTGCGATGCTGTGCTGACCGGTGACCGGCGCGGGCCGCAGATTCCAAGAGTTCGCATGGCCAAAGCGAATCGTATGTCCAACTTCTAAGATTTCGCCTGCATCGTGATGCTGCTCAGAGACGATTACGCCGCGCGAGCGCAGAGTTGGCTCGACGATTACTTCTGCTGGCGCCAACGGAGCGGGAACCGTGCATGGCACTCCCTCCGCCCGAAGGCGCCTTATTGCCATGACGGTTGAGCAATTTACCAGTACGGCTTGCACGAGTTGCGCGGTGTCACTTTGACCGTAACGCTGATTGCGAGCTTCTGCGAAACTCGGCCACGGAGCGCCGATGGCGAGTGCGCGTCGAACGCTCTCCCATTCCTGATCGCTATAACAGGCAATCACCACCCAGCCGTCGGACGTGCGATAAAGGGCATTGGTGGGGGCGTGGCCGCGTTGGTTGTGGTCGAGCGGAAAAGTCTCGGATTTGCGATCCCGATGCCCGTGTACATCAGACATCGCGAGCAGTCCCGCCCCCGTCTGTGGAACTTCCAGATATTGTCCGGCGCCGCTGCGCTCCCGCTCGACCAGCGCCGCGAGCACCATTACGGCGGAAGTTAGTCCACAGCCGTAGTCCATATGGGTCAGGTAATGCTCCGGCGGATTGCCTTCTCCTCCGGTGCGCGAAAGCATTCCGGTGATCGCCGAATGAAGCGGCTCGAAGGTTGGAAGCCGTGACCATTCACCGCTGTTTCCATAACCGGACGAATGGCAGTATACGAGGCGCGGATTGAGCGCTCGCAGTTGCTCCCATCCCATGCCCAGGCGCTCCATCGCGCCCAACCGCATATTGTTGTGAACGACGTCGGCACGCTTGACTAGTTCCTGGACAATTCGGCGGCCCGCGTCGCTTTTGAGATCGACTGCAATGCTCTCCTTGCCGCGCTGCACGCCGAGAAAAATGCCCAATTGCGGACCGCGCATCGGATCGCCGCCGTACTCCTCGACCTTGATCACGCGCGCGCCGAGGTCGGCGAAAAGCCGATTGGCGAAAGGACCCGCCATGTAAGCGCCGAAATCGAGCACCAGCATACCGTCCAGCGGGCCGATCCGCCTGCCTGAGGGGTACAGGCTTTCCAGCCTGCCGTCTTGAGTGGCGGGATTTGCTACCTGCTTTCGGTTGGAGGCTCCGCCGCCGGTGCGCGCAGAACCGTCCATGTGACCTCGGTTCGCTAGCAGCACGGCATTATGCTCTCCCGGCGCAGGGACTTCGTGCCGCAGTTCGATTGGCGTACGGCTGTATTTGGCAAGCTTGCCTAACCGGCGCTGACCATCGGGAAGAATGTCAACCAGTCCGTTCGCTTCCATTTGTTCGAGCCAGAGCGCGTCGCCGGGTTTCAGCGCCGGCATGCAGCAGACGTCGGCCTTCGCCAGAGTGTCGCACCAATCTTGAGCGGTTCTGCTCTTGAAGGTGAGATCGAGATGTCTCCACAAAATTATGGCGGCCGCCGGCTCCATCGGAATCCCGAGCACGTGCAGGCCCGCATTCTCAATCACCAGGTCATCGCGTCCCACCACCTTTAACATGCGATCGAAAGCACCGCGCGGGCCGGTATGCACCTGGATCCACTCGCCGTCGCTGCACTCAAACAAACTGACGACGATACGGAGGTTATTGTGGCGTGTACTGATACGGCTGCTGGTCAGCAGCGGCGGCCCAAGTTGCTCGCCGCCTAACCATCGCGCGTTGCTGAGGATGGCGACGCCATCAAGCAACGATGTGGTGACGGTCTGGCCAACGCCAATCCGTTCGCGTTCGAGCAACGCCCCCAGAATTCCGATCTGAAGCAACCAGGCCGCGCCGTAAATTGCGTGTGGCCAGCCCAGGAAGGTCGGACCGTCGTCGCGCACGCCGGCCTGGAAATGCTGCATCCCATATTGCGCCTCGATTAGTTCACCACAAACCGGATAGCTGGTCCCGCTCTCAGCCGCCCCCAGTTCGTCGACGCTGCGTGGATAAGCCGTGAGAACAGCAACGATCTGATTCTCGTTGGCGGAAATACCAAGCAACTCGCGAGGTTTCTGCTGCCATGGTTGCGCCGTTTCAAGAATCACGTCGGCAGAATTGCGCAGCCATTCCCATTGCCCGTTTTGCACCTGGAACGGCCCGACGGTTACGCTTTTCTGCCCGCGAAGCCACACCCGTGAGCCGGCCAGGGCGCGCACCGGGTCGCCGCCTTCGGGCTCGACCCGGATTACTTCGGCGCCGAGGTCGGCAAGCACCATTCCAGCGATGGCCGCGGCCGGCGAACGTTCAGATAGATCCAGAATGCGGACGAAGCCATTCAGCGGTCCAGCCATACGAACCTCCTAGCGCCATCGAAGCCCATCCCGCCTCGCACGGGCCGCGGGCGGTGAAGTCCCAACCGGTATCGAGTTTGATTGAGGCATATCGCCGCAGTTTCGCTAATGCAAACATCACACGCTTACCACTCAAAAACAGAGGCTAAAAACCGGACGCCGCACCGTAAAGACCGCAGACGAGCAGGATTAACCACTCTCAGAGGCTCCGCCAAGGCAGAAAATTGCCTGTTGAAGGCGCGCGCTGCGCATCACCGCTAATGTCATTCTCGCGCATCTTAGTATGATGTCCCGTAAATAACAGCAAACGCGTCACTGTATCTGCGAGGTGGCGGGGGATGGGTAGACCGAACAAGGCGTTGATGATTAACGAGGCCGACCGTCTGCAACTGCAGTCGATGGTGGGCTCGCGCAGCATGCCGCATTCTCTGGTACGGCACTCATAAGCATCCCAAGGTTAAGGCCTGGCTCGCGCGGCGGCCACGCTACCACATCCATTACACGCCCACCTACGCCAGTTGGCTCAACCAGGTGCAAGCGCTGGTTCGGCCTGATCACTCAGCAGGCAATTCCGCGCGGCTCGTTTCGCGGCGTCGGCGATCTGGTCCAGAAAATCGACTCCTATGTCACCGATTACAATCTGCATCGCCGTCCGTTCGTGTGGACAGCCAATCGCCGACTCGATCCTCGCAAAGCTTCAACGCCTTTGTAAAATTGTTAATGCGCCATCATACTTGCTGCCGTGGAACTGCGTCATTTGCGGGACTTCGTAGCGGTCGCCGAAGAACTGAGCTTCACTCGCGCGGCGCAAAAGCTTCATGTGGCGCAACCCTCCCTGACTGTTCAAATCAAACTTCTGGAAGAGGAACTGGGGGTACGGCTGCTGGACCGTGGCAAGGGCCGCGTTTCCCTGACCGACGAGGGACGTTCGTTTTTGGCAGACGCCAAGCGGGTGCTCGCCCTGAGCGCGGAGAGCGTGGAGGCGGTCCGGCACCGGAATCCACGGGAGACGGAGCAACTCAAAATCGGCTACGTGACCAGTCTCCATTATCACTTACTCCCTGCGACACTGGACGCGTTTCACAGGGCGTATCCAGATGTCGCGCTGAACCTATTCGACATGACGCCTGCCGAACAGCTCGAAGCACTCGAAGCGGTCAAAATCGATCTCGGTTTCATCGGTCTACGTGAGTCGCTGAGTGAGGCAAATCTGGCAGGTGAATGTGTTGCCCGCTATGAGACTCTGGTCGCCGTGTCTGACAAAAGTCCGCTTTCGAAGAAACCTCGGATTGACCTGAAAGACATCGAGAGAGTCTTTCTTGTCGGTATGTCCGAAACAGCCTATCCCGGTTGGCAGGATGCGGTGAATTCTTCGCTTTCCGTAGTGGGGCTCGCCGCGCCTCGAACCTTGCAAGAGGCTGATGGTGTCCAGGCGATGCTCGGCATCGTAGCGTCGGGTATGGGAGTGGCGTTGCTGCCGGAACACATCAAATTCCAGCGGTATAGTGGCGTTCGTTTCCGCCCTTTGAGCCAACCGCTCAAGGTGAAGTCCTGGATCGCGTGGAGACCCGATAACCGTTCCAAACCGTTAAATCAATATATCAGGATTGTGAAAGGAGCGCTCGGTTGAGATGGCGTGGCGTTCGTGGAATGGAATTCCGGCTGGGCGAGGGTCGACCGAATGCCTTTTTGCCTCCCGCTCTGTCTGAACAGTCTCGTCTAAGGCAATATGTCCAGCGGCGAAACCTCGAGTGCTGTGCGACGGCTACCTTTGCCGGTCATCGCCAGGTTGATAGTTAGATCGGCCGTTCTTCCTGGCGCGTCCCCGTAGGACCGGTTAATCGTGGGAACCCGCGGGTTCCGCGACCATCACCGTGCGCACCCTTCAGAGCGCTCTCGTGCCGGCATCTTTGGCCGCTTCGCATGCGTCAGTTTGGCGGCGCTCTCTCATCTCCGAGCCGAACCAAATTACAGAGAGTCGACAACCAGCGCGCCGTAATGGCAGGGGCGATCGTCAGGCATGCGTGATGATCGTATGAAACTGCAAAATCCATAGGCTCTGCCTATAGGCCCCATAGAAACAAAGTATTGGCGAGGGACAGGCCCGCGAGCGTAACGTTCAACAGTAATGCGGCGGCGGCGAAATGCGGTGACCGTTGCGCCGGGGCTTCTGATGGAACATCAAGCTTTTGCAGTCTGGAAGGGAAGTGGAGACCACGCCAGTGGCACGGTTACCACACGGAACGGAGCTCTCCGCGAAATCCGCTACGCTGGACGGATCAGGCCTGGAAGAATCAATAAAGCTGTCAACAACCATAAAATTACGTGCGCCGAAGAATTAATCGCCGCAGCTCACGCCGCCTCCTTCTCGATGGCCTTATCCGATGCGATGGATCGCATCGGATTTCCGGCGGAGCGCATAACTACAACCGCCACTGTTACATCGGCAAATCTTACTAAAGGTTGGACCGTCACGAGTATTCTGCTCGACGTGATAGCGAGAATACCGGGTGCGAAGAAGATCGATTTCATCGATGCCGCGGTCGGCGCGAAAACAGACTGCTTTATCTCTCGGCTGATGGGTACAAACATATCGCTGAAGGCTCGACTGGAATAATGAGAGAAGACCTTCAGCGCGCCGGACAGGTGTATGTAGTGCGCGGATGCTCACTGCTGGCTTTGTCGGAATACGTTTGTGGCCTTAAGACGGTCCATGGCACTGCGGACGCCTGTTGGGTTCATGAGTGCCTGGCGCCGCCTGCCTCGTAAGAGGCTTCGATGATCGGAGACGAAGAAAAGCAAGATCTGGGGGCGGTTATCCTGGCTGGAGGGGAAGGTTCAAGACTGCGCCCTCTGACTCGCCTGATCACCGGGCGGGATATTCCTAAGCAGTTTGGTGACAGGCTGTTCTCGTCGAGACTAACGTTTCAGTAGAGCGGGCCCAGGCACCGCGTTGAGAAGATGACTCCATAGACACCTCGGAGCGGCGAGTCACCCTCTGTCATGGTCTATTTTCAGTATGACGCGAGCGTGTCATGGAAACCTTCGCCTCTGGCAAGATCGAAGTCACAAGCGCGATAGGATTGAACAGCGTTGACCCGGCTGCTTTGGCACCGGAGACGATGGATTCAGATTCCTGCCTGCCGGCGCAATACTACGGCTGCTTGGTGGCTCGCCGGCACCTCTTCGAGGGTGAACGGAACCTCATGTGTGCTGTTCTCCAAGACGCGATCCAGCGCTACGTGAAGGCCTTCGGGATTCACACCATTGATGAGCGACGGGAGTTCGCAGAACTCAATCACTGGTTCAAAGCACGCAATCAAGTTGGTCCATTCGCCTTTGAAAGCATCTGTGAGGCCTTGGCTGTAGACCCGGAAGACCTGCGCCGGTCTTTGGATTCTCTGGCGCGCCACAATGGATTGACATCGTCCGCGAATCCTGAGTCGCCGCGCCCATCACTTTGTGACATAACCGCGCGAAAAGCTTTCCTGCAACGCCGCCGGCGGCGGCTGCAGATCGTGACGAACCGGCGGCGGCCGGTCGTGATCGAAACAACGGGGATAAGATTAGGCGGCGCCAAAGGAAGCGAGGATGTGAACGAAATTTAAGTTCCTCGCCAAGCTGCATCTTTATGTGCTGCTGTCGCCGCATGCGATCTGTGGTTTTGCGGGAGAAACAAATGGCACTTCACGACGATATTGATCGGCTTGCGATAAACACTATCCGCACCTTGTCTATCGATGGAGTTCAAAAAGCGAACTCCGGGCATCCCGGGATGCCGATGGGTGCGGCAACGATGGCGTACATCCTTTGGACCCGCCACCTCCGCCACAATCCGAAGAATCCCGCGTGGCCGGATCGCGACCGGTTCGTGTTGTCGGCCGGCCACGCCAGCATGCTGCTCTACAGCATGCTGTTCCTGACCGGGTACGACCTCAGCATGGAGGACATCAAACAGTTCCGGCAATGGGGAAGCCGCACGCCTGGCCATCCCGAGCACGAGTCCACGCCGGGCGTGGAGGTCACCACCGGACCGCTCGGCCAGGGGCTGGCAAATGGCGTTGGGATGGCGATCGCGGAACGCTGGTTGGCGGCGACCTTCAATCGCCAAGGCGATGAGGTCGTGGACCACTACACCTACGTGCTCGCCAGCGACGGAGACATGATGGAGGGAGTCGCCGCCGAAGCGGCCTCGCTCGCCGGCAACTTTCGGCTCGGCCGATTGATCGTGCTCTACGACGCGAACCTCATCACCCTTTCTGCGACGACGAATATCACATTTTCCGAGGACGTCGCCGCGCGCTTCGAGGCCTACGGCTGGCATGTGCAGCGGATCGACGGCCAGGATTCCGGCGCCGTCGACGCGGCGCTGACCGCGGCCCGTGCGGTCGAGGATCGACCGTCGTTGATCGTGGGGCGCACGCATATTGGATACGGCAGTCCGCACAAGCAGGACACGTGGCATGCTCACGGCGAGCCGCTCGGCGTGGAGGAGGTGCGCTTGACGAAGCATGCGCTCGGGTGGCCTGAGGAGGATCGTACCTTTTACGTGCCCGACGAAGCCCTGCGCGAGTTTCGAAAATCGATAGAGCGCGGCGCGGAACTGGAGGCATCATGGCAGCGGCGAATGGACGACTACCGTGCCGCGCATCCCGACCTGGCTCAGCGTTTCGCCCAGACGCTCGCTGGCGAGCTCCCCCAAGGGTGGGAGGCTCACCTCCCGGCCTTCACGCCGGCGGATGGAGAGATGGCCACACGCGATGCCGGGGGCAAGGTGATCAACGCGCTGGCTGCGGTGGTGCCGAACCTGGTCGGCGGGTCGGGAGACCTCGATCCTTCGACGCGCACCGCAATGAATGGATGCGGAGACTTCGAGTGTCCGTCGGTCGATGAGTCCGGCAATGGACTGCCCACGCAGGGAACGGCGGGCGGAGTCTGGGGTTACGCGGGGCGGAACATTCACTTCGGCCTGCGCGAGCATGCCATGGCTGCGATCATGACCGGCATGGCGCTCCATGGCGGGCTCCTCCCGTTTGGCGCCACCTTCCTGTCGTTTTCTGACTACATGCGCCCGGCCATCCGGCTGGCAGCGTTAAGCAAGGCGCGGGTGATCTATGTCTGGACCCACGACAGCATCGCTCTGGGGGAGGACGGTCCAACCCATCAGCCCGTCGAGCAGCTGGCCGGCCTTCGCGCGATGCCGAACATGATGATCATACGGCCGAGCGACGCCACCGAAACCGTGGAGGCGTGGCGCGTCGCGCTACAACATACCGAAGGGCCGGTGGGGCTCGTGCTCACGCGGCAGAAGCTGCCGGTGCTGGACCGTACGGTCCTCGCTCCCGCCTCCGGTCTGGCGCAGGGAGCATACATCCTCGCTGAGGCGGGTGGATTTCCGCCCGAGGTGATTCTGATCGCCACCGGCTCGGAGGTTTCACTTGCGCTCGATGCTCACCAGCGGCTCGTCAAGGAAGGGATCCGCAGCCGGGTGGTCTCGATGCCCTGCTGGGAGTTGTTCGACGCCCAGCCGCAGCAATACCGCGATGCGGTCCTTCCGCCGAACGTCCGCGCGCGGGTGAGCATCGAGGCGGCCGCCCCATTCGGATGGGAGCGCTATGTCGGCCCTGACGGCGCGATCATCGGCGTAAATCGTTTCGGTGCTTCCGCGCCGGGGCCCGTGGTGATGCGCGAGTTTGGCTTCACCTCGGAACATGTGGTGATGGTGGCGAAAGAAACCTTGGGCCGTATCAAGTGATTCGTGATCATAGAAGGAGGTGAACCATGCAAGTTGGCATGATCGGGTTGGGCAGAATGGGCGCCAGTATGGTGCAGCGCTTGATCCACGCCGGCCACGAGTGCGTGGTCTATGACGTCAGTGCCGATGCGGTGAAAAAGGTGGTGAAGGAGAAAGCGATTGGTGCCTCGTCGCTCGACGACTTCACCGCGAAGCTCAAAGCGCCGCGGGTGACGTGGATGATGGTGCCCGCCGGCGTGGTTGAACAGACTGTCGCGGAACTCGCCAATCGCTTCGAGCAGGGCGACATCATCGTTGACGGCGGAAACTCGCATTACGTGGACGATATTCGCCGCGCTAAGAACCTTAAGCCCAAAGGAATTCACTATGTGGATTCCGGCACCAGCGGCGGCGTGTGGGGGCTGGAACGAGGCTTTTGCCAGATGATCGGGGGCGAGGCGGAGGTGGTGAAGCATCTCGGTCCGATTTTCGCCGCGCTCGCGCCGCCGGTGGACTCGGCCTCCCGCACGCCAGGGCGTGAAAAGGTAAAAGGCAGCACCGCCGAGCGTGGCTATCTTCATTGCGGGCCGAACGGTGCCGGACACTTCGTCAAGATGGTGCACAACGGGATCGAGTACGGAATCATGGCGGCGTATGCGGAAGGCTTAAACATCCTGCGCCACGCCAACCTGGGCAAGCAGAAAGGCGAAGCCGACGCCGAGACCACACCCATTCGCAGCCCTGAATTGTATCAGTACGATTTCAATCTGACCGACGTGACCGAGGTGTGGCGCCGCGGCAGCGTGATCGCTTCATGGCTGCTGGATCTCACTGCCGCCGCCCTGCTCGAGGATCCTGAACTCAAAAAATTCGGCGGCCGAGTGTCCGATTCTGGAGAAGGGCGCTGGACGATTGACGCGGCGATCGACGAGGGAGTGCCGGCTAACGGTGCTTAGTGCGGCGTTGTATGCGCGCTTTGCATCGCGCGGCGCTGCGGAGTTCGCAGACAAGCTGCTCTCGGCGATGCGCTACGAATTCGGCGGTCACCTGGAGAAGCTGGCGGCGAAGACGGGAGATCGCTGATGGCTATGCCGCAATCGGATGCATTCGTCTTTTTCGGCGCCACCGGCGATCTGGCTTTCAAACAGATATTTCCCGCGCTGCAACGCCTGATCCGCGACGAGGGGCTGAACGTGCCGATCATCGGCGTCGCCAAGGCGGGCTGGAATCTCGATCAACTCAAGGCGCGCGCCAAGGACAGCCTCGAGAAGCACGGCGGCGCCGATCCGAACGCGTTGCGGAAATTGACGGACCTGCTGCGCTATGTGGATGGTGATTACCAGGATTCAGCGACCTTCGATCGGCTGCGCAAAGAACTGGGTGACGCCAAGCGGCCGCTCCATTACCTTGCCGTTCCGCCCAGCATGTTCGCCACGGTGGTCGAAGGACTCGCCAAGTCCGGCTGCGCCACCAATGCACGAGTGGTAGTCGAAAAGCCCTTTGGCCACGACCTCGCCTCCGCACGAGAGTTGAACAAGCTCCTGCATCAGCATTTCCCGGAAGACGCGATCTTCCGCACCGATCACTACCTCGGCAAGGAGCCGGTCCAGAACATTCTCTATACTCGCTTTGCCAATCCCATATTCGAGCCGCTCTGGAACCGCACCTATGTGCGCAGCATCCAGATCACCATGGCCGAGAAGATGGGTGTGCAGGACCGCGGCAGATTCTACGACGAGACCGGGGCCATCCGCGACGTACTGCAAAACCACATGCTTCAGGTGCTTGCCAATCTCATGATGGACCCGCCGACGGGCGAGGAGCACGATGCGGTGCGCGACGAGAAGGCGCGGCTGCTGAAGGCCGTTCGCCCGCCCGCGCCCGGGCACGTCGTGCGCGGCCAATACACTGGTTATCACGCAGTGCCGGGCGTGAATCCCGGTTCCACCGTCGAGACCTTCGTCGCAGTCAAGCTGTACATCGATACCTGGCGCTGGGCCGGCGTGCCGATTTACATTCGCGCGGGCAAGGAACTGCCAGTCACTGCCACCGAGCTGGTGGTCGAGTTCCGACGGCCACCGCGCGAGACGTTCGGGGAAATCGTGCCGTCTCTCTCCAGCCACGTGCGGATGCGGATAAGCCCGGACATCAATATCGGCATGGGTTTGCGGGTGAAGGCGCCGGGCGAGTGCATGGTGGGTAACGACGTCGAGCTTATCCTCACCAGGCAAGCCGCCGCCGACATGCCGCCGTACCAGCGCTTGCTCGGCGATGCGATGCACGGCATCGGCGAGCTCTTTGCGCGCGAGGATTTCGTTGAAGCCGAATGGCGCGTGGTCGATCCGTTCCTGGGCAACGTGACGCCGCTATACCCCTACGAGCCGGGCAGTTGGGGGCCGGAAGAGGCCACCCAGCTCATCGGCTCCGACGGGCCGTGGCTCAATCCGCGGCCACCGGAAGCAACGTCATGACGCCTGGCCGATAAGAGCATCTGAACCCTGACACGGGGTTTAAGTAAACGATGGAACTCCAAGAGATTGAAAGACGGCAGGAGCCTCTGGAGGCTGGACTCACCCATGCGGATGACCGTATTCGCCTGAGCGAGTGGCTCCCGCCGCAATGGGGCGAGATGCCGCGCATCCGCTTTTGGAAGCGGTGGTACAATGTGCTTTGGATCATTCCTCTTGGGACCGTCGGCTTGATTATCAGCATTGCCGTGGCCCAGGATCTGCGCCAGAACAATCTGGCCGTACAGCAATTCATCGCGCGCTATCCAGGCATCAGCGCCGCGCCCAGGTACTACAACGGCTTTCCGGCCTGGTTGCGATGGGAGCATTTCTTCAACCTGTTCCTCATCTTCCTGATAATCCGGGCGGGCATCCAGATCCTCGCCGACCATCCCCGCCTGTACTGGAACCGGGACTGTACGCCGGGCACCGAATGGTTCCGTTTTCAGCACGAAGTTCCCAAGGATCGGATCTGGACGTCGAAGGATGACTCGGTAACCCTGCCGGGATGGTTCGGCATTCCGGGCATCCGCCATTCGATCGGACTCGCCCGCTGGTGGCACTTCTCCTGCGACCTGTTATGGGTGCTTAACGGCGCGGTCTTCTACGTGATGCTGTTCACGACTTATCAGTGGCAGCGGATCGTGCCGCAGACGTGGGCCGTCTTTCCCAACGCGCTCTCGACCGCGATTCAATACGCTTCGCTGAACTTTCCCGCGGACCAGGGCTGGATTCGCTACAATGGCGTGCAGCTACTTTCTTACTTCATCACCGTGTTCATCGCCGCGCCCTTGGCGATTATCACCGGCTTGATGCAGGCGCCGGCGATCGCCAACCGGCTTGGATGGTTTGGCAGAGTTCTGCATCGGCAGGCGGCTCGCTCGATCCATTTTCTGGTGCTGTGCTGGTTCGTGTTCTTCATCTTCATCCACGTGACGATGATATTTGTAACCGGGTTGCGGCAGAACCTGAACGCCATGTTCGCCGGTGTGAACGGCAACGGCCCGGAAGGGTTTGTTATTTTTTGCATCGCGATGCTGGTGGTGATCGTGGTGTGGTTTGCGGCTTCGCCCTTCACGCTCAGGCATGCCCGTCTGGTCCAGAAAACCGGCGAATTCATGGTCGGCTGGCTCAAGGGATTCGGTGAATGGTGGGATCCGAACAACCAATATGCGGAGAAAGACATCTCGCCCCATTTCTGGCCCAACGGCACCATGCCGAATTCTGAAGAAGTTCAACGCACTGGTTAGGAACGGGTTTGCCAATTACAGCTTGCGGGTCGACGGGCTGGTCGAGAGTCCGAGGATGTTCTCCTTCGCGGAGCTCAAGGCGATGCCCAAGCAGGAACAAATCACCGAGCACTTTTGCATTCAGGGCTGGTCGGGGATCGCCAAATGGGGCGGGGTTCCCATGCGCGATATTCTCGAAATCGTGAAGCCCACGCCCGAGGCCCGCTACGCCGTCTTCTATTCATTCTCCGAAGGTTCCGCGGGCGGCGGCTACTATGACGCTCACAAGATCGAGAACATGCGGCACCACCTGACGATTCTGGCTTACGAGATGAACGGAGCCCCAGTCAGCGTGCTCCACGGAGCGCCGCTGCGGCTGCGCTGCGAGAACGAACTGGGTTTCAAGATGGTCAAGTGGATCGAAGCCATCGAGTTCGTTCACGACTTCGCCCACCTCGGCGCCGGCCAGGGTGGCTACAACGAAGACCACGAATTCTATGGCTATCGGATGCCCATCTGACGCTGTTCGTTGTTCTGGGGCGACTTTTCAATCAGCACCGCCAAGCTTGGCAATCGATGAAAGTACTCGTGTTCAAGTGTGGAAGTTCATCGTCTCCTCAAACGTTCCGCGCGCCAGCGCCTAACGCTCGCGGGCCATTCGAACGCTCGCACCGCGCAAGAGTATGTATATGTCCGGCATTCTCTCCAAAGAACAGCTTGAGTTGACAGACGCTTACTGGCGCGCGTCCAACTACCTGACCGTGGGTCAGATTTACCTCCAGGGAAATCCGTTGCTCCGCGAAAAGCTACGACCGGAGCATATCAAGCCTCGGTTGCTCGGGCACTGGGGCACTTCGCCCGGCCAGAACTTCATTTACGTTCATTTGAACCGTCTCATCAAAGAAACGGATGCCAACATGATTTATGTTTGCGGCCCCGGCCACGGCGGACCGGCGATCGTCGCGCAAACTTACCTCAAAGGACTTACTCGGAGATCTATCCGCACATCTCGCGCGACCTCGACGGGTTACGACTGCTATTCCGGCAGTTCTCCACGCCGGGTGGAATCCCAGTCACGCCGGCCCGCATTTGCCTGGATCGATTAATGAGGGTGGTGAACTCGGTTACTCGCTGGCCCACTCCTTCGGCGCGGCTTTTGACAATCCCGACTTGATCGTGGCTTGCGTAATCGGCGACGGCGAGGCGGAAACTGCTCCGCTGGCAGGGCCTGGAAGGGCATCAAATTTCTCAATCCCGCGCACGATGGCGCGGTGCTCCCGATCCTTCATCTCAACGGCTACAAAATTTCCGGGCCCACCGTGCTGGCCGGGACCGGACGAAGACATCCGCAAACTTCTCATCGGGCATGGCTACGAGGTTCACTACGTCAAAGGAGACGATCCGATGGTCGTGCATCCGCCGATGGCAGCCACCCTCGACCTGCTACGGCGCGATTCGCGGATTCAGAACGAAGCGCGCAAGCGCGGCCTGTCCAAGCGTCCGCGATGGCCGGCAATCGTGATGCGTACACCTAAGGGATGGACCGGTCCGAAGATAGTAGACGGCGTGCAGGTCGAGGGAACCTTCCGCGCCCATCAGGTACCGCTGGCGAACGTCAAGGAAAATCCCGCGCATCTGAAGATGCTCGAAGAATGGATGCGGAGCTATCGGCCGGAGGAGCTATTTGAGCAAGGTGGCTGAAGGCACGAACTGGCGAAAGTGGCGCCCATGGTCTCGCAGGATGAGTGCCAACCCTCCGCCAACGGTCGGCGATCCCGGTCCATTGGACATGCCGGACTACACTGAGTACGCGGTCGAAGTGAAAGCCCGGAAGAGTCATGGTGGAATCACCCGCCCTTCGGCGCGATGTTGCGCGACATCTACAGGAAGAATGCCGAGCAGAAGAACTTCCGTCTTTTCTGTCCCGACGAAACCAACTCCAATCGCCTCGGCGACGTGTTTGAGGTCGAGAATCGATGCCTGGTCAGCACCATCATTCCAATCGACGATCACGTTTCCCGCGATGGCCGCGTGATGGAGGTGTTGAGCGAGCACAACCAGGAAGGATGGCTGGAAGGCTACACTCTCACCGGACGCTACGGGGTTTTCGCTACCTACGAAGCATTTGCGATGATAGCGGACTCGATGGCCACGCAGCACTCTAAGTGGCTGAAGACTTGCGACAAGGAACTGCCTTGGCGCAAGCCGATTCCGTCATTGAATTATCTGCTGACCTCCACTTGCTGGCGCAACGATCACAACGGCTTCAGCCATCAGGGGCCGGGCTTTATCGACACCATCCTAACCAAACAGGGCATCGTCACCCGTATATATCTTCCGCCCGATGCCAATTGCCTGCTGTCGGTCGCCGATCACTGCCTGCGCAGTCACAACTACATCAACCTGATGATCATAGATAAACAGCTTCACTTGCAGTACCTGAATATGGATGCGGCAAGGGAACACTGCACGCGTGGGGCCTCAATCTGGCAATGGGCGAGCAACGATGTCGGCGCCGAGCCGGACATCGTACTGTGCTGCGCCGGCGACGTCGCGACACAAGAGACGCTCGCGGCGGCATGGCTGCTCCGCAAGCAATTGCCCGAGATGAAGGTGCGGGTCGTCAACATCGTGGACCTGATGCGGCTTTTCCATCCGCAGTACCATCCCCACGGCATGCACGAGGAGGCCTTCGTAAATCTCTTCACCGCGAACACTGATGTCATCTTCGCGTTTCATGGCTATCCGCGCGCGATCCACGAAATGCTTCATGGGCGCACCAATCCCGAACGCTTTCACGTGCGCGGTTACGTCGAGGAGGGTACAACCACCACGCCATTCGACATGGTGGTGCTCAACAAGACCAGCCGCTTTCACCTATGTATCGAGGCGCTGCGCCGCGCGCCCCAAAGCAAGGGCACTGAGGTCATCGCGCGTTGCGAACAAGCGCTGGACGCACATCGCAAGTATATCGTTGAGCACCTGGAGGACATGCCCGAGATCACTAACTGGCGGTGGACCGATGTCTAAGAGCTCCCAGATCATGAAGGGCCTTCTCGACCCCATTTCACGCAGACAGTCCGCCTTCCAGGTGTCGCTGTATCTGTAAGGACATTCCGTGCCGTAACGAATAAACCCACAAGACAGGAGGATTGTGAGCAATGAGCAACAATGTGGATGAGACCAAAGATATAGATGAGGCTTCCCTGATACTCGACGATGGAGAGGGCCATCACTGGCACATTCCCTTCGACGAAATTAAATGTGTTCCACGCGTTGGCGAGACCGTGATGCTCCCGCCGGATTCTCGCCCGCACGAGGTCCTGAGTGCCGAGCATTATTTCCTTCAGCAAGGCCCGCCCATGACGCTTCACGGCGAATGGTCCAAGGACTTTCTCTACGCGAGGCCCACCCGAGTCGTACTGAAGGTTCGAAAAGCGTGAGCCAGGAGCCAGTTCCGTCGCAACACGGAGCTGCATAGTTAGGACCTGTAAGTGGAGGTCAACAGTTTGAAGGAGAGAGCAATGAAGTACGGCGGATCTCTGACGCGTGAAGCCCGCTGGCAGGGCTCTCGAGGAGGCATGTCTAGCAATGAACCATGCGCCCGACGCTGACAATCTCGACACCAGCGCTCAATGGTCGCGCGCGGTCAATGGGACCGGTCATTATTTCACCAGAGTTGCGTCGTGGCGCGTGCATGGAAGTGATGTGATAGGCGAAATGCAAGGTTGCGTTCGCTGTGGCCTCGTCATCATCAATGATCGCCGCGGCGTACTGCTGATTGCACCCGGTGGCTTCAATCGCATGCACAAGCGCATCTTCCCTTGCCAGACTCCGCCTTTGTGTCAGGGACCGCCTTTTTGCCAGGAACTTTTTTTGGAGAGTAACGATCCGCTCATTGAACTGCGCCGCCGGCTGATGGACAAGCACGATCCTCGCTTTAGAGTCTTCAGCGGTGCGCTGCTGACAGTCAACGAAATCTAAGCGCGTAGTAAGGCCGCTTCGCTATGCTGTTAAAAGATCGACTCCAGTTCAAAAAAATCTGACGGCATCTCCGAGGTCGTCGCAAGATCGGCAGGTATGCGATGATTCGCCGTTTAAGCCGAGTCATTCTGGATTGAGACGAGTAGATGCCCCAAACGTTTAAGCGCGGCGATCACGTTGAATGGAACTCAGAAGCCGGGAGGGTTCGCGGGGTCATCGTCAAGAAGGTTATCTCCAAGGTGCTCTTCAAAGGCTACATGCACCATGCGTCGAGAGACGAACCTCAATACCTGATCCAAAGTGACAAGACCGACCACGTGGCGATCCACAAAGGGAGAGCACTGAAACAGGTACGGGCTCAGACGAAGAACAAAAAACCAGAGAAAACAAAAACAAGAACAAAGCGAGTAGAGGAATAAAGGTAGACGAAGCCATGGAAGCAATGACGTTCTGGCGAACAACCGTTGGCAAGAAGATGGCCATGGCGGTGACGGGCGTCGTGATGATCCTCTTCCTCGTCGCCCACGTCGCAGGCAACCTGCTTGTCTTTCGCGGCCCCGTCCAGCTCGATGCGTATTCGGTCTTTCTGAAGCACGAAGCGGTCGCGCTATGGACTGTACGATTGGTCCTGCTTGCGGCAGTCGTCCTCCACGTCATCGCCGCCTACCAGCTTGCAAGGAATGATCGCGCCGCACGGCTCAAGCCCTATGTCCACGTCCAGCCCCGAGCTGCAGACACTCTCGTCGCGGACGATGCGTGTCGGCGGCATCGTCATCGCGGTCTTCGTCATCTTCCACCTGCTCCACCTCACTACCGGCACCATTCGGCCTGCGCCCTTCGTACGCTGCGCGACGTCTACGACGAACGTGTATCTGGCGGATTCCGAATCTGGTGGGTCGTCGGCAATCTACTTCATCGCGCTACGCCGCGATTGGCCTTCACCTCTATCCACGGTGCCTGGTAGCTGGGCGCGCACCCTAGGCTTGTCGCGGCCCTCGACCGCTCCGCTCCACCGGCCGGTCGCCATCGTGGTTGCATTGCTCATCTGGGTTGGACTTACCTCCATGCCGCTCCTCATTTACGACCGGGGCTAGTGAGCCGATGACCCGAGGTACGCGGTCGACGCTCAAGACCCCCGACGGCCCGATCGCCGAGAAGTGGGACGAGCACAAGTTCGCGGCGAAGCTCGTCAACCCGGCGAACCGCCGCAAGTTCCGCATCGTCGTCGTCGGGAGCGGGCCTGGCCGGCGCTTCCGCGGCGGCGACCCTCCGGTGAACTCGGGTACCAGGTCATCGATGCATCACCTTCCAGACTCGCCCCGGCGGGCGCATTCAGATCGCCGCGCAGGGCGGGATCAACGCGGCGAAGAACTACCCGAACGACGGCGACAGCATCTACCGCCTCTTCTACGACACGATGAAAGGCGGCGACTACCGGGCCCGCGAGGCGAATGTTTACCGCCTCGCGGAGGTCGGTCGACATCATCGACCAGTGCGTCGCGCAGGGGGTGCCGTTCGCACGAGAGTACGGCGGCCTGCTCGACAACCGCAGTTTCGGTGGTGCGCAGGTATCCCGCACGTTCTACGCGCGCGGCCAGACCGGCCAACAACTGCTGCTCGGCGCTTACCAGGCACTGGACGCCAGGTAACGCGGGGACGTGACGCTGTACCAGCGGGTCGAAATGCTGGACCTCGTCGTGAAAGACGGCCGCGCGCGCGGGATCGTCTCCCGTGACCTCGAAACCGGCGACTTCTCCGTGTCGGTCACGCGTGGTGCTTGCCTCCGGAGGCTACGGGAACGTCTTTTACCTTTCGACGAATGCCAAGAACTCGAACGTGACGGCGGCATGGCGGGCATCGAGCGGGCGCCGCGTTCGCGAACCCGTGTTACACGCAGATCCACCCGACGTGCATTCCTGCGAGCGACGATTTCCAGTCGAAGTTGACGTTGATGTCGGAATCGTTGCGCAACGACGGCCGTATCTGGGTGCCCACGAGGATCGATGACACACGGTCCCCGATCTGATCCCCGAGTCGGACCGCGATTACATCTCGAACGTCGGTATCCGTCGTTCGGGAATCTCGTCGCCGCGTGATGTCGCTTCCCGGGCGATCAAGGAGGTCCGACGCCGGCCGTGGCGTCGGCCCTGAGAACGCGGCGCGTACCTCGACTTCGCGGACGCGATCGCACGCCTCGGCAAGGACGTTATCGAGGAGCGCTACGGCAACCTGTTCGAGATGTACGAACGCATCACCGACGGAGAACCCTACCGTCGTGCCGATGCGGATCTATCCGGCGGTCCACTACACGATGGGTGGGCTCTGGGTCGACTACGACCTGATGAGCAACCTGCCGGGCCTGTTCGTGCTCGGAGAAGCGAACTTCGCCGACCAGGGCGCGAACCGGCTCGGCGCGAGAGCGCTCATGCAGGGACTCGCCGACGGATATTTCGTGCTGCCCTACACCATCGGCGGTTACCTCGCAGCCCCTTCTCGGCACATCGGCCGTGCCCGTCGACGACCCCGCGTTCAAAGAATCGGAACGTGCCGTTGATGAGCGGTCAGAAAGAGGCTTCTCGGTATCAACGGCAAACGTACGGTCGACGGCATTCACCGAGAACTCGGCAAGGTTCTTTGGAACGACTGCGGGATGGCGCGCACCGAGACGGTCTGAAAGCGCGCTTTCGGAAGCGATTCCACGGATTCGCGAGGAATTCTGGCGCAACGTGCGGGTCTCGGCGAGCGAACCGAGTTGAACCAGGCGCTGGAGAAGGCTGGGCGGGTAGCCGACTTCCTCGAATTGGCGGAACTCATGTGCCTCGACGCGCTCGCGCGTCGCGAGTGCTGCGGCGCACACTTCCGTGTCGAGCACCAGACGGCAGACGGCGAAGGGCAGCGCGACGACGCCAACTTCGCCTACGTAGCGGCCTGGGAGTTCACCGGCGAGGGAACTTCGCCCGATCTGCACAAGGAGACCCTCGAATTCCAGGAAGTCCACCCATCGCCGCGTAGCTACAAGTGAAGCGTATCCCTCAACGTGTGGCGCCAGCCGGACCAGCACGCCCCCGGACGGTTCGTCCGCTACGAGGTCACGGACGTCAGCCCGGACATGTCGTTCCTCGAGGTGCTCGACACCCTCAATGAACGACTCATCCTCGCAGGGGAACAGCCCATCGCGTTCGATCACGACTGCCGAGAAGGGATCTGCGGCTCGTGCGGCATGATGATCGACGGCATCGCGCATGGACCGCTCCGCGCCACGGCGACTTGCCAACTCCACATGCGGCAATTCCGCGACGGCGCCGAAATCCGGTCGAACCCTGGCGTGCGGCAGCTTTCCCTGTGGTGAAGGATCTCGTCGTCGACCGCAGCGCGCTCGATCGGATCATCGCGGCCGGCGGATACGTCACCGCTCCCACCGGTGGCGCGCCGGACGGCAATGCTATCCTGTTCCAAAGCAGGATGCCGATTCGGCGATGGACGCGGCCGCATGCATCGGTTGCGGCGCATGCGTCGCGGCATGCCCGAACGCTTCTGCTTCGCTCTTTACCGCGGCGAAGGTAACCCACCTCGGCTTGTTGCCCCAGGGACAGCCGGAGCGCGCGCGACGGGTGCTCGCCATGGTGGCGCGCATGGACGAGGAGGGCTTCGGCAACTGCAGCTGGCACGGGGAGTGTCAGGCGGCTTGCCCCAAATCGATCAGCATCGACACCATCGCACGTATGAACCGCGACTGGCTCCGGGCGTCGCTGTCAGTTGGACGGCAGGAGGTCGAGTGAGATCGGCCAAACCAGAGCCGCTTGAAACAACGTGAAGCGAACGACCGGGCTGAACGGTGCTTGTTCATTCTGCGTGGTCTTGCCCGGGAAGCTCTACAAGATTGCTGCGCCAAGCCCAAGTAGAGACTCCGAACTCCACATTCGTGGATCGGGAGGCTCGCTTTGCGAAAACGATCCTTGAGGGTGGGCGCCCGGAAGTCACGGGCCCACTTTCGCTGGATTACAAGTGGCGGTAAATCAAACCGGAAGCCACGGTCGAAAAGCTCACATCAATCGCATTGACGAATGCCTCCCTATGCAATCCGTCGCCTATGCATCCTCAGGCGTGGCGTCGACGCCGTATCGCCCGCATTCACGCATGCGTGGAAACCCGTTCGGCACAATGGGCAGTCACGCCGGTCGGCCAACTTATTTCGTAAGTGTCACTTCAGCGGGACGAACGGTGTGCCCATAGCTCTGAACTATCGGCGCAATAGAAACAAAGTATTAAAGGTGAGTGGCACGCGAGCATAACGATGAGAGGCAAGGAGTATTAGGCGCCCGTTACTGTGGCCAATGGACGCGCGCGAAGCTTCTCAGCGCCGGTTCGCGCGCTTGTTCTTCCCGAGCGGGTTCGGTTTTCGCAACCGTTAGGTTTGGGTCAGAAGCGTCTTTAAGGCAAAAACATTTCCTTTCAGCGTCAGATCAGCAGCGGCGGGCGGTTATTCCTCTGGCCTTTGACACTCCCCCTGGACCAACGCAAAGCGTTAGAAACAAGGGTCTGAAGTGGCTCGTATGACACCGCCTCATTTCCGTTCCATTGGGAAAGAACTTCGCCACCCGCTTCGCATTGCACAGGTGGCACCTCTTTCCGAAAGCGTGCCCCCCAAACTTTACGGGGGAACTGAGCGCATCGTCGCTTACCTGACCGAAGAGCTCGTACGCCGCGGTCACGAGGTGACGCTGTTCGCGTCAGGCGATTCCACGGCAAACGCGAAGATCCAGGCGACGTATCCTGCCGCGCTCAGAGCAGTCGGCCTCGCTCACATGGGAGCGAGCCTTCAGGTGCCCGCACTCAGCGAGGTTTTCGATCGTTCCGATCGCTTCGACATCATCCACTGCCACGTCGATTACTGGAGCTTTCCATTCACACGGTTGGTGGCAACTCCCACCGTCACCACGCTCCACGGGCGGATAGATATCGAAGAACTGTTCGGGGTCTACCGCTACTATTCAGACGCTCCGGTTGTATCCATCAGCGATGCGCAACGCGCTCCCTTGCCGGAACTGAACTGGGTCGACACGGTTTATCATGGCTTGCCGAAGGAACAGCTGCGCTTCAATTCGGCCCCGGAAAATATTTGGCGTTTCTGGGCCGGATCGCACCCGAGAAGCGGCCAGACCTGGCGATCGAAATAGCCAGCCGGGCCGGAATTCCGCTTAAGATCGCCGCCAAGGTTGATGCTGTGGACCGGGACTATTTCGAGTCTGACATCCGTCCCAGGATTGATTCGCGCAACGTTGAATTCATCGGCGAGATAGGCGAACACGAAAAAAGCGAATTCTTAGGCGATGCGCTGGCGCTCCTGTTTCCGATTGATTGGCCCGAACCTTTCGGACTCGTGATGAGCGAAGCGCTGGCATGTGGCACCCCGGTGATCGCACGCCCATGCGGCTCCGTCCCCGAGATCCTCAACCATGGAGTGACCGGTTTTGTAGCATCTTCATTGGACGACCTGGTCCTCGCTGTTCGCAAAGTTAGTGGTATTGCGCGGCGCAAATGCCGCGAAGTGTTCGAAACGCGCTTCACGGCTGACGCGATGGCGGCCAACTATGAGCGAATCTACTATCAGCTGATCAGCGCTGGCCGGGCACGGCCGTCGCGAGATGGCGCGGGCCCGGCACGTAATCTAACGGAAGCGGTGGTCCATGAAGGGGCGCAGCCTCAGAACGCCTTGCTCGAGCCGAGACTCGCGTCTCCCTACGACCCGGCTATAACCCTAAGTTCGGATTTTGACGTTCTGGCGCGCGCGAGGATCTAACAATGGCAGAAAAAAAAGACCTGACGGGCCCTGACCTCATGCGAGGAATCTCTCTCGCTGAGCTCGCCGACGGCAGCATGCTACAGGGTCACGCCAAAGGGGAGCCGATTCTCGTTGCTCGACGCGGTGACGGCTACTTCGCTATAGGCGCAATCTGTACACACTATGGCGCTCCGCTGGCCACAGGCATCATCGTCGACGACACCGTGCGTTGCCCCTGGCACCACGCCTGTTTCAGTCTTCGCACGGGAGAGGCGCTGCGCGCGCCGGCGCTTGACCCGGTGACCTGCTGGAAGGTTGAGACGCGCGCCGGCAAGCTCTTCGTGCGCGACAAGGCGCCCGAAAAGAAACCCCGGACGGCCGGTTCGGCGAAAATGCCGGAGAACGTCATCATCGTGGGCGGCGGCGCGGCAGGGAACGCCGCGGCCGAAATGTTGCGGCGTGAAGGATATCGCGGCGACCTGACCCTGCTCAGCGCGGATGACAGCGTTCCCTATGATCGTCCAGCTCTGTCGAAGGACTTTCTTAGCGGGAGCGCGAGCGAGAAAATGGTTCCGCTTCGCTCCAAGGATTTCTACAAAAAGCACGAGATCGAACTGTTGTTGAAGACACGGGTCGGGGCGATCGATCCGCGGAACAAGGCTGTCCAACTCGCCGATGGCAAGCAGCGCAAATTTGATGCGCTCCTGCTTGCGACCGGGGCCGAGCCGGTGAAGCTCAAGATTCCCGGCGCGGACCTCGCGCATGTTTGTTATCTGCGCTCGCAGAGTGATTGCCGCACGATTATTGCCAAGGCTGGCAAGGCCAAGCGCATCGTTTTGGTAGGCGCCAGCTTCATCGCGATGGAGGTTGCGGCTTCTCTAATTCAGCGAAAGCTCAAGGTTCACATCGTCGCGCCTGAAGAGGTTCCCATGGCAACGGTGCTCGGGCCACAGGTGGGCGCATACCTGCGCCGTCTGCACGAACGCAACGGCGTGGTGTTCCATCTCCAACAGAGCGTTGTCGCGATCGACGAACGCAAAGTGACGCTCAAGGACGGCCACACCGTCAACGCCGACCTGGTCGTGATCGGGATCGGCGTCAAACCGCTGATCGATCTTGCCGAGCGCGCCGGAATCAAGACGGATCGCGGCGTGTCGGTGAACGAGCACCTCGAAACCAGCATCCCAGGCATCTTCGCCGCGGGTGACATCGCGCGCTGGCCCGATCCACTGACCGGGGACAATATTCGCGTCGAGCACTGGGTGGTGGCCGAACGCCAGGGACAGACTGCGGCGCGGAATATACTCGGCCGGCGCGAGCGCTTCGAGGCCGTGCCGTTCTTCTGGACTAGCCAGTTCGATTTTACCCTTAATTACATCGGTCACGCCGAAAAGTGGGATAAGCTCGATTTGGAGGGCAGCATCGAAGATCAAGACTGCAAGCTCTCATTTCAGCGAGCCGGAAAGACCTTGGCCGTGGCCACCATGGGACGCGACCGCGAGAGCCTCGAGAACGAAGTTGCAATGGAGCGGTCCAGCCGACGCGTCTGAACTTAGTTGCTACGAGGATGCACGACCGAGGGGAAAATATTGGACCCGAAGGGCAGAGTAGCGCTGATAACCGGCGGAGCACGCATCGGAGAGGCGGTGGCGCATGCCCTTGCGGCGCGCGGCTGCGCGCTTGCGCTGACCTATCGCGGCTCGCGTGATGCAGCGGAGATGACAGCGGCGGCAGCGAGGGCTGTGGGCGTGCCGGCCACAGTGCTCCGGGCCGACGCGACCAACGAGAACCAGGTCGAGGCCGCAGTTCGCCAGACGGCGGAGTCGCTCGGACGGCTCGACATTCTGATCAACATGGCTGGCATCTATGTGAAGACACCGAGCCCAAGCGGGGCCGATTGGTCGGGTACGCTGGACACAAACGCGAAGAGCGCCTTTTTATTTTCAACCCATGCGGCGCCGGTCATGAAGGCAAGCGGCGGCGGCCGCATCGTCAACTTTGCCGACTGGCTCCCCGTCAGCGCCCGCCCGCACTACAAGGGCTACATACCTTATTACGTCTCTAAGGCTGCGGTCGCGGCGCTTACCGAGAGCCTCGCGCTCGACCTGGCTCCCGAGATTCTCGTCAATGCCATCGCGCCCGGCCCGATTCTCGCCCCGCCCGACCTCACTCCGGATGAGAACGCCAAGACTATCGAGGCCACGCCGCTCGCCCGCTGGGGCGGCGCCGAGGAAATCGCCAAGGCGGTGCTCTTCCTCGTCGAGACGGACTTTGTCACCGGCGAATGCATCCGCGTCGATGGTGGACGGCACCTATACTAACGAAAGGAGTCTCCAGCCATGGCAGGCCGTGCAGTCGGCATCGCCGAAAAAAAAGAGATCTACAAACTCATCCGTGTACGCAATCCTCTTATACCTGCTGACAAGTAATTCCTGACAACCAACAAATAGCGCAGAATCAGAGTATGCCGGTAGAAATCAATATCGGTCCTCCGCTCCTGACTATCAATCACGGCAGCACCTTCATGGTGACCGATCTAAATGGCGAGATCGCTGCCGATAGCGAACAGGGAGTGTTCGCAAGAGACACACGTTTCGTCAGCTATTATGCGATCTTCGCCAACGGAATGACCTGGACTCGGCTCACTTCGAGTACCGTGACTTATGACGGCGCGCGAATATACCTTACCAACAAGGCGTTCAGTACACTGGATGGCGACGTGCCGGTTGGCACTTTGGCGCTGGTGATCAGCCGTTCCGCTTCCGAAGGCATCCAGGAGGACTTCGACTTGCGCAATCACGGGCTCACGCCGGTCTGCTTGAACCTCGAAGTGGTCCTGCGGTCCGATTTTGCGGACCTGTTCGAAGTGAAGTCTCATCGGTTCATGCGCCGCGGACGAATCGAGACGGAGTGGGACACGAAACGCCACGAGTTGAGAACCTATTACACCCACCGCGATTTCAGGCGTACATTCATTTACCGGGCGAAGTCCGAGCCTCCGCCGGTTTACGCCAATGGGCGGCTTAGCTTCGAGATCGAGCTGCAGCCGGGCGCCTCATGGCATGCCTGCTGTGAGTATTGGCTGACCCAGGACGCTAAAACGCATGCCCCCGCTCGCGCCTGTCTCCTCGACTCGGACCAGACCAAGTTTGATTCTCTTCATCAGGAATGGATGAGCCAGGCGACCGCGCTGACCTCGACCAATGAGGATATTTACCGGCTCTATCGGCAATCGGTCGAGGATATGTGCGCGCTCAGGCTCCACGACCAGGATATGGCGCACGATGTGTGGGTGCCCGCGGCCGGAGTGCCATGGTTCGTGACGCTTTTCGGCCGCGACAGCCTGATCGTTAGCCTGCAAAATATGATGGTGGATCCGGCTTTCGCCCGCGGCGCGCTCAAGAAGCTGGCCGAACTCCAGGCCACCGAGAGCGACGATTACCGCGATGCGGATCCGGGCAAAATCCCGCACGAGATCCGCTTCGGCGAACTCGCCCATTTCCATCTCATCCCGCACACGCCCTACTACGGCACGGCCGACGCCACCCCGCTCTACCTGATCGTGCTGCACGAGGCCTGGAAATGGATGGGCGACGACGCGTTGATCCGCGAGTACCGTGACGTGGCGTTGCGCTGCCTGGAATGGATCGATCGCTACGGCGACCTCGATGGCGATGGCTTCCAGGAATACAAAACCCGATCCTCGCAAGGCTATGAAAACATGAGTTGGAAGGATTCGGGTACTGCAATCGTGTATCCCGACGGCTCTCAGGTGAAAGCACCCAAGGCGTTGTGCGAACTGCAGGGCTACGTGTTCGACGCGTGGATGCGGATGGCGGAGCTGTTCGACCAGCTAGGCGAGGCTCCGCGAGCGAGTGAGCTGCGCTGCAAGGCCGCGGACCTCCGCCGCAAATTCGAGGAGCGGTTCTGGTGCGAGGACATCGGCTTCTATGCCTTCACACTGGACCCCGACAAGCGCCCGGTCCGCACGATTGCTTCAAACCCGGGGCATTTGTTGTGGAGCGGGATGGTCCCTCCTGAGCACGCCGCCCGAGTCGTCAAGCGGCTGATGGAACCCGATATGTGGAGCGGCTGGGGTATCCGCACCCTCTCCGCCCGCAATCCGGCCTACAACCCGTTTTCCTACCAGCGTGGTGCGGTCTGGCCTCACGACAACGGCATTATCGCCCTGGGTTTCAAACGCTACGGATTTGCCGCCGAGGCCGCTCGTATCGCGCGCGATATCTCCGGCGCCGCGAGCTATTTCGTGAGCTACCAGCTGCCCGAGCTCTACGCGGGAATTGAACACAAGGAGGGCACCTTTCCGGTGCAATATCCTGGCGCGAACGTCCCTCAGGCGTGGGCCGCAGGAAGCGTCTTTCATCTGCTGCGGGCGATTCTCGGGCTGCACGCGGACGCGCCCAACGGCCGCCTGTACGTCGATCCCGCGCTGCCAGCATGGCTCCCGGAACTGACGCTGCGCGGACTGGCGGTGGGCAAAGCCAAAGTTGATCTCCGATTTTGGTTGGAGGGGGAGACGACAAGGTGGGAAGCCTCCGTTGAGCAAGGCTCGCTTCAGGTCCAGAAGAAGTCCTGGGGACCCTGGCCATAGATGAGCAGCATGAAAGCGGTTGCATTCACTTCAAGCGGGGGAGGGGCCGGACGCTTGACCGATATTATGGAGCGGTAGAAACCACTCGCGAACCAGAAGCTGAAGATGAAAGGAAAGACCGCCATGGTGCATATCAAACGTGCTTACGACCCTGCTTCGCGTGGTGACGGCACACGTATCCTGGTCGACCGTTTGTGGCCGCGAGGCCTGAAGAAGGCGGAAGTGAACGTGGCGAAGTGGATGAAGGAGCTTGGGCCGAGCACAGAATTGCGCAAATCCTTCGGCCACGATCCGGCCCATTGGAAAGAATTCCGCAAGCGCTACAAGGCCGAATTGAGAAGACCCGAGGCGCGCGAGATGTTGAAAGAGATCTCCAAGGCGGCTGCCCGCGGCACCGTGACCCTCGTTTACAGCGCAAAGGACGAGGAACACAATCAGGCGGTCGTCATAAGCGAAGTCTTAGGCGCGCATCGAGACACTTCGGCCTGAAAATCTCCCAAAGTCTGAAGCGGTGCCAAGGCGCCGCCCGCAACACAGCCACGCCATCTGTAGCCGCATTTTGTGGGGTCGACAGGTGAAGAATATGAGGAAGGCCCTCGAGCAGATGCCACGCGTGGTGGTCGTCGGTGGGGGGTTTGGCGGAACGCACGCCGCTCACACGCTACGCAACGCACCCGTTCGCGTTACCGTTATCGACCGCACCAATCATTCCATCTTCCATCCGTTGCTCTATCAGGTCGCCAGCGCAGGCTTGTCGTCCGACGAGATCGCAGTACCTATCCGCTTTCTGCTGCGACGGCAGCGCAACAGCGAGGTCATGATGGCCGAGGTGACCGCCGTGGACGTACGGCAAAGATGCCTCTGGATGAGCACGCGACAGTTGTCGTATGACTATCTGATCCTAGCCACGGGCTCGCACTACAGTTACTTTGGCCACAACGACTGGCCGCGTTTTGCTCCGAGCCTGAAGACCACCGCGGACGCAGTGCGAATTCGCCGCAGGATCCTGCAGGCATTCGAGCAAGCGGAATTGGAAATGGATGCCGACACGGTTAGCGCGCTGCTGACTTTCGTGCTGATCGGGGCCGGACCGACTGGCGTTGAGATGAGCGGGGCGCTCTCAGAGCTTGCCCGCTTCGCTCTCGTGCACGAGTACCGGCACATCGATACGCTCAAAACCCGGATCGTTTTGCTGGAGGCGGGGCCGCGCATCCTGCCGGCTTTCCCCGCGGCTCTCGCCCGCAAAGCCGAAGAGGAACTTGAACGGAAAGGCGTCGAAGTACGGATTGACGCGGCCGCGACCGCGATCGACGAGGAGGGCGTGATCGTCAACGGCGGTGAACGCATCCGGAGCCACAATGTCATCTGGGCCGCAGGCGTGAAGGGGACAGCGCTCGGGCAATCGCTCGGCGTCGAAACGGATCGAATGGGCCGGGTCAAGGTTTTGCCCGATCTGTCCATCCCCGATCATCCCGAGATTTTTGTGATTGGTGACCTGATGGTCATCGAACAGAATGGGAAGTCATTTTCGCCGGGGCTGGCTCCGGTTGCTGTGCAACAAGGTCAGTACGTTGGCCGTCTTATCGCAAGGCGTGCATCCGCCGAGTCAGAACCTGGGCCGTTTCGTTATCGGGACAAGGGCAGCCTCGCGACGATCGGGCGCGCATTTGCCATCGTGGACTTCGGCGGTAGGCTGAAGTTCAGCGGAAGGTTCGCCTGGGTGCTATGGTCAACGGTTCACCTCTTCTATCTCACGAGTTTGTGGAATCGAATCCAAGTGTTTGCAACGTGGATTTGGGCTTATTTCACTTATCAGCGGGGCGTGCGGATCCTGACTCCCGACAGTCTGGACGTGGAAGGCATGAACGGCGCGCCGCCAATTGTCGAGAAGAAGCAGCGGCTCGAAGCAGCGGCGCGGCGATCAGGCACCCTTCAGCAGTAGCCGCCAGGATTCGGAAAGAGACTTGCTGCGACATTCGTAGAGGATGGCCCAGCTCATTGAGGCGGCTGGTATTGGTATTCAGGCCAGCGCCCCTCCTGCTCGTTCTTTTGTCCAGCGACGTCGTCAGCCGAGGACATCACACTAGCACTAGGCGGAAAACAATGAAGCCGAGCTAAGGATTCTGCGAGGTGCGCAGTCAAAAAGCCGCAGCGCGAAGAATCCGGTTGTTTTTCTCTTATGCCGCACCACTTATCCGCCAAAAGCGTCGCCTATTTGAAGGACCATTTGCCGTAGTGTGATTCCGCGAATCAGGCACTTGCCAGCCTGCTTTTGATAGCACGGCCATAAGTGCCTCCTACTCCTGTCGAACCGCTCGGCTGAACTCCATTGGTAGCCATCAGGCCTCACATTTGGTAATTCGAGAAGCTACAAGGCTGGATCGTGACTTCCGGACTTTCTCAAAGTACTGAGCGAACAGAACCGTCAGAACGGAAGGCAAGTGAGCGTGAACCTAAAACTGCGGCCCGGGACGCCTGAGGATGCGGCAGCATGCGGAGTAATCGACTTCGAGGCGTTCAAGTCGATTTCGAGCCAGCATAATTTCCCGTGGGATTTCCCCTCGGTTGAAGTCGCCACAGCGGTGACGATGGCGCTGCTATCAAATCCGGGATTTTACGCGGTTGTTGCCGAACTCGATGGGAAAATCGTCGGCAGCAATTTTCTCGACGAACGCAATCTGATCTCAGGCGTTGGCCCGATTTCGGTCAACCCCACTGTTCAGAACCAGGCCATCGGGCGGCAGCTGATGCTCGCCGTGATGGAGCGGTCAACCCAGCGGGGCTTCGCCGGCATTCGGCTGGTGCAGAGTGCCTATCATAATCGCTCCTTATGCCTGTACACCAAGCTGGGCTTCGACACGCGCGAACCACTCTCAAAGATGTTCGGGACACTGCCGAAGATGAAATTTGCCGGCTACGAGGTGCGCACGGCGAGAGAGTTGGACCTCGGCGCCTGCAATGAACTCTGCCGGCGAATCCACGGTCACGATCGCGGCGGTGAGCTGCGCGACGCGATCAAGCACGGCACTGCCACCGTTGTCGAGCACCTTGGAAGAATCACGGGCTATGCGAGCGATATCGGGATGTTTGGACACGCGGCGGGTGAAACTACTCAGGACATCACAGCGCTCATTGCCGCAGCGCCAAAGATTGACGGACAGGGTTTTCTACTCCCGACGCGCAATGGTGAACTTTTTCGATGGTGCCTCCAAAACGGCTTCCGCCTCGTGCATCAGATGACTCTGATGACGCGCGGTCTCTACAATGAACCGGCGGGTGCTTATCTGCCGTCGATTCTTTATTGAGCTATCCGAGTATCGAATAGCTATCGCCCATTATCGGATTAGTCGGAGGAGTCCAAAATCGTGAAGCGAGTGAAATCGAATTCCCCGGCAACGCGTCTATACTGGATAATGATTTTCGCGGTCGGATTATGACTGTGAGCAATCATGCAATAGTTTTTGAACCCTACGCGGCTGCTGAGCTGCGCAACATCGTGCAGGCGTTTGTCAGTCATCACAATATTGCGATCACTGGGCGGGGGGAGTGGTATCCAGTTGCGTTCTTCCTGAAGGACGAGCGCGGCGAGGTGCTGGGCGGTTTGCTCGGAAACATCTGGGCCGGATGGCTCCATGTGGGCACGCTCGGGGTGGCCCCGCCAATGCGCGGGCGGGGCTTTGGCCGCGAACTGATGGAGCAGGCTGAAGCCTACGCAATTGAACGTAGTTGCACCAACGCCTTCCTCGATACGTTCAGTTTTCAGGCGCGGCCGTTCTACGAAAAGCTCGGCTATCGCGTCTTTGGCACGCTGCAGAACCATCCCGCTGGCCATGAGCATTACTTTATGACCAAGCGGTTGACCTTGCCCGTATAGCGGCAAGAGTTTGTTTTCGGAGCCGCTCTAAACATCCGAAGCCAGGCGGGGAATACGATCGTGGACTTGAAGGAGCTGCGGAGCCGCGTAACCGGCGCTATCACGACTTCCGAGGATAGTCATTACGAAAGACTGCGGCGTTCGATGGTATGGAATCAGCTTGTGCCGGACCGGGGTCCGCGCATTATCGTTCAGGCTGCCAACGAGAATGCGGTAGTCGAGGCGGTCAGGTTTGCGCGCACCAATGGGATGAAAGTCGCGGTGCGCGGCGGCGGCCATAATTGGATCGGCTTTTCGCTCCGCGATGACAGTCTGCTGATCGATCTTGGCCGCCTGAGAAACGTGTCGCTTGACCGCGAGGCTCGAATCGCAGTTATTCAGCCTGCGGTAAGCAGCCGCGATTTCAATCGCCGGTTGGCCGCAGAGGGACTGGCGTTTCCGGTAGGTCATTGCCCGACAGTGCCGATGAGCGGGTTTCTGCTAAACGGCGGAATTGGATGGAATTTCAACGCGTGGGGCGCGAGTTGCTTGAGTATCGAGGCAGCGCGGGTAGTGACCGCCGAGGGGAGCCTGATCGTTGCGAGCGACAGCGAGAACGCAGACCTGCTGTGGGCCGTCCGCGGAGCGGGGCCCGCGTTTTTTGGCGTAGTGACGGAGTATACTCTCCGAGCATTCCCCGCGCCGGGCGCGATTACCACCAGCAATTACTATTTTCCGCTCGAACGAGCCGGCGAACTCAGCCGATGGGCCGCTGGCGTCGCGCGCGAGTTGCCGAGGAAGGTCGAGTTGGCGATTTTCATCGGTGCGGCCCCGCATCCGATTGCCAATAGATGCACGGCGAGCAAGGGATTTGCTTGCAGCATGAGCGGAACGGCCTTCGCCGAGAGCACGAGCGCGGCCGTTTCGATGCTCAGCTTTCTTGATAACTGTCCGCTCGCAGTCCACAGCCTGATGAAGGAAGCCAATCTACCGACGCCGATTGAAAAGCTGCATGAGATGAACGCTGTTGCGACGCCGCCAGAACATCGCTACCTCGTCGACACACTGTGGACAAATTCACCGCCGGAGCGAGTACTGGCCGCCTCTTGCGAGCATTTCATGGATGCGCCGTCCTTGAAGTCGACTGAACTTTTCATCTTTTCAACCGGCGCTGACCGTTTGCCGTTGCCCGATTGTGCGTATTCGGTTAGCGGTGACGCGCTGCTGATCTGCTCCGCGGTCTGGGAACGGCCCGAAGATGATGCTGTCAACAGCGGATGGCATCGGGCGGCCATAGCGGCGCTGGACGAATTTGCGATCGGTCATTACGTTGGCGAATCCGATATCATCGGCGACCCGGGCCGTGCCGAACGCTCATACTCGAAGTCAAACTGGCAACGTTTAAAGACGCTGCGGCGGAAGTATGATCCCGATGGTCTTTTCCACGGAGCTTTAAACAGCGCCTAATCGTTAGGATGGGAACTTCCCGACTCCACACTGGTCCGACATTGCGCGAAAATCGGCGTAGAAGCGGCGTCCGATTCTCGGTCGAGATCGCAAGCAAAGAGGCGCCGCTCGTTACAGGTATTGTAAGACAAGCGATGTGAGGCGGGCGAATGAAGCATGTGCTCGATGGCTATAAAGTATTGGATTTCACTCAAGTCCTGGCCGGGCCGACCGCGACGCGGATGATGGCCGAGATGGGGGCCGAGGTTATCAAGGTCGAGCTTGCCCCGAGTGGTGATCCCAGCCGCGCCCTGCCGTTTTTGCGCGACGGCCGCAGTGCCTACTACATCCAGCAGAATCGAGGCAAAAAAAGCCTCTGCGTCGACGTGAAAAGTCCCGCGGGTCTGGAGATTATTAGAGCCTTGATCCCAAGAGTTGACGTGATGATCGAGAATTATGCACCCGGAGTTATAGCGCGAATGGGACTCGGATACGACACCGTAAGCGTGCTCAATCCGAAGATCGTGATGTGCTCGATTTCCAGCCTCGGCCAAAGCGGGCCGTTGGCGAACCGCCCGGGATACGACACCGTCGGCGCCGCATACGCGGGAGTGCTGGACATGTGTGGTTATCCCGATCGCGCTCCGGTTTTCCCCGCGCTCGGCATCGGAGACGTCAGCACCGGAGTACATGCGCTGGCAGCGATCACTTCGGCGCTGCTCGGACGCGAACGGAGCGGCCGCGGCCAATACGTCGAGACTTCGTTGCTCGACTGTTACTTCGGTTACCATGAACTCAACGTGCAGATGCTCAGTGCCAGCCGCGGTGCGATGAAACCGCGCCGCACCGGTGAGCATCACTATATGGTCGCGCCGGCCGGCATGTTCAAAGGAAAAAACACCTATATACTCATTATCGGGGGACTCGATCGCCAATGGCCGGCGATGTGCCGGGCGATGAATAGGCCGGACCTGACGGATGACCCGCGCTTCAACTCAATAGCCCAGCGCGCCCGCCATGTCGACGAAGTAATCAGGATCGTCCAGGATTGGGTAGATTCTCGCAGCGACGAGGAAGTCGAACAGGCGCTGGAAGAACATCGAGTACCATTCGCACCGGCGCTGACGGTCGAGCAAGCAATGAACCACCCTCATCTGCGGCAACGCCGCACCGTCAGAACGATTAGCGACCGTTTTCTCGGAGAATTCGATATTCCGGGTTTTCCGCTGCGCTTTTCCGAATATGGCGAACTCGCCCTGGAAGCGCCAACTTTGGGAGAACACAACGCGGAGATTCTGAGCGCTCACCTCGGCTACTCGGCGGCGCGTATCGAGCAACTTGAGGCGGCGGGCGTGCTCAATCGGGGTTCCCGCTAGCCCGATCTCATGAACTGTGACAGCGTTTTTCTGTAGATGTCATCGCCTTGCCTGACAAGCCCCAAGTCCTTAAGCTGCGCACTTAGCCACCTGGCGCCTATGAGCCCACGCAGATCCGCCCGCGCTATCGATTCGCGCCGACGCGCAGGCGAGAAGGCATCGATTCCGGCTCTTGGGATGACGGCTCGGGCTGGCAGGAGGAATCAAGCGAAACATGGCTGGAGAAGTCGAATCGAAGGTCCGCGAGATAATCAGCGAACAGCTTGGCGTGTCCGCTGATGAAGTTACGCCCGAGGCATCGTTTATCGAGGACCTGGGTGCCGACTCGCTCGACATCGTCGAACTGGTGATGGCGCTGGAGGAAGAGTACGGCATGGAAATCTCGGATGAAGACGCCGAGAAGATCCGCACCGTCAAGGATGTCGTCACTTATATCGAGGCTCATAAGAGCTGAACGTGCGTTTGTCGGGTTCGTCCGGGCAAGTAATTTGTTGCACGTGGTGTGGTGGGAAAAGGCAAGCGGCAGGAACCGAAAACGCTGCATCGCTGACCGACGATCGGGGAAGGGAAATCGAGCGGTGGCTCGTGCGGTGGTGGCAACTGCGAGCCCCCGGCCGCATCGTCCGGTTTGCTCAACACCCCTGCTAAAATCAGGCCATGCGATGCCCCTTTTGCCGCCATAGCCGCAACCGCGTGGTTGATTCGAGGATGTCCGGGGACGGCGCGACGATTAGGCGCCGGCGGATGTGCTCTTCATGCAAGCGTCGCTTTACGACCTACGAACGTGTTGAAGAGGCGGCTCCGATGGTGGTGAAGAAGGATAACCGGCGCGAACCGTACGAACGCAGCAAGGTAATCGCCGGAGTGGTAAAAGCTTGCGAGAAACGCCCGGTTTCGATGGAGGCGATTGAACAGCTTACCGATCGTATCGAGGCGGCGGTCGCTGAGCGCGGCGGCAAGGAGATTCCCAGTTCATTCATCGGCTCGGCTGTGATGAACGAGTTACATCGGCTTGACCAGGTCGCATACGTCCGTTTTGCCTCCGTCTATAGGTCCTTTAAAGATATCGAGGAGTTCATGCGCGAGCTCGAAGAACTGATCGAGCGGCGAAAGCAGGAGCCTGACCTGATGCGGCAGGGCAAAAAAGGCGAACCCGCCTGATGACAGGTCAAATCTGCAGAAGTGTCCTCGATCCTCCAGTCATCCGCACTTCAAGTCTGTCCGCGATGCGTGTGATTAAGGAGGGGCTGAAGCGGACGAGGCGCTTGGACTAAATTGGCCGGGGCCCAAACTTCCCCCCTCAATGACGAAGACGAACGCCTGATGCGCGAATGCCTTGCGCTGGCGCAATTGAAGATCGGACTCACCTCCCCTAATCCTGCGGTTGGATGCGTGATTGTTCGTGAGGGGAAGGTCGTGGGACGGGGCGGCACCGCGCCCGGCGGCCGGCCGCATGCAGAACCGCAAGCGATTGCCGAAGCCGGCGAGTTGGCGCGTGGTGCGACTGTTTATGTTTCGTTTGAACCGTGCGCTCACCAAGGCCAGACGCCCCCCTGTGCACGGGCGCTGGTCGAGGCCGGAGTTGCACGTGTGGTCGTCGGCTGCCTGGATCCTTACCCGCCAGTGAGAGGACGCGGCATCGCGATTTTGAATAGCGCCCGCATTGCAACGACGGTTGGTGTCCTGGAAAGCGAATGCCGCCGAATGAACGAAGGCTTTATTGCGCGCGTCACTCGCGGGCGCCCGTTCGTAATCCTAAAGCTGGCGATGTCACTCGATGGCCGAATCGCTGCGGCCACGGGCGATTCGCGCTGGATAAGCTCGGAGGAGTCTCGCCGGCTGGTCCACCAATGGCGGCGCGAGTCCGATGTCGTCATGGTCGGCGCTGCGACGGTAATCGCGGATAACCCGCGGCTTACCTGCCGTATCGAGGGTGGCCGCGATCCAGTTCGCGTAATCATCGACCAACGGCTGCGCTCGCCTGCTGGCGCAAGAATTTTTCGCCAGCGCTCCCCAGCCGCGACTATTCTCGTGACTAGCGCAATGAAAGCCGCGAGCGTTAGCCGGCGTTATGGCGCGCGGGTCGAAGCCATCGGCGCATCCGTGGACGGGCACGGGATTGCGCTGATGGAGGTGATGCGGGAATTTGGCCGACGCGGATGGTCGAAGGTCTTGATCGAGGGCGGTGCAAAGCTTGCGGGTGCCGCCCTGCGCGCGGGCATCGTCGATCGTGTCGCGTTCTTTGTTGCGCCACTTATTATCGGTTGCGGATTGTCCAGCGTCGAAGGGCTGCTTGCTCCAAGCGTGCGCGAGGCGATCAAGCTCAAGAACTTCAGCACTCGCCGCGTCGGTTCGGACTGGCTGTTGGAGGCTGATGTGGTTCAGCGCAAGGCGCTCGCGAATTAACCGAAGATCGGGGATGTTCTTTGCTTAGCTGCCTACAAAAGGAATAACGTTCCCTGCTATGTGCTCTCGGGTGAGCAGATTCGATGCTGCTTTTGCCTTTGCCCCTGTAGTGATATTATTCGTTCCCCCAAGGATGCAAGCTGTGGCGATATCGCAAATCGAAGAAGTTTTCAGCGCTATCAGAGCCGCCCGTATGGTTGTTATGGTCAGTGACGAGCAAGAAGACGCCGAGGGTGACCTGGTAATGGCGGCCGAAAAGGTTGTTCCCGAGCATGTCAATTTCATGGCTAGCCACGGGCGCGGCATTGTTTCGGTGGCGCTGCCCGAGCGCCGTATTCGCGAACTTGGCATTCCCTTGGTGGTCGCCAACCAGGCGGAACCGATGGCCGAGCAGGCAGGTGCGCTGGTCGAAGCACGCGAGGGGGTGACGACCGGAATCTCCGCGTTCGACCGCGCTCGAACGATCCAGGTGCTCGCTTCCGACAAATCCACCCCGGATGACCTGGTAATGCCTGGCCATGTGCTGCCGCTGATGGCACTGAGCGGTGGAGTGATGATGCGGACGGGGCGGGCTGAAGGTGCCGTTGATCTCGTCCGCAGCGCCGGAATGCGTCCGGCGTCCGCGTTGTGCGCAATTTTGCGCGACGACGGCGAGGCCGCCCGTTTTCCGCAATTGCAGGAGTTTGCCGCCGCACACTCGCTGCCGTTGTGTATCATTCGCGATCTGGTATCGCACCGTCTCACCAGTGAAATCCTGGTGCGGCGGGTCGCGGAAAGCGATTTCTCAGTTCACGATGCGGTGTTGCGCGCGATCGTGTTCCGCAACGTTATCGACGGTCGCGAGCATCTCGCGCTAGTCCACGGCAATGTCGGCGCGGGCCGTCCGGCACTTGTGCGGCTTCATTCTGAATGTCTGACCGGTGACGTCTTCGGCTCGAAGCGATGCGATTGCGGAGAGCAATTGATGGAGTCGATGCGGCAGGTTACCACCGCCGAAGCAGGCGTTATCATTTACCTGCATCAAGAGGGTCGCGGGATCGGGTTGGCCAACAAGATTCGGGCATATGCGCTTCAGGACCAGGGACTGGATACGGTAGAAGCCAATCTCGAGCTGGGGTTCAAAGAAGACCTGCGCGATTACGGAATCGGGGCGCAAATCCTGCGGGATTTAGGTGTCGGTGAGGTGCGTTTGCTGACCAATAATCCCAATAAAATCGAGAGTCTGGAGCGCTACGGGGTTTCGGTGACGAGGGTCCCGCTCGAAGTAACGCCTCATGCCGGGAACATTGAATATTTGCGCACCAAGCGTGAGAAGCTCGGCCACCTGTTTAGTAAGCTGAAGATCGCAAGCTAAAGCCGTACAGGCTTACCCTCCACATTCAGGATGACCTGCGGCAGCCGTGTGAGTGCAATCGGGGGCGGTTTTCTGAGGGGATTCAATGGGACTCCGACACACGGGCCGTGAGTTGGCGCTCAAGGCCCTTTATCAAATTGAGATTCGCGGCGAGGTTTCAAACGAAGACCTCGCCTTGTTTTTCGAATCGTTCGCAGGAGAGCGCACGGATGCGTTTGCACTTCGCCTGGTCAACGGGGCTTGGCGGGAGCGAGCGCTAATCGATGGTATTCTGACCGATGCGCTGGAACACTGGTCAATCGGCCGTCTTTCGCGAGTAGACCACAATATCCTGCGCATCGCCGTTTACGAGTTGCTGCGAATGGACGACATTCCCGCACGCGTGACCATCGACGAAGCAATCGAGCTGGCCAAGACTTTCGGTGACCAGAACTCCGGCCGTTTCGTCAATGGTGTGCTCGATCAGGTGGCCGATCGGCTGAAGTTGAAGGACAAGGGTGAAGAACGCACGCACGCCAAGGCGCACGGCGCCTGACTGGTTCATTCCGCAACTGCTTTTCATCGCGTTTATCGCGGCGATAGCAGGATGCGGCTACCATTTCGCCGCCGAAGGATCCGGCTTGCCGCCCCAAGCCAAGACGATCTACGTCGAGAGATTCACCAACCGGTCGCGCTACACCGGGATGGATGATCAATTTATTCGTTACATGAAGGACGAGATCGCGCAGCACAAGCGCCTCGAATTGGTAGACGATCGAGGACAGGCCGACCTCGTGCTGACCGGCGAGTTGTATTACGTTTCGACGATAGCGGTGGCCACCAACGCGGTAAGCGAACCCATCGAGTATACCCAAACGCTCGACGCTAACGCGCAGCTCACGGACCAACATACCAAGCAGGTCATCTGGAGATCGACCGGGCTCTTCGCCAACGACACATATGCCACAGTCGCGAATGCCGTGGTCACTACTTCGCCTGAGTTCCTGCAACAGAACCTGCGCGCACAGGATATTGCGAATTTACCGGATATTCAGCTGGCGAAGACACAGTCTGACTTTTCGCAGCAGCAGAACCTGGAGGGTCTTGCCCAAACCGTCTACGTGTCAATGTCTGAGGGCTTCTGATCTCTGCGCCGTTCCAATTTACTCAACAGCTATGATCCGGGAGGGCTGAGGATTGGCAGTTGAGACCGCAATGGTGTTCCTGCGCGCACTCAGCCAGGGGCGACCGATCGCTCCAGTTACCGCAATCTTTGGCCCCCAGGCGTTTCTCCGTGAATATGCGCTCGATAGCCTGAGGCGCCGATTGACCGGCGACGGTTTCAAATACCGCTCATTGCAGATTGCAGGAGCTGATGGCTACGACGCTCTGGTCACCGAGCTTGAGGAGGCCGATCTTTTCGCCCCCAAGCGACTGGTCGTGGGTCGTGTTCTACGGTCTTATCGCGAACGTGGCGGCGATGACGATCCCGTAGCCGACGAGCGTGCAACCCAAGGCGCGGGCGACGAAACTGCGTTGATTGGCGCATGTGCTCGAATCGGCGTTACAGTCAGGCTCGCGCTGGTCTATGAGCGCGACAAGCTGCCGGCTAAAATGCGGCGGGCCATTGAGCAATCGGGCACTCCTGTGAATTGCATGCGCCCGTTCGACAATCAGCTCGGTCAGTTTGCCGAACTCTTCGCGCGCGCGTTGGGTCTTCGACTCACGATGAAAGAGGCCGACTTGCTGGTTGCGCATCACTCCGGCGACCTTGCAGGGATTGCTAACGCGCTGAATAAGGCCGCGGTTACTCGCCGAGATGACGGTAGAATCGAACTCACCGAATTGAGAGGGCCGGGCGCAGTCAGGATTCCCGAGTTGTTCGAGATTGCCGAAAGCCTGGTGCAGCGGGGGGTGGGAGAAACATTGTCGCTGTTCGACCGCGCCATGCAGATCGGACGCGACCCTGTCGAAGTGCTCGCGCTGGAGTTGATACCCCAAGTGCGCCGAATGCTGCTGGCGGCGACGTTGCTCATGCGCAGAAAGGATCCCAGCACGATCGCCGCGACGCTTGGAGTAGCTCCCAGCAGTCCGCTGGCGGCTCGCGCGACGGAAGGAGCTCGCCGGTTTGGGCTGAAGCGCCTCGAACGGGCACATCAGCGGGCGTGTGAACTCGACGCCTCGCTCAAAAATGGAATAGTGAAACAGCGCGAGCAGGCGGTCGCGGCCCTAATCCTGGAATTAGCAGGGGCCTAATCGCCGCCCTAGCCCAGTCCTCTAAGGGGTCAACCTCCGGGTGATTGCCGTTTCCATTATCCCGGTCGAAGCCTTGGTGAGCCGCCGCCCCGAGCAAAGCTGAGAGGCGGCGGAAGCGAACGGGTTTCGTCGCCGATGTGACGCATTCGAGCACGCGCGCGATGGCCAAGCGCTGCGGCTTGAGCCAGACACGGTCACCGCATCTGGCGGGCTTTTCTCTCCAGCCGCACCGAATCGAGAGAAATTAATAGATCTCACGAAGAGGCGATCAAAAACGTATAGGGTGGGCCAAATCTGAATATCAAAGTGGGCCAAGCTGCATTGTCAAAATCAGGTGCCAAAACAATACGGATTTAAACGTCAAGGTCTCGCATATGCCGGCAATGAAGGGTACTAGGCAGAATCGTTCAAGTTTACACGCTAAGGCCGACGTGAAGTCGCAATGCTTTTCGCGAAAAACGCTGAGATGAGCAGAGTGTTCCGACGATTTCGAGGAAGCAGGTGCGTCCGAAAAGACAACACCCGAAAAGGCTCTGCCAGCCGCTCTTCCGCAAGGGTGCGCCGAAGCGAAAAATCATCGGAAAATCAGCCACTTGTGCCGTCATCGTCCTTTTCTTAGGGTCTATTGCTACATCAATCTGCCCAGTAGCCTTTTATCCCATGGGCGCACGGTAGTCCCTTCCTCAGAAGCAGGTCGTCAAAAATGCCACGATCGACCGATTGTGAAGGGTCGGCAGGACGAAATACTCGCCCTCTCGTTTAGTGTGTGATAGACCCTTACAACTACAAGCCCTCTCTCCACGATTGGGTATTTTTAACTAGGAGGCATGCTAATGGACCGGCTCAAGGACCGTCGAGAACCACGTTGCTGGGGTCACGGAGAGAGTTTCATCGGTCTATGTGCCTCCGCTCCAACTTACAGAAGGTCAGCCACCACCCATCGCTGCGAACGGCGGTTTATCCTACATGTCGTTCGATCGAGACGGGGATGCGGGAACTGCTGCAGCGACGGAGGCGGCGCTCCATCAGATTGCCGAGGGGGAAGCGGAGGCGGTTATCGACATGCTCGACAACGCTCCCCCCGGCCCGATCGAGACCAAGTGGGGCGTCGGGTTTCGTACCTACTCAGAATGCCTGGAATATATTCGGGCGAACAACATCGAAGCCCCCGAAGGCGGCGTAGCGCTTCCGCTGCGCTACACCGTCTACGAGCAGCCGTCCTACTCCATCGTCTCGTCCAACGCGCTCTGGCGGGACCCGGCGCGCGAGGCCGAGGCAAAAGCGTTGCGCAAGGAAGAGCAGGACATCGGGCGCCGATGCCTCTATTTTCCGCAGGTGTTGCGCGACGCGCGACGAATGGAGGAGTACTACCCAGGTCTTTCGCCCAACAGCCCTCAGTGCATGGACAAGCTTGGAGTTGCGCTGGCGTATTGCGAGTCCAAGTGCAGGAACTTTTACGACGCGGCGGAGGTGGAGCGTGTGTACTACCCGGAGATCGAGAAGCTCCTCCTGGAGTTTTTCCCGGACGCGACGGATGCGCTCGTGTACAACCACGACGTATTTGACAAAGACTACAAGGGCAACCGCACGGAGGACCAGGACAACAAGAACCCGGGTGTGAACGCCAACTACGCCAACATCGTGCATAACGACCTGAACGACAACAGTGGCCGCGTGCGCTGCCGCGAGCTGCTCACGAAGAACCTACGGAACTTCGGGCGCCAGCAGCACTACACGGAGGAGCAGGCCGACGCGAAGATGTCGCGGCGGTTCATGTCGATCAACCTCGCCAAACCGATGGAGACCGTCGGCCAATACCCGTTCGTGCTCTGCGCCTGGCCCTCTTTCGCCGATCAGCCCTATATCACCAATTACCGCATCTACGACGACCGCGTCGGCGAGACCACCCGCTTCACCTACCGCCCCAGCCACGAGTGGTATTGGTTTCCGCAGCAGAAGCCGACCGAGGTCTCGATGCTCAAATGCTACGACTCGGTCACTGACGGTTCCGTCTCGCGCTGGTCTTTCCACACTGCCTGTATCGATCCAACCGCGCCCGACGACGCTCCCTGCCGCAAGAACGTCGTGGTCCGAGCCTTTGTCTTCTTCTAAGAAGACGAGAAGACGCAGCGGGAGAGGGAGAGAGCGGCCGTCCTCGAAATATCTATGCTCTACTGGCGGCATCGAGATATCGGTGTCCAGGAGCAACGAACAGAAAACGCCATTAAGCAGCCGTCGCACACAACCGGTCAATGGTCGCATTGTGGACGCTGATGGTGATGACGATCTTCCTGACGGATTTTCTCTCGTTGATGAGCCGGCGCACCAGATTTCGCATGCACGCGGGGCTCGTTTGGTCGAGAAATTCCCATGTAGGCGCATGTACAGTCAATACCTGAACCAGACCTGCTGTGTGGCAAACAGCTTAGCCATTTGCCGGTCCGCGTATTGACATCTCAGCCGATTGCGGCGAGCTTGGCGCTTTCGGCAACCTGCAAATTGTAGATCCCGCTGCAAGTTCAGCCACAGCTCTGCGGTGGTACCGAAGAACGATCCGAACCAAAGGCCGCACCAGCCGTGATGCCAACTTTCCCATGAATGACGGCACCAAGCTGAGTTGGCGGCAAGCGCATCGCCAAGGCGAGTTCATTCATGCTAATCAGGTGCGGTCTCGTGAAATCCTGCAACAGGATATCGCTAAGATGAATGGGCGGTAACAAGTCACGTCACAGCGACGTCGGTGAGATTCAGACCGCCTAATGCACCCTGAGCCCGCTGCTGGGTTTGGGCGCGGGTAGTGTTTTTCTGGTCTCCCTGCTCGCCTCCGGCATTTCGAGTTCGGTCGTTGGGACAATCGCCGGACAGGTTATAATGCAGGGCTTCGTCGGTTTGCGAATTCCCCTCTGGATACGACGAGCGATCACTATGATTCCGGCGTTCGTGGTCGTCGCCATGGGCTACAACGCCACGGAATCCCTTGTCATCAGTCAAGTAGTGCTGAGCATTGCCCTGCCGCTTCCAATGATTGCGTTGGTGATACTGACGCATCGTGCCGGCGTGATGGGCCAGTTCGTGAACAATTCATTAAACCAACCTTACGGCCTGGGTTAGTACGGCGTTGGTCCTGCTTCCTAATGTAATTCTGTTGCTCCAGGCAACGGGGGTCTCGGACTGCCGGGCTCCTAGAGACGACCTGCTCCGCGCGATCCAGCACGATCGGAACGGTTTGACTGGCCGTTTGTAGTCGCAGTCACAGAGTGCAGCCGTGACATGCCGTTGTTTGCGAAATTCCGAGTAGCGGATGTTACTGGGCACGGCGACAAGTGAGCTTCCGATGTTCTGAATACCGTCTCAAACCTATCAAAATTTATGCGGTGCTCGACCGTCAGTGTAAGCTGCGGCAAGCGACAGCGTCCTCAACTTTGATCGCTAACCCCAAACGATCCGCCTAGCGCGTACAGTCAGTTTCCAAGTTTGCCCCTGATCTTACCTGAGACGACGAGAAGATTGACAATCTCATCTGATATGAGCTAGTGCGCAGTTGTAGGTGAAGGCAGGTATTGGCTGAACCTGCTTACTATCAACCTGTCAGCCTTCATCTGCTTTTTCTCAGCGTGGGTTGTCGGTCTCGTTTCGGTGTCCATTGTCGGCCAGGAGTGGTCTATGAAAGATCTCCGGCTGTTGGATCGACGGTGGCATGTCAGGTACTCAGCTCGACGACTGGACGAGTTGGTGTCGGTGCACGAGCGGGGGCTCTCCGTCACACCCCAGTGGCCCGCAGTCATACGCGCTCTCCTCGCTTCGGCGACGCCGCGACCGCGTGCGCTTCTCCCCTTTGAGAATTCGGAGTGTGACCTACGCACCGAGGGCATTTTCGCCCTGGTTAAGAGAAGAACGCCGCAGAGCCCTGACCACTACCTCTCTCCGAATCACTCTCAGCTCGTGTCGCGGGCTGCAGGGCCGAACAAGAATAGTCAGCAGTCAGCAAGGGTCTTACTTGTTGTTTGCCAAGGTTTATCTGCGCTCCGGCGTGACGCTCCAAGCCCAAACGCAGCAAGACAAGACGCATCCATCGCACCACCATGCGACCGATAGGGCCAATTACGAGACCCCACGCGCTTAAGGAAAGATGCAGGAACGGATCTCTGAAACCAAGGTGAAGGAGGAAGCTATGGCAGACCAGGATATTGCTGTGATGGCTCATCTGCTGCGCCGCGCCGGTTTCGGCGCGAGTCTTGAGGAGATCGATGCGTGCGCGGCCAAGGGCTATGACGCGGTCGTCGAGGAGTTGCTAAATCCCGAGACGCAACCCGCCGTCGAGGACGACCTCCTAATGCGCTATCACCCGGCCTACGTTCAAGCGGCGGGTATTGAGACCAACGTCCAGGAATGGGTCTACCGCTTGATCAACAACCCACGCCAACTCCAGGAGAAGATGGCGCTCTTCTGGCATATGATTTTCTGCGCCGGGCACAGCAAGCTCGACCATGGCAAAGAGATGGGTGTCATGATCGGGCTGTTTCGTGAGCACGGCATGGGAAACTTCCGCGACCTGCTGATGGTGCTCTCGACCAGTCCGCAAATGATGTACTACCTGGACAATACCGAGAGCCACAAGGTCGCTGTCAACGAAAACTACGGCCGAGAACTGTTGGAATTGTTCTCGTTGGGGGTGGGCAAAGACGATGCTTGAATTACACCGAGGACGATGTAAAAGCCTGCGCCCGGGCTTTTACCGGCTGGAACATCGCCCCGTCCTATCCAGTGTTCCCCTACGGACGCAGCATTTGGCAGTTCTGTTACGATCCGGCCGATCATGACGACAGTGAAAAAACCTTCCTGGGTCAAAAAGGCCGATGGAACGGCGAAGACATCGTCAACATCATCTGCAAACAGCCCGCGACGGCGAGGTTTATCTCACGCCACATGTACAACTTCTTCGTCGCCGACGAGATACCGGTGCCGTCATGGCGGCTGACGCCACCCAAGGATCCCAAGGCGATCGCGACTCTCGAAAAGGCCTACTTCGACTCCGGTTACGAAATCAAGGCAATGCTGCGAGCACTGCTAACCTCGGACTTTTTCAAAGACCCGTCGGTACGCTTCTCCCGGGTCAAAAGTCCTGCCGAAATGGTCGTCGGCCTGATGCGCCAGGTGGGCGAGCACCGAAACGAAATCAAGCCCGGGCTGAATGAAATCGCCCAAGAACCCAAGTACATGGGCATGGACCTGATGAATCCGCCCACCGTGGAAGGCTGGCATACCGGTCAGGAATGGATTGACAGTGGCACGTTGGTGGAACGTGTTAATTTTGCAGCCGAATATCTGGGCAAGACGGACCTGCCTGGGGTTCGTGCGATGATCGAACGCGTAATGCCTAAAGGTGAGCGGTTGGCGCCAGAGGAGTTCGTCAATCGCTGCATCGAGGTGGTCGGGAATACCAATGTTGCGGATCCAACCCGCGAGGCGCTGGTCGTCCATGTTAAGAAAGGTGGAGACATACGCCTGAGCAGCGCGGCCGACCGGACCGATTTCACCCGCCGCTGTGGCGAGATGTTCCAGATGATCGCGGCGACCGCCGAGTTTCAGTTCTGCTGAAATAAACGGAAAGGAGAAGAGCGATGGCCTCGAGCAACAAAGATAACGTATTGGCGGTATTGTCGCTCTCCGGCGGTAACGATGGCTTGAGCACGGTTGTGCCATATACTGACGGACTTTATCGGGACTACCGCCCTACCTTAGGCGTCCCCACGGATCAGGCTATCCGATTAAATCAAGAACTAGGCTTGCATCCGAAGATGGCGCCCTTGAAGAGCTTTTGGGATGAAGGCAAGCTCGCCATCTTCGTCGGGGTTGGTTATCCGAAACCCAGCTATTCGCACTTCCGTTCAATGGATATTTGGCACACCTGTGAACCCGAAAAGGTCGGTACCGAAGGGTGGCTGGGCCGGGCGATCGAGGAAATCGATCCTAAACACGATAACGTTTTGACTGGAGTGAACTTTGGCCGCGGCTTACCCCGCGCCTTGGCTAAACCGGGAGTGCCTGTCGCCTCTGTGGGTGCCTTGGAGACCTACGGCCTGCTGACCGGGATCGAGGGCAGGGACCAGCGCACCCAAGCGCTGGAAGTGTTCGCGAAGATGTACGGGCCGACCATCGGCACTGGCTACACGATGGACTACATCCATTCGACTGGCACCTATGCACTGAAAGGGGCCGACATTCTGGCTACCGCGCCTGGAAAATACCAGTCAACCATCGACTACACCAAGAGCGCAGTTGGCCAGTATATGCGGAACATCGTCCAGACCTACTTGGCCGGGTTCGGTACCCGCGTGCTATATACCACCTCCCCTTACAATGGGTTCGACACCCATGCCAACCAGGCCGCGCTGCATCCGATGCTGTGGACCGATGTCTCGGCCAACGTCAAGAGTTTCTTCGACGATCTGCGTGAACACAAGGCTAGCGACAACGTCTTGTTGTTCATGTTCTCAGAATTCGGCCGCCGTATCATCGACAATGGTTCCGGCACCGACCACGGCGCCGCCGGAGTGGCCTTCGCGATTGGAGAAAAGGTTAAAGGAGGCATTTACGGTAGCTATCCGTCGCTGAAACCGAGCGACCAGGAGGAGGGCGGCAATCTGAAATTCAGTACGGACTTCCGCTCCATCTACGCCACTATGCTGGACGATTGGCTCGGCCTGAACCCGGCGCCGATTCTTGGCGGAACGTTCGAGAAGATGCCCTACCTGTAATTTGTGTCACTGAGTTGCTTAAGGAATAGAGCTGTGAGGACCCAATACAGCTAAGAGCGATTTCGTGGCTGCCCCCCGGAAATCCAAACTGGAGGGCAGGGAGGCAGCCACGCCAAGGTGAAGGGGTTAGGCGATGGCTACGCATTTCTTTGGAATCAGAGACAGGATTTATTCCTACCGCAATTGTATCGGTCGGGTGGCGGTAAACGGCGAGGGATTTCTATGTCCGGTGGACGTCGCTCTCGGGGCGAACGACGTTGGCTACGTCGTGAACCGCTCATTCGAATACCGTCCCGACGGGCTGCGGATCACGAAATGCTCGCTTGATGAGGGTGAGTATCTGGGCGAATTCGGTTCCGGCGGCGAAGGGCCAGGCCAATTCGTCTGGCCGACCGCCATCGCGGTTGATCGGGACGGGAATGTCTACGTCGCCGACGAATGGCTGAACCGCATTTCGATCTACGACGGGGATGGTAAATTCCTGAGCTGTTGGGGTAAGCCCGGCTCTAGAGATGGAGAGCTGAACGGACCGGCGGGACTCGCGTTCAGCTCGGGGAACGACTTGTTTGTGGTAGACAGCCGAAACAATCGAGTGCAAAAGTTCACTGCTGATGGCCGCTACCTCGAACAGTTCGGTAGCTTCGGTAATGGTCCGGGTCAATTCAATCACCCATGGGGGATCGGCTTGGATAAGGACGGCCAAGTCTACGTAGCCGATTGGCGTAATGATCGTATCCAAAAGTTCAGTTCTGAAGGAAGGGTCGCCTCGTTCGGCTCTTCTGGTAGCGGCGCCGGGCAGTTTAACCGGCCCAGCGGCGTATGCGTGGACAACGACGGTGACATATATGTCGCCGATCGGCAGAACGACCGCGTGCAAGTTCTAACTCCTGAAGGCCGCTTCATCACCGCGATCACCGGGAACGCCGACCTATCGAAAATGGGGGCAAAACAGCTCCAGGCGAACTCGGATATGATCCGTCAGCGAGCCTTAGCCCTTGTCAATGACGGCGGCGCATGGGAGCGGGCGTTGTCCTATCCAACCGCAGTCAAGGCCGACGCCCAGAACCGGATTGCGATACTTGACATGGGCCGTTATCGGATTCAAATGTACGAGAAATCCAGAAATGCGACTTTGAATTAGTGCCTGCGGTCAACGGCGTGCTAGCGCCGGGACTGGCGGCAAATTCCGCTTCTGATTGCAGCGATTGCACTGCGAGAGCCGTCGTGCGGCGGCTCCCGTGGGTCGCTTCGGACTTGGCTGTTTATCGTAAATTTCCCTGTTTCTGACCTTATCTTCGTGAAAATGCCAGCGGCGCAGGTAGTCGACTTGTCCATAGTAAGGCTGGGCGAATTGGAGCGGCTCTGGCAGCACGAAGTGCAACTGTGGCAGGAGCGCCTCCTCTGGGATATTTCCGATCCTCTCTATCGGCTCCGGCGAATGGTGGAGCGCGGCAGCATCGCCGGCAAGACCCTGCGGGATGGAACTGGAGCAGCAGGTTACGCCTGTTACATGATAGCCGGAAACCTGGGAGTAATCTCCCGACTCTTAATCTCAGCCGAATGCGACGCCGGCGGAGCAGAGATACTGATTCGGGAGACTGTCGGCGCGGTCCGCCGGACCGGAGCCTCACGCATTGAAGGTCCGTTCATTTCGATAGACAGTCCATGGCTGCCGCAACTTTTCGAGCAACAAGGCTTTCATACCTATTGGCGCGAATTCCTGAGACGTCAACTGTATCGAGCAGGAGATCAGGACCCTCACCGGAGCATAACCACCCTCACGCTATGCTCACCCGCCACAGAGCGGGCGCGGGGCAGGGAACGGAATAGGCGGGCGAGGGGCGGACGTTCGTGCGAATGTGCATCTTGAACCGTGGCGAGGCAGCAATCTTCGCGTAGCAGCGTCGGTTATGCGCGCAGCGTACGAGGGTGGAGTTGACGCGGAGATCAATGAGCAGTATCGGAGCGATGATGGTTGCGAGCTGGTACTGGACGATATTCTGAACCAGGGCGCCTGCGGGAATCCGATGGTCGAAGCGTCGGCCATAGCGCGCCATAGAGGACGCGGAATCGCGTTCAACATTGTGACTGAAATTGCTCATCGGCAGGCGCATTTGGCCCAGATAGCCGTGCTTCCAGAATATCAGTATCAAGGCGTCGGCCGGCTGTTACTGAGACACGGCTTGTCGAAATTGGCTGACCAGGAATTCGACACTGTGTCATTGATCGTGAGCCGCCGGAATCGTCGCGCGCGAAATATGTACGAGCTGATGGGTTTTGAGCCGGTCTTGTCGTTTCCAGCGTTCTCGTGGCAGGGTTAGTGGTCACGCTCAATTCATTGTGCGACATCCGCTAATACCCAGGTGGGTCGGTTCGACTTCATCGGGACTTTGCCTCTTTTAGTCCCGCGGTCAGTGACAACGCGCTCAAAGCGAGCAGGCGCGAAGTTCCGGCGCCGGAAGCTTCAGCTGCAGAGTGATAACTCGCTGGACGACCTGGCCTGAACATTCAAACCGTAACCGGGGGCGGTGAAAGTCCGGGCCGGTTGCGTCTGCAACCGGCCCGCCCGCTTATGTAGCATAGCCTCGGGGGCTGGACTCTCGACCGCTGACGCTGAATCAGCTCGCGTTTGGTTTTGTTATCTCGGGTTCATGTATCGCTCAAAGAGAAAGACTTCTATGAACCGGTGCGCGCAGCACTGCTGCCGAAGCGATACGTGGCCTTCAACTTCGACAAGACGACGTTTGCGGCGATGCCCGAAGGCAATGTCCTGAATCGTGTTGAAAAATTGAAGTGCGGCAATCCTCGCCCGATCGGAAGATCGGGCTGCAATTGGAGGACGATGCCACCACGGGCAAGACTGGCAGGAGGCGGAGAAACCGGAACGGGAGAGCGGCGGGGTGATGCTTTCGGAGCTGGCGGTCGTGGAAGAAGAGCTGGAAGCTGAATGCGCCGTGCGGCCCGCGATACGCGCACTCCCGGGCGCTGCGTGGAGCTACCCCGTCTTCGCAGATCTGGTGCGCGACTTTGAGGGCGCGCGCTTCCAGCTCAAGCGTGTCCACGCATCTGGGTTATAGGTCACTTTGTCGGTGGGTATGCTCAACGTCCGCGGAATCGTACTCAATGAAAAATTCGATCTCGCGCAGTGGGCTTAAAGTCGTAATGCTTCTCGAAGGCGAGACGCCGTACCTCGCCGACGAGCCCCGCATCTGCCCTGCCTGCGTGGTCTGCATCGCCAGCACCACTCCGACCGATTCGTTCGCGACCGTGTGATAGCGGATCCAGGAAGGGTACCATAGGGCATACGAGAGGGACCACATGCGGAATTTCTTCATCAACGATGCACAGTAGGTGACGGCATCCAGCACCGACTGGCACGTTTGCCGCGGCATGCTTATGAAAAACCACCCCATCATCCCTGCAATGCCGGCGTCGAGAGCGCGCTCGATCCAGTCCTCCATCTGCTTCAGCGTGTAGGTGCGCGTCCGGCGAGTTTACTGATAACGGGATCGTGCGACTCCGGCGAAAGATTAATAAATGCACGAGTGAACCGGATCACGCTAAAATTACTGACTAATCAACATTACAATCAGCCTCGGTAGCTATTTCGAGCGTATCGACGCCATTTTGATCGCTCTCGATGGCATCGGAGGGCTGAGGCCGTGGTGAACATCGACAGAGAGAGCTGAACTCGCCTGACAGTTAACGAACTCGTTACTGCACACCGAAGCAAGGCGGCCCTACAACGGCGGGCCCGACGACTCTCCAAGCATTGCGCGCCGAATGAGGGGGACAGGAATTGCACCCTCGCTTAGGAAAGCGTCATGGAACTCGCCGAGCTTAAACGCCGAGCCTTCTTTGCGCCGCAGGTCTCCACGCAGCTTTAGGATCATTAACTTGCCGAGTTGATAACGTAAGTAGCCCGGATCATCCGTGCCTCGCAATGCCTCCACCTCAGCATTGTGATGGTTCTGGTAGGCGTTCTTTGCGAAGAAAACAGTTGCCTGCGCGACCGTCATTCCGCGAGTATGCATTCTGATTGCGACCAAATAACGGCAGGCACGAAGGAGTGCCATCTGCAGCTGTGCGAGTCTAAATCTGGGATCGTTATTATGCAGTCCCTCATCGAGCATCATCTGCTCGCAATAGAGTGCCCATCCCTCGACGTCCGCCCCGGAGTCGTAGATCTTACGAACCAGGTCATGATTCCGACGATTGATGAGAAACTGTACATAGTGGCCGGGGTACACCTCGTGCACCGAGGTGTCGGAGATCGTCGGCGGCGAATAGAATGCGAGCAGTTGTTCCTGCTTTTCTCTGGGCCATGCAGGGTTTGGTAGCGTTACGTAGAAATAGGCCTCGGTGGCTTTCTCAAAGGGGCCTGGCGAGTCCATTGAGGCGAACGTCGTCGCACGCATAAAAGGCGGAGTCTCGGCGACAATCGGCGCCACATCAGAGGGCACTCTCGCCAAATGATGGCTCACGACGTAGTCGCGGATCGCGCTAAGGCCGGAACTGACGGACGAAATCACCTGATTGGCGTTAGGATGCTCGCGGCCGAGTGCGGTCGCCACCTCGACCGGTGAATGCTTCGCGTTCGACTAGCCTGGCGCTCGCAGCAAATTGTTCCTGCAGCCGCCGCATCTCCATCTCGCCGAGCTGTTCGAGCCTATCGAGAGGAGTATCGACCATATCCTCATCGGCGAGCATCCTGCGATAGGCATCGGCTCCGATCGCGTAACTGCCACGAGCGCGTGGGCGCAGGGCAGTCCGCAGCCATTTCCCGTAGCCGTCTATCGCCAAAATCACTTGCGCGTTGGCCTCACGGAAATCTTTTTTGTCGGGACCGTCAGGCACCTTATCGAACGCCTCGGGCAATGAAGCTCGGAAGAAGGCGAGCGTTGCCGGCATCTGTTCGAGTACGATGTCGATTGCGACTTGTGGCACGCGCTCAGGTTTCAAGTTTGCTCGTGCTGCCCGCAAGTTGGCGAGCGCGGCCTTTTCGCGCGCCGTCACTGAGCGCATCCGGACTCTTCGTGGTGCAAAATTCCGCTGGATGAGCTCATACACCGCGGCGGTTGGAAGATACATGCCTGGATCTCGCTCATATGACCGCACGCGCTCGTTCCAGAGCAGTTCCTCGTCAATGTTTGCCAAGAGCCATTCGCGATCGGCCTCACTGTTGGGCGTAAGCGAATTATCGTCGAATGTACGAAAGATCTTAGCCCAGCGGTTTGCATGCGACACGATTCGTGCGATTCCCGCCGCCGAGTGGTCATCGACCCGAGTGTCAAAGCGATGGTCACCTAGCGCAGTGGCCCGCTCGGGATAAAGCTTCAGCTCGGCTTCGATAAATTGGTTGACTGTACGTTGAAACGCGCGGGCCACTGGCATGCGGGCGCCGTCGGGTAACTGCGCGTCGGCAAAAGAGAGTAGCGGAAGTCCTGCAACCTCGATTGCTAATAGAAAGCACGAATGCTTTCAAGCCGCGCATGGAGCTGAGAGTATTCGCGCACAGACTGCATTACGAGAGCAGGGAAAAACTGCCCGCGCGGCCTTCTCCGCTGCGGCGTATGCCAGCAAGGAGCGCAAAGCTTCTACGAATGTGCGGGTCTGATTACGGAACCCAGGCGGAAATCCGGCCCTGACTTTAGGCTAGGATGATGCGGCTGGGGTATCGGCTACGACTTTTGGGTTGTGCTTTCGGTCGAATCGGCGCGAAAGCCTGGAGATTTTGCGGCTGGCGGCGTTGCGATTGAGGGTGCCCTTACTGGCAGCCTTATGCAGGACTTTCATAACCTGGCGCAACGATTTCGCCGCGGCTTCTTTATCGTTCCCCTCGATCGCATCCTGCGCTAGCTTTGCGGCAGTGCGAACGCGCGTCTTGATTGCGCGATTGCGCGCCTGACGCTTGAGATTTTGACGATAGCGTTTTTGCGCCGATGGATGGTTCGGGATATGGGGCATATCCGAATTTAATTAACAGTGGCGCGGCTGTTGGTCAATGCAGCAACGGCCACCTCATTTAATTGGGACTGCCTGATCAGACCGCTTTGCCTCTTGCCATAGCGATTCCACTTCAGTCGTAGTCATCTTGGTCAGATCCAACCCGCGCGCTGCAGCGATTCGCTCGACGCCTGCAAAACGACCGATGAATTTATCGCACGCGCGGCGTAACGTCTCTTCGGCATCGTGGCCAATGAAACGTGGAGCATTTGCTAGCGCCAGCAACATATCCCCGAGTTCGTGGGCGGCCGCATCGCTATCATCCGCCGCCAACGCGCCTTCCAGTTCGTCCATCTCTTCACGGACTTTCGCGAGTACCTCGTGAATATCCGCCCAATCCATTCCCGCCTGTCGCGCCCGGGTACCGAGTTTCTCTGCCCGCATCAATGCTGGTAAACCTCGCGCGATTCCGTCGAGTGCTGAACGGAACCCCTCTGCTTTGCGCTCTTCGCTCTTGATCCGATTCCAACTCGCCACGACTTCGGCCGCGCTCTCTGCCTGGCCTCCTGCGTAAACGTGGGGATGACGCCGGACCAGCTTTTCTGCCGCCCCTTGCGGAAGGGCCACGACCGGAAAGCGTCCCTCCTGCTCCGCGACAACCGCAGCGAAAAGCACCTGCACCAGCAAATCCCCCAGTTCGTCGGCAATCGCGATCGCATCCCCTCGCGTGATGGCGTCGGCCGCCTCGTACGCCTCTTCGATTAGGTATTTCGCCACATTCGCGAGCGTCTGCTCGCGGTCCCAGGGGCATCGCTCGCGCAAATCGCGCACGATACCGACCAATCGCGACCAACTGCGACATCTCGGGGCTGTGCTCGTTCATCGTTGACTTGGATTAGACTCGGATAATCGGTTCTGCGACCTTTTCCAGCAGAAAACGCGATAGGTCGCGAACTCCATCGGCAGACACCTCATGCCCGCAATCGTATTCACGGAACGTCACCGGCACTTTTAGCGAGCGGAGCGTCTCGACCGATTTACGCGCGCGGGCGATTTCGAGCATGGGATCGGCACGCCCATGCTGGACCAGGGTCGGCAATTGTTGGATAGCTTCGTGGTTGGAAACAAGTTCGACAAGGTACTCGGGAAAAGCTGTGCCGATTCCGACCAGGGCGGCAAATTTCTCCGGCCATCGCATCGCGAGATTGTAGGCCATCATGCCGCCTTGACTGAATCCCAGGGCGACGATTTTGCGCTTATCAACCGGGTACCGCGAACATGCCTCGGCGATGAACATATGGAGCTGCTCGACCGCTGGACCGACTTTTTCTTCATCCGGCGGGGAGCCGGGCCGCATTTGGTACCAGCCGTAGCCGTTGACCGCGCCGATTTCGACCTCATGAGGACCCTGGGGACAGATCACAAGAAATCGCCCATCAGCGACAAACGGCGCCAATCCCAGCAAATCCATCGCACTGGAACCCCATCCATGCATCGCGAAAATGGCCGGGAAGGGCCCGTCGCCGGGCGGTTCATAGGCGGCATGAACCAATCTCATCAGGGTTTCTCCTTTGAATTTCGTCATCATAGACTGGTCTGCGTACTGCACGCCAGTTATGGGTAATTTGCCTCAATCGTCGGGTGGTGACATTGCCGTTGGCATCCTTGCCGGAGCCGTCCTGGCCACATTGCTATGTTACGGGCTGTTCCAGGCAGTGATAGCGGTTGCGAAGACGCACGCGAGTGAATTTAAAAAAGTCCTCGGCGTGCTGACGGTCCTGCTGATTATCAAGACAATTGCTCTGCTTTTCTTTCCCGGCTTTCATATCGATGTCGGCACCTACGAAGCATGGGCTTTGCAACTCGCCGTCGGCGGTCCGGCGAGCATGTATCAGTCAGGATACTTCCTCGATTACCCCCCTGGCTATCTTTACGCACTGTGGGCGGCTGGCGCAGTAGCTCATGTCCTGGGCGCGTCCGGCGATGTGCTCCGCATGATCATCGGCACCCCCGCTCTGCTCGCTGACTTCGCGCTCAGTGTATTGATATTCGCCCTGATGTTGCGTTTTTTCGGCAAAACCGCCGCCTGGCTGGGAATGCTGCTTTTTGCGCTGAATCCAGCTTTGCTGTTTGACACGGTAGTTTGGGTTCAAACCGATTCCGCCTTCACCCTGGTGATGCTGCTGAGCGTGGTGATGCTGATGGATGAAGAGTTGGAAGCCGGGTGGGGACTCGCCGCGCTGGCGGTGCTGATAAAACCGCAGGCGATAAGTCTGGTGCCGGTGCTGGTTGGTCTGGACTCTGATGCGTGGCAACTGGAAGGGTTGGGCCCGCGCACTGTTGGCCGTTTTCGCAGTGACGGCCGTGACGGTGGCCCCTTTTCAGATTGGTCATGGATGGGGCTGGCTGCCTAGTCTATATCTTTCGACCGCCGCATATTATAACGAAACCTCTGTCAACGCATTCAACTTCATGGCCTTGCTAGGTGGGCTTCGTGCTGCTGACAGCGGGACGATCTTCGGCTGTAGTTATTTCGCGATCGGGATGTCGCTGCTCATCCCTTTGTATGGGTTCGCGCTTTGGCTGCTTGCCCGAAACCCGGTTTCGCGCAACCTCTTTTTCGCGGCATTCATAGTCCTCTTTGGCTTCTTTATGTTCGCGCCGCGAATGCACGAGCGCTACGCGTACCCCGCGGTAGTATTCGCGATTCCACTTGCATTCCAGGGGCCTGCGATGCTGGCAGTATTTTCAATCGTCAGTTTCACCTGCCTGAGCAATCTCGCGGAAACGCTGCACATATTAAATGCGGGCAGTTTCCTGGCCTCGCGCGACACATTTGGAATGATTATTTCGCTAGTCAATCTGGTTGCATTTTTTATGGCTGCGGGCTGCTACTACGCGAGCCGCGGCTGCGCGGAAAGCACCCTACCCGCTGCTCCGCTCAAAATGGTTCGCTGCTGTGTTCGCGCGCCGGCGAATCGCTCCCGCTCAGCACGTCCAAAGCGAGGGGGATTTCGCACCATTTGACTGGCTGAAAGCGGATACAATCGCGCTGATTGCGGTGGTGGGAGCGGCGGCAGCGTTGCGCTTCTGGCGTCTGGGCTACCCTGCCGAAATCGTTTTCGATGAAGTGCACTTCGTCGGCCAGGCGCGGCATTATATCCACGGTGAAGCGTTTCTCGACCCGCACCCGCCAATCGCAAAGTTGCTGATTGCGGCGGGAATCCTGGTGTTTGGCGATCATCCGGCAAGTTGGCGCCTGGGCAACGCGGTGCTGGGGACGGTTATGGTAGCAGTAACCTACCTTCTCGGCCGCCGCATGTTCCGCTCGCGGCTCGCGGCAACGCTGGCCGCTGGTTTGATCGCGTTAGATGGGTTTTTCATAGTCAACTCGCGCATCGGATGTATAGACATAGTCTATTTGACCTTCGCTGCGATTGCCTATCTGATGCTGTTCAATTTTGCTGGCACGCGAGATTTCATCCGGCGCCGGCGCCTGATCCTCGTCATCGGTATGGTGTTAGGCCTTTGCCTTGGTTCGAAACTTTATGTACCGGGGATCACCTTCTTGCTCGTTGGCGCATTCTTGTTGTTCACCCTGTGGCGTACGGCCGCGAGCGTGGATGCGCTGGCGGAGGACCCTTCAAGCACGAGGGCGGTGCGATTCCAATGGACCGCCGGGGCGGCATTGATTGTGGGTTCGGTCTCAGGGATTTTTTATCTAGCCTCGTTCCTGCCGCACTATGCACTGAGATGGTGGGGGGGATCGCCGATCTCGTTCAGTACTACAAGGACGTAATGTGGTACGAGAATAGTGTAGCTAGCGCTACTCACCCGTATGCGTCGCCATGGTGGAGCTGGCCGCTGATGCTGCGGCCGGTAGCGTATTGGCAGAATTTCCCGGCGCACGGCAAGGTAGCGCTGATATGGGGGGGTGGTAATCCATTGACCTGGTGGGCGGTGGTGCCCGCAATGATGATCACAGGCGTGCGAGCGATGGAACGGCCTAGTCTCGTGCGTATTTTTATGGTAGCGGCTTTTTTCGCCTATTATCTGATCTGGGTCCCGATTGGCCGAATTCTCTTTCTTTATCATTATTTGCCGTCAGTCTATATTGGCTACCTGGCGCTTGCAGCAATACTGGCCGACATGTGGCATGGCAAAGCGGAGACATGGGAAAGCTTTGCACTCCTGCTGAGCATGATGCCTGTAATGATCCTCGGGGTGGGGCATATTGCGAGTGAATACCGGCTGGTTTCCGACCAGGCGCAGATGGCGGTGGGCCTGACGCTCGCAGCGATGTTACTAGTCTCGTATATGGCGCTAATCATCAACCATTCCCGCGCCGATCGCTTCGCGTTTGCAGCATTTCTGTCAGTAGCTATTGCGCTGTTCATTTACTATTTGCCGGTTTGGCTTGGCCTACCAATCAGCCGTACCGGCTATTACGCGCGAATGTGGCTGCAGGGACCGGGCCTGCAAAACTGGATATGAGAAGTGGTGCGTGCTGCGCACGGCTGCGATGGGCTTTTGCCGCTTTCGTGCTGGCGATTATGGCTCTTCCTTTTCCGGTACTCGCGAGCAGGAATCTGCTGAACAACGGCGATCTCAAGCGCGGCTCGGGCGAGTCAGTCAACGGTTGGCGGACCGATGCCTGGGTACTCAATGCCGGCACAACCGAATACCAATGGATTGCACCGCACGATGGCGGCCCGGCTGAGGTCGAGATATCTTCGCATCGGGACAATGATGCTCGCTGGGTCCAGGGCCTGAGTCTGGGGCCCGGTTGGTATCGTATCAGCGTCGAAGCGCGCACCCGAAAAGTATTGCCCTTTTTCACCGGCGCCTCGGTAAGCGTGCTCGAAGACGGCATCATGTCGGAAGATCTCAGGGGTGACAACGACTGGACGCTGCTCGGCTTTTATCTCCGCGTGGGAAAACACGGAGCGGATGTAGACGTCGCACTGCGAGTCGGTGGTTATATGAATCTGACGCGCGGGGAGGCGTGGTTCCGCCGTGCCCGCGTGGTCAAGATTGCCGGACCGCCTCCAGACGCGACACGGGTGTTCGACCTCGATGCGATTCGAAAGACCGAGACGACGGGGCCGATCGGCCACCTCTGGACCCTGGTCGCGTCGTTCCTTGCGCTCGGCTCCGTGACGCTGGTTGGCTGGCGCATGATGAGCGAGCCGCCGGTGCAGCAGCGGCGTGCCGAGCGCATTCGGCGCCGCAAGCGCGCCTGAACGGCGACCCGCCAAGTTCGGTTGCCAGGCTGCCGCCGCACGGTGCAAAAATCGAGTCAAAAGCTCGAACGCCATGCAAACCAGGAGCAGAGTCTCGGAGATGTTGGACTACTGGACAGTATCGCGTGCGGGAAACGGGACCGGTGTGGGTTTGCCGCTGCTGCTATGGTCATTGCGCGCCTGCTGCGCAATGGCTCTGAGCAACCGTCCTTCCTGCGTGCCGCGCGATACACATTGTTCGCCGCGTACCGGATGCATCGGCACGTGCAAGGGCGCGGTAAACGTCGCCTGGATGTCGATAGTTGTCGCCTCGTTGCCTTGCGGCTTGATTTGGAAGTCGTAGATTGCCGAAGCGTCAGGGTCGGGCTCAGCATTGTATTTGCGCGCGATACTCTTGAGTTTGCCGCAATCGGCGTCGGCCAGCGTGAAACTCCCTACAGCCTGCGCCTCGATGGTTCCATCGTCGGGATTCTCAGTTATGATGCGGTAATCGTTTTTCATTATTACTTCATGCACCGCATCCCAGACCTGGTAATAAGGCGAATGCAGGATCAAATGGCTTCGCGACTCCGGTAGAGGCGTTTGCTGCGGAGGGTAAAAACATCCGGCCAAAGTTAGCGCGACACTTGAAATTGCAGCATAACGAACCATCGATGTGGACCGGGATGATAACAGAGCCTGGCGGCCTCACCTAGGTCAGTTTTCTGACAAGGCTTGCCAAGAAAGTTTGCAGTTCCGCCGCAGCCGCAATGGTAGCTTTCCGATCCCCAAGCATTCCGGCTTCATTCAGCTTTGTGATAGGCTCCGCATCACAGGATGGTTAATGTTCGATTGCAGGGCGGTGGCGTAGCGACAGTGAGTGGCTGAACTGCGAGCGGAACCTTGGAGGACCAACCTCATGTCCGGTCATTCCAAATGGAGTTCAATAAAGCACAAGAAAGCGGCGCGTGATGTCAGGCGTGGCAAGGTCTTCACCAAGCTGATCAAAGAAATCACCATCGCCGCACGTCTGGGCGGCGGCGATATCAATTCGAATCCGCGCCTGCGCACGGCGGTTGCGGCGGCCAAGGCCCAATCGATGCCCAATGACAATATCGAACGCGCCATCAAGAAGGGCACCGGCGAGTTGGGAGGCGGGCAACTTGAACAGATTGCGTACGAGGGCTACGGCCCCGGCGGCGTTGCGCTGATTGTCAACGTGCTGACCGATAACCGCAATCGCACGGTTTCGGAAATTCGTTTTCTGATGTCGAAGCATGGCGGCAACCTCGGCGAAACGGGATGCGTCGCGTGGATGTTCAAGAAACGCGGCGTGATTACCGTCGACAGGGGCGCCGCCGACGAGGACCGGCTGATGGAGCTGGTATTGGAGGCGGGAGCCGACGACTTGATAAGTGACGCCGATACCTTTCAGGTCATCGGCCCGCTCGAATCCTTCTCTGCCGTGCGTGACGCCATCGAGAAAGCCGGAATGGCGATCACCAATGCAGAAATGACGATGGTGCCTGAGAGCACGGTCAAGGTCAGCGGTCATCAGGCTGAGCAGGTGCTTAAGCTGCTTGAAGATCTGGAAGACCACGACGACGTGCAGAGCGTATCGGCGAATTTCGATATCGACGAAGAAGTAATGGCGCAATTCTCGGCGGCCTGACAGGGTTTCCAGCCGGTGCAAGACCCAGGTTTGGTCGAATAGTCGGTCAGTCGTCGATGCAGTTAGTTCGTCCAGTTCCTGGTCTTTTAGCGATGTAGCGGGAGGCGGGGATGCGGGTGATCGGGGTTGACCCAGGCAACGCGGTGACGGGCTTTGGGGTGGTCGAGCGAAACGGCGGCCTGCAATACGTCGGGGCCGGTACAGTCCGTGGGCGCGGAATAATTCCAAGGCCGCAACGCCTGGCCGCTATTTACCAAAAGCTGCTTCAAGTGCTCGATCGCTATAGTCCAGACGTGATGAGCCTGGAGCGGAGCTTTGTCGCAATCAACGTGCAGAGCGCCTTTGCGTTGGGCGAAGCTCGTGCAGCTGCGATGCTGGCGGCGGCCCATCGTGGGCTTAACGTATTCGAGTACACCCCGACTGACGTTAAGCTCTCGGTCGCAGGTTATGGGCGTGCCGAAAAGGGCCAGGTCAAGCAGATGGTGCGCCGGACGTTGATGCTAAATGATAGTGGCGAGCTTGCCAACGATGCGGCTGATGCGCTGGCGATCGCCTTGTGTCATCTCTTTCAGGCGAAGGGAGTCGAGATGAGAGCGCGGGAAAATGAGCGACGACGGGCAAAGTATTAACCGCCGGCCGCGATACCTTTCTCCTCGCCGCGCACGCAAAAAATGGCGCCGGGTCCTCGATGCTGGACGACGCGGTTTCCGCCCTGATCAATCTTGGCTATAAGCCCGTTGAAGCGAAACGTGCTGTGGATGCGGTTGAAGTTGACGGAAGCGGCGGCAGCCTTGAAACGCTGCTGCGAAATCACTCGCGGTGATTATCGTTGAAGAGTAGCAGCAGCGGCACGGCAACGTCTCCTCGCACGATTCCACAGGTCAAGTTGCCACGAGAAAAAAGTAGTATTCAGGGACCAGTTATAGAGCCGGCTGGGGACGAGCGAGAACTCGATCTCTCGCTGCGCCCGCGCTCGCTTGCGGAGTTCGTCGGCCAGGAACGAATCAAGAAAGTGCTCGGGATGTCGATCGAGGCTGCACGCCAGCGGGGTGAAGTGCTCGACCACGCGCTGTTTTCCGGTCCGCCGGGACTCGGCAAGACTTCGCTCGCACATATTATCGCACGCGAACTCGGCGTGAATCTGCGCTCAACCTCGGGACCCGCGATCGAGCGAGCCGGCGACCTGGCGGCGATCGTCAACGACCTTGATAAAGGCGATGTGCTGTTCATCGACGAGATCCATCGCCTGGCGCGCGCGGTCGAAGAAATTCTCTATCCGGCGATGGAGGATTTCGAGTTAAACATCGTGGTCGGCAAAGGACCAGGGGCGCGCACCATGAAGCTCGCGGTGAAGCCGTTCACGATGGTTGGTGCGACGACACGCTCCGGTCTCTTGAGTTCACCCCTGCGTGACCGTTTCGGCCAGCATTACCATCTTGATTTTTATATGCACGCGGATTTGAGCGAGATCATCCGGCGCTCGGCACGGCTGCTGGACGTGCCAATCGAGGACCAAGGCGCGGCGGAGTTGGCCGCTCGTTCGCGCGGAACACCCCGCATTGCCAATCGACTGCTGCGCCGGGTGCGCGATTTCGCTCAGGTCAATGAGGCGCCGATCATCGGGCGCGACGTCACCTTGGCTGCGCTGGAATTACTCGAAATCGATGGGTGCGGATTTGATCGGATGGATCGCGCCATTCTGGCCGCGATTATCGATAAATTCGATGGAGGACCGGTGGGCGTGGAAAGCCTGGCGGCTGCGGTTGGCGAGGAGCCCGATACGATCGGCGAGGTTTACGAGCCCTATCTCCTGCAGGAGGGTTTCATCGCACGGACAGCGCGCGGCCGCATCGCAACTCAGCGCGCCTATTCGCATCTCGGCCGCACCCGCCGCGGGACCCTATTGTAGAATCAATTCAAAGGCCGCGGGAAGGTTGTGCCTGACCGCAGTATCGAACTCCGCGAAGTTGAGTCCAACCGAGCCGTCGCCGATCACACACGCGACCTATCTTTGCGGATGGGCTACCTTCGCGGCGAGTGCGAACGGAATTCCCAATACCGAGACAGCCGAGATAGCCGTGGCTGAGAAAGCTGCCCGCCGGAAGTGCTTTGTACGAATTGGCTTCATCGATCCATCGCGGGCAAGCTGACGGGATGGTTAGCTATCGGGAAAAAGTTTGCAAGCGCTGTGCGGAAGGCAGATGCGGGTGACGGCGCGGTCGCTTGAGGCGGCTTTAATGGATACCGCATCAGGCCGCGCCGCCTGATTCTGGATCAGAGCTTCACACAAACGGCTTTGGTCTCGGTGTACAATTCCAGCACGTCATGACCCATCTCGCGGCCCCATCCGGATTCCTTGTATCCGCCGAAGGGCAGTGCGGCATCGAAAATGTTGTAGCAGTTAATCCACACCGTACCGGCTCGTAGCTGCGACGCGAGAGAGTGCGCCTTGGCGATATCGTTGGTCCAGATTCCCGCCGCAAGCCCGTAATTGGTCTCGTTGGCCGCGGCTTGAACCTCGTTCATGTCGCTGACTGGCATCGCCACCACCACCGGGCCGAAGATTTCTTCCCTCACTACCTTCATGTCGGGTTTGACATCGACCAGCACCGTCGGCTCGACGAAATAGCCCTTGGAACCGACGCGTCGTCCGCCGACTATGGGTTTCGCGCCCTGCGACAATCCCGATTCGAGATAGCCAGTTACCCGCTGCAGTTGTTCGGACGACACCAGCGGACCCATCTCAGTGCCCGGATCCATGCCGCTGCCCAATTTGATGCGCTTGGCTTCTTGCGAAACTCCATCGACGACCTTGTCGAACACCTTCTTTTCGATGTACAGACGCGAACCCGCGCAACAGCATTGGCCGTGATTAAAGAAAACCGCGCTGGCCGCGCCCGGGATTGCGACTTCGAGATCGGCATCAGCGCAAACGATATTCGGCGATTTTCCGCCGAGTTCGAGCGAGACTTTCTTGAGATTGCCCGCCGCCGCCTGCAGGATCAATTTGCCCACCTCGGTCGAACCGGTGAACGCAATCTTGTCAACTTGCGGATGGGCGGCGAGTGCGGCGCCCGCAGTCTCGCCAAAACCGGTGACAATGTTGACGACGCCTTCGGGAAAGCCCGCTTCGCAAATCAGCTCACCCAGGCGTAACGCCGAAAGCGGCGTCTGCTCCGCCGGCTTGAGCACTACGGTGCAGCCGGCGGCTAACGCAGGTCCGAGCTTCCAGGCAGCCATCAGCAGCGGGAAATTCCAAGGGATGATTTGACCGACCACGCCAACAGGCTCCCGCAGCGTGTAAGCGAAATAACGGGTCCCGGGGGCATAGGGCACCGAGATCGGAATCGTGTTCCCTTCGATCTTCGTCGCCCAGCCTGCCATATAGCGGAACAAGTCGGCCGCTAGTGGAACGTCAGCTACTGCCGCGATGATTCGGGGCTTGCCGTTATCGAGCGACTCAAGCGAGGCGAATTCATCGAGATGTTGTTCGAGCAAGTCGGCAAGCTTCCAGATCAGCTTGCCCCGTTCGGACACCGTCATTCGGCGCCACGGGCCATCTTCAAAGGCGAGACGCGCCGATTTCACGGCCTTGTCGATGTCGGCGGAATCGCCCTCGGCCACCTGCGCCAGGATGTCCTCAGTCGCGGGGTTTAATGTAGCGAAGGTCTTTCCCGAGTTGGCATCAATCCATTTGCCGCCAATCAGGAGCTTCTTGGGTTTGGTCAGGAACTGGCCGACCTGGCTGGTCGGCGTAACTTCGGTTGCCGCTGCGGCCATAAGCACTCTCCTTGGGTTTACAAATTCGCCTCTTGTCCATCGGTCTGCGACAACCCGCGCAGGGCACAAAAATCCCTCCCCCTGGCCAGGGGGGGAGGTGAGGTGGGGTTGTCTGATCCCGGATTTTCGACGACAGCAAGCACAGCCTCTCCCCAATAGTTACGCTAGATTGTACAACCTCACCGCGTTATCGCAGGTCAATTTCTTTCGCCTCAATGGGCTCAAGAAGCCCATGTGCTCGTCGATGTATCTGCGCGAGTGCGGCCAGATGGCATCGAAGTGGGGGTAATCGGAGGCCCAGATGACGTTGTCTTCGCCGAGGTCGTCAAGCAGCTTGAGTCCGATGTCGTCTTCCTGAAAGGTCACGAACATCTGGCGATGGAACAACTCGCTGGGCTTGCCTGAGAGCTTGACCGAGTGACGAAACGCCTTGTCGTATTCGTGGTCCATCCGGTACAGCAAATAGGGCACCCAGCCGATGCCTGCTTCGGCTATCACGACCTTGAGTTTTCGATGCGCATCAAGCGCACCACAAAAGATTATCTCACAGAGCGCCTCATCGAGCTGCATCGGCACCGCCGAGACGAACGCCGCGAGTTGGCCGCGGCTGGGATCGCCGATGCTGGCGCTCCTGATGCCGCCACCCAAATGAAAGCTGATAGGGATTTCCGCTTCGGATGCAACCGCCCACAGCGGCTCCCAATCTTCGTGGAAAACGGGCTTGACGGCGTCGAAAACACCAAACAAAGCGCCCCTCAGTCCGCCGAGTTTGGCTACGCGCTTGAGTTCGTTGACCGCGGCTGTCACGTCGTGCATCGGCAGCATCGCAATCCCAAGCAGCCGTTCAGGTGCGGCCGAGCAAAACTCCGCCATCCAGGTGTTGTAGGCTTCCAGACACACGATCCTGAGATCGGGATCCTTGAAGGTTAGGGGCAATGGCGGGCCATAGATCACCTGAGCGTCAACCCGGTCGCGGTCCATATCCTCAAGCCGATATTTGGGCGTCGAAGGGCGGAAAACCCACGGTTCCGGTTCTTCCTCCAGGCCAGCGCGAGCGATCGCGCCGCTCATCACGCCCCTCTTTTGCGAGCCGTAATTTCCAAACGCCCACGGCTTGCCCTCGCAGATCCATCGGCGTCCCTCAGGCGTTTCCTCGATTCTCGGAGCCTGCTCCTTGAACTTGGCCGGGACCCGCTCCTGCCAAAGACGCGCGGGAATATAGGTGAGATCCATGTGATCGTCGCCGGATACGCATTGATATTGCATGCTTGTCTCCTTGCGCGGTGCCTTCTGCTTAGGTACGGAATGCTTCGACTAGCTTTTATGGCACTCATCGCCGATTAAAATTCAGTGCCATAATTGAGCCTTTACATCAGCAAGCGCCTTATCGCAAAGCGGATAGAAAGAGCTTCTTCGGGGTCGAGCAGCGGGTTAGCCCGCCGATAGCCGCGAGAATGCCTTTGGTGGCATCCGATTCATTCTCGCCCGATAATCCGATGAGGATGTGCAATTCACGTTAAGACACTGTCGCTTAGTGCGCGGAGGTGCGCGGCGCGCAACGTCGATTGACGGTAGATGCCTTCTTTGCAAGCGAATCGCGAACCAGGCGAAGCCAGTCCACGAGGAAGGCTAGCGCATCACCCATTGTGCTCGTGCCAGAACGCAAAAACGGGAGCGGTGATACCGCTCCCGTTTGCTTCAGGCGATCAGATCAATCAGGCGTGGCCGTGACGCAACAGCTTGCCCGGCGTTGCGCCCGTGCACTTGTCCTCACTGAAGGTCTCGACCCCGTTTACGATGATCGAGCGGTAACCTTTGGCACGCTGCACGCGCCGCCATTCGCCGCCGGGGAAATCGTAGGAGACTTCGCCGGTCCATTCAGGCTCAACATTAAGGCTATTGAGGTCGTATACCACGACGTCGGCCCAGGCGCCCTCGCGCAGCACGCCTCGGTCGCGGAAGCCCGCTGCATGCGCCGGCAGCGCCGACATCCGATAGTGCGCTTCTTCCAGCGTCACCTTCTGCTCGTCGCGCACCAGCCATCGGAGAAAGTCAGTGGTGAACGAGCCGGCCGTCAGGAACTTGGTATGGGCGCCACCGTCCGATACCCCAGGGAAGGTGTATAGCGAGTTGTTGATGATTTCGGCGTTGTAGTCGGGGTTGAATTGCTGCACCGGGGTCAGGAATTCGGCCTTGAGGTCGGTCGCCAACGACAGGTCCAACATCACGTCAACCGGATGCTTGCCCTCTTCCTCGGCGATCTGGCCTAAGGATTTGCCGACGTACTTCTCCAATTCCGGCACGTTGTTTACCCACTGGACGACCAGCTTGGGAAGACGTCCGCCGATTCCCGCCGCGTTCTTGTCCAGGGCGTACATTGACCTTTGGCTCTTGGCCGCTTCGCGCATCGCCGGATTCCGCATCTTGGCGGCGCGCTCCTCCTTGGTGCCGGTCAACATATCGCGCCAAGCTGACGATACATCGTACAGGTTCCAATGTTCGAGGGTGAAGGCGAAGCCAACGCGCACAGTTGCGCCTTGTCCGAAAACTGGTAGACCCTTCGCGCGCATCTTTTCGATCCAGGCCAGGCTCTTGCGATGGATATCCGGATCATGCCGGCTGGCGGCTACTGCCTGGAACAGGATCGGCCGCCGCGCTTCCTCGGCCAGCTTCTCGACGAAAGCGAGGTCCTCTTTGATATGGCCCGTGGCCTGAGTGATTTCGATGAATCCTTCGTCGCGTTTGCGCAGCACCCGGGCGAGGTTGAGTATATCCTCGTCGATCATGGTGTCGGTCACCATCGGCGAGCCGTCATAATCAGCCTGGCCGGAATGACGGCCAAGACGCTGGATCGAAAAACCGCACAACCCAGCATCGAGTCCCTCGTTCAGGAGCCACCGCATCGCGGCGCGCTCACCCTCGTTTGCCGGGCGGGTTTTTGCGGAATCCAGTCCCATCACGTAAGTCATCAGCGACGCGGTGGGCATGTACTGTATGCAGTTCACGCCTTTGGGTGAGCGATCGAGCGAGTCAAGGTATTCGGGAATGGTTTCCCAATCCCAATTCATCCCGGCCTTCATCGCACTGTACGGAATCGCCTCGGTGCGGGTCATCGTCAGCATCGAGCGTTCGCGGAAGTCGGGCGCGCAGGGCGCAAAACCGAAGCCGCAGTTGCCCAGCACCACTGAGGTGACGCCGTGCCATCCGGAAATCGTGCAATACGGATCCCAGCGGATCTGCGCATCATAATGGGTGTGCAGATCGACAAAGCCTGGCGCCACAACGAGCCCATCGGCATCGATCACTTTTTTCGCAAACCCGGGAGCGCGGCCGCCGATTTGCGCGATTTTGCCGTCTTTGATCCACACGTCTGCCTGAAACCGTGGCACGCGCGTTCCGTCAACCACGGTTCCACCTTTGATTTGAAGATCGAGGTCAGCCACTGTTCGGTTCCCTCCTGATTGTGGTAAGGACTGTTCTCCCCAATTTGTTGGGCTGTACCGGAGCAACCCAGCCTGATCAGGCACTTGGGAAACTCTTACACCAAAAGCGAGGATTTGCCAAATACTGGCACCAGTTACATTTTGGAGAGAACATTGATGCTTACCAGTATGCCGAGTTCGCGTGCGATTTTGCAGCTTGATAAAGACCGCTATGCGATTGATTCAGGGCATAGGCATGCTCGGCACCCGACCATCGTGAATCGGGATGTATCGGCACCATAAACGACAGTCGGTTGAGCTATCCCTAGTAAACGCCGTATTATTTTTTTCGTGATACGTCGGCTATACGTTCATAACTTCCGATGCTTGGAAAATTTCGAGCTGCTTATGTCGGGGCACTCGTCCGTCCTGCTCATTGGGAAAAACGGTGCGGGCAAGACAACGGTGGGGCTGGCACTGGAAATCCTGCGGAGAATTGCGCGAGGAACGAATCGGGTGGGCGACCTCGTTAAACCCAAGGATCTCGCTTGGGCCCGCGCCGAGGTACCTATGCGGTTCGAGATCGAAGTCGAACTCGACCAGCAGATTTACCATTATGATATCGCCTTTGAATTTCCCAAGGGGTTCAAAGAACTGCGCGTGTTCGAGGAGAAGCTCGCTGTCGGCGGCAACCCTATCTATAGCCGACAGATGGCGCAAGTGTATCTTGCAAAAATGAGCGGCGAAGGCGACGCGAAATTCCGTATTGACTGGCACTTAGTGGCTTTGCCGATAATTCAGGAAAAGTCGGCGACAGATCCGTTGTCGATTTTTAAGCAGTGGCTCGCGCGAATGCTAATTCTTCAGCCCATACCGAGCCTGATCCGAGGATACTCTGAAGAAGAGACCCTGCAACCGAACATTCCGGTCACGGACTTTGCCGCGTGGTTTTCAGGTCTGATAACGCTCGCACCCGCTAGATACTCAGAGATTGACGATTACCTCAAACAGGTGATGCCCGACCTGAAGGACATCCAAAACCCAAAAGTTGGTGGAGACTCTAAAAGCCTTACCGTCCAGTTTTCAAGCGACCAGGGAAGCTTCAGGCTTCCCTTCGAAGATCTGTCAGACGGAGAAAAGTGCTTCATGATATGTGCCATGGTGCTTGTTGCAAATAGAGCCTATGGGCCGTTGCTTTGTTTCTGGGACGAACCGGACAATTATCTTGCGCTATCGGAGGTTGGACACTTTGTCTTGGCCCTTCGCAAAGCCTATCAATCTAGCGGTCAGTTCATCGCCACCTCGCACAATTCCGAAGCAATCGACCGCTTTTCCAAAGAGAACACTCTTGTTCTCTACCGGAAGAGCCACCTTGAACCCACACTCGTACGCCCGCTCAGCGAAATGCAGATCAGCGGGAACCTCGTTAACGCGCTGATTCGGGGCGACGTAGAACCATATTGAGTGCGAACAGACACAAACCGCACATCTTCGTTCTTCCGGAAGACGATGCCAACCGCGTCCTGGCAAACGGCTTCCACTTGGCGGTTGGCTCGACTCGACAGATGCAGGTCCTTCCGGTGGCCGGAGGCTGGAACGCGGTATTGGAACGCTTTAACTCAGATGAGCTGAAGGGAATGGAGGCTTGGCCGCAACGATTCATGATTCTGTTAATGGACTTCGATGGTAGGCAAGATCGGCTGGACCATGCGAAAGCTACGATATCTGAAAGTGTGGCTGACCGAGTCTTTGTTCTCGGAGCTTGGACCTATCCCGAGGCCCTTAAGGCCGCCCTCGGTTCTTACGAGCAGATCGGTTCCGCAATGGCGGACGATTGTCGTAATGAAACGGATAACATTTGGAGGCACAGTCTCCTTGTGCACAATGCAAGCGAGCTCGAACGCTTACGCCAGCTCGTTCGCGCGATCCTGTTTTAAATTTAGACCTGCAGAAGCGAAAACGATCCATCCTTCGAAGGAACGGAACAGTGGCGGGCGTAGGCGGCCTTAAACCTGACCCGCTGCCAAGGGACCAGGTTCGGCATGCTGGTGGGTGAGTTATCGGCGGTGGCACACTCTCGTGACGCTTGAGAGTAATCCTCTCGGCCACCAAAGACGGGAGTTGCACATGCACGGCGAGGCATAGGGGAGAGCAAACCGCGTCAGCGATAAGTGGCCGAGGGGCGTGGCGGACGGCGATGAGGATATAGATGAAGTCGCGAGGCGAGCTAATCTCCCCGAGCAGCGGCGCCAGGTTCTCAGCACCGAATGCCGGGAACCGCGGACGGATAGTCAAGACAGCCGAACACTTTGCAGCCCAGAGGAGCCATTCCGCCGCGCGCGTCAATAAGAGCGAGGCAATTTCAGGACGTGCTCGCTGATCGTGTTGAGCACCATCTCTTGCGAGACGGGGGCGATCTTCAGCATTCGGCATTCGCGGAAGTACCGCTCGACATCGTACTCCTGCATGTAACCGTATCCGCCAAGGGTCTGCACCGCCCGATCACAGGCTTCGAAGCCGGCCTCCGCAGCTCTCAGCTTGGCGATATTGGCTTCCGGTCCGCACGGTTTTTGATGATCGAACAGCCAGGCCGCCTTGAGTACCATCAACTCCGCAACCTCGAGCTTGGCATAAACGTCGGCGAGCGGATGTGCGATCGCCTGGTTCTGCCCGATCGGGCGGCCGAAGACGATACGGTCTTTGGCATAGCGTACCGCGCGGTCCACGGCTGAACGGCCCATCCCGATAGCCTCGGCGGCAACGAGAATTCGCTCCGGGTTAAGGCCGTCGAGCAGCATATGAAAACCGCGTCCCTCCTGCCCCACGAGGTCGGCTGCCGAAACCCTGAGGCCATCGATGAACAACATATTCGTATCAACCGCATGACGTCCGAGCTTTTTAAGTTCGCGCACCTCGACTGCGCTGCGATCCAAATCAGCCAGGAACAATGACATCCCTTCAGTTTTTTTAGTGACGTTCTCGATGGCAGTGGTGCGCGTCAGTAGCAGCATCTTGTCCGCTTCCTGCGCTTTGGTCGTGAAGACCTTGCGGCCGTTGATCACGTAATTGTCGCCTTCGCGGCGAGCGAAAGTCTTGATATGGGTAATGTCGTTGCCTGCATCCGGCTCGGTTACAGCAAATGAGAAGTGCCATTCACCACTCACCGCGCGCGGCAGAACCCGGCGCTTCAATTCGTCGGTCCCATAGCGAATGACCGGCGCAAGGCCGAAGATGCCGAGGTGGACCGCGCTCGCCGCGTTCATGGCGCCCGCGTACGCGAGTTCGCGCATCACTAGTGCTGCTTCGCTGATGCCGAGGCCGCTGCCGCCATATTCGTCGGGAATCGCAATGCCGAGAAAGCCTGCGTCGGCCACCGCTTTATAGAAATCGTGAGGAAATTCATGACGGCTATCTTGTCCGCGCCAATATTCATCGGGAAAGCGCTGACAGAGTGCTCTAACGCCATTGACGATTTCCTGTTGTGCATCGCTCAGGTCAAAATCCATCTTGAGTTCTCCATGGCGATTTGAGCCGCCGCTGCCCAGCCCTTAAGTTTATCCCCTTAATCCATTCGCGCATCACCAAAGTCCCAAATTAATACGACGATCTGCACTGGTCTACCGAGCCTTGCAATCCAATGAATTCGCTCGAACCCTTCATCATTCTGGCAGCGCTCTTCGCCGGTCCCCTCATTTTTGCACCGCTCGAGCACAATCTGGAGCCCTACTGCTTTGCGCTGGGGGTGATTGCGGTGACGCTCAGCCGCCGATGGGAATGGCACCTGCTCCGAAAGGCGGCACTAGACCCAATGCCAATAACGATAACGGTTGTCGTGGCGGGTATCCTGTTCGGCGTGCTTCGTCCCGTGCTCGACCGGAGCTTCGCCGCGATGCGCAGACGGGTTCCGCGCCCGCTGCTCGCAGCGTTGGTAGTTCTGATCATTGGGTTTCTCTCCAGCGCTATCACGGCAGTAATTGCCGCGCTGATGCTGGTGGAGGCAGTGGCTCTGATGGGTCTGGGACCGAACGAACGCACGCGCGTCGTCGTGCTTGGATGTTTTGCGATTGGACTGGGCTCAGCGCTGACGCCGATTGGCGGCCCGCTGGCAACGCTGGCTGCCTCCGCAATGAACTTGAATTTCGCAGAGCTGTTTAAACTACTTTGGCCGTGGGTCTTTCCAGGCATTGCCGCGATGAGCTTGCTCACTGCTTATTACGCCCGCGGGCCTTACGACCTGGTCGCAGACATTGCCGGAGTGCGCGAAGGACCACAGCAGGCAGTGCTACAGGGCCTCCGGATTTTCGGGTTTATCGCCGGTCTCATTCTCCTTGGAGAAGCCTGCGCGCCGTTCGCTGCTCGCTATCTGGTAAGGCTCTCCGATGGCGCCCTTTTCTGGGCGAACATCGTCTCCGCGGCACTCGACAACGCGACGCTGGTAGCAATCGAGTTTCATCAAATCGACCGGGGCCGCGCGCAGGCGGCACTGCTCTCCCTGCTGGTTTCGGGTGGGATGCTGATTCCCGGCAATGTTCCCAACATCGTGTGCGCCAGCAAACTGCACATGCGCACCGGCGAGTGGGCGCGGATAGGCCTGCCGTTGGGCTTAATGATGCTGGGTATTTACTTTGCTGTACTGTTTGTTCTCGGTTAACGCTGGTGCCGACGGTCGTCCGGCGCCTGCGCAAATGGAAGGTAAAATTCCGCAATTGCTTGTGAGACTAGCCTATAAGACGAAGAAGACGAGTAAACGGCGCCAACTTGCTGCGTAAAATTACAGCAGATGCATTATTGACGGGCATCATACCAGTCTCGATTTCGCCCCAAAAATGTCAGCTAGGTCGGATTGTTCGGCGCGAGATCCTCCGGTGCTCCCTTGTGGCAGTCCGATGCGGAATAGGGGTTAGCGCGCAAATTGCGCCACGATAGCGTTCGCGATAAATCAATTTGGATGCACGGGTATGCCGCCCCTGAAGTGCGGCAAGGAGGAAGGCGAGTCAGATGACTCCGAAACAAGTTCTGCAAATGATCAAAGACAAAGGCGTCCTCATGGTCGATATAAAGTTCATCGACCTGCTCGGCACTTGGCAACATTTCGCCACACCGGTCAGCGAGTTCAGGGACGAGGCACCATTCGAGGAAGGGCTTGGCTTCGACGGTTCATCCATTCGCGGATGGCAATCAATCGAGAGCAGCGACATGCTCGTGATCCCCGATCCCGACACCGCGGTCATCGACCCGTTTAGCAAAGAGCCGACGCTTTCGCTGACGTGCAATATCCAGGATCCAATTACTCGCGCCGCCTATACCCGTGACCCTCGCAACGTCGCGCGCAAGGCTGAGGCTTATCTGAAATCAACCGGTATCGGTGACCTCGCCTACTTCGGACCCGAGCCCGAATTCTTCATTTTTAACGGTATCCGCTACGATACCAACCAGCATTCCAGTTATTACTATATCGACTCCAACGAAGGGACGTGGAACAGTGGCAAGGAGGGGCCCAATCTGGGCTACAAGCCGCGTTACAAAGAAGGCTACTTCCCGGTCCCGCCGAACGACACGCTGCAGGATATCCGCTCCGAGATGGTGCTCGAAATGGAGCGGGTCGGCATCCGCGTCGAGAAGCATCATCATGAGGTCGCAACTGCCGGCCAGGCCGAGATCGACATGCGCTTCCAGCCGCTGACCAGGATGTCCGACTGGCTCACCTGGCTGAAGTACATTTGCAGAAACGTCGCCACCCGCCACGGTATGACAGTGACCTTTATGCCGAAGCCGATCTTTGGTGATAACGGCTCCGGCATGCACGTGCACCAAAGCATCTGGAAAGGCGAGACGCCGTTATTTGCTGGCTCCGGCTATGCAGGAATGTCCGAACTAGGGCTTCACTATATTGCCGGTATTCTGCAACACGCTCCGGCGATCGCGGCTTTCACCAACCCGGGCACCAATTCCTACCGCCGGCTGGTGCCTGGCTTCGAAGCGCCGATCAATCTCGCATACTCCAGCCGCAATCGGTCGGCCGCGGTGCGCATTCCGATGTACTCGCCTTCGCCAAAGGCCAAGCGTATCGAGGTGCGCTTCCCGGATCCCACCTGCAATCCCTACTTGGCGTTTTCGGCAATGCTAATGGCGGGACTCGACGGCATTCAGCGCCGGCTCGATCCGGGTCAGCCGCTCGACAAAGATATATACGCGCTGACGCCGGCCGAGCTCGCCGAAGTGCCGACTATGCCGGCGTCGCTGGAAGCAGCGCTGGAAAATCTTAAGAACGATCATGAGTTCCTGCTTAAGGGGGATGTGTTCACCGAAGACTTGATCGAGACCTGGATTGACTACAAGTACAGCCGCGAAGTGAGCCAGGCCCGGCTGCGGCCTCATCCCTACGAGTTTGCCCTGTATTTCGACGCCTGATTTGGTGAGCATCGCGGGACCGGCTTTCGAGCCGATCATCTGAACCGAGCCATGCAAGATGGGCGGCAGTTCACTGCCGCCCAATTTACTTGGAAAAGCTGCCGTCGGGCAGGAACACCACTGAATCGGGAAAGACCGTCACGCGCCCGCTTGGCTGATGGCCACTATCGCCGGTGCCCACCTCCATCAGGGCGACGGTTGCTAATGCTTTCATTGAAACTTCGGCCGAAGCGCAAAAACAGGAAGGCTTGAATCCGCAGGAGCGGGGCTTGAGCAAACTGTAAGACTCGCTCGCGAGAACACAAGCACAGCCGGCTCCTCGAGCATTCGAATCGCGATAAGCTTTCGATGCGGTGCCTTGTCAATATGTTAATCAAATGCATACCCGGTGTTGACAACGAGGATGAAGTCAGTTAGCTTCTATTCCGGCGGTCGAGGGTCACTGACAAATTGTTACCAGACCAGGACGGGGTCAATCGTCGTGGGGGCTGCTCAAACCCGCCCTCGAGAGCCGCGGTCAAGGTGGGGAGACCCCGTCCTATTTGAGAAGGGTGTGCGCGCCTTCCTTCACAGACAGCCCGATTCATTCCTTCCCAGATTTCTCACACCAAACGCGAATCGCGACATTGCCGTGCGGCAGTCCGAAGCGAGTTGATAGTAGCCGCAACAGGAACAAGCCTAATTCGCGGATAGTATATTCAGTAGTTCTGCGTGATTGACGGGTTTGACCAGATGGTAGTCGAACCCGGCCAGGCGCGAGCGCTCGCGGTCGCGCTTCTGGCCATAGCCGCTGGTCGCTACCACGTCCAGCAAGCGCCGCGTGACTTCGTAGCCATCCACCGGCCAGGCCGATATCCAGCAGGATAGCATCGGGGTCGAAGCTGCGCGCGATTTCGAGTGCGGAGTTCCATCACGCGCTATCGCTAGCTCGAAGCCGCAAATCGAGAGCAAGTCTGCCATGGTGTCAGCACAATCCACGCCGTCGTCCGCGACCAGAACATGGCGGCTCGCGCCCACGCCGGGCGCGGCTGCTTGCGCTGAGTTGGCCCCATCGATCTGGAGTGGCTGGCAATTGCGCGCGAGGCGCGCGGGTGGTCGGCCTCACAGCCCGCTGTTCGACCTCAAGCGATCCCGTGGCCGCCGCGCCGGACGGGTGCCTTTTGAACGAAGGCGACGGAACGGGCGCTGGCGATTACTCATATAGCAATGGGTGCTCTCAGTAATTGATTTATGACTTAAAGCACCAATAATCGGCTATTCCGCCGTTTGCTTGAGCCGTGATAATTTTGCTTGCCGAGACCCCAGTATCAGGAGCATGGCGATGAGTGACGCGGATAACAAGCTAACGAGGGTTGGCGTCTTCTACGACGGTAATTTCTTTTCCCATGTCAGCAATTACTACCTTTACTACCATCAGCGCCGAGCACGTATAAACATCACTGGTCTGCATGACTTCATCAGAAAGCAGGTCGCCGCCTTCGAAGGAGTCGACGAACGTTACTGCCAAATCGTTGACGCCCATTATTTTCGCGGCCGCCTTTCAGCCCGTGAGTCGCAGAACCGGAATCAACTCTACGGCGAAAGGCTATTTGATGACGTCTTGGTGCGCGAGGGAGTAACTACCCATTACCTCCCGATTTCGACCGAGAAGGAGACCGGAATTGACGTTTGGTTTGCGCTCGAAGCATTCGAGCAGGCTGTCTACAAGCGTTTCAACGTTTGCGTGCTCATCGCCTGTGATGGAGATTACGTACCTCTGGCGCGCAAGCTTAACACCGTAGGCGCAAGAGTCGTGGTCCTTGGCTGGGATTTCAAATACGTGGACCACCAAGGCGAGGAGCGCGAGACTCGCACGTCGCAATGGCTGCTCAATGAGGCAACTTACTCGGATCCCGATGAGCGATATCATTGAAGACCACACGCGGCGCAACGACCCTTTGATTAACGCGCTGTTCGTACCGCGCAAGGATCTCGGCTCGGGCGATCCCGCTTCGGGCGAACAGACGGTCCCATCATCGGCCGCCTTGTACGAAGGCAGCATCCAGACATTGAAAGAGGGCTATGGCTTTATCGCCAGTTCCGATCCTGCCCATCGCGGTCAGACGTTTTTCTTTTTCCACGCCGAGGTTCTTAACGCCGACTTCAACGATCTCAAGCCGGGAGATCGCGTCCGCTTTCAGCTCGGCACGAATCCACGCGGTCCATGCGCGGTGCAAGTATCGATAACGCAGTGAGAGTGGCGCGCTTCGGCGCTTGACATCAGCTTTGCACCCGGCGATACGAAGAGAAAGGAGGCATTGGCATGGTTTACTTACAGGCATCGGTCAAGCTGCGGGCGGGAAAACTTCAGGATTTTGTCTCGTTACTTAACAGCCTGACTCCGGTCGTTGGCAAGCACGGATGGAAGCTGCTGGGAAGCTACGCTAGCGTCGTAGGCCGCCTTAACACGGTGGTCGACCTATGGGAGTTGCCGAATGAGGCCGCGATCCAGGCGGCGTTATCGGATTCAGAGATGGCGAAGTACGCGTCCCGGATTGGCGAGATCGTCGAGGATGAAACACTGACCTTGCTCAACAAACTGCCGATCTCATAAGTCCACGGTAGAATGATTGCGCTTGGGCCAGCGATTGGCGGTTCGCCGAGAGCTGGCCCGGCCACCGGCGGAGCATGCTCACGAATTGAGAATTACATCGCGCGAGCCTCTAGCGATGTAGCAACCGCTAGAAAGTTGTTAACGTCCTCGGGCATGGTTCGACGTCGGGCAGTTTGACATCGACCTGATCGAAGAGCTGCTGGAAGCGATTAGCAAAGCGCCGCCGACGACCCAGCAGATTGGTTGCGCCGCGAGATTGAGACTGTTCTGGCTAACCATCGCAGTATTGTGTCGCTGATGAACTAGCCTAACTTCCACGCTCAAATGAGCGGTTTCAGAAGTATTCGCGTGAAAAGGACAGTATTTTCAAGCACCGTACTTCAAATTCCAAGAAATAGTGACGAATAGATATGATGGTCTACTTGACTACGATGGTCTAATAGGATTAGATAGTGTCCTGTGTACATCCGCAGGACGCGCAAGAAGTACAAGGGCAAAGATTATTTCAATTACGTCCTGGTCGAATCTCACGCCACCGCCAAAGGCCCGCGGCAAAAAACCGTCTGCTCACTGGGCAGCCTCGAACCGGCGCCGCGCGAACAGTGGCTGGCGCTGGCGCAGCGCATCGAGTCCGCGCTCAGCGGCCAACTGCCGTTGGCCGAGGCTGATGCGCGCGCCAGTGCGATTGCCGAGCAGATCCGTGCACAGCGTGCGCGGGCGCGTGCTCCGCGCTCGCAGCCGCCGGATGGTGGGCCGCGACTGATCGCGATCGATCCGACACGGGTCACCGTCGAGGAGGCGCGCGAGGCAGGACCGGTGTACGTCGGCCATCAGCTGTGGCGCGAGTTGGGGCTGCCGCAGATTCTGGCAGGTGCCGGACTGTCTGCGCGGGTCGGGCTAGTCACCGAGGCGATGGTGCTCAACCGCCTGATCGCACCGCGGTCCGAACACGCCATGCCCGACTGGATCCGCCGCTGTGCGGTGGAGGAGCTCCTGCAGAGCGACTTCGGTAGGCTGAGCGACGAGGCGCTTTACCGCAATCTCGATAAGCTTCATCCCCACCGCGCTCAGATCGAGAGTGCGCTGGCCGAACGCGAACGGACGCTGTTTAACCTCGATGACACGCTGCTGCTCTACGATCTCACCTCGACCTACTTCGAAGGCCTGGCCGCGCGCAATCCGCAGGCCCAGCGCGGCTATTCGCGCGACCAGCGTCCCGACTGCAAACAAGTAGTAGTGGGCCTGGTCCTCAACGGCGACGGCTTTCCCCGGGCGCACGAAATCTTCGCCGGCAATCGCCACGACTCCACTACGCTGGATGAGATGCTGAGCGCGCTTGAACGGCGCACCGGCAAACGCTCCGACTGCACCGTGGTGGTCGACCGCGGCATGGCGGATGCCGAAAATCTGCACAGGATCAAAGCTCGCGGTCATCATTATCTGGTCGCCGCACGGCAGCCGGAGCGCGATCGGTGGCTGGCAGAGTTCGAAGCCGCCGAAGGCTTTGCGGAAGTGATTCGTCGGCCATCGCCGCGCAACCCTGCTCAGGTCAAATCGCAACTGCTGGTCAAGCGCGCCGAGCTGGGCGATCAAGTGTACGCCCTGTGCCTCAGTGAAGACCGGCAGGACAAAGACCGCGCGATCCGCCAAAAACAGGAGGGCCGTCTGCTGAAAGACCTTGAGCGGCTCGCTGCGCGTATTGGCAAGGGCCAGCTCAAACAGCGCGACTTAATCAATCAGGCGATCGGCCGGCTGCGCGAGCGCTATCCGCGAGTGGCGCGCTACTACCAAATTCATTACGACCCCGAGCAGGCACAACTGGTGTGGCAGGAAGACAGCGCCAGGAAAGCCCGCGCCGAGCAACTCGACGGCGCTTATCTGCTCAAAACCGACCGCCAGGAGCTGAGCGCCGAAGAGATCTGGCGCATATACAATCTACTCACCCGGGTCGAGGCTGCCTTCCGCGCGCTCAAGACCCCGCTGGAGGAACGGCCGATCTTTCACCAGCTCGAGCATCGCACCCAAACCCACATCTTTCTGTGCGTGCTCGCCTATCACCTGCTGGTCTGTATCGAGAAGCGTTTCCTCGACCGCGGCATTCACAACTCGTGGTGGACCCTGCGCCAGCAATTAAGTACCCATCAGCTCGTCACCGTGGTCCTTCCCACCAGCAATGGCTCGGTCCTCAAGATCCGCCAGGCCACCAACCCCGAACCAGTTCACCGCGAGATCTATGCAACCCTGGGCATCTCTGCTGAGCTCATCAAACCCTTGCGCACCTGGCACGAGGCGTAGTGACGGAAAAATGAAAAACCCCAACAAGATCAATGGTCCGTTAAAAAAACCGTGGAAGTTAGGCTAGTTCAGCCGTCCACTTTGCGCTCCGCTTGGCCAACCCCCGTTTACCGCCGAGCGCTCGCTGGCGCGCGGTAAATTCAACTTAGCGACCGGCTGATAGTAGCTTGATGACGACGCGGCGCAGCGCATGTATGAAAGGCACGATGGCGGATCCATTGTTCACGACGTGTAACAGCGACCGGAGATCCCGAAGAGCATGGTCGCGGTCAATCCATCGGGACCACCTGCGACGCAATGTATGACAACGCGCGTTATCATTCATGAGATGAGCCCAGAAGAGAAGGGCGCCGCCGGCTGTCATAATTAAATGGCGTAGAGTTTCCATCGTTAGTTGGGGTACTTGGGACCGTGCAGAGTTCAGTTCCTATCTTTAGAGCTCTCGTGTAAGTGACGGCTGGGGTCCATGCGGTGGTGGAGCACCCGAACGATTTCGATCAAATCCGGCGCGATCGCGCGGTAGTAGAGAATGTGCACCGGTCTTCTGACTTTGGCTTTGGAAGCGTCGGCGCGCGAGTATTGTAGATGAAGGCTACGGAGCCCGGGTGCGAGATCAGCCCGCGTCCGAGTGGTTGGACCCTCTGGATCGGCGGCCACTTTTCTCATAGCTGTCGCGAGCATCGCCGCGTAATGCCGCCGACCCTCGATTCCCCACCGTTCTGCATTGGTGGCCAGGATACGTGTGACGTCCGCTTGCGCCAGCCGGGAGAGCCGGAAGCGCGCCATCGGCATCAGTGCGCGCCTTTGCCAGGCCTCGCGGTTAATTTTTCAAGATAGCCGTCGAGATCCACGTCAGCGACGTCGGTGAAATCGCCCGATCGAGCGCCTCGAGACCTGCCTTGATTTGCACTCGCAAAGCTCTCAGCTTCAGCGCATCTTCGCGCCGCTTTTGCTGAAGCACGCGCAATGCATCACGGATCGCCTCACTCGCATTCTGGTACTCACCTGCTTTGACTACACGCTCGACGAACGCATCCTGTTCGGCAGTAAGGCTAACGTTGCGGGTTGGCACAGCCGTATTCTCCTTGCTCACAGGCGATGATACTATTATGGCAAAATTTGCCAATCAGTCAGGTCCGGTGGCTACACGCCGAGCGCCTTGCGGATGTGGCGTGCAGTGCAACTCCAGCGGCGAGAGTAATCCGCCAGGGCGTCGACGTGCGCCTGTCGGAAGGAACAGTTATGGGTGGGCAGAGACAATCATCATCGATACGACAGCAGCGCGAGATGTCGCGCAAGTTAAAGGCAGCGGAAAAGCGGGCTAAACGCCAAAGCCGCACGACCGAGAAGCCAAAGGGTGGGACTGAAGGAGCGAGAGATCACTGAAGCAGATCCGAGGCGCGTTTCGCAACGAGATTCGACGCGAAACAGCAAAAGGCATACTGATCGGGCGTTCACTTTTGGGCATCTGAAAACTGGCTTGCGTAGTGAGCATCGTGAACTGCTCGCCCACGGTGGCGTCGTGCCACTTCACGCCGGCTCCTATCCGGATTCGAGTTTTATGGGTTCATTGGTTGTCTCCTCTCGTTCGAGTGCTCTCGTTCTCTCGTCGCGCGACTTCAATGTCCTGTTTCTGTGCATCGGCCATTCGACACCTAGGCGATCGTTTATTTTTTCTCGGTGTCGGTCGAAGTGCGGCCGAGCGATGCGCGCAGGCGGGCGTTCTCGGTTTCGAGCTCGCCGATGCGGTGTTCCAGCTTCTCAACGGCCGCAGCAACATCGGCGGCATCGAACTTTTGCGGGATATGCTGGGGGCAGTTCACGTCCCAGGCTTCAATCGTGAACAGGATCGCCTGTTCAGGCCGCGCGTCGTAACCTTCCGGCATGAGCCGCGCGAGCAGTTGCGGATCGTCCGCGACGACGCGAGCTCGCCCCCATATTTTGACCCGGCGCCGCTGTGCGTAGTCCATGAGAAACAGGAAGGCGCGATCGTTCTCGGTCAAGTTCCCCGTTGAGATGTACTGGCGATTGCCCACGTAGTCCGCGAAGCCGAGCGTCTTGTCGTCGAGGACCCGAATGAAGCCCTTGGGGCCGCCGCGATGCTGAACGTACGGCTGTCCCGCGGCGTTCGCGGTTGCAAGATAGGCGTTGTCGCGCTCGGCGAGAAAGGCGGCGAGGTCCGGTGTTACCCTCGTCTGCCAGCCACCCCTCTCTTCCATTCGGTGGTAAGCCTTGCGCGAGCCCCGGCGCTCCTGCACCGCCTTGACCGCGGGCGTGAAAGCCACATCGCTTGAGGGTGTCCTGATCGTCATCGCTACGTTCCCCGCTGGATCATCGAGCGTTGACGCTCGCGACTTTCTCGTCGTAGAAACGATGCATGTTGCTGGAGATGTAGTGCAAGCAATCCTCGACCGCGAAATGACCTGAGTCCAAGCGATGCATCTCAGCCTGGGGCAAGTCCTTCAAATAGGCTTCTCCACCCGCGCGCGTGAAGAAGACGTCATCCTGTCCCCAGAACACGATCGTCTTAGGTTGACGGTCCCGCAGGAACGCCTGCCATTTTGGATACAGACTCAAGTTCAAGCGATAGTCATAGAACAAATCCAACTGCACACGCCGTGCGTTGGGGCGTTCCATGAAGCGGAAGTCCATATTCCAGTTGTCGGAGCTGATCAGCTCCGGCTGCTTGTGGCCGTGAAGATAGATTCCTTTGATCGCGTCGAGTTCCAGGAATGCGGCGAGCGGCTTCTCGGTCTCCGGCGTTCGATTCTTCCAGAGTGCGCCACGGAAACCGTCCCACGCACTGGTGAAGCCCACTTCGTAGGCATTGCTATTCTGAATAATCAACCAGTCAAGCCAATCCGGATGGCGGGTTACGATCCTGAAGCCGACCGGACCGCCGTAGTCCTGGACATACAACCCAAAGCGGTCGAAACCCTTTTGCTTCAGGAAGCTCTCCAGTAGCTCTGAGATTTTGTCGAACGAGTAGGTATATTTCGCCGGGTCGGGCATTTCGCTATCGCCAAAGCCGGGATAGTCCGGCGCGATGACGTGGAACCGATCAGCCAGCGAGGGAATCAGGTTGCGGTACTGGTGCGACGACGCCGGAAATCCGTGGAGCAGCACCAACTTGGGATTTGCCGGATCACCGGCTTCACGGTAGGCAATGCTGAGATCCGCTACGGTGAGAGCCTTGTAGGTGACTGCGGTGGCGAGATCGGTCTCGAAAAACGGAGCCGAGGCAGCGATCGCTTCGGCCGTCGAGGGGCGGGGCGTGACCTGCGTGCTCTCGTACCAGGTCGAGCGCGAACTACGGGAAGGCAGCCTCGCCTTGGTCCTGGAGCGCTTCGAGCCCCCGCCTCTGCCGGTTCACGTCATTTATCCCGAGGCGCGGTTCTCCGCCGCAAAGGCGCGCGCTTTCGTCGATCTTGTTGCGCCGAAGCTCAAGGTTGAGCTGGCACGAATTGCCCGAAATGTCGCCGGAGCAAGACAGTGTCGCCTCGGTGGACCTCCCGAAAGCGCGTCTCATCCGGGTCACCGCCGACGTCGCGATGCAGGCTGAAGCGAGCTTCCGGTAAGCGCGCTTGATCTCTGAAAGCGGCGCGCTACGCGCGAGCGAGCAGTCGACTCCACTTATCATCTGATGACGGGCATTGGGGAGCACGCCGGATCTCCCCTTCGCCGGTCTGTCTAATGCTTGGTGGCTTTGGCAGGAGCGGCGAGCGGTCGGCTTTTAGAAGGTCATCCGCCTGGCGGTTAGATTCGGAGTAGAGACGAAACTTGACCCTCTACTTGGAGAAATCCCGTAGTTGATATTGCGCTCCTTTACTCGTACCAGACGGGATGGGAAGGCGCACTGCGCAAAGCCCGCTGAAACTCAATTCGCCGCGGCAGGGAACTTCTGCCTACGCCGTTCTTAACGAAGCGTATAAGGGATGACACTCATCTTGATTAGGAATCAACCGCGGCCCGCCCGATGCTAAGCGCAGTGCCTGGCCACAATCCAAAACGCGGCCTCACCCTCGAAAAGTTTTGCGGCACCATGATGGCGCATGGCCGGGAAGTGTCCGTAGGCCGGGCAATTTCGCTGTCGGCGGCTATCAGGAGTTGGCGGGCCGTTCCCCGCATGTCGCCCGGTTCGTCTTATCGGCCATTGCTGGCGATTGCGCCGCAGTTGCGAAGTTTTTCAAGCTCTGTAGGGCTAAAGCCCCAGTCGCGCAGCGCCTCTTCGGTATGCTCACCCGGCACGGCCGGTGGGCATTGGATTGCGCTGGGGGTGCGGCTAAAACGCGGCGCCGGTGCCGGTTGTGTGACCCCGTCTTGCACCACAAAGGTTCCCCGAACCCGGTTATGCGGATGCTGCGGCGCCTCGTCCATGCTCAAGACCGGGGCGAAGCAGATGTCGGTGCCTTCCATGATTTTGCACCATTCGTCGCGCGTCTTGGTCAGGAAAAGCGCCTTGAGCCTCTGCTTCATGCCGGGCCAGGAGGGGCGGTCATTTTGACGCGGAAGTTCTTCGTTCTTGAGCCCGCTGCGCTCAAGTAGCTCTTCATAGAATTTCGCCTCAATCGAGCCGACCGAGACGTGCTTGCCGTCCTGGGTCTCGTAAACGTCGTAGTAATGGGCGCCGGTATCGAGGATGTTGGCGCCGCGCTCGTTAGTCCAGATACCCGCCCCATGCATTCCGTAGATGGCCGTCATGAGTGAGGCGACCCCGTCGACCATCGCCACGTCGACTACCTGCCCTTTTCCCGATTTCTGCGCTTCGAGGATGCCGGCTACCACTCCGAGCGCAAGATAGAGCGCGCCGCCGCCAAAGTCCCCGACCAGATTAAGCGGCGGCACCGGCGCCTCACCCCGCCGCCCAATGGAGTACAGGGCGCCAGCTAAAGCGATATAGTTAATGTCATGGCCGGCGGCCTGTGCCAACGGTCCCTCCTGCCCCCATCCGGTCATTCGTCCATACACCAGCCTGGGATTTCGCGCGCGGCATACTTCGGGACCCAGCCCTAGCCGTTCCATCACGCCAGGGCGGAAACCCTCAATGAGAGCATCGGCCTTCTCTACCATCCGCAGGACTGTGTCAGTGGCCTCAGGCCGTTTTAAGTCGAGCGCGACCGAGCGCCGGCCCCGATTCAACAGGCTGTACTTGGTCTGTACCGGGACTCCCAAGCCCGCGTCAGCAAGGCGGTCGATACGGACGACGTCGGCTCCCATATCGGCGAGCAACATTGCGCACATCGGAGCCGGGCCAATGCCGGCAAGCTCAACCACTCGATAACCTGACAGGACTCCCATGATGGCTTACCTCACGCGTTGCAGATTTTGCCAAGGTTAGCATTTTTCCTTTGGCCCAGCATGCGCTGCTCCCTGCGGACTTCGCCTGGAGGTTCAGCCCAACTGGCATGCCATGCGGCTTGACGTCGGCTCCACCACCACTACGGGCCTGGTTTTTTCCGCGCGGTCGATGAACTGCATCACCCTGGCCGCCGGCAGTCGGTGCACAGCCCGTAGAGCTCCAGCTTATGCCTGGTGAGCACGACACCTAGTTTTCTGGCGACGTCCTGCTGCATTCGCTCAATAGCATCGTCTTCGAATTCCACGATCTTGCCGCATTGTTCACAGATGAAATGGTCATGGTGGTGGCCGCCGGCGACTTCAAAGCGCGCCTGGTCTTCATCAAAGTGGCGCTCCGTTAGCAGCTCACATTCCTTGAGCAGTTTGAGTGTCCGGTAAATTGTCGCGTAACCGACGTGGGGATTTATTTTCTTCACTTCGGCATAAAGTTCCTCGGCACTGACATGACGGCCGAGTCCAAAAAAAACCCGGGCGATATCGTCGCGCGGCGAGGTGGACTTGAGGCCGCGGTCGCGCAAGCGCGAATGAAACAATTCCATCCGTTGCTCGGCCTTGCCTGGGCGTGAGTGCTCGCTCACAGCGCTATCCATGTCACTTTCGGCCGCCGGTATCACGCAAAAAACGCGCTATGGGCAAGAAAGGCCTGAGCCATCGCTGCTGCGCACGGGAGCAAGGCTGCGGGTTTTGCCTCATGGTGAAGACGATCGGGATGCGCGTTAAGGTCAGCCATGAACCTTGGTGTTCTAGCAAGTTGACAGCCGGGGTTCTCCTGAACGGAAGCTTTTTCCCTCAAGATGCGGGCGACCTTCAAAAGAGCGTTGCAACCGGCGTTGATAAGGTTTCTAGCTTGCTGCTCTTGTACCCACGGGTCGTCTGGGGTAGCCGGTTTCTCCGCTTAGCCTTGGTTCTGAAGCTGCCTCAACCATCCGCCGGGCAGCCGGTGATAGATAAAGGGCTTCCAAGTCATGGCCGCGCAAAGCTTCGGCCAGGATTTCGACCTGCTCGGCCGGAGCCATTTCGCGATCGAAAATGATCAGATTGCGGTCACGGAAACGACAGGCGCCTCCTCGGGCGCGATAGCCAACCTCGCGCAGAATCTTCTCGCGGCGCACCTCAAGCCCCAGCCGCCTGGCGGCCTCGGACAGCTCATCCACCAACCGCAACAGCCGTATAGTTTTATTGTCACTCATCAACTCTTCGCGCCTTCAGTGCCGCGGCCTTGTTGCCGCAGGGTTCTTTCAGGTCAGCTTGCTTAAGCCATGCGGTAATCGAGTTTAAACCAGCCGGTGTTGAGCGGCCATCCCCATTTGCTCGCTGTCAAACTTCCTTACGCTCTCCCACCTATGAGTCTTGTTGAGCTACCGTCTCAATGGAAGTCCGGTGCTCCTACGCCTCAGGTGCGCTGCGCCGTTGGCTAAGGAAGCGAGAGAGCACTAGACGCATCGTCTCTTTCGGCTGAATCCCGATCAGGGGGAACTCGCCAAACATGAAAGTTGGGTAGCCGAGTGCTGAGAAATGGTCGGCCTCGTTTTTGTTCTCGATGAGGCACGACGCCGTCAGCCGGCCCTGAATACCATCGCGAAAAGCCCCGCTATCCATCCCGGACGCTGCCGCAATCTCAGCCAGGCGGTCAGGATTGGAAATGTCCAGCTTCAGCTCGAACGCGCCTCGAAATACGCCATCGTGAAACAGTTCGAAGACGCCAGCCTGTCGTGCTAATTCTGACCCGATCAGCGCCGCATCAGAATCGATCCAGCGTTCTGGAGGAGTGACCTGCACGCCAGTCTCAGCTATGACCGTGGCTATTTTGGCCCGCTCCAGTGTTCCCAGCGCGTTACCCGGACAGCTCGCGTGACTCCGCCAGTGGATCGGTACACCCTTCCATAACGGCTCGAAATCCATCTCCCCCCTCAATTCATGCACGATTCGCCATGCGACGTAGCAAAGCGTTGACGCATAGTCGAAGTAGATGGGGATCACGATTCTGGCCATGGCACGCTGCCAGGCGCGCCGGCGCATAGCCGAGGCGCAAGCTGAAGCCTCAAACACACATCAGGCGATATTCGGCAGTTGGGTTCTCTCTCTGTTGTTATCAGGAGAGAAGCAATCATCAGAGAAACTCCGCAAAAACTGAATCGGCAATTTCCAGGCCGCGATCGGTTAAAAAAATCCGACCCCGCTCTCGAACCAGAAGTCCACCTTCAACGAGACTGCGGGCTACGCTCCCGAAACGAGCGTCGAAACCCTCGCCAAACCGCTCAGCAAATTCTGCCACAAGAAAGCCTCTGCGCAAGCGAAGATTGAGAAACACAAACTCCGCCTCGAGCGTGATTTTTTCGATCAGTTCGGACCCGGCCTCGGCCATTCCGTCCCCGCTCACTCCTTCTATATATCGCCCGGGCAGGCGGGCGTTCCACCAACGTCTGGCATTGCACAACGCCCCATCCAGGGCACAACTGTGAGCACCGGCACCAAGGCCGAGATAACTCTCTGCGCGCCAATAGCTTAAATTATGACGTGCCTCGTGACCGGCTGGGGCGTAGTTCGAAATCTCGTACATAGGATAACCACGTTGCGGCAATTCTGACCGAACCACGTCGTACATTACGGCCTGCTCTTCAGTCGCGAGCGGCCGGATTCGCCCCCGCCTCATTTCAGCGAAAAAGGCTGTCCCTTCTTCGAAGGTCAGATTGTAAGCAGAGATATGATCCGGCGCGAGAGCTGCTGCTTCCGCGATATCCTTGCGAACATCTTCGACTTGCTGCCCAGGCACCGCAAAGATCAAATCGAGATTGAAGCGTTCGAAACCCGCGCGATGCGCCAGTCTGGCTGCCGCTCGAGTTTCGTCTGGACCATGAATCCGGCCGAGAAAGCTGAGTGTCGCCGAGTCGAACGATTGGGCTCCGAAACTGAGCCGGTTCACCCCGGCGGCCCTGAAGCCAAGGAGGTTTGACCGGTTGACCGTACCCGGATTCGCTTCGAGCGTGATCTCCGCGCCGTCTTCAATGCCAAACAGGCGGTCGGCCGATTCGATCATCGAGCTGATCGAATCCGGCGCAAACAATGACGGCGTGCCGCCGCCAAAAAAAATGGTCTTGATGCGTCGACCCGCCCATGGTGACGTCGTGGCACGATTCCTCATTTCGGCGATTAGTGCCTCGGTGTAATCCGCTTCCGGCCAGGAAGACGCCGCATATGAATTGAAATCGCAATACGGGCATTTCGACTGACAGTAGGGAATATGGATATAAAGCGAGAAACTCATTGCGGCAGACCGGCTCTATCGCATATTCCATTGTATTCGGTGCCGAAGACGGCTGCTATCCAGCGAAAAATGAATCAGATGCCGCTACAACGGGATCATGCAGGCCGCTATACTCGCCCCGACTACGCATACGACCCGTGCCAGCGCAACCAGGAATTTTCTGGACAACCGTCCGGCGCGCGAATAAGTGCGCGCCCGTCCCTTGCTGATGATAGGAGAGGCCCCTCGCGCGGAGACTGAATTGATATCTGGCACGGCTCCGGTTTCTGAACAGCGCGCCGCCGATGGCCGCCCGCGCCTTGGCCCTAATCTGGCGGTCGTGGTCGCGGCGGGAATCCTGCTGAGTCGAATCTCCGGACTCGTGCGCGAAAGCATTTTCGCCCATTACCTCGGCAATTCGGCGGCGGCCGATGCCTTCAAGGCCGGTTTTCGCATTCCGAACATCCTGCAGAACTTGTTTGGCGAGGGTGTTCTGTCAGCCTCATTTATACCCGTTTACAGCCGTCTACTAAGCGAAGGCAACGAGGAGGCAGCCGACCTGGTAGCATGGGCGGTCGGTGCTATTCTGGCCGGCGGAACCGCCCTGCTGGTACTGCTCGGGGTAGCGGGCGCGCCATGGTTAATTGACGCGATCGCGCCGGGTTTTCACGGCAACACGCGTGAACTAACGGTCCGAATCGTTCAGGTATTGTTCCCGGGCGCGGGGATGCTGGTGATGTCGGCGTGGTGCCTCGGCGTGCTCAACAGTCATCGCCGGTTCTTTGCGTCGTATGCCGCGCCGGTAGCCTGGAACGTGGCGATAATTGCCGCACTGCTGCTGTACGGTCCACGGGCTTCTCAACCACACCTGGCGATCGACGTTGCCTGGGGCTCCGTGGCGGGTGCGCTGCTGCAGATATTAGTGCAGTTGCCGCAGACACTGCCGCTACTCGGCCGTTTGCGGCTTCATTATGCACGGGTACAGACCGAACTACGGGTCGTATTCGATAATCTACTGCCTGTAATCGCAAGTCGCGGCGTGGCCCAGGTCAGCGGCTATATCGATAATCTGCTCGCAAGTCTATTGCCGACCGGCGCCGTCGCGGCGCTCAATTACGCCCAGATTCTGTACCTGTTGCCGATCAGTCTGTTCGGGATGTCGGTGGCCGCGGCGGAATTGCCGACGATGTCGCGTGCTACAGTTTCGTCGGCTACCGGCGAGATCTCTGCCACAACCGCCGAAATCCTACGGAGCCCGGCTCAACGCCGGCCTGCGCCAGATCTCCTTCCTGGTCGTCCCGTCGGCTGCTGCCTTTCTTTTCATCGGCGACGTAATCGTGGCGTTGCTTTTCGAATCGGGCGAATTCGTTCATCGCGACGCAATCTACGTCTGGTCGATTCTGGCGGGGTCGGCGGTCGGAATGCTCGCGGCAACAATGAGCCGCCTTTACAATTCTACCTACTACGCGCTCTCGGATACGCGGACGCCTCTGAGGTTCGCGCTGGTGCGGGTCACCCTGACTTTGGTGCTTGGCTACCTGTGCGCGATCATCTTGCCGCCCGAATTGGGGGTGGCGCGGCGCTGGGGTGTCGCAGGTTTGAGTGCTTCGGCGGGAGTCGCGGCGTGGGTCGAATTTTCGCTCCTGCGATGGAAACTCAATCGACGGCTGGGCTCAACCGGGCTTGACCGCCCTTACCTTGTGCGACTGTGGGGAATGGCATTGGCCGCGTCGATTGCGGCGTTGGCCGTAAGATTCTCATTGCACGCCGGGCCTCGGCTCACCGCGCTAGCCGTAATTCCAGTTTATGGCGGGGTTTATCTTGGACTGGCTTATTGGCTACGAGTACCGGAGCTGACCCGGCTGGCTGGTCATGCTTTCGGGCGTTTCGAATCTCGGCGATGACGTTGGAAGGCCGGCGGAGCCGGTGAAATCGGCACCGGCCGAGCGCCCACTTGCAAACGTGCGATGGTAGAAGTCGTGCTGTAGCCTTCCAGCAGCGGCGCCAGCAGCACATGTCCGCCGTTGGATTCGACGAAATCCTGACCGTCGACCTGCTGACCGTGCCAGTCTGCGCCTTTAACCAAAACGTCGGGCCGCACATCACGAATAATCCGCTCAGCACGCGGGTCATCGAAGACCACCACGTAGTCCACCATCTCGATAGCGGCCAGAATGCGCGCCCGCTCGGTGGCTGGATAGATCGGGCGTTGCTCGCCCTTGATCAAGCGAACTCCGCGATCGCTGTTGATGCCAACGACCAGCACGTCGCCCTGCGCACGGGCGAACCTCAAAAGCTGAAGATGGCCGGCGTGCAATAAATCGAAGCATCCATTGGTGAACACGATCCGCTGCCCCGCGCGCCGTTTGGGCTCGAGTAGTGCATATAATTCGTCAACCGACACAATTTTGCTCTCGATGCCGCCGTGCATCGGCGCGAGCGCACGACCGAGATCCTCGCGCGAGATTATCTCCGTACCGAGACGCCCAACTTCGATTCCGGCCGCGATATTCGCCAGGGCTGCCGCAGAACCAAAACCGAGGCCGGCGATGGCGAGCAGGCCAAAAACCGTCAGCACGACATCGCCAGCCCCGGTAACGTCGTACACTTCACGCGGTGACGTCGAAATGTACGAATCACGGCCGCCCCGTTCCGCCAGATACATGCCGTCACGGTCCAAAGTAACGAGACAGGCGCGCAAGCCGAGTTTGCGTACCAGGTGGTTGGCCGCCGTGCGCCACGCATCACGGTCGGTCAGTTTCATCCCCGTTGCTATCTCGGTCTCATAACGATTAGGCGTTATTGCAGTAGCGCCGTGATAGATCGAATAGTCCGTACTAACACGGGGATCGATCACAATCGGGATGCGGCGGCGATTGGCGGCGCCGATCAATTTGCGCAGCAGCGAGCGTGTCAGCAGCCCCTTGTTGATGTCCGAAACGAGGATGCCATTAGCACGGTCTACTACGCGGTCCAGGCGGCGCGCCAAGTCACGCTCGCTTTCAGGTGCCAAAGTGCTGGTATCCTCATCGTCAACCCTGAGCAACTGTTGGGTGGCGCGATTGGCGGACTGCACCGAACCCAGCAGCCGCTCTTTGACAATCGTGGGCCGGTCCGGGTCGACCAGCAACCCGCGGGTGTCGATGCCGAGGTCGTGAAACATCGCCCGCAGCATCCTTCCGCCGTGGTCATCGCCGACGATACTGAACGCTACCGGGCGCGCTCCCAGCGCCCGCAAATTGGCCATCACGAAGCCGGCGTTGCCCGGTTTTTCCTCCCGGCGATGAGCCCGGAGGACAGGAATCGGAGCCTCTGGCGAAATCCGCTCGACCTCGCCCCACACGTAGCGATCGAGGATCACCTCGCCGGCGACCACGACCCTGAGCGGCTTCGTCTCGGGCAGGCGTAGCATCTCCTGGTTGTGAGATTCGGAGCGCTGCCGGTTAATGCTTTCACCCCTGGCCATCAGCCGGTAATCATAGGAGATTACAATCGAAGGTTTAAGCTTGTGACACTGACAACCACACGGACGATACGAGTCGTTTGCGCCGGCGTCGCGTGAAAACGAAGCCACTTGCGTCGAGTTAGCTGCTTGTTAATTTGAGCTGTCTGTTATTTGCTGAAGCGACGGTTGCCTGGCTTTTTAGGAACAAGGATGCCCGGGGAATAGCGTGGTGCACGACGAGGACAGGTCGGCCATCATACATGAACTCGCCAATGCGTTCGCCCAGCGGACGGACCTTGACGAGCTTATCCCATTCGTCGTTGAGCGCCTGCGCGAAACGCTGCCGGCCAGTGGCGTATCGCTCCTTTTGCTCGATGAAGCGCACAACGAACTGGAATTTGCTTACAATTCGGAAGGTGATCAGAAAGCGGGCCAGCGCATTGTCGGCCTCCGCATGCCGGCTGACCGGGGCGTCGCCGGGGCGGTGCTGCGCAAGCGCAGTCCGGAGCTGATCGTCGACGCTCAGACAGACCGGAGACATTATTCCGAGGTTGATCGCAAGACTGGCATAAGTACGGGCTCCTTGCTGGCGGTACCCTTACTCGCAGGCGAGCGGCGACTCGGCGTAATTGAGGCGATCAGGCGCAGCGGCGAATCCGGTTTCACTGCGGTGGACATGGCTATGCTGGAGCAGCTTGGCCCTACCATCGCTATCGCCCTGGAAAATGCCGGCCGCTTCGGCGAAATCAAAGCATCGGCCGACCAATTGCGTGCTCAAGTCGGCGCCTTGCGCCGCGAGTTGGCGCGCCATGACCGCTTCACGGAAATCATTGCCAACAGCCCGGCAATGCTGGAAATGTTCAATCTGATGGAGGCGGCGGCGGCATCTTCTATCAGCGTGTTGATCCAGGGTGAGACCGGGGCCGGTAAAGAATTAGTTGCGCGCGGGATCTATCGCACGAGCGATCGCGCGGGAGGCCCATTTATGGCGCTGAACTGTGCCGCGATACCCGATGGGCTGATGGAGAGCGAATTGTTCGGCCATCGCCGCGGCTCATTTACCGGCGCACTCGAAGACAAACCGGGGCTTTTCAGGGCCGCTTCGGGCGGAGTGCTGTTTCTCGATGAGATCGGTGACATGCCGTTGGCGATGCAGGCCAAAGTGCTACGTGCGATCGAGGAGCGGGAGGTCACCGCAGTCGGCGATACTCGTCCGCACAAAGTTGACGTGCGGTTGCTCTCGGCAACTAATCGCGATCTGCGAGCCGCGATTGATGACCGGAGCTTTCGCGAGGATCTCTATTATCGCCTGGCCGCGTTGATCATTCGCGTACCGGCGCTTCGCCAGCGGCGCGAGGATATTCCGTCGCTGGCAGCGCTGTTTCTCGAGGGTGCAGCAGCACGGCATCGCAAGCGGATTCAAGGCTTAGAGCCCGAAGTGCTCGAACTGCTAACCGACGCCGAATGGCCGGGCAATGTGCGGCAACTCCAAAATGAGATGGAACGCGCCGTCGCGTTGGCGCGCGACGGCGAAACGATTTCGCTGCGTCATCTGTCGCCCGAACTAGTGGCATCTGTCAGGCGCGCGGCAGTTGCGTGCGAGCAAGTCGCTAACGGCACACCCGCGGTGCCGAATTCCCCAGTACTGGCAAAGTCTACTTCGCTCGCCGATGCGATGGCGGCGTTTGAGCGGAATGTTATCGCTGAACGTCTCTCGCAGCACAATCACAACGTGTCGCGCACGGCCATCTCGCTCGGGATTTCGCGTATTACCCTGCAGAAAAAGATGAAAGAATACTCACTCCGCGGCTGAAGCTCGCGCCCTGAATGTGGGCGTGCGGTTTTCGCAAACAAGCCGGCGTTGTGCCGGTTTGACAGTGAATCGCCGAACGCGCTGCGGTAATCAATCCTAGCGGGTGACCGCCGCGCGAAGAGTTACGCGTTTCTGCGCTGAATCGCTTCCATGCACCACCGCACCTTCCAACCCGCCACTACTCAATCTCTCCCTCGGCCCTCAACTTGGCGACACGCGGGTCCTGGGTCAGCAGTCCGGCTTCAGTTAGTTTCGCTACCTCCGCCACCGAGTAACCCAGGTATTTTCCTAATATCGTCTCGTTGTGCTCCCCTAGCAGCGGTGCGCGATTGCGGATCATCGCCGGCGTTGCCGACATCCTGAACGGCGATTTCGGAATCGCTACCGGTCCCAGCCCCGGATGCGGAATCGATTGCATCGCGCCGCGCTCCTGGATTACCGGATGATTGATTATCTGCGCGATGTCCAGTACCGGTGCAGATAAAATCCGTGCCTTCTCCAGTATTGCGATTGGCTCTTCGCGCGCCGTGAACGTGTGAAGCCACTCTTCCAGCAATTTTGCCAGGATGAGCCGGTTATCCACGCGGGCCTCGCGTGTGGCAAAACGAGGATCGGCGAGCCATTCGCGCCGCCCGATTGTCGTGCAGAATGTCTCCCATTGATGATCAAGCACGGTGATCACGACGTAGCCGTCGGCGGCTTTAAAAATGCCGCAGGGCGCGAGCAGGTAATGATGCGAACCAAAGCGATTGGGATTTAACTGCCCTTCGCTCATCACGTAAAACTGAATGGCCGTGTCGTGCAGATGGAACATGCATTCGAGCAAAGAGAGGTCGATATACTGGCCGATGCCGGTCTTCTCCCGATAGTAGAGCGCAGCGCACACTGCGGCGAGGCCGTGCACGCCGGCGTTCTCATCGGCGATGAAAAGCCCCACGTACACAGGCGGTCCGTCCGGCTCACCAGTCAAATGCATCAGGCCGCTCATCGCCAGCGCGACGGTGTCGTTGCCGACGCGATGTTTGAGCGGCCCGTCCTGGCCGAAGCCCGAAATCGAGCACATGATCACGCGCTGATTGAGTTTGCGAAAGTCCTCATAACCGAGTCCATACCTGGGCAGCACGCCCGGACTGTAGTTCTCAGTGATGACGTCAACATGGCGCGCCAGCTCGCGCACAATCGCCGCGCCCTCCGGTTTTTTCAAGTCGATGCAGACGCTTTGCTTGCCGCGATTATGTTGGATAAACCCCCCGCTATAGCCGTTTTTGATGATCGGCGTGAACCGTGTCAGGTCGCCATGCGGCGCCGCCTCGACCTTGATGATTTCGGCACCAAGGTCAGCCATCATCCGCGTCAGGATGGGAATCGCGATGTAATGGCCGAGGTCGAGTACGCGTACTCCTCTGAGTGGTCCGGGCTTCTCCGGGTTTTCCATCGTGTCCTCATTTAGCAGTAGGCAGAAAATTGGCAGCAGTCAGAAATCCCAGCCGCTCAAGCATACTGCATTAGCGGTGCGCTGGTTCCAAGCCGTTCGACGCGAATTCAGGCTGGCTGCAAGCAGATCGGTGGAATTCGAGTCAGCGGATATCGAATCACGTTAAATTCTGGCGCCCGGAGTTTTGCATGCGGTATACAAGTACAGCTTTTGTGACAGGAGAGAGCCGTGCGAATCAAAGCCGCCATTTTTCGTGAACCCAATCAGCCTCTAACTGTAGAGGATGTCGAGATCGACGAACCGGGCCCGCGCGAGGTGCTCGTGCGAACCGTCGCCAGCGGCGTGTGCCATAGTGATCTCCATTGCGTACATGGTTCGCTGCCAACCCGCACGCCGGCGATCCTTGGCCATGAACCAGCCGGTATCGTCGAAGCTGTAGGGAGTGAGGTGGCCGCGGCCAGGCCGGGGGACCATGTAATTGCCTGCACGTCCATTTACTGTGGTGATTGCGTTCAGTGCTTGTCCGGGCGTCCGCACCTGTGCGTCAACCGCGCAGCTTGCCGGCGGGCACGCGGTGCGCGGCCGCGCCTGTCACAAGACGGCGTACCGATCGATCAGTTCGCTGACTTGGCCGCATTCGCCGAAAGGATGCTGCTGCACGAACGCGCTGTAATCAAGATCGCAGACGATATTCCGCTCGACCGCGCCGCGCTGCTCGGATGCGCGGTCACTACCGGCGTCGGCGCCGCGCTGAATACGGCGGAAGTGCGGCCTGGTTCCTCGGTGGCGGTGTTCGGCACCGGCGGGGTCGGCACGTCGATTATCCAGGGTGCGCGTATCGCCGGTGCGCGCCAGATAATCGCGGTCGATTTGCTCGACAGCAAACTGGAAACTGCGCGGCATTTCGGCGCGACTCATACGGTGAACGCGTCGAAAGCCGATCCGGTCAAGGAAATCAAGGCACTCAGCGATGGCGGCGTCAACTATTCGTTCGAAGCGATCGGCAACCGGCAGGTGCTCGAACAATGCTTCTATTGTCTGGCGCCACGCGGCATCTGCACCCTGGTCGGCGCGATTCCCACTGGTCAGAAGATTGAGCTGATCGCCGGTCATTTCTATATCGAGAAACAGCTTCGCGGCTGCTTTATGGGTTCGAATCGGTTCCATATCGACATGCCCAGATATCTCGATCTGTACCGGCAGGGCCGTCTGAACCTGGACGACATGGTCAGCCGCCACGGCCGCCTGGAAGATGTGAACGAAGCATTCCGCGCGATGGAAGCCGGCGAGGTAACGCGCACCGTATTAACGTTCGGCTAATCGGCAATAGCTGGCATGCATCTTTGCCACCCGTGTTGGCGAAGGTGCGCGCCAGCGAGATGCTCAAGAGGATGTCAACGCCGGTTGAATGTTGACCCACCTTGGCCCGGGTCGCCGAAGTAAAACTGACCCACCCCCGCATGGTTCTGATCAGGGGGAGCAGGAGGGGGAAAGTCCGCCTCGCCGGACCCTGTGGCAAATTTTATGCAAAACTCGGCACTCTAGGGGCTGCCTGCGGAGGCGAAGGGACGGATGCAATGGAAAAGCGGGTCGTGATTTGCCTGGCGACAATCCTGATGTGCACAGGGTCGCGCATTGGCCGATCCTGCGGCCGTGGTCAAAGCTCATTCGGACGCCTTCGGAAAGTCTTTCAACTCGTGTGACGTTCCTGCGGCGCTCAATTTGTACGAAGATAACGCGGTCCTTATCTGGCCCGGCGAAGGCGAGGTTGCGAACGGCAAAGCGGCAATCGCAAAAGTGATCAAAGCAGAATGCTCGGGTACCGCGAAGTCATCCCTCAAGCAGATCAGCTCCGATTCGCGAGCAATCGGGAAAGACTACATCATCAATGTCGGGATGTGGGACGACACAATGACCGGCCCCGACGGCAAGCCAATGACCGCGCGCGTGCGAACCACTGAACTGCTGCACAGATCCAACGGCAAGTGGCGCTATGTGATCGACAACGCGTCAATCGGCTTGCCGCCGCCTCCCGCGAAGCCTTGACGCAAGCTGCGAGTATCGAATGCGGTAATCTCCAGCCTAATACTTCTGTTTGGTTGGGGCAGCAAACAACCCGAGCTCGGCGCTTGTCCTTGAGACGATAACTTTCACCGTTGATGCTGACGATAGTCAAGTGGTGCGGGACGCATCGAGCAGCGCGGCGGTCAGCACGTTGTCAACGGCGAAGACGCTGTCCCAACTGCCGAAGGTGAGATTCGAGGGGGTCCGAGCAACACCACGTTCTCGGCGCGCTCGACGAAAGCGAGGCTGGTCAGTTCCATGATCTGCTTGCGGGGCGCGTCCGGTGGCGAAGCCGAAGTCGTATTGGTCAAGGGTCTTGACGGCGGGGAAGCCGGCTTCATGCCGCGGCCTGTGGCCAAATTGTCGAAATCAACTGTTAGCCAACTTGATTCTTGACGCGCAACGCTACGGCACCATCGAGCCAGGCGTAAGACATGGGGCTGTCCGGCTTAGCGGACAGTATCGACTTGCTGACAGAATGGTGGTAAATGGATGTTCGTTGGGTTGAGAATGGACAGGGTGGTTGGGAGGCGGTGGTGAAGGCTTCACTCCTGATTGCGTTGCTTCTCCTCATAGGATTTAGCCATCAATCGTCGCATAAACCGGCTCTGCAGAACTCTCTAGTCCGCGTTTCAGTCCCGCGACCCGCGGGCGGTGGTCTGGCCGGGGCGAGTACCGACGTAATGCATCAACTGGCTGATGTGCAGACATTAACCAGATGCCCCGTCCTTCTGAGGGACAAAGCCCTTAAGCAAACGTGCCCCAGCCTGGCACTATCCTGCGAGCAGCAATTCACGGAATACAGAGCTACGGCCGAAGTATCTAATCTCATCAACGACATCGGCACACAGGCTCTCATGTTGCCAGCGCGTCCAACTGAGGATAGCTGCACCGATTCCGCGTCAATCAACTCATTTACTATTGAAACAAGTTCGTCGGCTTCGACTTGCAGCTAGTACGAGTCTCTGCTGCGAGAGCCTGAGTTGGCACCCTGGTCCGACCGGCGCGTTCAGAAGGGGCTCGCCCGCTAACTCGTTGTGCTCCACGAGTGTTACGAAAGGAATTTACACCCTCGCGTTCGGCTGCCCCGATAAGCGCAGCAATGTTCAAAAATATTCAAGACGAGCGAGACCGAATTTAACTCATTTCGCGTCCAGACCAGTACTCGGCTAAGCAACCGGCTTACGCACTACGTTGGACTATCAAAGCTCATCATCCTTTTCGAACCCGTTCTGCCCGATCCGGTTCGTTGCGATTCCCTGCTCGCCGTTACGCCGCTTGAAGGTTGGTATATCGAGGCTGCTTTCGTCGATAAGCCCGAGGCGACGAACCGGCTTGCCATTACCGTTGAATGTATTGCTCTGCGATGGCGGCGGAGGTGGAGGCGTCGAGGCGGCCGCCGGTGGCTGCAGCTCAACCGGCGGTGCGGGGAAATCCTTTACGGGCGCGGCAAGCGGCGCATCCGGGGGCGAATAGCGGGAAGTACGGCGTTCGGATTCACGCCCATATTCACCGAAACCGGTCGCGATGACAGTTACACGGATTTCATCGGCGACTTCCTCATCAATCACCGCGCCAAAGATAATATTGGCGTCTTCGTGAGCCTCTTCCTGAATCAGGCTGGCGGCCTCATTCACTTCGTACAGCGCCATATCCGGACCGCCGGTGATGTTGATCAGGAGCCCGCGCGCGCCCTTGATTGACGTATCTTCGAGCAGCGGACTTGAAATGGCTCGTTGTGCGGCCTCGGCAGCTCGATTTTCACCCGATGCGCGTGCGGTACCCATCATTGCCATGCCCATATCTGCCATAACGGAGCGCACGTCGGCGAAGTCGAGATTAATCAGTCCATGCACAGTCACCAATTCGGAAATCCCGCGGACGGCTTGCAGCAAAACATCGTCAGCCTTTTGGAAGGCTTCCTTGAGCGTGGTCGTGCGGCTCGCGACTGATAACAAGCGGTCGTTGGGAATGGTGATAAGCGTATCAACCGCATCCTTAAGTTCGCGTAACCCCTCGTCCGCCTGGCTCCTGCGCTTGCGTCCCTCGAACAGGAAGGGTTTGGTGACCACGCCAACCGTAAGAGCGCCGCTCTCACGCGCGAAGCGCGCAATTACCGGCGCCGAACCAGTGCCCGTGCCACCCCCCATGCCAGCAGTAACGAACACCATCTCAGCCTCGGCCAGCAACTGGCGCAAGCGTTCCTCGTCTTCGAGCGCGGCCTTGCGGCCGATTTCGGGATTGCCGCCAGTGCCGCGTCCGCGCGTCAGCATCTGTCCGATCTGCAGCCGGCTCGGCGCGGTATTGTTTAGCAGTGCCTGCGAGTCAGTATTCACCGAGACAAAATCAATGTTACGCAGGCCCGAAGCGATCATATGTTTGATCGCATTACCACCGCAGCCACCGGCTCCGATCACCTTAATCCGGGCACCTGGCTCGCTCTCGATCAAATCGACCATGGCTTCACCTCCACAGACCGCTTCCGCGCGAATTTGCGCGCGCCTTAAGTTTTTGCAGTCACCTTTTTTTGGCTGGCTTAAAAGAAATCTCTGATCCACCCGGTTACACGCAAGCGGAGCCCTCCCCATCCGCCGTATCGTGCAAGTCCATTAGCATTGCCGTGCCAACTAGCGGAATTGAGCAGTAGGCCGGCCGCGGTAGTGTATATCGGTTTCATCAATTCCTCGGGCACGTGGCTGGCATTCGTTGGGAGTCCGCGCCGCACAGGTAGATTAAAGATTTGTTCGGCTAATTCCTGGGCGCCCTCGAGCAGCGAAGTGCCGCCGGCCAGCACCACTCCTGACCTGAGGCTGTCGCCGACGCCTGAGCGCAGCAATTCACGCTGCGACATGACAAAAATTTCCTCCATCCTGGGTTCAATGATCTCGCTCAGGTGTTGTCGAGGAATCTCACGCGGCGCGCGTCCGCCAACCCCTGGCATTTGCACTATTTCATTGCGCCTGATCGGCAGATCGGTGGCTGCACCATAGTTGACCTTCAGCCGCTCGGCTTCCGAAATCGGGGCGCGCAAGCCGTCGGCGATGTCGCTAGTCACGTGACCTCCGCCGATCGGCAGCACCGCGGTATGCATCACTGCACCGCCATGGAAAACTGCGATATCGGTCGTGCCGCCGCCGATATCGATCAGCGCTACCCCCAGTTCCCGCTCCTCCGGGTAGAGTGCAGCCTCGGCCGATGCTAGCGGTGCAAAGACCACGTCGAGCATGCTAATACCGGCCCTATCGCAGCATTTCTTTAAATTTTGGCTATAACTCTGTGCTGCGGTGACGATATGGATGCGCGCCTCGAGCCGTACTCCAGCCATCCCGGTCGGATCGCGCACGCGCTCCTGGTCGTCAACCGCGAACTGCTGCGGAAGAATATGCAGCACCTCGCGATCCAACGGAATCGCTACTGCACGGGCAGCATCGATCACCCGCTGGATATCACGCGCACCGACTTCGCCGCCGCGCACGGCAACTATTCCATGGCTGTTGATTCCATGGATGTGGGCTCCTGAGATGCCGACGGCAGCGGCGCCGATCCCTACGCCGGCTGATTTTTGCGCTTCAGATATCGAAGCGCGGAGCGCCTCGACTGTTGCTTCGATATTGGCCACCACACCCCGGCGAACGCCGCTGCATGGCGCGGCGCCATAGCCGAGCAATACAATTCCCCCGTCAGGCTGTATTTCCGCGATGAGTACGCAGACTTTGCTCGTGCCGACGTCGACTCCGGTCAGCACACTCCGCATTAGCTTGCCGTTACCATTTGCCCAGTTGAAATAACTGGAAAGGCCGAATCTCGATAAGCCGATCAGCGGACTTAGCATCGCCGAACCCATCTACTTCGGAGAGTCAGAAACAGCTGCTCTGGGTGGGGCACTTACAATGGAGCGGAGGTAACCGGCCCCGAAGATTGTTTGGCAGGCAGCAAACGACAACCCAGCCGCCCAACTCCGTTAGTAACTTATGTCATATAACTGCGCCGGCCAGTCGTCCACACTAAGGCGCGTTTTCCCGACCAGTTTTATCCACAGTCTGGGTTTGTTTTGTGGCCTGGATGGTGCCGGCTGCCAAACGCTGCCCCCCGCCAAACTGGAGTGACCATCCTCAGTTGCCGGCACTGGCTGGTCCCTTCATCTAGAAGATCGAACCCGAGCAACCCGACACGCACGGCTCGCCAATATCCTGTCAGCGCTTACCGCGAAATCGCGTCGGCACGTTCAATTCGATTGGCGCGCCCGGAAGGATTCGAACCCCAACCTTCGGATCCGAAGCCGCCGGGCCCGGCTGAAGGATGCTCGGGGCAGGGCCCTAACCAGCGCGAAAAATGGCTCTCTGCCGCTGGTCAGATCCATTCATCATTGCTCGAATCGAGTTCCTGGAATGACGGCTGACCAATCGATTGCGTCACCCGCGTTTCGCCTGATTCCGCAGCGACAAGGAGGGCCGGGACGTTACTCGAGAATCAGCCGCTGCTTGTGCCAAAGGCGGGCGCGGCCGCCAGTTGCAGGTCATCGCCAAGAACCGTTAGCGCGACCTTATCCA
>CAVWAA010000022.1:0-41932 GCA_963752805.1 Binataceae bacterium (SeqCode)
AGGTCCCTCATTTATTGGGAAGACGGAGTCGCATCGCAAGATTGTTACCCCGGAATCCGAGCCGCTCGTAAAGCGCCCTTGCACGTTCGTTTGTACCACTCACCTCGAGTGAGAGCGCTACCGGCTTCGTCGGCCATAAGGACTGTTCACTTGCGGTAAGCATAGTGAAAAGGTCGGTCGCCAAACCGCGCCCTCGATACACGGGCGCAACAAACAGCTCGTCAACGTTGCAGACCTCTCCGCCTAGTTCGTTCGACCAGAATGAAATCAGCAGGGCGTAGCCGGCTGGATTACCATTGATTTCGCACACCAGAGCGCGGCCGCGATGAGGCTCTTTGCGCAGTATTGCAAGCGTCCGGCACACCTGCTGAGGATATACCGGCACAGGACCAGGATCATCAGCGTTCAGCGCCATACACATCGAAACGATATTCTCGTCGTCCAAAGAAGTCGCGTTTCGCCACATGAAGCTAGAGTACGTATTTGAGAACGACACGTCATTAGAGCGGGACCTGGAATTAGGGCGCGGCTCCGGATGCCCTGCTTTAAAAATCGCCGGAGGGTCAAATGTTGGACCACGTTTCCCTGGGCGTCACAGAATTGCAACGCAGCCGCCAGTTTTACGACGCGGTGTTGCGGCCTCTCGGGCTCGTCCGCACCGTCGATTTTCAAGGCCGCGGCTCGGATTATGGCACGATGGCAGGCCAATTCGGAGTTGAGTTCACGATTACCGTTGAAACGCGCGGGGCATCGCCGTTGCAGGGCATGCATGTCTGTTTCCGTGCGTCCGATCGCCGGGCAGTTCGGGCTTTTCATCGGGCGGCGCTAACCGCTGGCGGGAGAGATGATGGACAACCAGCGGTGCGCGCCCAGTATCATCCAGACTATTATGCGGCATTCGCATTGGATCCAGATGGGCATCGGATTGAAGCGGTATGCCACACACCTGCGGTGCCGGCAATTGTGTAGGATTTTTGAGCGGTGCGCGGAACGACGACCCTGTCAATTGCTCAGGCCATTCTATCGGCGCGCATCGCGCTGTCATTGAGTTGATGGTGGTCGGTAGCCTCGAACAGGTGCAACTGATGGGGAGCGCGATCGCGCGGAATCTCGACCGGATATTTGCCGGTGAAGCAGGCATCGCAGTACCCTTCGCGATCGCCGCTCCCGAGGAATGAGTAGAGCCCATCCCAACTCAGATACGCCAGGGAGTCGGCAGTTATATATTTGCGGATCTCGTCCACCGACTGGTGAGAGGCGAGCAGCTCTTCGCGGGTCGGCGTATCGATCCCATAGAAGCATGAATTGGTGGTGGGCGGCGCGGCGATGCGCATATGCACCTCGCGCGCTCCTGCCTGCCGCAGCATGGGTATTACTTTACGCAGGGTGGTGCCGCGCACGAGCGAATCCTCGATCAATACGACCCGCTTACCGCGCAACAAGCCGACCACGGGATTGAACTTTATCTTTACACCGAAATGGCGAATCGACTGGCGCGGCTCGATGAAGGTGCGTCCGACGTAGTGACTCCGCACCAGACCCATCTCGAACGGCAGCCCCGATTCCTCGGCATAGCCTAGCGCGGCCGCGTTGCCCGAATCCGGCACCGGCACCACGATATCCGCCTCGACCGGGCATTCGCGGGCAAGCGCCCGCCCCTGTATCTTACGCACCTGGTAGACGTTGCGGCCATAAAGGAGACTATCGGGACGCGCGAAATATACGTACTCGAAAATACAGCGCCGCGCCGGCATCGGTGGAAAGGGGTGCAGCGAGCGAATCCCATCCTCATCGATCACCACGATCTCGCCCGGCTCGATTTCGCGCACATATTCCGCCCGCACGAGATCGAGGGCACAAGTCTCGGAGGCAATTATTGTGGCATCATTAAGTTTCCCTAGCACCAGCGGACGAAAACCCCACGGGTCGCGCGCAGCGATGATTTGCCGCTCGGTCAGCAGGACCATGGAATATGCGCCGCGCACCTGCGCCAGCGCTTCAATAACCCGCTCGGGCAGTTCGGCCGCCTGGGCCGAGGCAATCAGATGAATTATCAATTCACTGTCGGATGACGACTGAAAAATCGAGCCGCTCTTTTGCAGCTGGTCGCGCAGTTCGTCGAAATTGACCAGGTTGCCGTTATGCGCGAGTGCGAGGCCGCCCTTCGCGTATTCAACCACCAGCGGTTGACAATTTTTAAGTGTCGTGGAGCCAGTGGTGGAGTAGCGATTGTGGCCGATCGCGGTGGTACCCTCCAACTGCTCGATTACCTGGCTGTTGAAGATGTCCGCCACCAGCCCCATCCCGCGATGTGCAATCAGGACCTTGCCGTTAGACGAGACGATCCCCGCTGATTCCTGGCCGCGATGCTGCAAGGCGTAAAGCCCGAGATACACTAGATTGGCAGCTTCGGGATGGCCATAAACACCGAACACACCGCATTCTTCGTGGAAGCTGTCTAGCTTGGCCTCGTCAACTACGACGGAGAGGTCGTCCCCAACCCACTCCGCCCGCCGAGGAGGATAGGCGTGGACGTCTGCGCAGCTAGATTCCCCGTTTCGCTCAGGATCTGTCACTTCGAGTCGAGCCTCAGCGGCAGCGCTTGTTCGTAAATTTGCAGCAAATCGTTAATGTCCTCGTCAATTCCCGGGACTATTCTGAGCCTGGGAATTTCGGTTACTCGCCCGAGTATGATAACTTCAAGTGGCTCGAATACCTTTCTTACTTCGTCCAAGTCGTGGGACGCTGCTGAGATGATGACCGTAGAAGGTCCTTCACCAAACCGCTCTGCGTCTGACTCCAGTTTGGCGACTTCGGCGCCAAGTGCTCGACGCGGATTAAAGCAAGCTTCTGCCAGCGCGACTGCGGCCCCACCTTCCGCAACGTCGTGAGCCGATCTTATCAAGCCTCTCTCCATCCCATCAACCAGCCCATCGACGAACCGGCGCTCACGGCTCAGATCTATTGTCCAATGCTCATCATAGCCACTACCAAACAGCGCCTCATATTCGGACGCTACCATCGATGGCGCCGAGGTCCGAATCATCAGAATCAGGTCGCCCGGCTGGGTAAAATAATGTCTTCGATGCCTGGCAAGATCCTCCAGGATTCCAACTGCCGCGATAGTTGGCGTGGGCGGAATCGCGCGTCCTTCGGTTTCGTTGTAAAAGCTGACGTTACCGCTAATGACGGGGATGTCAAAAGCGAGCGCCGCGTCGCGGAGGCCCTCGATTCCTTTAACGAACTGCCACATGATTTCAGGGCGCTCCGGATTCCCGTAGTTGAGGCAGTTCGTGATCCCCGCCGGGCGCGCCCCCGCACAGGCTACGTTGCGCACCACCTCACACACCGTTGAGACGGTCCCCAGATATGGGTCGAGCGCGCATGCGCGCGGGTTGGAATCAACCTTCAGCGCGAGTCCGCGATGCGTTCCCTTGATTCGCAGCACGGCCGCGTCACCACCTGGGCCAACGACGGTGTTGCTGCCGACTATCGAATCGTATTGCCGGAAGATCCAACGGCGTGAGGACACGTTTGGGCTCGCGAGCAGAGCGCGCAAGGCTGCCTTCGGCGCCGGCCTTAATTCACGTAAAGTTTTTCGACGGGCACTACGGTCTGCTTTCGGCGGATTAGTGGGGCGGTCGTAGTTCGGGGCAGCATCGGCCAATGCTCGCGCGGGAATATCAGCTACCAGTTCGTCCTGCCACAGCGCCCGCCAACGTTCCTCGCGGAGGATCCGACCGACCACCACTGCGTTGAGATCCCACTTCCTAAAGATCGCGACTAACTCACCCTCGCGGCCATTCTCCGCCACCAGCAACATCCGCTCCTGCGATTCCGACAACAAAATTTCGTATGGCGTCAAATCTGCTTCGCGCAACGGAATTTTGTCGAGCGCGAGTTCGATCCCCACATTGCCGCGGCTCGCCATCTCGCTGGACGAGGATGTGAGACCAGCCGCACCCATGTCCTGAATCGCCACTATAGCGCCGGTCTGCATCGCCTCAAGGCAAGCTTCCATAAGCAGCTTTTCCGTAAAAGGGTCGCCGACTTGAACGGTGGGCCGCTTCGATGCGCTGGCCTCGCCAAATTCGGACGAGGCCAGCAAACTCGCGCCATGAATTCCATCACGGCCGGTAGCCGAACCAACATAGAGTACAGGATTGCCGACGCCGCGCGCGCGTGCGCTCTGCAATTGCTCCCTGCGGGCGAGGCCAAGGCAGAACGCGTTGACCAGGATATTGGAACTATAGGCCGGGTCGAACATCACTTCGCCGGCGACGGTCGGCACGCCCACGCAGTTCCCATAACCGCCGATTCCGGCGACGACTCCGCTGAGCAGATAGCGCGAGCGCGGATGTTCCAATGCGCCGAATTTCAACGAGTTCATGCTGGCGATCGGACGCGCGCCCATCGTAAAGATATCGCGAAGGATTCCGCCGACGCCGGTTGCCGCCCCTTGGTATGGCTCGACAAATGATGGATGGTTGTGACTTTCAATTTTGAAAGACCGCGACCCATCCGTCGCCGACCTCAAGCGCACCCGCATTCTCTCCGGGGCCCCCGACCACGCGAGGGCCGCTCATCGGTAGCATTTTCAGATACTTGCGGGAGGATTTGTAGGAACAGTGTTCCGACCACATTACCGAGAACACCCCAAGCTCGGTGAAGGATGGGGTCCGCCCAAGCCATCGCTCGATAGCGGCATGCTCGTCGAACCGTGAGTCCGTGTGCACGCGCCAACGCCGCGTCAACAACGGGCTCACCCGGCAGGGAAACCGGTGTCATCCGGCAACACTCGCAACGATTGATCGGAAAATCTTGAGGCCGTCGTTGCCACCAAGCATCATTTCCACTGCGTGCTCCGGATGCGGCATTAGGCCGAACACGTTGAAGCGTTCATTGGCGACACCGGCAATCGCGCGCATCGAACCATTCGGATTTACGCGGTCGCTTTGATGGCCGTCGCTATCCACGTAGCGCAAGAGCACTTGCCCGCGCTCCTCGATTTGGCGCAATTCCTGTTCGGGCGCGACGTAACATCCCTCGCCATGCTTGATGGGCAGCCGCAGCAAATCGCCCTGACGCATCGAAGCAGTAAATGGCGTGTGGCAATTCTCAACCCTGACCGTCACTGTCTCGCAGACAAACGAAAGTGAGCGATTGCGAGTGAGGGCGCCCGGCAGCAGATGGGCTTCGCAGAGGATCTGGAAGCCATTGCAAATTCCCAGTACGAGGCCGCCATCAGCGGCGAATTTGGCGATACTCCCCATTATCGGAGAGAAACGCGCGATGGCACCGCATCGCAGATAGTCTCCGTAGCTGAAACCGCCCGGGAGCACGACGCATTCTGCATCACCCAGGCTCTCGTTCTTGTGCCAGACATTGATGCGTCTTGCCCAAGCACTTCACGTACAGCATAAAGCGCATCGTCATCATCGAGCGAGCCCGGGAAGCGCGCAACTGCCCATTTCATCCTTGCTCGACCTCGAAGCAGTAATCCTCAATCGTGGGGTTGGCGAGCAGTTGCTCGCACATTTTCCGCACGGACTCCTCGGCGGCCGCCTTGGATGGTGCATCAAGCGCGAGCACGATATATCGGCCCAAGTGGACGTCGCTTACGCCTGCGAAGCCGAGATTTGCCCAACGCTGCTTCCACGGCCCGCCCCTGCGGATCAAGAATCTCCTGCCGCGGCCTAACAAAGACTTTAATCCGCACTAGTCTTCCACGCGCCGCAACATTTCCTGGTAAGCCTCCTCCACGTCGCCCAAGTCGCGGCGGAAGCGATCCTTGTCCAGTTTCTTGCGGCTGGCTTTGTCCCAGAAACGGCAAGTGTCGGGGCAGATCTCATCACCGAGCAGAATCTCACCGTGGTGCCGTCCGAATTCGAGTTTGAAATCGACCAGGATGATTCCGCGCTCATCGAGGAAGCGCCGCAGCACCTCGTTCACCTTCAGCGCAAGTGAGCGAATCGTCTCAAGTTCGGCCGCGGTTGCCCATCCAAACAAAATTGCGTGCTCGGGATAGATGAGCGGATCGTCGAGCGGGTCGGACTTATAGTAATACTCGACAACCGGGAAGCTCAGCTCACGACCCTCTTCCAGCCCCAACCGCTTCGCCATCGAACCTGCCACGATATTGCGTACAACCGTTTCGACCGGGATTATCTGAAGGCGTTTGCACAGCATCTCACGGTCGTTTAGCCGCCTGACGAAATGGGTTTTCAGACCGGTTCGCGCGAGCAGTCCGAAAAACAGCTCGGACATGCGATTGTTGACGACGCCTTTATCCTCGATTGTGCCCCGTTTTTTCGCGTTGAAGGCGGTCGCATCGTCCTTGAAATAGCAGATTACAAGATCGGGGTCGGCAGTTGCATAAAGCTTCTTGGCCTTTCCCTCGTAGAACATCTCTAGTTTTTGTGGAGTACTTTCCACGGCAGCCCTCACTTCACACCAACTAGAATAACGTAACCATTCTATCTGCCGGGCAACCAACCGCAATGTTGTCGGCGGCTTGCGCGCCCTCCAAGGCATGAATTTTTCCCAGACGGAGCAGGTTTGTTCACAGTCGGTTAGGGAACGGAGACCGTCATTCTAGCGCCTGTCAGGTCGATTTCAGGAAAGACGCGGGCGCTGCGCCCACGCGTGGTTCGCTTGGTTCAGGATCTTCCGGTGTGGCCGAAACCCCCAGGGCCGCGTGTAGTGGTCCCGAGCTGTTCAACCTCGATAAACTGAGCGCGCGCGACGGGCGCGATCACGAATTGTGCGATTCGCTCGCCAGATTTAACTGTGATGGGATGCTGACCCAGGTTGACCAGGATGACTTTGACCTCGCCGCGATAATCGGCATCGATCGTGCCGGGTGAGTTCACCAGCGTGAGCCCTTCGTCGAGTGCGCGGCCACTTCTGGGCCGTACCTGCCCCTCAAACCCGGACGGTATTTCAACTGCAATTCCGGTCGGGACCGCGGCACGGCCGAGCGGCGCCAGCACCAGCGGTTCGTCGAGCACAGCAAGCAAATCAAGCCCTGCGGCATGCTCGCTTTGATAACGAGGTATAGCTCCACGCAGGCGTTGAATTTTGACGATCGGGGTGATCACGATAGCTCAATGCCGCGACAGAGTTGAGTCATTAAACTTGAGATCCAGTGCCAAAGGAGTCGCGCTCGGCGGCCCTAACCTCGGCCTTGCGCTGACTCGACAGGTGCGCGACCCCACACCGCTCCCTCCAATCGCGCCACCGCCACTGTGAGCGCGTCAATCTTGGTGCTGAGGTTGTCTATCCTGGAACCTAGCCTGCCATCGAGAGAGCCGATTTCAATGCTCAATCTGCCGTCGAACGATTTGATTTGAGTGCTCAGCCGGTCTTCAAGCGACTTGATTTCAGCGCTCAATCTGCCGTCGAACGATTTGATTTGAGTGGCCAGCCGGTCTTCAAGCGACTTGATTTCGGTGCTCAATCTGCCGTCGAGCGATTTGATTTGAGTGCTCAGCCGGTCTTCAAGCGACTTGATTTCAGTGCCAAATCTACCGTCAACCGCATCAATTTTGGCACTAAGCCTCGTATCGACCGCATCGATTTTGGCGCTAAGCTTGGCATCGAGCACGTCGATTTTAATATCGATTTTACGGTCCAAGCGATGGATACTTCCCACTACCCAGGCGAAGAAAGCCGCATAACTCGCGACTAGAATGGCGACCAGCCCCCCGATAACCTCTCTGTCGCCCAAGCCGTTCAATTGCATCGATCAATCGATCGCGTTGCCGAGTTACGTGGATTACCCTCACGCGAGAGCCTGAAAAACTCCTGGATCGAGTTCGCGCCCTTTGAGGTCGCCCAGCATGACTAGTCCCATCCGATCAGGCTTAAAGCATGAAGACGCAAGCTCGATAACCTGTTCATTGCCCACGCCTTCAATTTCGCGGGCGATTTCTTCCAGGGGAATGTCTCGGCGGAAGTAGATCTCGTTGCGTGCCAGGCGATTCATGCGGCTGTCGGTCGATTCCATTCCAAGCAACATATTGCCTTTGAGCTGACTCTTGGCGCGCGCCAATTCCTCCTTTTTGAGCCCCTCGTGCGCAACCTTGGCAATCTCATTGAGTGAAACTTCGATCACTTCGTCAACCCAATCGGGCGAGGTGCCAGCATAAATACCGAAGTAGCCGCAATCGAGAAACGCCGATAGGAACGAATAGATGCTGTAGACTCGGCCCCGCTTCTCGCGCACCTCCTGAAACAAACGCGACGACATGCCCCCGCCCAGCGCAGTGTTCAGTAAGTAAGCGGCGTAGCGCATTGGCGCGACCTGGCTCAAACCCGGGCCACCAATGCACAGATGCGCCTGTTCAAGCTTTTTCGGATGGTTGATCACCATCAAGCGTTCATGCGGCGCCTCTATCTCAGCGCGCTTGCCATTCCTAGGGATCGAGCCAAACAACCGTTCGCAATCGGCAACCAGCCGATCATGATCGACCGCACCCGCGGCCGCAATCAATATCCGCTCGGCGCGGTAACGGTCAGCCATGAAGGAGACCATCAGCTCGCGGTCGATCGCATTGACGGTATCGACCGAACCGAAGATTGGTAGCGATAGCGGATGACCCTGCCAGAAATGGAGATTAAAGAGGTCGTGGATAAAATCGTCCGGGGTGTCTTCAGCCTGCGAGATTTCCTGGAGTACCACCTGCCGTTCGCGGTCAATTTCCTCAGGCGCGAATACAGATTCGAGGAAAATGTCCGCGAGCAGTTCGGTGGTCATTTTGACGTCTTCACCGAGCACCTTGGCGTAATAGCAGGTGTACTCCTTGCCGGTAAAAGCATTGAGCACGCCCCCGACTGCATCGATCTCTTCGGCAATTTGGGCTGCGCTCCGTCGTTGGGTTCCCTTGAAGAGCAGATGCTCGATGAAGTGCGAAACCCCATTTTCCCGCGTTTCTTCGTAACGAGACCCGTTCTCGACCCAAATTCCGATGGTAGCCGACACCATCTGCGGCATCGGTTCGCTCAGGACGCGCACACCGTTCGAAAGAGTGCTTTTATGCACCTATTTTGCCTTTTGTTCGAGTTCTTGTAGCGCTTCGCGCATCGACAAACGAATCTTACCGTTCCGATCGACGTCGAGCACCTTGACCATGACCTCATCGCCCTCGCTCAGCTCATCTTCAACCCGCCGGACCCGATCTTTGGATATCTGCGAAATATGGAGAAGGCCATCAGTCCCCGGCAGAATTTCGACGAAGGCGCCGAAATCGACGATTTTGCGGACCTTCCCGCGATAGATACGGCCCACTTCTGGTTGTGCAGTAATAGCCTCGATAGCGGCCACTGCCTTTTCCATCGCGGCCCCGTCGGCAGAGGCAATCAGCACGGTACCGTCATCCTGGATATCGATTTTGCAGCCGGTCTCCTCGACCAGGCCGCGAATCACCTTGCCGCCCGGGCCGATCACATCGCGTATCTTGTCGGGTTTGATGTGCATGGTGACGATGCGCGGCGCATATGACGAAACTTCTTTGCGTGGCCGCTCCATCGCCTTTTCCATCACGCTCAGGACGAACAAGCGTGCATCACGCGCTTGATGCAACGCCTGACGCATTACATCACGTGTAATGCCGCCGACCTTGCTGTCCATCTGGATAGCGGTGATGCCCTGCGCGGTGCCGGCAACCTTGAAGTCCATATCGCCGAGATGGTCCTCGTCTCCAAGGATATCGGTCAGTACCCGCACCTGCTCTCCTTCCTTGACCAACCCCATCGCGATACCGGCAACTGCAGCTTTGACCGGCACACCCGCGTCGAAGAGAGCCAAACTGCCGCCGCATACGGTCGCCATCGAAGAGCTGCCGTTCGACTCCAAGACCTCGGAAACTACGCGAATCGTATAGGGGAAGCTCTCTTCTGGCGGCAGAACCGGCGCCAGAGCCCGTTCGGCCAACGCACCGTGGCCGATTTCGCGACGCGAAGGTCCGCGCAGAAACTTCACTTCGCCGGTGGAGAACGGCGGGAAGTTGTAATGCAGCATAAACTTCTTGAAGCGTTCTCCCAACAATGCGTCGATCTTCTGTTCGTCTGACGAGGTGCCCAGGGTAACAGTGGCCAGAACTTGAGTCTCGCCACGTGTGAACAAGGCCGATCCGTGAGTTCGCGGCAGGACCTGCACTTGAGCGCTTAAGGGCCGAATCTCGGTTGAGCTGCGATCATCTATACGCCGGTCTTGTTCGAGGATGACCCGCCGGACACGGTCGCGCAGCACCTTTTCGGTGGCTTCCGCCAGCTCGCTAGTCCGTTCGGGGAAGCGCGACGCCAAGTCGTCTACCACGCGGTCCGACAGCGAATAAATTGCGCCGTTGCGTTCTTTTTTTCCAACAATTTTAAGGACTTCCTCGAGTTCCCCGGCCATTCGCTCCGTGACCGCCAACAGCAAGGCTTGATCATATTGCTTGAGCTTGAATTGACGTTTTGTCTTGCCGGTGAGGCGGCGTAATTCTTCCTGCAATTCAAACACGGGCCGCATTTCTTCGTGCGCACTGAAAAGCGCCTCAAGCACCGGTTCCTCGTCAACGATGTGCGCCCCTCCTTCGAGCATTACGATCGAGTCCGGCTTCGCCGCAACGACCATTGAGAGGTCGCTCGCCTCCATCTCGCTGAAGCGCGGATTAACGATTAGCTTGCCGCCGACTCGTCCCATCCGCACCGCCGCTACCGGTCCATTATGGGGGATGTCGGAGACTTCGAGCGCTGCCGAGGTGGCAATCAATGATAGCATGTCGGGATCGTTATCACGATCGGCGGAGAGCACGGTCACGACAATTTGGGTTTCCTGGTCAAAACCCTTGGGGAACAGCGGCCGCATCGCACGATCGATAAGCCGCGAGGTGAGAATTTCTTTCTCCGAAGGCCGTCCTTCCCGCTTAAAAAAACCGCCGGGAATTTTTCCGGCGGCGAAGGTCCGTTCCTGGTAATCTACGGTCAATGGCAGGAAATCGACTCTTTCGCGGCTCTGATGAGCTGAAACCACGGTTGCTAGCACGATGGTCTCGCCGTATTGGGCTAGAACGGCGCCATGCGACTGCCTGGCCAGGCGTCCGGTTTCAAGCGAAAGTTGCCTGCCAGCAAACTCAATCTCCAACTTACGATACATTCATGTGCACCTGGGGAAAAACAGAGACTTGGCGATTCGCCTCAGCCTGCACCAGATAGCTGGCGCGTTACTTACCGCTGGCTCATACCGCGCAAGAGTTCGCCGAGTCTCCTGCCTGATGCGCCTTTAGGAGTGGCCCGGTTTGCGGCGACGGCTCCACAACTTATCCGCGGCTACAACGAGCTATCGCCGGATTCCGAGCTTGTCGATGAGACCCTTGTAGCGATCGAAATCTCGTGCGTGGAGATAGTCGAGCAGACGCCGACGCTTACCGACCAGTCGTAATAGTCCGCGGCGCGAATGATGGTCCTTCGCGTGCGTCTTGAGATGTTCGGTGAGTTGTTCGATACGCGCCGTGAACAGCGCAACCTGGACTTCAGGCGAGCCACTATCGTTTCTGGCTCGTGCGTTGTCGGTGATAATTGTTCGCTGGCGAGCGGCCTCAAGGGGCATCAGGTCTTCTATTCTTTCCCTTTTCGTTTATTTGGCCAAGAGCATAACAGCCCATGATGGTCGAGTAAAGCATGCCGACCGTGTCGCCCGTGTGCAGCCCGCCTCCGATATCGGTCTGTCATCGCACTCCGGGATCTGCTTCTGCCGACGCAGACTCCGTTCCACCGAGTTCTACTCCTTTACGCACCCGGACCCTATCGTCTGGACGGCTGGGCACGTCCACCCGAACATTGCGGTATCCGCTGCGTCCCGGGTCCGAGGCAAGGAAGCCGAGTGTGTATTGTTCACGCAATTCACGGCTTATTGCAGCGCAATCCTCGCGCATCGCACCTCCGTCGCCGATGGTGCGCAACAGGAAGGTCTTGGCACCCGTTTCATTGGAAAGCAGCTCCAGGGTTCGGGCGTCAACTGCATCCTGGGAGATCAGCCCCAGGCCCAGCGGGCCAAAACCAATCGAGGAGGCGTCAACGTTGGAGTTGCCTATCCCAATTGAATAGATCAGCACTCCCATCTGGCGGGCGTACGCGATCACCTGCTGCAGATTCTGCTCACTGGCATTGTCCTGGCCATCGGTGACGACCAGCAGCGCTTTCTTGTCCCACCGTCCATGACGGACCATCAGCAGCCCGTCGATAATCGTATCGAAGATTGCTGTCTCGCCTTGGGCATAGAGCAAGCTTAGACGGCCAATTACTGCCTCATGATCAGTGGTAAAAGGCTGAAGTAGGAAAGGTTGGCTCGAAAAAGCAAACAGGAAGACATCGTCGTGCGGATTTAAGTCGTTTACGAATTCAGTTATCGCGGCCCGGGCCTGCATGAGCTTGGGCTCCATGCTGCCCGAGGTGTCCACCAGGATTCCGACCGAGACCGGCGTATTGAGATCCTGCCGGAAAAACTCGATTGGACGCTGCTGACCATCGATGTAAAGCTTTAAATCATTTTTCTGAAGTCCGGTCACATAGCGCCCGCGCTGATCGACAATTGTCACAGTCAGTTGATTGTAACCCGGTTGTCGGGCCAATTGGCGCGACGGCACGGTTAACTCCTGGCCTTGTTGGGGGGCAACGCGGGGGATACTCTCCGTTTCTCCGAACTGGCGGCCAGGTATCGCGGGTACTTCTAAAACCGCTCCGCCTTGTCTTTGATTGCGCGGAACTGAGGATGGCAAGGTGAGTTCGCCTTGCTGCGCGGATACGCGACCAGCGAAGCCCGCTGAAATTGACACATAGGCGACCAGCGTCAAGGCGACGATAGGGAACGCGGGGCGTCTTTTGCTTAATTCCATTTGAATAGCCTGGCGGCGACACTAAAGCAGCAGCCTTGACCCTATCCATCTATCTCGCCTTGAGCTACAAAAAAAATTAATAGTCCACCCATCGATCTTCCTATTTGCCAGAAACGCGAGCAAGTATGATCTTTCGGCACCGGCTTAATTTGAGCACTCGAAATGGAAAGACGCCGCACACTGGACAGCGTTTCGTGGCTGATCCTGCGCTATGGGCGAGGTTCTTGGCAAGTCCGCCGGTTTTCTGCTAGCGCATCGTTCAGCGAGCATTGCTCGCCATCGCCATGACTACGCGACTCATTAGCGAATTTGCCGCGGTCGAGATAGCTCGCGACGATCGCGGCAATGGACCACGTCTGATGATCCGCGACTTGCAGACGGGCCAGGAAATTTATCTTGATCCGATGGAACTCGCAGCGTTGGCGTGGACCCGCCACGAGGACCTGCTGCCGTTGCTCGATCCGGGGCGCTTCGAGAGAGAAGATAGAACATAAGGGAGAACAGGGAGCCGATAGAAGAAGTAAGGGACGAAAACACGAAACGGCTCCTACATCTCTTCTTAGGTAATTATTGTCATTTATCTCCTGTCATCTCTTTATTCACCATCGCTCGTACCGGACAGCGCGCCTTTCGTAGCCCGCTTCGCGGAGCAGATCCCGAAGCTTCAACACCCCGGACCCGATGCCGCATACATAAAAATGCCGGCTTCGGCCGCTGTCACTCGTGACCCATCGGCGTTGCACCTCATCGAGCAGCCGCTGGTAGAGGAATTCATGTTCGATAACGAGCGGTTCGAATCTGAACCGAGGATAGGCGTTGGACAGCAACTCCAGCTCAGGAAGGTAGAGCAAATGCTCCGAGCGCTCCGCCGCGTATAGCAGATGAATCTGATGAGCGGCCGGCTGCGAAAGTGCCCGGCGGAGCATCGGACGAATCGGCGCGATCGTGGTTTCCTCGGCAATAAATACCATCTCACAGTCGGGTGCACGTTCGAGGGTAAACGCGCCGAAAGGCCCGGTGAAATCAAGCAAGTCGCCCACCGTGCGCTCAAACATCCATGCCGCACCGGGACCATTGGGGACGAGGTTGAAACATAATTCGAAAGGCTCGCCGTCCTCCGGGCTGGTCGCAATCGTGTACGGACGAACGCGGGTCTCGTTGGCCAATGGAATAGAGATGGAGACGAACATACCCGGCGAATATTGTGGAAGTGTGTCAGATACCGTGCGCAGAAAGAGGGAGCGCGTATCTTCGCAGTGATCAAAAATCCGCTCGACTCGCGCGCGGTAAGTTGGTCTTTCCATCGGCCTTTAATTGCAGGATGACAATAGCTTCAAGCGGGAAGCGAGGGTCGCCCAAAGCCGTGCGGCTTGCCCTCGTTCTTCGCCTAAATCCATTCGCTCTAGCCTTCACGGCTTTCGCTTATCTGGTTAATCGTGTAACGGGGCACCACCACGACGATTTCGGCATGCAGATCTTCAATTACTGCCTGACAGCCGAGTCGAGAAGTCGGTGTCAAGCCGGGTGCCCGATCCAACATGTCCTCTTCTTGCTCGGAAGCCTCCGAAAGCCTGTTTAGGCCTTGCCTGACGATTACGTGACAGGTGGTACAGGCGCAGTTGCCGCCACACGCGTGTTCCAGGTGGATACCGTGCCCGAGTAGAACATCGAGTACCGACCCCGGCTGGCCGTCGTGCTGAAAGGGCGCCTCAGCAGGATCAAACTCGATCACTCTTTCAGGGCTGCCGTTTTCGTAAATGACGCGGATTGTAGCCATGCGAACCAGTCAACGACGCAAACTCGCCTCAATCTAGAGTATGCGCTGCGGCGCGAAGACGAAACAGGCCCCGCTCGCAATACGGCAATCTTGCGCCACGGACAGTCACGGAGAAGCGTACACTTTTGTCACCATCGCGACTGATTCCAAGCTCGCGCGCCACTGTTTCGAGCAAGAGGGCGTGCTATAAGAAGGTCGCGAGAAGCGCAACTGCAATTCCAACCCCTGCTCCACTACCGCGCTCGACGCTTAGACCGACAGGGCAATTTAATCCGCTCGGAGGTTTCAAGATCGCTCTGAGGGTGTCGGCAATTTCCAGTCCTTCAAACCCAGAACGCCATTTGGCCCAGACGCCATTTGGCAAATAGGATTTTCGAGACGCGGCGAGTATCTCCACTAATAGTCAAGGAGAGTAAGAGAGAAAGACAACACAATGTGGTATCTTAAAAAAACCTGGCTCGACGAAGTGTCAGGCATCAACGAAGTCGTCATCCATTACACCTTCACTCCGCTGTTTCAAGGCCCCGACTGGCGTCTGCCGCATGAAGTTCGTCGAATGGAAAAGAACGCCGTGGTCAAGCAGGGACTCGGAGGTGTGACGCTTAGTGGGGAGGAATCGGTCGCAACCGCCCAGGTCAGCGAACGGCCCGTGTCGGCGCCCTCCAATGCTCGCGTCAAAGTGATCAAGATGCCGTCCTCCATCCTGAATCCTGGCACCGGCATATTCGATGAAAATTACCTGTTCCACTATTTCTATGACGTCTGGAGCAACGGCACCGTATCTCCAACGCCGGTGTTTACCGAGCAGATCGTCTGCCAGGAAATCGAGCTGACCGATTGGCACGGCAATGTTTCGGGCGTTTGCGCGCATTGGAGCGTCTACGATGGCGATGCGTTCGTTTACTCGCCAACTGAAACCGCCGATTTCATCGTCCGCTATGGCGAGGACGCACCGCTTCGCTCACACAAGTTTTACGGCCATAGCGACCGCGACTGGTTCACGCGAGTCAAATGGGCGGTCGTGCAGCAACTCCCGCTGCCGCGCCGCTGGCGCACCAAGGTTTGGGGCCCCAAAGGTGCACCGCTGATCCAGGGATGGCACGTTGGCTTCGTCGATCAGCCCAGCCCGCCAGGGGAATTTCCACGCGGGCACGAGGAGTGGACCGGATATACCGTACGAACGTTGTAGAAGTTCGTAAAGCGTGGAGCGCGAGCGGAACAATTCCGCCTGCCCCAAACCTGCCCCAGTAACTGACGGCCATCAAACGCGGGAAATTAAGCTCGTAACCTCCACGTTGTAGCGTTCTCACACCGGTGCTGAAGACAAACTAACCACCACCAAAGTCGAACCGTCATTGGCCGCTGTGGCAAAACTTCAATGCAGCTGATAGACGCACACGTACACCTGCGTTCCGGGAAATTGTCTCGAGTGAGACCCCGCATTTCGGCTGAAGCTGCGCTGCAGCTTTTGTTGGAAGATATGGCTAGGGCGGGGGTTGATACTTCGCTGCTAGTGACATGGGCAGAAGATGTGCCGGTGGTGGCGAGAGAGGCGGCCGTGCAACCAGGCAGGCTCTACAGTCTGGTCTGGTTCGATTCCCGGAATCCGATGGAGAGTTTGTCGCACCTGGTGTCGCTGGCCGACCAATTCCCCTCGGTCGTGATCGGCGCCAAGACTGTTTTCCCCTATCTTCGCCAGCATCCTCTACAGCCGGAGTTCATGCCGCTCTACGCCTTCTGTCAGGATCGGCGACTCCCAATTCAGTTTCATTTCGGCGGCAGTCCCGTGATGGAAGCGCTCTGCCACCCCAACCTGTTCGCAGTACTGGCGCGGGCATTTCCCCAGCTGACGATCGTATGTCTACATACGGCTGGCGGCTGGTCGCGAGAACTGCCGCAGCTTCTGCGTCATCACCCGAATATCTACGTGGAGACCGAGTACCTGCAACTTCATGAGGCGGAACTGAACATGCCTCCACAGGTAGTGCCCCATTTTCTGCAAAATTGGGGTTTTACACGAGTTATGTTCGGCAGTGACCGGGTCAGACCAGAGGCGAAATACTTCCGCCGCATCGAGCTGGTAAAAGGGCTGCCGCAAATTGTCCGCGATGATCTCTGCTACCGAAATGCCCGCGCCGCCTATCATCTCAACGGATGACTTGAAAGCTCATTGCGCTCACCGCCTGCCGCGGTGTCGCTGGACGTATCGGTAAATTCAAGGCGCGCCATTGTAGCTGTTGTCAGCCGCTGCTAACGCGGCGCCGCGCGCGATTTCCGTTCCTTGCGCAGCCAGCACGGTCTCCAATGCGTTTAGCACCAGCATCACGTTCTCGCGCCGCGATGACTCGCCCATCAGGCCGATACGCCAGACCTTGCCCCTGAAGACGCCGAGACCGGCTCCGATTTCCAGGTTGAAGATCCGTAGCAGGTCTGCGCGGACCCTGGCGTCGTCGATTCCCTCGGGCACACGCACTGCCGTGAGCTGTGGCAGTCGATAACCCGGTTGCGCCGCGAGTTCGAGTCCCATCGCCTCAAGCCCCGCTTGCAGCGCCGCCGCGTTAGCCGCGTGGCGTTTGAAGCGCGCCTCGAGACCTTCCTCGACCACAATTCGGAGGGCCTCGTAGATTGCATAATTCATCGAGATAGGCGCGGTATGATGATAGAGACGGTCGGGACCCCAATAGCGCTCAATCAGGGCAACATCGAAGTACCATGAGCGGCACTTCTGCTTGCGCGTCCGCACAGCCTGCATCGCGCGCTCACTGAAAGTAACTGGTGCGAGACCCGGTGGGGCGCCGATCCCCTTTTGGGTGCAGCTGTAGCAGGCGTCAACCTGCCATCGGTCGATCTCGACCGGTACGCATCCGAGCGACGTGACCGCGTCCATCACCATCAGCGCGCCGTAACGATGGGCGAGTGCGCCAAGCTCCTCGACCGGTTGATAGACGCCGGTTGAGGTTTCTGCATGCACGACTGCAAGCAGCTTGGGTTGGCGGACAGACTTGAGCGCCGCTTCCACCCGCCCCGGCTCGACAATACGTCCCCATTCGGCTTCCACCCGATGGACCTTTGCGCCAAGACGGCCGGCGGCATCGGCAATGCGCTCGCCAAATGCGCCATTGACCGCCACGACCACATCATCCCCATCTTCGATGAGGTTGGCCAACACCGTCTCCATTCCGGCAGAGCCGGTACCGGAGACGGGGAAGGTAATCTCGTTGCCGGTTTGGAAGACGATGCGCAGCAGCTTTTTTATATCTTCCATCACGCGGACGAAGTCGGGATCGAGATGACCGACTACCGGCGAGAGCATCGCCTTCATTACGCGTGGGTGAACATTGGAGGGACCCGGGCCGAGCAGCACACGCGCAGAGGGTTGCAACTCAGGAAACGAAGCCACGTAATTTCCTCTCTTCGAGCATTCAACGCCCATCGCGGCGGCAAAACATTCCAGCGGTGGTGCAATGGCTATTATTAGCCAGAGAACCAGCGAGGGGAAAGAGTGGTCGCGCGATCGTCGTGCTAAAGTGACGGGTGATGGGCACTGATTCTCATCTCCGCGTGGGCCCTAGGTTGATAGCTGAATTGCGCGAAATCGTCGGCGCTGACGGCGTGACCTCTCGCGTAACTGAACTCAAGGTCTACGAGTGCGACGGCTGGACAATAGAGAAGACTGCCCCCGACTTGCTGGTGCGCCCGCGCACTACCATTGAGGTTAGTGCGGTACTCAAGCTGCTCCATCAGAGCAAGCTCGCCTTCGTGCCGCGCGGCGCCGGAACCGGCCTGTCCGGCGGATGCTTGCCGATTAAGGCGCCTGTGATGATTTGCACGTCGCGGATGAACCGCGTACTCGCCATTGACCTCGCGAACCGGCGGATCGAAGTCGAAAGTGGGGTCGTCAACCTGCACGTGACCAATGCAGTTAAAGCACAGGGATACTTCTACGCGCCCGATCCGTCGTCGCAGGCCGCCTGCACGATCGGGGGCAATATTGCCGAAAACTCAGGCGGACCCCATACGCTCAAATACGGGGTCACGACCAATCACGTGCTCGGGCTCGAGCTTGTGCTGCCCGATGGTGAAGTGGCCGAATTGGGAAGTCCGGTTGATGAACGCTGCGGCTATGACCTGGTCGGTGCGGTGGTGGGCGCGGAAGGCACCGCCGGAATTGTCACCCGAGCGACGCTCCGGCTGATGCGCGAGCCAGAGGCGCATCGTACGCTGCTGGCAGTGTTCGACGATGTCGATGCCGCGACTCGTTCAGTGTCGGCGATAATCGCCGCTGGCATTATTCCGGGCGCAATCGAGATGATGGACCAGATGATTATCCGCGCGGTAGAGGCGGCCTTTCATGTCGGATTGCCCCAGGATGCTGGCGCGATACTGATTGTCGAGCTTGACGGCGTTTCCGCTGCAATGGACGAGCAGGGACAGCGCTTAAGCGAACTCATCCTCGCCGCAGGCGCGCGTACAGTCCGGCTCGCTCGCGACGAGAATGAACGCGCGGCGCTTTGGAAGGCACGAAAGCGGGCCTTCGGCGCCGTGGGCCGCCTGGCGCCAAATTACGCAACTCAGGATGGTGTGGTACCGCGCACCAGATTGCCCGATATTTTGCGCGAGATTTCCGCCATCAGCCGCCGCTATCAACTCCGGATCGGCAACGTTTTCCATGCCGGCGACGGTAATATTCATCCCATCGTGTTGTACGACGAGCGCGATCCGTCCGAAGTGCGCCGCGCGATTGAGGCTGGCCATGACATTCTCAAGGCATGCGTCGAGATGGGCGGCAGCCTGACCGGCGAGCATGGTATCGGGGTCGAAAAAATAGCGGATATGCCGCTGATTTTTTCCCCAGACGACCTGATGGTGATGACTGAACTGAGGCGGGTATTCGATCCCGACGAGCGCTCCAATCCCAACAAAGTCATTCCTACCCCAGGCGCCTGCGTCGAGGTCGCAACTCCGCGCCGGCAAGCCCCGTTATGAGGGCGCGCGCAGGAATGGATCACCTTGACCCTTCAGCGCTTACACGGTTGCTCACCGCGGTAGTCGATGCCGATCGCGTCCGTCTTCCGAACGACCGCGAAGCTTTCGCAGCCCGAGTGATTATCGAGCCCGCAAATCCGCAGGAGATCGGCGAAGTGGTGCGCAAATGCGAAACGGATGGGCTCGCGCTGGCGCCGATGGGAGCCTCGCGCACCCTCGTCCAAATTCGACGCCAGCCAGCCACTGTCGGCGTTTCGCTCGCGCGGATGGATCGCATTGTCGATTATGAGCCTGACGATATGACCATAGTCGCCGAGGCCGGGCTCACACTTGGCATGCTGAACGCGCGTACCACGCTTCACGGTCAACGATTGCCATGCGATCCGGCCAATCCGGAGCTAACGACGCTTGGCGCACTGGTGGGCGCGGCAAAATCTGGTCCGTTTCGGCTGAGCGAAGGGGGCGTACGTGATCTGCTGATCGGGATCCGTTTTGTCGGCCATGACGGGCGGCTCATTCATGGTGGCGGCAGAGTGGTTAAGAATGTTGCTGGCTATGATTTGATGAAGGTGATGACGGGCTCGTTCGGAACATTGGGAATTATCACTGAGACGGTCTTCAAGGTGCGTCCGCTACCTGAGAATTATTCGCTGGCGATTACTTCGTTCGATGACGTGGCCGATGCGCTGGCGGCCGCGCGCCGCGCCGAAGAAGCCGCGACTTTGAGCCATCTGGAAGTCTTGAGCCCGTCGTTTGGGGACAAGTTCGAGAGACCCGGACGGAGCGTGGTGTTCGCTGGTTTCGGCGGAAGCCGCGCCGAGGCCAGTTACTACCGTGCGCACTTGAGTAACGCCCTAAAGCGGAATACCCAGATGCTGGCCGGCGACGATGCAATCGCCAATTATCAGCAGTTGCGCGATCTCGATTTCGCAGGTGCCGCGATCGCAGCGCAACTCGCCGTGTTGCCCGCGGATTTGCCGCAATGTCTCAGTGCGTGCGGCGCGGAATTCCGTGCCCATGCGGCGAGCGGCGTCGCTCAAATTATTCTTCCTCCGGATCGCACCAACGACGAAATCTCTGATGCAGTCGGCCGCTGGCGCGAGATCGCTCACGAGGCGCACGGCCATCTGCGAGTTCTGGAGGCGCGCTCAGACGTTCGCGCCAACCTCGACATGTTCGACCAGCCGCCGGATCCAGCGATGCGGCTGATGCGTCGCCTCAAGCTGGCGTTTGATCCGAAAAACATCTTCAATCCAGGATGCTTCGTCGCGGGAATCTAAGGAGAGTAACGAAAAATAAGAGAATTAAGTAAATGGCAACCGTGCCGACAGACCTTGCCGGGATTGCTCTTTTGGAGCAGGAGACGCCGGCGGTAATTGCGCGACAAGGCGCCAAGCGCGATGTCGTCGATTACGAACTTCTGTTTGACTGCGTACATTGCGGGCTTTGCCTGGAGTCATGCCCGACGTACGTAGTCACGCGCGCCGAGATGGATTCTCCGCGCGGCCGCATCTACCTGATGAAGGCGCTGGCGGAAGGCCGTCTGGACTTGGACCGCGATGCGGTGCGCCATCTCGATCTCTGTCTGGAATGCCGTGCATGCGAAACCGCCTGTCCCTCGGGGGTTCGATATGGCCGGCTGATCGAGCATGCGCGCGGCTACATCGAGCGGAACTGGCGTCGGGGCGTCCTGGAGCGCCTCCGCAATCGCATCATTAGCACAATTTTCCCTTATCCTGCGCGGCTCCGAGCCGCACTCGCGCCGCTCCGATTTGCTGAACGAATAGGTATGCGCAGGCTGCTTCGCCGGCTCTCCCCACAATCGGCGCGAGATTGGATCGACCTGCTGCCAGAGCTGAGCCGCGAGCCGGCGCCGTTGTTCCCTGCGAACCCGTATTCTGTTCCTGGTCTCTTAGAGGGGCGGGGACAGGATGCTGCGGTGAGCGCGGCTCCGAGCGTGGTGGTTCATCACGGATGCGTCGCGCAGGTGCTCGCTGAATCAGCCAACCTCAATAGCGAGCGGGTGCTTGCTGCGGCAGGTTATCGGATTTTGCAGCTCGCAAAAACGGTCTGCTGCGGCGCGCTCGATATTCATCACGGCAATCTCGAACGCGCGCGAGAATTCGCCCGCATCAACGTGGCAGCACTCGCGGCCACTGGCGCGGACTCTATCGTATCTGCCGCGTCAGGATGTTCTGCTGTGATTGCTCAGTATGGCGAACTGCTCAAGGATGACTCGCAGTTAGCTGCGCGGGCGCGCGAAATGTCGGCGCGGGTGACCGATCTCAGCTCACTGCTGGTCGACAGACCCCACACAGAAGCCTCGCCCTTACCCTCTCACGCAGAGGAGCAGGCGAGGGGCAAGACCGGCGCGGAGTTCCGTGCAACGATTACCTATCATGATTCGTGTCATCTGGTGCATGGACTCGGGGTCCGCGAGCCACCGCGCGAATTGCTGCGCTCGATCCAAGGGGTGCGTTTGATCGAATTGGCGGAGTCAGATCTATGCTGCGGTTCCGCCGGCAGCTACAACCTGACCGAGCGGGCGATGGCGCGCGAACTGGCGCGGCGCAAAGTCAACAACATCGTCGCAACCGGCGCCCAGTACGTCGTACTGTCAAACCCAGGCTGCGAGTTCCAGATCGCAGCCGAACTAAAACGCCGCGGTTCCCCGATTCGGGTAATGCATATTGCAGATTTCCTGGCGCTAGCCGCCGCAGCGTTTACGTCTGGTGAGATGCCGGGGTTGCCGCGGCCATCAGGATGACAAAAGGCCGGTGCGCTGGAGATATTCCGCCAATAGGACCGCGCCGCGGCCGGCGCCCATTGCCGCATTATGACTCACCAGCAGATACTTGATACCATTCGGCATTACCTCGTCAGCGCGCACCCGGCCTACTGAAGTAGTCATTCCATTTTCGGCATCGCGGTCGAGTCGCGGCTGCGGCCGCATCGGATTGCGATGAACGGTAATCATCTGACGCGGTGAATTCGGCAGGCCGAGCGCCGTGAAATCCCGTCCATATGTCTCAAATGCACTAATTACATCATCGACCGATGCAGCCTGCTTGAGACTGATGGCCACCGACTCAGTATGCCCGGCGAGGACTGGCGCGCGCGTGCAGGTCGCACTTACCTTGATCGGCAGTTCGGCGATGCCTCCTTCCACAACGCGTCCCAGAATCTTGCGCGTTTCGATCATCACGCGTTCTTCCTCGCGCGGAATGTATGGAATGATATTCTCGACGATATCCAGCGCGGGAAGATCGCGGCCCGCCCCCGAGATACCCTGCATCGTCGTGACGATTACGGCGTCAACGCCAAACGACTGATCGAGCGCCTTGAGCGTGATGGCGAGACCCGTCGCCGTGCAGTTTGGCAGCGTCGCGATATAGCCGCTCCAGCCGCGCCGGCGGCGCTGTTCGTTTATAATTGCGAGGTGGTCGAGGTTAACGCCAGGTATAATTAAAGGAATGTCGGGCTCCATGCGATAGGGCCGCGCGGTACTGATGGTAGGCACATGCCTGGCGTAGATCGGTTCCAGTTCACGTGCCGCTTCCGACTCAACCGCCGCGAACACCAGCTTGACGCCATCCAGGCGCATCGACTTCGCGTCCTGCACTTCCAGCTTCAATGCTTCATACGGCGGCTCTCCGCCGCCAACGTACCATCGGCGCATTCCGCTCTGCGCATCGGTAATAGCTTCCTCGAAATTGCGCCCTGCCGACCGCTCAGAGGCGGCGAGCGCGGCTATTTCAAACATCGGGTGCTCCGCCAAAGCAGCCAACACCTGCTGTCCGGCTATGCCGGTAGCCCCAACGATTGCAACTGGAACTCTCATTTGCGGTTTACTTATCGTCACACGCTTAGGAGCATGTGGCCCTGAAAGAATAGTGTCTAAAATTGATTATCAATCGGCGCGCGTGACGGGCTTGGAAGGCGCGATTCGATCCAGCCTTGAACCAGGTTGAAAAGTTCATCCCCGTGCCCGCTCAGGCGATGATCGGCGTTATTGAACAGTTTCAACATCTTGGGCTCGCCGGCCCGTTCGTAAAGCATCCTTGAGCACTCATCGGACAATATTGTGTCAGCGGTGCCGTGAATTAGCAGCAATGGTTTGGGCGCCAGTTCGCCGATCACATGGGCGCCGGCGAGCTGGCTTGAAACCGCAACAACCGTTGTCACTACCGGGCTCAAAGTGCCCGCGTTGATCGCCACCGCGCCGCCGAACGAATGGCCAATCAGTGCAACTCGATCATGCCCCGCACCCTTGATGAATGTCAGTGCGGCGAGCGTGTCGAGCACACATTCGTCGAATTCGTTAGGTTGCCGATAATTCATCCGCGCAACCGCAAAACCGGTACGAGGCATGGTGAGCCCGAGCCGCGGATAGAGCATCGCCGGGCCGTCGAACCCCCCAATCGCGCCGCAGACACAAAGAATTGCCCTCGAGGCGTTCTCCGCCACGTGCATGATGACAGGGATGGCCCCGCGAGAGGTGCGCAGGTAGAGCTTGCGCGCTCCAGCGACTTCGTCCCCCGGGTCAACCCCGAGAATCCGCATTTGGAGATCGTCTTCGGCCATCTTTTTCAGCGACGTATTTTTATTCGTACCTCGCGGACTCGTTTGCTCGCTCCGGTCACAGAGACCTCCGCTAATGGCATGCGCCGCCGCTTCGTTGTCGCGGCTCTCATTGCATTATCGCTGCAACATTCGCAACGCATCTGACGCGGTTTAAACGGCGTCACTTGCCAATCACCGAACGCAATTCTGTGCACGAGTCGGCAACTGCCTGACGGCCCTTGTCAATCATTGACGCCATGCTGAAAAACCCGTGGCAAACCCCATTGTAGCGCTTGAGCCTGACGTTGACCCCCGCCTTGCGCAACGCTTCAGCATAAGCCTCCCCCTCGTCGCGCAATGGGTCCACTTCGGCGGTTAGGACAAACGCGGGAGGAAGGTTAGCGAGGCCTTTCGCCAGGGCGGGGCAGGCAACCGGATTCTGCTTGTCGTTGGGTCCCAGATAATGCCCCCAGAACCACTCCATGTCGGCGCGCGACAGAAGGTAATCCGGTGACACTTGTGCAAACTCTCGCTGCGAGGGCGTATCGTCGGCGCAATCCGTCGCGGGATAAATCAGGAGCTGAAAGGCTAACTTCGGTCCGCCCCGGTCCCGCGTCATCAGTGCCACGGCCGCTGCGAGATTGCCGCCAGCACTATCGCCGCCGACCGCGATTCGATTCTGGTCAACGTTCAATGAACGGGCGTTATCCGCCACCCATTTGGTCGCCGCATAACAGTCTTCAGGACCCGCCGGAAATTTATGCTCTGGCGCCAGCCGGTAATCGACCGAAATCGTGACGCATCCGGCGCCGGCCGTGAGTTGGCGGCAGGTGTCGTCGTGGGTCTCGAGATTGCCGATCACCCATCCACCGCCGTGAAAGTAAACCAGCGCTCCGAACGGACCGGTGCCCGCCGGGTTGTAAATGCGCACCGGAATCTGGCCGGCTGGGCCCGGTATCTTGCGGTCTTCGACTTTGCCCACATCGACCGGCGCACCGCGAAACGCTGCAAACATCGCCTCGATTGCCTGGCGGGCCTCTACCGGTGTCAGCTGATGAAAAGGCTTGCCGCCGGCTGCGGCCGCCTGGTCAAGCACTGCCTTCATTTGCGGATCGAGTTGAACCATATTTTGCCCTCTATTTCTCTTTAATGCGCTGCTGCTTTGACCTGCCGGACTCTACCGGTGAGATCGTTAAGTAATCGCAGCACGATTCGCAAGGGAAGCGACTCCGCGCAGTGGTTCAGTCGCCACCACGCGCAGCCCAGATTTATTCTGCGCTCAGTAGACGCTGGGGAGAAGATCGCCCGCTTGGAAAGACGGATGAATCAGCAGCGCGGCTGGCACGCGATTCGACAGGACCGAATCGATGCGCACTTCGGCCGGTAATTAACTGACCGAACTGCTCCAGAATGCGGCCTGAGGTTCTACTCATACCCGCGGTCACTGATTTTTAATTGGTGTGCGCCTGATAGCACGCAGGGTGGCCGCTCGCGTTCTGTCGCGGCGTGGCCGGGGGTTTTACATAGTCGGCTCGAACGGAGCGACCTTCAGTTTGGGGAAAGCTTTCGGGGTCGGAGTCGGGGTCGGGCTCGATTGAGCGCTGGCGGTCGAACTCGGTGACGCCCCCGTTTTTGCCGAGCAGCCCGCAGCCGTAAGCAAGGCGACGATAATGGCGGTCGCCGCGAACGCGCGAGCAATTTGATTCCGCTAAGGCACAGAACCATGTACGTTTGCACGCCGGTACTCGTTTCGCTGTGATCCTGGCCAAGAGTCCGTCTGCAATCGATTTCAGAATCCGTTAGCGAGGTGGCCAAACGGCGAAAATGGAGGGTTCTCGCCTGGTTCGTATACGCCTGGCGCTGCCCGATCCTGATCATACAGCGAGGTTTTGATCCCTTGCGATTCTTGTCCAGACAGCCAATTGCGCTGAAACCGAACCGCGTCTTGAACGTCTTTGGTAGGCGATGCGGGACTGTGTTTTGGTGAAATGGCGGACTTGCTCGGGCGAGGATTGAAATTATCGAGAGTCGGGCTTCCCCAGTCCAGGTAAATACCGTTTCTTGGGAGCCTGGCAGGCAATCCGAAGCTCGGACGGATAAAGAATCAATCGTTTGAGCTCAGTCGTTTCGTTCAAGGCGAAAACAGGCAGGTTTTTGCCACCTTCAAGGTCAGGAGGACCTGTCTGAGCCAGCGAACTGAGCGATGTTCAGCGAGCCACACTGCTTACACCGCCAGATGCCGGGAAGTCAGGCGAAAAAGCTAAAACCGAGATGAACGCGACACCGATGAGAGTTACATTTAGTGGCCAGCATGTCTAAGCGGCCACCATTGTCTTAGCCTGAGCACACTATTGTTGACGCCGACGAGATGGCTGAGGCCGGTGTGAGCACATCAAACCACAAAAGGAGCGGAGGACCCTGGTTTGTTCTCGCCGGCGTGCTGCTGGCAGCCTCATACGTTACGTATTCGTGGTCACGGCGGTCACCTCCCACACGCCTCGTGACGGCTCCGGTGACGCGCGGGTCGATTATTCAAACTGTCACAGCCACCGGCACTGTGAACCCAGTTACCACGGTGCAGGTAGGAACATATGTCTCCGGTCCGATCATCGCCATCCATGTCGACTTCAACTCCCGGGTTAAGGCCGGAGAACTGATGGCCAAGATCGATCCGCGGCCGTTTGCGGCTCAGGTGGCACTCGCACGGGCGTCACTGGCAAACGCCGAGGCCCAACTGCGAAAAGACGAAGCCAATCTCGCCTATCAGCAGCTCACGTACCGCCGCGATACAGCATTGGTTAAGCAGGCGGTGATCTCGCAGGATCAGCTCGACAATGAACACAGTGTGTTTGACCAGGCCGTTGCCCAGGCAGGCCTTGACCGCGCCAGCATTCAACAGCAAAGGGCCAATCTCAACGCTGCTCAACTTAATCTGAACTACACAAATATCCGCGCCCCGGTCGACGGAACAGTGGTGTCACGCAACGTCGATGTCGGACAGACTGTGGCGGCCAGTTTCCAGACGCCCACGCTGTTTCTGGTCGCCAAGGACCTCACCAAGATGCAGGTTGATAGCAACATCAGCGAGTCGGACGTGGGCGGAGTACGCGTGGGGCAACCGGTCGATTTTACGGTGGGTGCGTACGGCGCCAAGGTTTTCGCGGGCGCCGTGGTGCAAGTCCGGAAGGCCCCGATCACAGTGCAAAATGTAGTCACTTACGACGTTGTGGTGAATGTCTCCAATCCCGAGCTGCTCCTGATGCCAGGGATGACCGCGAATGTAAGCATCATCACCGCACGACGCGACAATGTCATACGAATCCCACTCCGTGCCTTGAGCTTCTCACCACGCCGCCTGCGCGAATTTGCGCCAGGCGATCAGGAGTTTCAGCAATCGGAGCACTCGGCCCGCGTGTGGCTCGACGCCGACGGCAAACTTCGGCCGCTCCGGATGGTAAGGGGACTGGACGATGGTGCCAACGTGGAGGTGGTAGACGGTAACCTGAGACCCGGCGAGACAGTAGTAATTGATACGATTGGTCCCCGCCCCGGCGGAAGCAATCATTCATTCGCGGCCGGACCGCATTTCCCTCATATGTGACGTTTTGAGTTGCTGTAATCGGATGGAAAAACTCATTCGAATCGCCTCGATAAGCAAGACCTACCGGCTTGGGGAGATTGAAGTCAGGGCGCTGCAGGGTGTGACTTTCGATATTGACGCCGGCGAGTTTGTCGCAGTGATGGGCGCCTCGGGTTCTGGCAAATCAACCTTGATGAACATTATCGGCTGCCTGGACCGCCCCACCAGTGGAATGTACCTGCTCGAAGGCGTGAATGTCGCGTTGCTGCACGAGGAAGAACTTGCTGCGATCCGCAGCCGTAGCATCGGGTTTGTCTTTCAAAGCTTTAACCTCCTGGCGCGCACCACGGCACTTGAGAATGTCGAGTTGCCACTCTTTTATTCGGGGTGGCCCTCAGATGGTGAAGACCGGGCCCGGCAATTCCTCAATCTGCTGGGCTTGTCAGGCCGCGAGCAAAACCATCCGAGCCAGCTCTCTGGTGGGCAGCAACAGCGGGTGGCGATTGCCCGTGCGCTCATTAATAACCCCGCCATCCTGCTTGCCGACGAGCCGACCGGAAACCTGGATTCCACCACTTCGATCGAGTTAATGGATGTTATCCGGAGGTTAAACCGAGAGCGTGGTCTCACGGTGGTGGTGGTCACCCACGATCCAGATATTGCCGCGTACGCTGATCGGATTATCACTTTCCGCGATGGGATAATCGTTTCGGATGAGCATCCAGCTCTCACACATACTGTAGGGGCTGGGTCTACCCATTCGGGGTCAGGAGCGGGCGGACGAGAAGGCGATCACAAGACGGATGGCAGACCGCAAGGACTCACCGCGGGTGAAAATCCCTGGATGTTCGGTGCGATGGCTTTTAGCGCGGCAGGTCGGGCACTTCAACGCAATAAATTACGCGCGGTACTGACGATGCTGGGCATTTTCATTGGAGTGGCGGCGGTAATCGCGATGGTCGCAGTGGGAAATGGCGCGCGCTATTCGGTCCAGCAACAGATCCAAAGCCTTGGTACAAACTTACTTGTAATTATGCCCGGGGCGACCACCTCCAATGGAGTGCGCGCCGGTTTGGGAAGTACCTCCACCCTGACTATCAAAGATGCTGACGCAATAGCTAAGGACGTAAACGGCGTCGCTGCCGTGAGTTACATTGATCGACAAATAGCTCAGGTGGTTTATGGCAATCGAAACTGGAGTACCGACATCTCAGGAGTCACGCCGGCCTACCTGACAGTCCGTGATTGGTCGCTGGCTGCGGGCCGCGCCTTTTCAGAAGACGAAGCACAAAATGCCGCTCCCGTATGCCTCCTCGGCCAAACCGTTGTTAACAACCTTTTCGGTGTGGGCGAAAATCCGGTTGGCTCGACAATTCGGGTTAGGAACTTTCCCCTTCGGGTCGTAGGAGTATTGACAGCTAAAGGACAATCCGGCTTCGGCCAGGACCAGGACGACGTAATACTTACGCCCTTTTATACTGCCCAGCGCAAGGTGCTCGGGAGTTCTCAGGTCACCGCCACAGTGTCATCGATTACAGGAAATGGTTCGACCAACCCGGTTCAGAACCCCTATGCTGGTGTCCCGACCACCAACGCTGTTTATGCGACAGCTAGCGCGTTGCTCAATCCGTTCGGAAATGCACCGCAGATTGGGGGTGTGGTCAACCATATCTTCGTGAAGGTCGCCGACACGGCTGCGGTTGATCAGGTCCAGGCCGAGATTCAGAAGCTACTTCAGCACGACCATCATATCCGGTCGGAAGAGGAGGACGATTTTACTGTCCGCAGCCTGAACGAAATTGCCGAAGCTTCCGAAAACGCGAGCCGCGTCATGACCCTGCTGCTCGCGGCAGTGGCATCGATATCACTCCTGGTAGGCGGCATCGGGATCATGAACATCATGCTGGTTTCCGTTACTGAGCGCACGCGTGAAATTGGCATTCGCATGGCAATCGGCGCTCGCAAGCGCCATATCCTGCTGCAATTCCTGACGGAAGCCTTGCTCTTAAGCGCGTTGGGAGGTCTGGCTGGAATAGCCCTCGGTATATTTGCCGCGCAAGCCTTGTCAGCGCTCGCGCAGTGGCCCACGGTTGTCTCGCCCGGTTCGGTTGTAGGAGGCTTTGCGTTCGCCGCTGCGGTCGGCGTTTTCTTCGGCTGGTACCCGGCCCGCAAGGCCTCGCTGCTCGACCCGATTGAGGCTCTCCGCTACGAGTGAGCATGGTATGGGTCGGCGGCAAACGGGGTCACGCGAAATCGGGACACTATGTCTAATCCGCTTCGCGTTGATGATCGTTGGCATAGCAACCACCGGATGTGGCGTTCAAGAATCCGCTCGGCGAATCCCCAACCCCAATCGCTACATCTATGTGACAGCCGAGAACCTGCCGGGACAATGTTACCGCGACCTCGGTCCGATTGAGTTCGACGAACCGTTCGCCGCTGCCACCATCGATGCTGATGGCTCAAACACGGCCAAGCACATCCGCGCGCTCGCCGCAGCCAAATATCCAGGCGATGTGGACGCCATCATCAATCTGCATCCGGAAGACAACGATGCCGGAACGACCGTAAAAGTTACGGGTGAAGCAGTCGAAATAGAAAACCACACCACCGTTGCATGTGCGCTTCGCGAGGCCCCCCCGTTGCTCGACAGCAGTGCTGCCGCGGCGGCGGTTGGGATTGGAGGCACGGTGGCCGGTGGGCTGCTAAGCGGGTCTCCCACAGGGGCAATGAACACGGGCGGGGTATCAGCATTGGCAGCAGGAGCGGGTGAATTAATGGCGCATCGCGCGAACAACGAGTTGCAACGACAGCAGGTTATGAAACAACTTGTTGACCAACAGCGCGAAATTAGAGAGCTACAATCGGAACGCGCACACCTGAAGATGTGCGAGGACGAGGAAAGACCGCTTTCAGACTGTGACTTTAAGCAGCGCAGTAACGCGAATGCTCAGTCGATTGTAGCAACTCCCACAGACTATCAGAATCTATCGCTATTTGAGTTGCAAAAGCAAGCTGCAGAACAACGCGACTATATCGCCGGTCTCAATCAGCAGATCTCGGATATGGAATGGGAAATGGACAACCCGACCCAGCGGCAATAGCAACTTCTAATGGCCTGGGGCTAATAGGCAAGTCGGCAGCCAAATTGTCGTCCCAAAAATGTCTGCGCTGTTCTTTAGCTCTTAAAATGAAGATAATAACGTTCAAGGTCGACGCAACCTGTTCATTGCAGTCAATCTATGGTGGTGACCTCGTATGTACCTGCCCGCTAGCGGACACAGAAAGGTCAGGCTCAGAAACTATGGCGTTCAGCAATTCCGGTTAAATCGGCGGCGCTGCTGCCAGGACGTTTTTTATCCGGAACATAAGAAAACCACTGCGCGCGGCGCTAAGCTCTAGAACCAGTCGGGATGATGTTCATGCGTCCATTTAGCGTGGCGTTCTCTCCACCAGCCGCGATCATGCCAATGATGGTGTTCATGCCAATCGCCGTTCTTAGCCCATTCCGGGTGATGCGCTCGAACCCAATCCGGATGATTCTCGAACCACCAGCCACCGGGGTGCCACTCGTGATGCTCGTGGTAATCACCCCAGCCATGATGATATTCGTCCGCATGCACCAAAGCCGGTACCCCTGAAAGGAAGCCCGCTATCACGGCGCTCGCCACAAATGCTCGCAATTTCATAGCTCCACCTCGTAGGTTAATGTCCAGCACGGTTTCCGTCGAGATCACCTACACAAACTATTTGGACGTTGTCCGGGTTCCATGGTCCGGACGGGGCACTCAATCAGCAGCTCCCGATGCGCGTTCCTTTTAAATAGCGCAACTACACGAACGATCCGTCTCAGACTTAAGGGAGCGAAGCGGTCAATATAGCTAATTGGTATCGGACCCTCGGGTAATTGTTGGTTTCTATCTCCGGCCGGCCCTGAAGCAGGCGCTAACCCTCGTCAGTAGTACCCGCGATAATCACGGTAGCCGCGCTCTTGCACTGAATTACCCACGAGATAGCCGGCCAGGCCGCCCCCAAGACCACCAATCAGCGCCCCCGCACCAGGCGCACCCATCGTTGATCCAATTAGAGCACCACCACCTGCTCCTAAAGCAGCACCGCCTACTGTCCCAGTTTCACGAGGAGTAAAGCCTCCAGCATAGCAACCCGTCATCGTTGCGAAGCAGGTGGCGGAGATCAAGGCGAGGATCGCCACTCTGAGGTTCCCGATTAGCTTTACTCCAAAGTTCTCGATCAGCTTTCCTCCCATATCGAAGCCTCCGTGCTCATGACTACGATACGATGGCCAAAACCGCTCGTTACACGTTAACCGACGATGGGCCCGCTATGTCGAACTAGTGAAAAGCTCGGATGGAGGCAAGATGACGCGTGATCGGGCTGTCGATGGCTTTCGATCCGGCATATTGAGTCTCGGGCGGGTGAGCACTCCGGCGATAATCCCCGCTGGCCGCCTCCATGCATCGTGCTGGTGCGTCGCGATCTTTGGCAACTTATCGAGAACTGGTTGCGGAAGTTCGCATTGCTCAAGATTGAGTAGCCGATAGTATCTCAGCACGAAAACGCCGGCGGCTCTTCTCCTCGGATTGGCCGCTCTTCCGAATCGCTCTCGCCGTCGGCATTACGGATCTGATCGACCTTCCAGAGGCACCACGATTTGGCTTGCTCGCCCTTGCGCACCAATCCTCCAAGCTGGTTCGTCTGCCTCATCGTCATCCAGAATGGCGAGACGCAAGCTCTCGCGACATTCTATTTGCCGGTAAATTTGCCGGCGCGCCGCTCGGCAACCGCTTTGATGCCCTCGCGATGGTCCTCCGTGCGCATCAACCAATCCTGCTCAACGAACTCGATATCCGTTTGCGCTTTCACGGCCTCGGCCAAGCCGCGGCGCACGGTTGCGCGGGTCGAGACCACCGCCAGTGGCGCATTCTCTGCAATCTCAGCCGCCAGTTCGCTCGCTGTCGCCCGCAGGCGCTCCGGTTCGACCAGAATATCAGCGAGTCCCCAGGCCAGTGCTTCTTCGCCGCTGATCCGCCGGCCGGTGAGAAACATCAAATTGGCTCTTTGATAGCCAATCAAGCGCGGTAAGGTGTAGGTGAGGCCAAAGCCGGGATGGATTCCAATCTTTACGAAGTTTGCCGAAAAGCGCGCTTCGGGCGACACCACGCGAAAGTCCGCCACCAGCGCCAGCCCCAGCCCGCCGCCGATTGCAGGGCCCTGAACCGCGGCCACCAACGGCTTCTTGCAACTGAACAGGCGAACCGCTTCGGAATAAAGCGGGTTACCCTTGGCCGTGCCCGGTTCGACTCCGGTGGCCGCGCGATTGGCAAAGTTGGCGCCGGCGCAGAACGATTTGCCTTCAGCCGATAACACTGATATTCGGCACGCCGAATCAGCATCCAAGGTGTTAAAAGCTTCGGCCAGATTGCGGATAAGTTGAACGTCGAAAAAGTTGTGCGGCGGCCGATGGATTTCAACCTCTGCCACATAATTTTCAAGGGTAACCGATACGTCCCCGTATCTGGAATGTGTCATATTGTTCTCCCTCACAGTGTATCGCTGGCGCTTGGTTCGGAGTTTTAGTCATAGCTGGATATCTGCAACTATAGCAGTTGAGAAGTGCGTCTAAGGAAAATGGAGCGAGGCGAACTTGAGCTAAAGGGACTCGGGGGACGAACTCTCGTACCCCGCGTTGTATTGATAGTCACCCTTACTAAGGCTCAGCAGTGCTGGCGGACAACGTCTACCAGGACATCAACCTCAACCCTTTCCCCAAGCCTGATTCGGCCGAGAACATAGTCTTCCTCGTCCTAACTTCAGGGGCAATGATCAGGCGGATGGACTGCCCTGCTGCTTCGGTAGCACTCTAACCGAAGATGTGTTCCGCCTCGGTTCCATGATGTGATTACGCCTTCCGGATCTTGCGAACGATGGCCTCGTCTGAGAGCTCGACAATCGCCAACAGCAGCGCTCTTAGCGTGTCAATTCGCTGGCTGTCAAGGCCCTGGGTGAGGCTCTTCAATCCCGTCCCGCATAATCAGCCTGCGCCCCTTGCCGAGGTCCAATCCTGCTCAAGCTTGCGCGCGGAGAGCCTCACAGTATCGAGCGTGCGATGTAGTCCTGACAAGCACGATCTGAGCTTCGTAGCACAATGTTCACCCTGCTCGCCGGTGCCAGCGGCCTCGGGCAATTGGGTGGAATTCATTGCTGGCTGGCACCATGTTATTGCCCTGACTACGTCATCAACTCCTTCGCTTTTTGGGTGTCGACATATTCGCGCACGCGGCGAATCTTGCCATCTTCGACTTCGAACACGAAGCAGTATTCGTTTTCATAATCTCTGCCGTTGGCCAACTTGCCACGATTGGTCAACTCGAGGATTACGGTATCGCCGTCACCGTAGACCCGGTTGATCTGCGTCTGCAAACCGTGGGGAAACGTCTTCGCGGCATTGCGCGCGAACTCCAGGATAGCCGGCTTGCCTTTCCGCAATCCGGAAAGACTACTCAGATTACCGGGAATGAGCCAGCTTACTTCTTCCGACATGTTGCCAAATGCGGTCTTGATATCGCCCTTGACGAACGCATTCCAGGTGCTGGTTACCATCTGCTTGTTGGCTTCCACACTCATCGCTGTGCCCTCCTTGCAAGTTCGGCTGCAAAGCCTGTCATAAACATCATGAATAGGCTGCTTCGAGCAGACTGACAATTTCCTCGCGTGTGACCGGGCGATCAACCACTTTGGAACGTTCGACCTCATCCAGCACGGTTGCGGCAATCTGATGAATTTCGTTGTGCGGTACGCCGGCGTCTTTGAGCGTGTGCGGAACGTCGAATTGGGCGATGAACTTTGCCACCCGGTCCGCACATTCCAAAGCACCGGCGCGGGGATTGTTGAAGTCGAAGCGCACGCGCAGACCTTCGGCGATTGGCCCGAAGCGTTCAGGCGCAATCCCGGCCATGAACCGCATCGCATGCGGCATCGTAATACAGGACGTGACCCCATGCGCCACGTCCCATTTCGGACCGATCTGGTGGCCCAACGCGTGCGACACGCCAAAACGTGTATTCATCCCGCCGAAAATCGAAAACCACGCCGCCATTTGACAATAGCCGCGGTGCGCAATGGTTTCATCGCCGGAGGTCTTAATCGAGGCCGGCAGGTGTTCCATCAGCATGGCAATTGCCTTGACCGCCAGCGTATCGCTGATGAGTTGGTGGCGAATCGAATAAATCGCCTCAACCGCGTGATCAAACGCTCGCATCCCGGTCGCGACCCACAGCCACTGGGGTGTTTCGAGAGTTACCGTCGGGTCGTTAATGATAGTTCGCGGCTGAAGCCGAGGATCGACGACCCCGCCCTTCACCCGCGTGTCTTCGTTGGTCACGCCACCGGCCGGCGTGTATTCCCCCGCTGAAAGGGTAGTGGGAATAGCGATTTCGACCAGATCGCGTTCGCTGTCGAGGTTAGCGTTAGTGCCGCCAAAATCGATATGGCGCGCACCCCCGCCAGCATCACGTCCGGTCAGAATCGACGCAGCCGCTACCTTGGCCGTATCAATTGGGCTGCCGCCGCCGAAACTTATCAAACAGTCGGCATCGGCTCGTTTGATCTCGCTTACCAGTTCGCGAACCGTTTTCAGCGGCACGTGCTGTTGCGCGCCCTTGTAAACGGCCATGCAGCGGGGCCCCAGAGCCGAGGTGACCTTGTCCAGCAGCGGGGAACCGCCCAAGGTCTTGCCGGTTACCACCAGGGCGCGTTTAAGCCCGCGCCGGTCGAGCTCATTGGCCAACGTTGCGACTTTGCCCGGACCGAAGATCACGCGTTCCAGCCGCGTGAAGTTGAATTCACCATTCGGAGCTTCCACGAATTTATCCTCCCTTCCAGCGGCTGCCTCGCCAGCAACCTCATATCGCACTGGTTTGTGTTATCTATGCTTAGGGTTGAAGTTCTATTCGGCACGAAAACCCCGTATTGGCCAAGTCCGAGGGCAGCTTTGCGCGCACGCAGACAGCGAAAGAGGTCGCGACCGCTTCACCACTTCGGCAGGGGCTTTCTTACTACCTACGGGTTAATTATCACGAGTGTGCCGATCGGCAGAAGCCGCGCGAGTTCCCCGATGTCGGCATTGTCGACCGAGATGCATCCCGTAGTCCAATCGACCTCGGCAACATTGAGGTAAGGTGAGTCTGTACCGTGAATCCCGATTTGGCCGCCTTCATTTGCGCGGGCCGGGATCAAGTGCGCGGCTCGGCTTTGTTCGAATCGCTGATGATCCCGCTCGTTGGGATAACTGATGTGCAAAAACCATCCGAATCGCGCACTTCGATGTTTGCCGACGATTAGATAGTTACCTTCAGGCGTGCGCCGATCACCCTCCCACAACTTGGCCCCGGCGGTCAGGCTCCTGCCAAAGACTGCATGATACGTCCTGTAAAGATGGCCTTTGAAGTAGACTTCGAGCCGATGCTGCGATTTGTAGGCGTGCACGACCCAGTCAAATGGGTCCTCGGTAATCAAACGAGCAGTGTCGTCATATGCGCCTATGCCGTCAATTTGAATCTTTGCGGCATGATCGAGGGCAACAGGCTCTTTAACCGGAAGTCCGCTGGCGTCGGTTTTGGGCGAGGGTCGCGCAATCGTGGGGGTTATCGGCGACGATTTCATGCTCGCGGCGGCTGCTGGCCCGCTTGACGGCAGAGCGGACCGCTTGGCAATTGCTGCACTCGCCGCCTGCCCCGAGACCGACGCGCATATCTTGCCAGATGCGTCGCAGATAAGCGGTCGTGGCGCGACGATCAATGATTGCTGCTTTCGCGGCTGCAATTCTGGAGTCGCGATTGGAAACCGGGATACTGGGGCAACTGACGCCGACCCCGCAGGAACACGCAAAACGGAGCGGAACGGACGGCTCGAATGGGGCCGGTTGTTGGTTTGCCTGCCACGATGCATATCTCGCCGGAAGAGTCGCAAATCAAGGAGTTCGCGACCACCAAACTTCCTGGCGGCAGCGAGGCTGAGCTGGTTGCTGGACTTGGTTGGGCGGCCCGGATGATTGAGCAATCGCAACTGATCCCCATAGCAGGACCATTCCTGTGGCCATCATGCCCCAGAGCCCGCTCAAGTTGAGCATCCTCTGAACCCTCCTCGTGCAGATAATATTCTAAATCGGCTGAAGCGGCGGTCAATTATCCTTTGCGGCGTTCGCAACGATTTTCGTGACTCGCCAAGACGTGCAGGGCTGCTAATCGCGCCAGAGTTGAGTATGGATACCAGCCGCCGAGTGAAGCGAACCAGAAGTAACGCATGCAACTGCCGCCAAGGGTGGAAATCCCAACTCGCGCAATGGAGTACTTAAAAAATGGATAAAGATCTTGCTCAGGCGATGGCTGCGCTCACCACTGGAATTTATGTGCTGACTGTGGCCGAGGCCGGCCAACATCACGGCATGTCGTCCTCGTGGGTGACCCAGGTTTCGGGCGACCCGGTGCTGTTCAGCGCCGCCGTCGACCATAATCACTTCTCGCGCCCGCTCATCGCCCGGACAGGCGTCTTCGGCCTCAACATCGTTGGCACCAGCGGCAAGGCCCTGGAAGATTACTTCTATTCGCCGCGTGCCAAGCGTCCCGATAATCTGGCCGAACTGGACTATGAACTTTCGCCGAAGCTGGCGGTGCCGTTCCTGCGTCTCGCGGCGTTCTCGATCGAGGCTCGCGTAGCGCACTCGTTCATAGCCGGTGACCATACGTTGTTCGTCGCCGAACCGGTTGGCGTGCGTATCGGTCAGGCTGACCGCCCATTGACTTCGCTGGAGCTCGATTACGTTTATCTTGGTGGAAAAATTGTTTTGCAGCGCGATCGCACCGGGTGGTAAGTGAGCTTTGCCTGACCGCTTCGGTCGCGGGTTTTTTTGCGGCTATTCAATGCGAGTGACAAATTTGAAGGTCTGCCGTGAATATGCTAGCGGAACGCGTGCAAGGAGCAGTTGTCATGGGAATTGTAGAAATAACGAAGCGAATTACTTGTGTGATCGCTATCTGTTTAACCGCCGGTATATTGATTGGCGGAACTGCAGCCGGTGAGAATTCTAAGGCCCCGATGGACGGTGCAGTGTCAGAGACTATTCCGCCTGGCACAGTGATCACTATGGCCAACTGGGAGCATTATCGTGCGTTTATGCCGGATGGGATGGCGGCGCTGTTTGAGGGCAAATATTTCTGGAAAATGCCGTCCGACGTGCACATCGAAATCGGTCCAGCTGCTATCCTTCCGTTGCCGAAGAACTATCTCGCGGCCACTGAAAAATATGCGCAGATGGTGCGCCTGGTCGAACTGCCTAATGGTGGCGTGACGCTGGAGAATTATCGGGGCGGTATACCTTTTCCCAACCCGGCAGAGCCACACAAGGGATGGAAGATTCTGGCGAACGTCTGGTACCGGTACATACCGCATCTGTCGATTGACACTTATGGCTCGGGATGCGCGATCGACGCCACACTGAGTTACAACTGTCAGACCTATATTGCGGTCAAGCGCCAGCTTGCCTACAACACCGACGCGGACGCCCCGGCCGAGCCGCCGGGACCTAATGCCAAGTACTTTACGGAGTGGTTCATGACTCTTGAACCTGAGCAGGAAAAGTATACAGCGTACCTAACTGTCAACTATGCCGACCCAACTCGTCCTGAAGACGAATATGCATTCCTTCCCGCGTTGCGCCGGTACCAGCCAATTTCGAGCGCCGCGCGATGTTCCCAGACCGGCGGCATGGACGCAAATTTCGAAGACTTTCATAATGGTTTCGATTCAAATCTGACCGAACTTGACGTCCAATACATCGCCCATCGCAAGATAATCGCGTTGGTCGATCCGCATCCGCCGACCGGGACATTCCCGGCAGACGTTGATATGCCGCTTGGATGGCCCACGCCGAAATGGGGCACCTGGCAGGTTCGCGACGTCGATGTGCTGGGAATCAAAAAAATTCCCGCCAAAGCAGCAGGCTACTGCTACGGCCGCAGGGTAGTATACGCCGATAGTCATTTTTCGGGGCTGTTATGGGAAGAAATGGATAACATGCGGATGCAGCCATGGAAGATCCTCGCCATCTTCCCGCTGAAGGTGGATGTCCCCCACGTGGGCGCGATTAATACCGCAGCCCTTGACGTCGAGGTGTTCTGGGATATCCAACGCAAGCACGCGTCGTTCGCGAGCGAACCAGCCAATGGCCGTCCCTATTACATCAACGAACAGGCCCCGCGCGAATATCGCGATGACGCGCGCTATACGACACCCGCCGGCCTCAATCTGATCATGCGATGAGGTAACCGCATTCAGTGCAGTCGCGACATTCGCAGAGGCGCACTAGCCACTATGCACGGGTGACATTGTCACCCGTTTAACCGATCATCAGCGCAGTCTAAGTTTGCGGTTGTGCCGCAGGCAAGCAACTCGAGCTGCTCCTACATTCACCTGGTCCATCAAGGCCTGCGGCCCCAGGAAACTCCCGTGAGAATCTCGGGGCCGCCATCATGCGTCGCGAACCGCGGCGAAATTGCTGCGCCGGTTTCGCCCGCGCCGATGTCTGGCAGATTCGCTCGCGCGTTTTAGGTGATCTCTTTAGAATCAATCCTGTTACCATATCAGCGCGACTGGATTGCGGATCGCGCCGCCGTCAAGGTCTATGAGAAATCACGCCGGATCGGCATCACCTGGTCGGAAGCGGCTGACGCCGCGCTCGACGCAGGCACCAGCCGCGGTTCCGACTGGTGGTATATCGGCTACAACCACGAGATGGCGCTGGAGTTCGTTGAGGCCGCCGCCGGATGGGCCCGGCGGTTCAATCAGGCTGCGCCAACTATCGAGCAAGTCTCGATCGAGGATGAAGACAAAGACATCCTCGCGTACCGCATCCGTTTCGCTTCGGGCCACAAAATAGTTGCATTGTCGTCGCGGCCGTCCAATCTCCGGGGCAAGCAGGGAGTTGCGATTATCGACGAAGCGGCCTTTCACGATGATCTCATGGGGCTGCTCAAGGCCGCGCTCGCACTCACGATGTGGGGCGGACGTATCCACGTTATCTCTACGCATAACGGCGCCGCTAACCCATTCAACCAACTCGTCATCGATATCCGCGCAGGCCGCAAACCCTATTCGCTTCATCGAACGACGCTCGACGATGCCCTTGCACAAGGACTCTACCGCGCGATTCGCCGCGATAGCGGAGGACAATGGAGTGCCGCGGGCGAAAGCGCCTGGCGCGCCGAATTGGCCGCCCAATACGGCAGCGACGCTGAAGAAGAATTGTTCTGCACACCCAGCAGCAGCAGCGGGATGTTCCTGCCGTCGGCCCTGATTGAAGCGCGAATGAAGGACGAGATTCCTGTGCTGCGCTGGCATTGCCACGCCGGCGCCGTCGAGCGCGGCAACGCAGCGTTGGCCAGAGACGCCGAGGATTGGATCGGTGCGGAGTTAGTGCCGGCGATGGCGCGGCTTGACCCGGAGTTGACGAGTTGTTTCGGCGAGGACTTTGGCCGCTCCGGCGACCTCACTGTAATTTGGCCACTGCAACTCGCGCCGAATCTGGTCCGGCGCACCCCGTTATTGGTCGAGTTGCGCGATGTTCCCTTCAAGCAGCAGGCGCAGGTGCTCTTCCATATTGTTGACCGCCTGCCAAGATTCATCGGCGGGGCGATGGATGCGCGCGGCAACGGCCAATATCTGGCCGAAGAAGCAGCGCTCAGGTACGGCGCCCGGATCGAGCAGGTAATGCTTTCGGTCGAATGGTATCGGGAGAATATGCCGCGCTACAAAGCTGCTTTCGAAGACGGCAAAATCGAGTTGCCCCGGCACGCCGATATTTTGGCGGACCATCGGCTATTAAGGATGCAACAAGGGGTCGCCCGTTTGCCGGAGCACCGCACTCGCGGCGACGACGGTAATCGGCGCCACGGCGACTCCGCGATCGCGGGCGCGCTCGCCTTCTATGCTAGCTACTCGAACCACCAGGAATACGCGTATACGGCAGTGAACAGCCGAAGCTCGCGGATGGAACTGGGAGCCAGCGATGAGAGTGAATCGCTCAGGGGTGAACGTCGAACCCGCTTCCGCCCCGGCAGTTGGTAGTGTTTTCTCTGGCTCCTCCTCAAAGCCATAATCCGAACCTCGCTAGCGCTACCATTGCCTGGTTTGCCATTACCGGCCAGATAGTTTTTTGCCTGCTTCAAATGCTCTGTCTACTAAAGTCGGAATGGTAATAATGATGCGAAAGCCCTGCTCGAGTCTCTTCTCGACGTCTTCGGGCCGGAACGCGATACATGCGCAGGGGACGTTGTACTGCTTGCACGCCTTCAGGATCTGTTGGTAGCCTTCCTCCACCCTTGGATCACTCATGTTCGCCGGCGCGCCTAACTCCATCGCCAGGTCGCCGGATCCTGCCCAAATTGCACTGATTCCTTTGACCTCCTTGAGAATACCGGGCAAGTTGCGGACGCCTTCCACGCCTTCGATCAACGGCATGAAAAACATCTCGCCGCGCGAATCGAGCGGCCACAAGTCTGCAAGCTCCGTGTACTCTCGTCCGTTCAGTCCCCAATAACGCGGTGCGACCAGCGGTGCCCATCCCCGCTGCCCCGGCGGCTCATAGTCCGCGGCTCCGGCGGCTTGCGGATAGCGACATGCAATCACGGCCGCCCGTGCCTGCTCGACGGTGTCGAGATGGGGCAGGATCAAACCGTATACACCAGTGTCGAGAGTTTGCTTGATGACCCACTGGTTCAATTCGCGCGCGTTGGGTGGCACTCGCACAAATGGCATGACATCGGGCTGCAGGCTGCCACCGTTGGCGATACGCCTGCGATTCAACAGAAACTGCAATGAGAGGCGGAGATTCGGAAAGTCGAATCCCAGGTGTTCCATCTCGAAAATGATAAAATCATAACCCAAATCAGCGAAGGCCATCGTGTTTTCGATCTCGCCCGGTGTCACGACCGCTCCACCGAACACGACTTGCCCCTGTTCCAGCAATTCGATGACTTTGTTTAGCCGTGGCATCGCTTTCTCCCTTGCCGAGTTTCGAGAGAGGCCATGACGATGAATAAATGCGCTTCAAGGCAGCTATTCAAGAGCCGCGGC
>CAVWAA010000023.1:0-47740 GCA_963752805.1 Binataceae bacterium (SeqCode)
ACCAGAGTACACGTAGTTAGTTAATGAAACGGGCGTCCTCGTAGCGGAATCGCAGGAATTCAGCGTAACATAGCCTCTCCGGGATCCCGAGCGCGCGATAAACGTCGGTCTCGGCATTGAATTGAACAGACAACCCAACGCCAGGCATCCTTTGCGCAGACAGCAGGCGCGAAAAATTGACCTCTGCACGCCTAGCGCAACCGGTCACCGGGCCACACGGCGAAGACAGCCTCGTCGCTCACCTACGCGGGAGGTGAACGAAAGGGTGTGAGCTTAGTAGCCCGGGATTGAAGGGTCATGACGGGGCATGCGGCCAGCCCGTAGTTGTTACACCTACGGGCTGGCGTCTATGGCCCTTTTTAGCTGGCTATTGTTCAGCCGGCACCAGTTCCACTCGGCGGTTTTGTGCGCGTCCAACCGAGGTGCGGTTGGTTGCCACAAAGTGGGTCTTGCCAAACCCCTGAGGGATCAGTTGGCTGGCCGGAATGCCCTTGTCCTCCAGGTAGGCAGTAACCGCTTCGGCGCGCCGTTGCGACAATTTCAGATTGTAGGCGCGTCTCCCGATAGCGTCGCAGTAGCCATTGACGTACACCTTCACGTTTGGATTGGCCTTGAGCGTTTCCGAAGCTTCGTCGAGTACTGGTCTATCCACCGGCCGAATCACGGCTTTATCGAAGTCAAAGTGGACTCCACGCAGAATAATCTTAACTGCGGCGGTGGCGGTGGAGGTGGTGGTGGAGGCGGCGGCGGTGGTGGAGGCGGCGGCGGTGGCGGCGGTGGTGGCGATGGGCACAAGAAGTAGCCGGCTATCGCGCCTAGCAAGGCACCGCCGCCCACACCCGCGCCTACGCCTGTCGCAATTTTTCCTGCGGTCTGATGGTTCACTGCGCTAGACAGCACTATTCCGGAACCGATGCCGCCGCCGACCAATCCCCCGCCCCCAGCGGATAATAAAATGCACTTCTCCCGGTCCGTCATCGAGGCGCAGCCCGTGATGAACGACAGGGCGGCTACCCACATCAGGGTTTGAGCAAGTCTTTTTCCCACAACTTCTCCCTTTCGGCTTCGGAGGAATCCACCGCAGCCTGTTGCCAGTTATTTGGGCACCACTTAAATCCGCAAAGATACTAAAGGCATTTACACGGAAATCAAGAAAAAACGAACGGCTAGCTGGTGCTCGACGGCCATAGTACAGCGCGAACCGCAGCGTGCTCGCTGAGTCGCGAAATCGAGGACGGTATTGACGTATGAGAGTCTGTTACCCTGCTTGCCGAGGCGGGCTCTGGCTCTAGATCAAGACCCTGTTTCCACGCCCAAACAGGCGCGACTCTGCGCGGGCCGAAGTAGAGTTTATTGCTTCAAGCCCAAATCGCCCGATATGTCGAAATGGATCTTGCGCACTTTGAAGCGCCATTCCCCTGCTTCCTTGACCAGCAGATCTTCATAGCGGCCCGCCAGTGACGCCATGATGCCGGCGGACGACTCGCGCAGTACTACGATGTAACTATCCGCGCGCGCTTCGCGTCCGCCGACGCGGATCACGTGATTGAGCGTGCAATGTTTCCGTGCCGGACCTTCGCCAGGACGGGGGACCTGCGCATTGATGAACTCATAAATCGCTCGGCGGCCTTGGAGCTTGCCAAACGGTCCGGCTTCGAAGATGGCATCTTCGGTGAAGAGGCCAGCGAATTTGTCGAACTCACCGTTATCAACATGGAAGCAATAAGCTGACATCAGGTCGCGTATCGCCTCCTTTTCTTCCAGTTCAGATGCCATGGGTTGCATCCTCCTTAATTTTTTTATCGCGGACCCGACAGCCGCAGCTTGCCTTTCCGCTACGATGCCGACCATCCGCTGTCTACCGGGAAAATAGCGCCGGTTATGATCCGGGCCTCGTCTGAGGCAAGAAACAGGGCCATGTGAGCGATATCCTCAGGTTCGCCCATACCGAGCATATGATGCTCATTCATTGCTGCGATCCGGCGATCGTCCGCGATGAATTTCTTGACGCGTTCGGTCAGGATCGCGCCGGGAGCGATCGCGTTAACGCGAATTCTGTCTTTGGCATAGTTGACGGCCATCGAACGCGTCATCGCCAGCACGCCACCCTTCGCCGCGGTATAGGCGTCGCGGCCTCTGATACCCGCAAGCGCGACGTATGACGTGGTGTTGATGATCGCGCCCCCGCCGGCCTTGATCATTTCCGGAATCGCGTATTTGCAGCACAGAAACGTCCCGTACAGGTCGACCCGCATGACGCGCCAGAACTCGTCGACCGAGACCTTGGTAACCGGGCCGTCTTCGGCGGTCGAGCCGCCCGCATCGTTGTAGAGCACGTTAAGTTTGCCGTAGGTCGCGATGGTTGACGCAATCGCGCGTTCGACGCTCTCCGGATCAGTGACATCGGTATGAATATAGTTGGCGTCGCCACCCATATCGCGCACGCGGACCATCGTGCCTTCACCGCCTTCGCGCGAGATGTCGGCGACAATTACCTTGGCGCCTTCACGCGCAAACAGAATCGCACCGGCGCGGCCGATTCCCGAGCCGCTGCCGGTGATAAACGCCACTTTGCCGTCGAGCCTGCCCATGACCGATACTCCAGCCGGCGTCTGCCGGTCATCTTTTATCGGCTTTTGCCGATCGCGTTTTATCGGCGCTTGCCGATCGCGTTTTATTAGCATCGCTTATAACAAGTTCTAAATGTGCATCTCAAATGCTTTAAATAGGCACGTTGCAGACTCTTTCCGGAAGCGGACCTCGCAGACCCGTTTACTTCTTTTCGCCCGCCTTACTGGAATGCTGCGTTCCGCCTAGCGTTGGATGCAGGGCGCAGACTCTTCGCAGCAACACCCGGTTTTGCACGGCGCAACAGGTCTGGGAATCCTTGACATTACGAACCCGCCATCGCTAGTGCTTGCTGATACCAGGGCGCAGGCAAGACACGCCGGCCGGAGGTTTTCTATGTCGGGCAATCATCATGACCCCGCGCAAATTCATGCGCGGCTGAGCCATCCCGTGATCGACTCCGACGGTCATTGGGTCGAGTATTTTCCGCTGATGCTCGATTACATCCGCAACGTCGCCGGCAATAAAGCAGCCGAAGGGATGAAGTCGGGTGACGAAATCGTCGGCCGGATTTTAACAATGTCGCTGGAGCAGCGGCGCAATGAGCGTCGGGCACAACAATCATGGTGGCCGTTTCCGACTAAGAATACGCGTGATCGGGCGACCGCCATGATTCCGAAATTGCTCTATCAGCGGATGGGGGAACTGGGGCTCGATTTCTCCGTGCTTTACCCAACTCAGGGTCTCGGTATCTACGCCATCCGCAATGACGAGATACGTCAGGCAACCTGCCACGCATTCAATATGTATATCGCCGACTCGTTCCGCGATTTCGCCGATCGTCTGACGCCCGCGGCGGCGATTCCGATGAATACACCCGCCGAAGCAATCGCCGAGTTGGAGCACGTTAAACAACTCGGCCTCAAGGCGATTGTAATGGGCAGCTTGATCCGGCGGCCAATTCCGGCTTACGCCGGCAACGGTGGACATCGAACTGCAGCCTGGTATGACGTGCTGGGGCTCGACAGCGAGTGCAATTATGACCCGGTCTGGCAGAAGTGCGTTGAGCTGGGGTTCGCTCCAACCTTCCATAGTGCCGGACGAGGACTCGGGCTGCGAATGTCGCCGTCGAATTTCACTTACAATCACATTGGCCACTTCGCCAGTGCGGGCGAAGCGGTCTGCAAGGCTTTGTTGATGGGTGGGGTCACGCGGCGGTTCCCGACTTTGAAGTTCGCCTTTCTCGAGGGAGGCGTAGGATGGGCGTGCCAGCTTTATGCTGACCTTATCGGCCATTGGAAAAAACGAAATTACGAAGCGCTGGCGGACGTGAACCCGGCCAATCTCGATCGGCAACTACTCGGTCAGCTCTTCGAGCAGTATGCCGGCCGGGAGGCGGCTGACAAGCTCAAGGAATGGAAATCAGTCTCCGAGGGCGAAGACTCAGCGGCGCTCTGGGCTGCGCGCGGCCGTGACGTCATTGATGATTACGCAGCCTGTGGTATCGAGCAGCCCGAGGATTTCCGTGAACTCTTTGCCCGTAATTTCTATTTTGGCTGCGAGGCTGACGACCCGATTAATGCCTGGGGATTCAACACGCGCGTGAACCCTTACGGAGCGCGCATCAAGCCGCTGTTCGGTTCTGACATCGGCCATTTCGACGTGCCGGATATGCGCGAGGTGCTGGTCGAGGCGCATGAGCTGGTCGACGACGGCATCATCACGGCAGACGACTTCCGCGATTTCGTCTTTACCTATCCGGTTGAGTTCTGGACCGGCGTCAATCCCGATTTCTTCAAGGGTACCGCCGTCGAAAGTCATGCCACTGCGTGGCTCAAGACCGGAGCGCGGGAAGAGCAGCCAGAAGCGCGGGATTAAGACGCTGCCAGTTCGCGCGCTTGAGAGAGTGACACAAGACAGCCTGGTAGGACGGCTCGCCGGCTTGTTTCTGCATCTTCAATTGCCTCAGAGGGCGAAGGAGGTCCTCGATGCGAGCAGTCTCACATATAGCAATCGGCGTCAGCGATATGGATCGCGCGCTCCACTTCTATCGCGATTTGCTCGGGCTGCGCGTGACGCTGGATACCATGGAGCGAATCGGCGGAATGGGAACACTATTCGCCAATCCGCAAAAAGGACAACGGCGCGCCGTCTACATGCGGTTTGAGGATGGGCCGCACGCGAGCTTTATCGTGCTGTCGCAAAATCCCGGCGAGCCCAGTGGCCATCCGCTCAAAATCGACCAGGTCGGTTTACATCATTTCTCGTTCTGGGTCGATGACCTGCGCGAACGGGTCGAAAAACTCAAGGCCGCTGGTGTCAAGATTCTATTGCCACCAACGGAATCCGATACCGCCGCCTACGGTGAACCTGCAGGCGGCAAGGTACTGACGGCGCTTTTTGAAGACCCCGACGGCACGATCGTCCAATTCGATCAGCGGCTGTCCTGACGTGGCTTACTAACTGGGGAGCAATCCAATGAACGGCATTTCGCACGTGGCAATCGGCGTCCGTGACATGGAGCGTTCGCTCAAATTTTACCGTGACTTGCTGGGACTCGAGGTCAGATACGACCAGATGCAACCGATTGGTGGAATGGCGAGCCTCTATGCGAACCCGCAAAAGGGCCAGCGTCGAGCAGCTCACCTCCATTACGGCAAAGGCGAAAGCAAGGGCTTCCTGGTGCTGACCGAGATGCCAGGTGGCACGCCCGGCGAAGCGATCAAGCTCGACGAAGTCGGAGTTTCTCACTTCTCATGGTGGGTCGATGATATTCGCGCCATTTATGAAAAGCTCAAAGCCGCGGGTATCAAGATTCTGGTGCCGCCATATGAAACCGATGCAGGCGGATATGGCGAGAACCCCGGGCGGAAATATCTTACCTGTCTGTTCGAGGACCCCGACGGAATCATGGTGCAACTCGACCAGCGCGTCGGCTAAATAGAACTGGCCAGCTCTCACGTTTCGGCCAGCGGGCTGCGGGCATAACGAGCGGTGAACGAGCCGCGCGCGCCATGTCTGAGATTTTCATGTGCAAAGTTGGCGCGCCGCTGAGGCGCGGGACCCGCGCGACATCGGCGCAGCGGCGCATGACAGGTCGGTGAAAAGAATGTTGAGCCATTGCCGGGTACTCGATCTCACCACTGAGCGCGGTCTGCTATGCGGGCAAGTGCTCGGCGACCTCGGCGCCGACGTAATCAAGATCGAGCCGGTGGGCGGCTCGCCGGTGCGACGGCTTCCGCCATTTTTTCAAGACCAGCCTGGCCTTGAGCGTTCGGTTTATTGGTGGGCCTATAATCGCAATAAACGCGGCATCACGCTCGACCTTGAACGGGAGGAAGGCCGCAAGATATTTCGCGAGCTAGCCCGCAAGGCGGATTTCGTCATCGAGTCTGACAACCCTGGCTATTGGGTCCATCGCGGCCTTGGTTATAAGGAATTGAATGCCCTCAATCCGGGATTGGTCGTGGTTTCGATAACCCCATTTGGTCAAGACGGCCCCAAGGCGAGCTATGCCGACAGCGACCTCATCGTCATGGCCGCTGGGGGTGTGCTCATATTGTATGGCGACGAAGATCGGCCACCGATTAGAATGAGTGTGCCGCAAGCCTATCTGCATGCCAGCGTCAACGCGGCGGCGGCCGCCCTCGTTGCTTATTACGAACGGCTCGATTCGGGAATTGGGCAACACGTTGATGTAGCGGCGCAGGAAAGTGTCGGGCTCGCGAATCAATCGAACGCATTGACGATACCGATTCGCGGCGAGGAAACGCGCCGAATGGCAGGTGGCGCGCAGCTCGGTCCACTCCGTGTGCCGCTGGTGTGGAACGCGAAAGATGGCCAGATCACGTTTGTTTTTCTGTTCGGTTCTGCGCTGGGGCCGTTCACCCGCAAGTTTGTTGATTACCTTTATGAACAAGGTGCGTGTGACCAGGCGATGCGCGATACCGATTGGGTCGGCTATGGTGCCGAGTTGCTCTCCGGACGTGTGCCGATGGAGGACTACGATCGGCGCAAGACGGTTATCGCTGAATTCTTCCGCCAGAAAACCAAGGCTGAGCTGTTTGAAGCTGCTCGCGAACGTACGCTCCTGATAGCGCCCGTCTCGACGATTGATGACGTGCTGCACAACCCTCAGTTTATCGCTCGCGAATATTGGCAGCGGCTAACAAATCCCGAGGCCGGCGCCTCAATGCTCTATCCAGGTCCGTTCGCGCGCTTCAGCGCAAAACCGATTACGTTTCGGCGCCCACCTCCAGCCGTCGGTGAGCATAACCGTGAAGTTCTGATCCGCGACCTTAGGATGAGCGAGGGTGAATTCGCCGAACTTCAGAAGCAGAGAATCATCTAGTGGCCGTCATTGGGCGGAGCGATGCGGCCGAATCCCGGAGCCAGAGCAAAGAGCAGCGAGTCTGCGAAGCACATAAGGGGAGTCTGCGAACGGCCCGCAGGGCCTATTGGACGTGCGCATAGAAACACTAGGCGGAGCGAAGCGCAGCCGAGCTCGCCAGGCGCAACGAAGTGGAGCCGAGCTAACGAGTCTGCCCGATCGGCGCACAGCGCCGTTTGGAGGTGCGTACAGGAAGGAGTCTGCGACGTGCGCATAGAAACATTAGGCGGAGCGAAGCGCAGCCGAGCTAAGGAGTCTGCGACGTGCGCATAGAAAACAGATTGCCCCTCCAAGGCGTCAAGATTCTCGACTTCATGTGGGTGCTGGCGGGGCCGGGAATCACGCGGCTGCTCGCGGATTACGGTGCCACCGTTATCCGAGTCGAGTCGACCAATCGAACCGATCCGACTCGAACCGTAGGACCGTTTCAAGACAGCCAGAGCGGCGCCGAAAGATCAGGCTTATGGGGCAATAATAATGCCGGCAAATACGGTCTCACGCTCGACTTGTCCACCGCTGGTGCACGCGAGATCGTGATGGACCTGGTGCGATGGGCCGATGTCGTATGCGAGGCGTTCTCGCCTAAGGCAATGCGGGCTTGGGGCTTTGATTATGAATCGCTGCGGCAGGTTAAACCTGATCTGATCATGCTGAGCACGTGCCTGATGGGCCAGAGCGGTCCGCTTTCGCGCTTTGCCGGGTTTGGCAACCTCGCTGCCGCTTTGTGCGGCTTTTACAACCTGGTCGGATGGCCCGACCGCCCGCCATCTGGGCCCTTCAGCGCGTATACTGACTACATCGCTCCGCGCTTTGGCGCCTGCGCGCTGATGGCGGCGCTTATCCACAAAAAGTTAACTGGCGAGGGACAATACATCGACCAGGCGCAGGCGGAATCAGCGCTGCATTTTCTCGCCCTGCCGATTCTCGATTTCTCCGCCAATCAGCGGCGCTATCAACCAGTTGCCAACCGTGATGTGTATCATGCCCCTCATGGAGTCTATGCCGCCACCGGTCACGATCGATGGGTTGCTATCGCGTGCCGCACCGAGGACGACTGGCGTGCATTGTGCGCAGTGATGGACGCGCCACAGCTCGCGGCCGATGCGCGGTTCAATACATTCGCGGGTCGGCAGGCGAACTGCGACGAGTTGGACCGCCTGATTAACCAATGGACGCGGACCGCGGAGGCGCATGACCTCGAGCGGCGATTGCAAGCGCGCGGCGTTCCCGCCCACGTAGTTCAAAACGCTGACGATCTTTATCAGGACCAACAACTCCATCATCGAAAGCATTTCGTCGAAGTCCCGCATTCAGAGCTTGGCAAAACCTGGGTCGAGAACTCGCGTTTTACTCTGTCGCGCACACCCGCCCGCGTTGAGCGTGCTGCTCCGATGCTGGGCGAGCATAATCAATACGTGCTGGAGCAGATCCTGGGCTATGGCGAAGACCGCATCGCCGAACTGGTCGGGGCCGGCGCACTTGGCTAATTTTTCAGGGCCGGTTCGTACGCTGTCTGCCTTGGCGGATGGCCGCTGCGCCTGCTGTCCCCTGGTCACCCGATTGGCAAAAGGAGCGGACAAATGAGTGTACAGCTCAACCACATCATCGTACCGGCCAAGGAAAAATGGACCTCGGCGAACTTTCTAGCGACTATTCTGGGGCTCGAGGTTGGACCGCAGTGGGGCCCATTCGTTCCGCTCCGGACCAGCAACGGCGTCACGATTGACTTTGTTGATGCTGCGAACTTCGAGACACATCACTGCGCCTTCCTGGTAAGCGAGAAGGAATTCGAGGCCGCGCTCGCCCGCCTGCGTGACAAGGGTATCGTATTTTACGCGGATTTTATGCGTAAGAGGTCCGGCGAAATCAATCACCTCTATGGCGGCCAGGGCGTCTACTTTGACGACCCTGATGGTCACCTGCTCGAACTCATTACTCAGCCCTACGGCCCAACCCCTGAGATGTGAGATTCAAAAGCATAAGTACAATAACGATTATAGCTTGTAAGGAGAGCACAAGTGGCACTGGTTGATTTTGGCGCAGCACTTTCCTCGATGAAGGACGTTCCGGAAGCAGCCCGCAAGGCGGAGAGCTTTGGTTATGACTACTTGTGCTCGGGCGAGCACATGATGTTTCACGGCGCCGTGCCGAACTCGCTTATTACGCTCGCGGTGGCGGCTGGCGCGACTTCCAGGATCAAGCTTATGAGTACAGTGGTGCTGCTGCCGCTGTACACACCGATGGTGTTGGCCAAAATGACCTCGGTGCTCGATGTTGCCTCGGAGGGCCGCTACCATATGGGCATCGGCGTTGGTGGCGAATTTCCCAAGGAATTCGAAGCCTGCGGCGTACCGGTCAAGCAGCGGGGTTCGCGTTCGAATGAAGCTCTCGAAGTAATCAAGAAGCTTTGGACCGAAAAAAACGCCAGCTTCGAGGGCCGTTACTCCAAATTTTCCGGCGTGACCCTGGATCCGCAGCCAACCCAAAAACCACATCCTCCGATTTGGGTGGCCGGCCGCAAGGAATCGGCGATGAGGAGGGCGGCGCTCTATGCTGACGGCTGGATTCCGTACATGTATACGCCTGAAATGCTCCATGAAAGCATCGAGAAGATTCATCAATTCGGCAAAGAGGCGGGGCGCGACCTGAGCCACTTCCGGCCTGGATTATTCATCTTTGCCTCGGTCTACGCCGATCGGGATGAGGCACGCGAACAGGCAGCCCGGGCGCTGGGAAAGAATTACGCCCAGGATTTTTCGAAGATCGCCGGCCGTTATGCCCTCTACGGAAATCCCGACGATTGCCGCAAACGGCTGAAGGAATACGTCGATGCGGGCGCGCGTACCGTTTTGGTGAGCTGGGCCTGCCGCCAGAATGATATCGAGCAGAACATGAAGCTGGTCGCTGAAGAGGTTGCCCCTGCGTTCAGATAAACCCTGCTCGCGCGGCGGCCAGATTCCTGCGGGCCCACGATTGGCCGGCGCGCACTGGTTTAGCAGGCGCAATGGTCGCTCCTTTCTGCAGAGACGCGACAGCGCCGGTGCCGTCGTTACCAGCGAGCGGGAAACACGCCTCTGTGGCACGATCGAGCGCCGAAAAAAGCACTACACAGCCACAATAGCTATTCGGAAACCATTCCAATGCGAAAGGCGGGCCGACTGAGCTTGCGGACAGCCGCGACCTTGGGCGTGCTTGCCGTAGTCGCATTCACGCTCAGCCCATTGTCCTCCGCTCAGAGTGGATCAACGCCCGACGGTGCAAAGTCGCTTGTCAAAATGGCACAGATGCGGTTTGGCACCCTCACCGAAGCAGAGCTAACGATGCTTCGGGCCGCACCAACCCGGAAGTTAGCCTGGGCGTCGAAAAGTGAAGATCCCGACGACCCGCTCAACGATGCGGCCAAAGCTGAAGCCTGGGGCAAGGAGCGAACGGTCCGGGCGGAGTTGCTCGCCTGGCTGTTGTCCGATCCCGAGGCTTCGAAGCTGGTTCATCCGAGCGGCGTCGGCCTCGCGGCGGCCAGAATTGTCGGTAAACTTGACTTATCTTACCTCGAAGTAATTCACCCGCTAACGCTGCTCGACTGTTCGATTCCCGATGGCATCGATTTATCCCACGCGCGGGTAAAGAGTATCGACCTGCGCCGCAGTTGGACCGGGACAATCGATGGCGATCTCTCAATGGTGCACGGCGATCTTGATTTGCCCCTCGGTCACTACGACAGTATCAGCTTGTTCCGCGCGGAAATCGAAGGCAATTTGGATTGCAGCGCCAGCCGCCTCTCCGGCGATCCACCGCTCGCCGCAGCCCTCGCCGCGATAAATGGCGATGTGGTTTTGCAAGACGGCGTCGAAACTGCCGGCGTGATCGATTTGCGACTAGCCAGGATTGGCCAATCGCTTAGCGTCAACCATGCGCGTTTCATCGGCGGCGGTCAGAATGGCTTGAATGCGGAGCGCGCCACGATTGGCGGAACGCTTTATTGGGTAGATATCGCCAAAAGCGCTCGCACCCAGTTGGACTTAAGCGATGCTCATGCGGCTTCACTTTGGGATGACGAGAAAAGCTGGCCGGCGCCCGGCAACCTTTATCTCGACGGTTTCGTTTATGGAGCGTTTGCCGGCGGATCGACCGGTGAACTCGCGCGGCTGCGATGGCTCCGGCTTCAACCACTCGCGTTGCAAGCCCAGCCCCAGCCTTACCGCCAGCTTGCACAAGTGTTCCGAGACGGCGGCCGCGAAGAGGGCGCGGCACAGGTTGAGATCGCTCGCGAGAATGCACTGACCAAATACGGCGGAAAGGGGATTGCGCGGTGGCTATGGCGCGAGGCGCTGCGGGCAACGATCGGATACGGGTACCGTCCGCTCCGTGCACTGTGGTGGATTCTCGGCTTCGTGCTGCTCGGCGCCATATTGTTCAAGTGGGGCTATGGGGCTGGCTTGATTGCACCTACTGAAGAAAGCGCTTATCAGGCCTTCATCGGGAGCGGAGCGCCGCCGCGCCATTATCCGCCGTTCAGCAGCTTGGTCTATTCGCTGGAGAATTTTCTGCCCGTCGTCGATCTACATCAGGGTACATACTGGCGGCCCAACCCTCACCATCCCAGCAAGCGCACGGCGCAAACGTCAAATGGGCGGACGATACTCTCTCAGCCCGTTTGCTGCGATGCTATTTATGGGTCCATATCCTCGCCGGATGGACGATCACCCCGCTGCTGTTCGCCGGCTTGGCCGGCCTTTTGCGCAACGACTGAGGCTGTGACTGTGGGGCGGCTTCGCAGCCATCTCCTCAACAAGTCTGAATCGGGACGAAATCTGGCCATCGCGTGGATAGTTGGGTTAAGCTCCGCGCAGGGTTCATCATAAAAAAGGAGACTTGGTAATGGCGAGTCCACAATTGCAACAGGCGATCGATGCCATGAAAGGCATGGCGCAGGCGCAGCCCTCAACTCCGCAGGAAATGCGAGCGTTGTTCGAGCAAATGGCGGCACCGGCCGAGGCAGACATCAAATGCGAGCCAGTTAACGCCGGCGGCGTCAAGGCAGAATGGATCTCTGCTCCAGGCGCCGCTCCCGACCGGGCAGTGCTCTACCTTCATGGCGGTGGCTACGTGGTCGGCTCGATCAAGACCCATCGCGACCTGATGGGCCGGGTATCGCGAGCCTCCGGAGCACGGGTGCTGGGACTCGATTATCGGCTCGCACCGGAGCATCCGTTTCCGGCTGCGGTAGATGATTCAGTAGCGGCCTACAGATGGATGTTGCAGCAAGATCTTAAACCGTCGCGCATCGCCGTCGCGGGCGATTCCGCCGGCGGCGGTTTAGTGATCGCCGCGTTGGTGGCGATTCGTGACGCGGGACTGCCGATGCCCGGGGCGGGCGTTTGCCTGTCGCCGTGGGTCGATCTGGAAGGAATCGGTGAATCGATGAAGACCCGCGAACAGGCCGACCCGGTCGTCCGTCGCGATATGTTGACACAGATGGCCGCGGCCTATCTTGGGGGCAAGAACGCACGGACGCCGCTGGCGGCCCCCCTCTATGCTGAATTGAAAGGCTTGCCGCCATTGCTGATCCAGGTCGGCGATGCCGAAACTTTGCTGGACGATTCCAACCGATTGGCTCAACGAGCGCGTGCAGCGGGCGTCCAGGTCAAGCTCGAAGTGTGGCCCGAGATGATTCACGTGTTCCAGCTATTTGCCGGTTTTCTACCGGAAGGCCAGCAAGCAGTAGAAGGCATCGGCCAGTACCTCAGCCAGCATCTGGCGTGATGTCATATCAGTCCTCGCCGGCTCAAAGATGAGTGGGCGAGGACTGGTATTCTCGTTTTGCGGCGGTCCCGGCCATTCGTATCCTTCGCCGCCACTAAGGAGCGCCACATTGCGATGAACGGGGCATATTGCGGCATCCCGACGATCTGAAACCATGCCGAGGACCGCGTCGGCGCGGGCGAGCCGTCTCAGCAGTTTATCGTGGGCCGGTGGAAGATTGTCATCCCACAATTCGACTCGCGCAGCCTGGGCCAGTCGCCGCAAAGGCCGGCTGGGCGATGGGGCGGGTCGCGAAGACCCTTGGCTCTCGTTACGCGGTACTCATAGGCAAAGGTGACAAACAACCGGAACCTCTGATATACGCGACATTTGTGGATCAAACTACTATCGAGCAAGTGATCGCAGGGGCTGGCGGACGCGCGGCGCTTAGCGAAATCGAGTCGAAACGGCTGTTGGAAGCCGCTGGAATAACTACCGCGTTGGCGGAACATGCGCGGACCGCGGACGAGGCGGTGGCTGCCGCTCTCCGGGCCGGCTTGCCTGCGGTGCTTAAAGTTCTATCGCGCGACGTTAGCCATAAAAGCGAAGTTGGCGGCGTGATGCTGCAACTAAGTTCTGAACAGGAGGTGCGGGACGCCTTTGACCGCATCCGCCGCAATCTGGCGGAGCACCAGCCGCAGGCCCGTTTCGACGGCGTGGCGGTGCAGGCGATGGCCGCGCCCGGCGTCGAGTTGATTATCGGGGTCGTGCGCGACCCGCGCTTCGGACCCTTGGTGCTAGCTGGGCTCGGCGGGGTGTTCGTCGAAGTGATGCAGGATACCGCGGTGCGGTTGGCACCAGTCAACGCCGATGAAGCGCGTGCGATGCTGGATCAGTTGCGAGGCCGTGCAATCTTGTCCGGGGTGCGCGGCAGCGGGCCGATCGATTTGGAGTCAGTCGTCGAGCTGATAGTGACAATCTCGCGATTGGTGTCGCAGCGGCCCGAGATAAGCGAGTTGGATCTGAATCCTGTGGTTGCCTACTCGAAGGGACTCAAAGTGCTCGACGCGCGCATTTTGCTCGGCGACGGAGTCCGCTCCGATGTGGGAGCGGGGGCGGACCCGAATTCGCAGCAGCGCCGAGGCAATCTGAAGCGCGGCTTCGAGGCGCGCACAGTTGCCGTAATTGGCGATAAAAAAATGGGCGGCTACATGTGGCTGCGGGCGCTGAAGCGTTTTACCGGCAAGCTCTATTCAGTGCAAATCGACCCGAACGAAATTCCCGGAATTGAGGCGATGGGAATTACCAACTATAAATCCCTCGCCGAAGTACCAGAACCAGTCGATTACGCCGTAAGTGCGGTGCCGCGTCAGGTGGCGCCGCGAATTTTGCAGGATTGCGTTGACAACAAAGTTGCGGCGATCGGGTTTTTCACTTCCGGCTTCTCCGAAACTACCGAAGAACTTGGTATTCGGCTCGAACGGCAGCTTAAGGAGATCGCACTCGCGTCGCATATCGCTTTGGTCGGTCCCAACTGTATGGGCTTGTACAATCCCGAGCTTGGACTCTGCAATTTTCCCGATCTGAATGTAGGCAACGCGGGTGATGTGTGTTTCATCTCGCAGAGCGGCACACATACGATAAATTTCTCGTCGCAAGCGCCGTTGCGTGGAATTCGTGTGAACAAGGCCGCTTCCATCGGTAACGTCCTGATGCTGGAGGGCGCAGATTACCTGGATCTGATGACCGAGGATCCGCGCACTCGAGTTATTGGCATGTATATTGAGGGTATCCGGGACGGGCGCCGTTTCTTTGAGAGCCTCCGGCTCGCGGCCGAGCGCTTTCCGGTGGTGGTTTGGAAGGGCGGTATGACAGAGGCAGGTGCACGCGCAACCTTCTCTCATACCGGCTCTCTGGCGACGCCGGCGTCGGTCTGGTCTTCGATGGTGCAGCAGAGCGGGGCGGTGAGCGTCGCCGGTCTCGACGCGATGCTGGATGCGGTCGAGATGCTGGCCCGCGGACGCGCCATGACGGGTTGCAGGATGGGGCTAGTGGCGATGACCGGCGGTCAATCGGTAGTAATCACCGATACCTTTGCCACCGCAGGGTTGGAAATTCCGGCGTTGTCCGGCTCTTCCTACGACGAACTCAAAAGCTTCTTTAACGTTATTGGCGGCAGCTATCGCAATCCACTCGATGCCGGCGGGACGATCATGGGCGGCGGGGTGAACAGCGGCAATCTCGCGCGTATCCTGGATATCCTCGACCGCGATCCGGTGATCGATGCGATCGTCCTCGAAATCGGCACCGGGCTACGCGCACAGCGGTGGGCAACGCACGAGGACGAGCTGACCGGATTGCTCGACAGAGTGGCGGAGTTCAACCGCAAGAGCAACAAACCCTTCTGCGCGATTCTCCATCCCGCCCACGTGGAAACGATAGTGGCGCGGGCGAAACAACTCGCCCGCGAGCGCGGTTTAGTTGTGTTCGACAGCTTCGAGCGTTCCGCTGCGGCGTTGCGAGTCGCTTACGATTACTGGTCGCGCCGGTCGGCGAGAGAAGCGCGGCAGAGTGGAACTCGAAACACGGCGGGCGGCTAAAAAATAAAAGGGTTTGAATGTTATCCGGTTGATGTTCGAATAAACCGAAGTTCACAATCTCGCCGTAGATTTTTCCTTGCACCGCGCGAGCATGGTGCTTCGATCGGCCTATGCGCTGCACTCAATCGCAAATCTTGTCCTTTGCAATACGGTGTCGTTCCGCTCGCGGTCGTTCTAACGCTAGCGCCCAACTGGTTCTCGATTTCCAGCGCCGCCGACAGCAATTCATCCGGCATCAACAGCGTGACACCAGGTAAGACCATCACCGGTAAGGCGACCATTTACCCGAACCGCCTCAACGGTCATAAAACCGCCAGCGGCCACACGTTCCATCAAAGCGACCACACCGCGGCGTCGAACAAGCTTCCGCTTGGAACGAACGTCAAGGTGACCAGCCTCAGAACCGGTAAGAGCACGAACGTGACACTCATCGATCGAGGCCCCGCGCTCGGCGGTCATAGGATCGACCTTTCCAAGAAGGCGGCGCGGGAAATCGGCCTCACCCGAAAGGAAGGAACCGTGCCGGTCAAAATCAAGGTAACCCGTACGCCCGGCGGCCGTGAGGCTCTGCCGTCCCGATAGCCGGGAGGCACAGCCATCTCACAGCCAAGCCACACTTGCTAAACGCGGCGGCGCGCCCGCAAAAACATGAAGCGGCCGCGCGTTAACCCGAAAATTGAGGCAAGGCGCGCGCTGTGCATGCCTGAGCTCTGATCAAATCGTCTTCGAGACTCACGAAAAATTGTGAGCGTCCGGGGGGAATGCCGCAGATGCTGGTCCGGTTGAACCCCAATCGCCTGGTCCAGTTCGGGTTTGAGCCACTCGATGTGCTCTCCGCCATCGGCACTGCGTATCGGGGCACCGAGGTTGCGCAGACCTACGACGGCAACCGGATTTTCGCCGTTTCGGTGATTATGGATCCTGCCGACCGGCTCGATCCGGAAACGCTTGGCGGGCTCCTGCTGCAAAACGAGCAGGGAAATCTTATGCCTTTGCACGAGCTGGCCTCAGTTTCGTTGGGAAGATACCGTAAGGTCGAGTCAAGTCCCCCAGCATTAGTAGGCTATGAGATCTTGAGGTCACAGCAAGGCAGGAGGTACGTCAGAGAAACATGCGGAAAAACGATCCGCAGAAAACGTGGTCAATGCTTAACGTGAGGCTGGGAGTTCGGCACCCCCAAACGGATGACCTACTTGCCTAGTTCGTCCAGCAGGGCCTTGGCGTCTTTGAGGTCGGCGGTGTCGAAGCCCTCGGTGAACCAGCTGTAGATCGCGGCGAGCATCGCTCGCGCTTCGTCGCGGCGCTCGGTTTTGTCGAGCAGGCGTGCGAGGCTGGTCGTCGCGCGCAATTCCAGCGATTTTGCGCTCTGACGGTGAGCGATCTCTATCGCCCGCTCAAAGCAGATCTGAGCTTCGACGGTGTTGGGATCGTCCTGCATCAGCAGCAATTCACCTTTCAGCCGATGTATCTCCGCCTCCCACCATCGTTCACCTTTCTCCTGCACGACATCCAGAGCTTCCGCGATTACCTCGAGACCCTCGTCGATGCGCTCCGCTTTTCCGCACGCTTCGGCGAGTTGTGCCAGATTGTAGGTGCGCCACAATTCCGCGCCGGTCGCGGATGCCATCGCGAGACCCTCGCGGACCTGCGCAACTCCTTGTTCGGCCTGCCCCAGATGCGCCAGAGCCCAGCCCCTCGCGACTCGCGCCCAGGACTCGAAAAGTGGAACGCCCTCTTTCTCCGCTATCGTTATAGCAGCCTCGGCGCTCTCCAGAGCCGGCGTGACCTCTCTGGCAATCTGGTGAACGTTTGCCTTATGGCCTAATGCGAATATGACCGAAGGCGAATGTCCAACCTCATGCGCTAATGAGACTGCCCGGTCCGCATGCCGCCGCGCGGCGTCCGGGTAGCCGCGCAGCCAGAAGATGATGGCGCCCCACGCATGTCCGCATACGGCGGGATGATGGGCGCTGTAGGGCGTGACGGGGACTGAACCAGGGTGCGCCTGGTAGAACGCTAACCCATCTTCGACGTGACGCTGCGCTGTCTCCAGTTCCCCGGTCGATAGCGCAATCGACCAGTCGAGATGGGTGAGCTCGAGGAGGAACTCCGGCTCCGGCTGCTGGCTGGTAAAGCTCCGAATTTGCTCCAGCCGATCCCGCGCCTCAGGGAATCTGCCGCCGACGTAGGCGGGTCCAAACAAGCCCCCCAACAAGGAGAAACGTTGCGCCGCAGTTCCGCCGGTTTCCGCGAGCTCCTGCACGCGAAGAGAAACCCGCTCCGTCTCAGGCGCGGCCCATCCCTTGGTGATCATCAGCACCGGGCCGAGCGTGGTCTGGAGGCCAAGCTCCCGCTGGTCACGCTCCGGACTCTCCGGCAGCCGCATCAGCAGTTCTAGTGCGGAGGTCAAAGCTCTCATTGCGTCCGTGTACGCCGAGCGCTGAAGCGCCCGCCGCCCCGCGCGCTCGTGATACTCGAGCGCCTTTGGCACATTACCGCTTCGGCTGTAATGGTGGGCCAATTCGTCGAGATGGTCTTCGATCGAGTTTGCGTACAGTGCTTCGATCGCGGCACCGATTCGTTCGTGCAATTGCTTGCGCCGCTCCAGCAATACCGAGTTGTGCGAGACCTCCTGCGTCAGCGCATGCTTAAAGATGTATTCGATATCGCCCGTAGCCGGTTGCTCATAGATGAACTCCGCTAGCTGCAGGTCGCTAAGCATCCGGTTCAGGTCGTCATCCGTCCGCCCGTCGACAACCTGCTTAACCAGCGACAGGGCGAACTCCCGCCCAATCACTGCGAGCGTCTGTAGCAACTCCTTCTCCTCAGGCGGCAGCCGATCGATACGCGAGGCGAGGATCGCTTGCACCGTGGCGGGCACCTTCACCGCGTTCATCGACTTGGCGAGCTTCACCGCGCCGTTCCGCTGTAGCACGTCTTCCTCGAAGAGCGCCTGCACGATCTCCTCCATGAAGAAGGGATTGCCCTCGGTCCGTTCGATGATCAGCCGCTTGAGTGGAATCAAATCCTTGCCATCGCCCAACAGCGCCGAGAGCATTTCCGCGGCGCTCTCCCTGCCTAGCGGGTCGAGACGAAGCTGAGTGTAATAGGTCTTGCTGTTCCATTGATGCGAATACTCGGGCCGGTAGTTCACCAGCAGCAGAAATTTTGCGGTGCCGATCGAATCGGCCAGCAGGTTCAACAACTCCTGGGTCTGCTCGTCTATCCAGTGAAGGTCTTCGAAGATCACCATCAGCGGCTGATTCAGGCTCTCGCGCAACGCGATGCGTTTGATCGCCTCCAGCGTGCGCCGCTTCCTGATCTGCCCGTCCATCTGCGCCAGCGGATCGTCGCCCTCGACGATACCGAGGAGAGCGAACAGGTAGGGCAGCGTGTCTTCCAGCGTCCGGTCGAGAGCGAGTACACGTCCGGTGATTTTTTCGCGCCGCTTGCGCTCGTCGTCCCCGGCGGAGATGTCAAAATAGTTGCGCAGCAGATCGATCACGGGCAGATATGCCGACGCCTTGCCGTGCGAGACTGAAAACGTCTCCAGCACCATCCATCCGGATTGCGAGGTCGCCTTGAACTCGAAGAACAGGCGCGACTTGCCGACTCCCGCCTCCGCTATCGCGGCCACGATCTGCCCATGACCGGCCCTGGCCTGCTCGCGGCAGCCTTCATCGCGTCCATCTCGCGCTCGCGCCCGACGAACTTGGTGTAACCGCGCCCGGCTGCGTGCTGGAGCCGCGTACGCAGAGGTCCCAGCCCGGTCACTTCGTATACGTTAACCGGCTCGCTGACGCCTTTGACCCGGGTCGGGCCCAGCGGCTTGAGCTCGAAATATCCCTCGACGAGCTTCGCGTCGGCTCACTGGCCGCGATCGATCCGGTCGGCGCCAGCGCCTGCATCCGCGACGCGAGGTTGGTCGTGTGCCCGATCGGCGTGTATTCGGTGTGTCCTTCGCCGGTCGTGATCGAACGCACCACGACCTCGCCCGTGTTCACGCCGACGCGCGTTTCGAGCGGCAGATTGCCCGGCCTCGCGCAATTTCGCCGAGTAGCGTTTCAGCTCCTCCTGCATGCGCAGCGCCGCGTACAGCGCGCGTTGCGGATGGTCCTCATGCGCGACCGGTGCGCCGAACAGCGCGAAGATGCCGTCGCCGGTCGATTGCACGACGTAGCCGTCGTAGCGATGCACCGCGTCGATCATCAGCTTCAGCGCCGGATCGATGATCGCGCGCGCTTCCTCCGGGTCGAGGTCCTCCATCAACTCCGTCGAGCCCTTGATGTCGGCGAACAGCGCCGTGACCGTCTTGCGCTCGCCGTCGAGCGGATCGCCGGCCGACTTTTCCGGCGTGACACGAATATTGGGAGCCGTCGATGCTTGAGGTGAACTCGCAGCGGCAGATGCCGCGTGACCAGCGAGCGCGGTGCCACAGTCTTCGCAAAACGCCGATGAGGGCGCATTTTCCGCGCCGCACTTCGGACAGCTACGGGACAGCGGACTGCCACACGCCGCGCAGAACTTTCTGCTCGTTGTGCTGTCGGTCCCGCACTTGGTGCAACGCATGCGCCTTATCCTAAGAGACAGCGACGATCCCCTCTTGTATCATCCAGCATCGCGCAAACGACCAGCAGGCTGCGGAAGGACCATCGTGATATGTACCGGCCGTATCTGCCGACGATTGCGCCCGCATGATTGATTCCCAGCCGGTTCACTGCTCAATTCGCTGCGGCTGTCTGATCGGAAAGAGCGCCCGTTTTTTAGCGTCCCGTTAAAGAGGTCTCGTACTTCCCCGTCAACCCGCCGTCATCGGCTGCTCATGTCCAGCCGTGGCCAAGCTAGGGCACAAAAGAGCGCCGGTTGCGCGCGACGCTGTAGATCGCGCCGAGCAACTTTCGCATACAGACCACGATCGCGACCTTCGGTCGCTTGCCCGCAGCCAACAGGCGGTCGTAGTTGGCGCGCAACCACGGGTTTTTCCGGACAGCGACCAATGTCGGCCTCCACGGCCGATGACGCAGGCGCGCATTTCCGAGCGGAAGGCCGCGCGCGCCGGAGAACGCGCGTTTGCCCGATTGCCGCAGACGCGGCACCACACCGACGTAGCTGGCGAGCGCGGCGGCGTCGCGAAAGCGGCTCGGGTCGCTCAACTCTGCGATCAGGCATGCTGCGGTCCGGGAGCCGATGCCGTCGATGGTGGTAAGGAGTTTTCCAACTTCGTGAGTCTGAAGCTTGCCCTCGATTTCTTGGTCGAGCTGCTTCACTCGATTTCTCAGGAGCTCGATATCCTGGCACGTGTATTTGACTTGCAGCCCGTAAGCCTCGGAGTGATGACTTCCCACTGAGATCTTGGCCGTCTCGATTAAGGCACGTGCGAGTATCTCGCTCACCTGGTGGCGCCCGTCGTAGGCGAGACGCGCGAGCTTGCGCACAGAAACGCCTGAATACGATCTTGCCGTCGGATAACGGGCCAGGATCGCAGTGGCCAGCACCGTATTCATGCGAACGTGACACGTGAACTCGGGAAAGCCCAAGTCCACGGCGCGATGGAGCTGCCGCATTCTGTCGCTATGCTCGTTGACGTACCGTGTTCGCAGCCTGACAGTTCGCGCAGCTCCGCTGTCACCTTATCCGCACTGGAGTCGGCACGGGTCGCTTTTGTGCTGCGAACCGCGCGATGCCGGTGCATCAACCGAGTCGGTCTTCGTCCGCTCAAGTTCCTCTTCGGCGAAGCGTCGCGTATGTAAAGGATTCAGCAGTGCCAGCTTAAAGCCCTGTCATACCAGGAACGCGAACAAGTTGCGCCAATAGTGTCCCATCGCCTCCATCGCCACCACACAATCGTGCGGATCGCCCGAGGTCCTGGACCCGTTCGTATCCCGCTGCGTCCTCTCCAAAGAACGTTGACTTGACGACGACCGCACCGCCCTCATTCACTACCGCAACTGCGTGACGCTCACGGTCCTGCGCTGCTCTCCATAGGACGGGTTTATGCCAGCGATGCGAAACTCAATTCCCAGGAGAATGCCCATGCCGCTTGCAGCTACGATGGCATACCGTAGTCCTAGGACAAGCACATACCCGATGAAAAACAGCGCTACATAGCCGGTGGCACGGGCGATCGTACGGAGCGGACCCCGCTTGCCGCCGAGTAAGTCATACGCCAAGTAACATCCTCCGAGGGCATCGAGTCCCATCCCGACAAGGCTCAGCTCAGCAATAAATTGACTAGTAACAACTTTCTGCACGTGTCATCGCGGAAATAGGCAGTTAGTTCCTGGCGGTTCGTTTTTGCTTTTCTGGGTTCGAGGCCGGGCCCGGAATTTGCGCGAGCCATCGATTTAACTCGGAGACCAGGTATTCGAGACGGCGCATCGATTGCAATTCAGCGAGGACCGTGCGCCGCTGTTCGAGAGTCCACGATTCGATTCGCGCGAATTCTCGCTCTTCCAGTCGCGAGCCGAACTGCTCGAGAGGCATTTCCATGTCATCGGGTGAGTGTGCTCGCGCGATTGCGGCAGCCGCCGGAGCGCTCAGGCTGTCGGCGCTGCTGAAGAAGTCGAGCCACGAATGAAGTTGTCGGCGAATTGCGTCCAGCACCGACTCGCGCGCCGATTCGGTCACCGGGTCCAACTGCGGCATCGGGAGTGTCGATGCGCCCGGTCGCTATCGATGCGAGCCGGTTCGCGATGCGCCGCAGGGTGCCGGACGCCTCGACGATCGCGTTATGGTTGACCGTGCTGGTGCGGCCTTCCAATTGCGCGTCGTCCGCGACCTCCAGAATTTCGGCGAGCGTGCGCATGGTCGCCGAGTTAGCCTGCTGGATCTCCTCTTCAGTGTTCGCATGCGGAACCGCCAGGCGCCAGCGCGAGCGTATCGCGAATAACTTCACGCAGCCGCGGCAACAGGGAATCACCGGCGTATTCCGGCCACAACAGTAAGAAGACGATTCCAGCGACCAGGGTGCCAAGCAGAACTCCCCAGATTCGCCACAGCGGCGCATAGACGTCGAAGGCGGGGCTCAAGCCGGCGAACGCCAACGCGAAGGTCGTGCCTATCTGCTTTCCTGCGTATGAAATACGTCCACTGCTGAGAGAAGAGTAGGAGGAGATAAAGAAGACCACGAAGAGCGCCATCATATACGCCGGAAGAGTTTCGAAGTTGGGAGTGACGATGATGATTGTCAGCAGAGTCAGTGCCCCGCCGATTATCACTCCGACTATCCGCAGGATCATCTTGCGCAGCGCGGCCCCGTAGGTCGGAAGCGCGGTTATCAGTATCGTCGTCAGGATTGTGGATAGATCGGGACGCTGCGTGATGAGGCCGATAACATAACCGATCACTACGCAGAAACCGACCTTCATGGAAAAGCGGACGACGTCAGGATCCGGATCAGTCGAGCGCGGAGCAGCACTCTTCGACGGTGCCGCGGCGGGCGGCTGCGGAGGCTGGTCGAGCAGGCGCTCGATATGCGAGGTCAGCACCGCCAGCGAATCGGTGAAGGCTGCGAAATTCTCGATCTCTGCAGAACTCGCCTTGCCGATATACGCTGGTCTGATCTGAATCACGCGAGCACTGAGAGCGTCCATCGCCGATCGCGCGTGGACCCGCGAGGCAGGAGGCGGGTTGTCGACACCGACAGCGACGTAGGTCGGCAGCTCTCGCGGCGATCTCATCCAACACGGCCGCAATCGCGTCGACCGTCGCCTGAACTTCGGGCCGCGCCATGGCACGAATCTCGTGTGGGACATTCTGCAGCGCCGCGAAGGTAAGGCGATCAACTTCGAGATTGATGCGGGCCACGCGGGTGATCGCCGCAAGCAGGATCGCATGGCGATGCTCCGAGACACCTTCGGCCACCGCCCGGCTCAGAAAATTCATGTGCTCGGGAAGATCCGAAGTTGGCGGCGGGAGCTGCGGTCGCGGGGCAGTCTTGTCGATCAAGATAAAAGTTTGCGGCGGCGAGAAGCCGCGAGCGATAGCGCTCGACGCTCGTTCCCAGCGATGCGAGCAAGATCTCTCTCGCCGCGATCGGGCCACAGCCAGTTGTCGAACAGAACCAGCGTGCCGAACGCGATCACACTCCCACCGAATTCTCCTGCGGCAGCCCAACCGATTTCGTCGGGTGCAAATGCGACGCCGTAGTAAATGAACAGGAACGTAACCTGGATGAGGAGAAGTGCTGCGCCCAGCTTACGAGTCGTTCCCAGGTAGGTCGTGAACGAGACCAATGCGAAGAGGAACGGGAGCATCAGCCACGGCGTTTCCGACAGTATCCCCGCCATCACGACCGATGCAGCAAGCGTGAGCGCTTGGGCGATCAGAAACGCGCTCGCATTGCGAGCAGACATCATCGGTCCCGCGCCCACCAGCAGCCACACGATGTAAGTGCCGAGCTCATTGTTGACGTGACAACTCGCGATCAGACCTGCGCCGAGCGTGCCAATCGTGGCGAGGCGAAGGGCAGTGCGGAATTTTCGTGAGCTAGGCGCAAGCTCCCGCGTGAGTAACGCAGCAAGCTGATCGAACCAACCAGATGGCTGCGCGAGGCGGAGCTCCGGTTTGGCCAAGCCGGCCATAGAACTGTTGCTCAACGGTTTCCCTGTAAAGTTACGATAGCGGTTGCTCACCATGCGGAGGGAGAAAGCGGCATCACCGCTTTCCAGTAAGTTTAAACATCGCTAAGGCCACCTCACGATGAATTAACCCCCCGGCTGGACAAACTCTTCGTCGCAGCTCAAATGCAAATTGGTCCCAGCTCCCGGCCGAGAAGCAGGGTTAACTCAAGAGCCCGCTTTTTCCGCGCGCTGCGAGAGAGGCTGTGGCACGGTCTTCAAAATCACGCCCGCGGGCACGCTGACCACGCTCCACAGCTTTTGCTCCCAACCGGGCTGCGCGCAAACCCTAACACCGGACTGCTGCAAGCCACCAACGGAAACTTCTATGGCACGACAGGAGATGGCGGGGCCAAGGCCGATGGCATGGTCTCAGTCTGAGTGAGGCGCTGGGGCCGTTCGTAGAAACACTGCCCGCCTCCGGCAAGGTGGGAGCGGCCGTCATTATCCTTGGAAACAATCTGACGGACGCCACCAGCCTCACCTTCAGTGGCATGCCGGCTATGTTCATCGTCCTCTCAGTACCGAAAATCCAGACCACCATGCCTGCCAATTTTGGTTGCACACGGGGTACGACCAGGCTGAGGCATGGGGTTGCGCGGCACTGTAGACCTTGAGCAGACAAGTGATCTATGCCGGAAGAGCCAGAAATCGAACGGACCTTCCTTTTTTTCTTGCTGCTTCCCGGGCTCGCAAAAACTACTTGGTGGCGAGGTTTTCCCACCACCGCTTTTTACATGAGGCCATGCTCTCGAACACGCCATCGCGGATCATAAGCGCATGCATCATGGCGCCGCTGAAGTGTGCGATGAAGGTAGCGAAGAGCAGCAACGCAAGTGCACTGTGCGCAGTTCGCAGCAGCGAGTAGAGCGCGTGATATGGCCGAGCTGTCCTCGAAATTCCTTAGGTGCGCACGTCCACCAGTGCGACCTTTTCGCCGCTCTCCAACCGGCGCTTAAGGCTCGCGGCGTCGGTATAGCGCTGACCCTTGAGCAGGCGAACCAGCCGCGGCAGCAAAGCGACAAGCAGGGCGAAGGCAAGCAGAGCCTTGTGGATTGCGCCGTGACCCGAGGGGTCGAGCAGGAAGGCTGGCGCTTCGTCGCGTTTATCCGTCTGGTGCCGCTGTTGCGATTCAATCTGGTGAATTACGCCTTCGGCCTCACGCGCGTTGGCCTCGTCGAGTACGTGATTGCCTCTTTCGTGTGCATGGCGCCGGGCGCGGTAGCCTACACCTACTTGGGCTACGCAGGACTGGAGGCAGCATCCGGACGGCCTGGCGGACTGAAGAGTTTCGCGATGGAGTGCGAGCCATACGATTGCTCCCGCCAGGGCCGCGAGCAGAACCAGACGAAAGACGAGACCGCGTAGTTTCATGCGGCGCTCCTCCAAGTGATCGGGTATGCGCCCGTAGGCCCGCGGAAGGGTTGAGCAGCATCCGGTCGAGCGCCACAACTCGCGCGCTTTCCGGAACTGCTCGATGCCAATGGTCATTCCCGTGGCGGGCCGCTGGCTGATCGCGGTAGGTCCCGAGCAAGCGATCCCACCACGGCAGATTGAAACTGAAATTGCTGTTGGTTTTAACCGGCTACGATCGAATGATGCACGCGATGCATGTCGGCGTGACCACCAACCATCGGAGATAGAGGTCGAGCCCTATGGGAATGCGAACGTTGCCATGATTGAAACATCGAGGTCGCGTTCAGCAAAAACCTCGAAGATGAGGCCCCCAGCGCAACTACCACGCCAAACTTGATTAGCATCGAAAGCGCGATCTCAATCGGATGGAAGCGTGCGCCGGTGGTTACATCGAAGTCGAGGTCGGCGTGATGCATCCGGTGCACCCGCCAAAACGGGGTCACCGCATGAAACATCACGTGCTGTGAGTAGATGGCGAGGTCGAGGAGGGCCACGGACGCCACCATCGCTGCCCAACGCGCAAAGGGCAGGTTATTAGGCCCCAGCCTCGTTTCGCTCAGAGCAGTGCCAGAACCACGGCCGTGGTTGGAAGCGCAATACGGATCAGCGCCGTGTTCAGTGCCACGATCACGAGGTTGCTCGGCCAGTCGCGTCAACCGCGAGTACGACCTTGACCGGCGAGGCGCCGCATCCCACCCGCCGTCGTGGCGAAAACCATTATAAACGCCCCAGCCGGATGGCGGCCTCGTTGGGTAGCATGCTCGGGCTTTGGGTGCCGCTAGGCGGCCCTGGCCGGCAGCGCCCGATGATAGTCGCGGATCTCCTTGATTTTGCCATCCACGATTTCAATCACCTCAGCGCCGATCGCCTCGATTACTGTTCCGCTGCGCGGCCGGGTGCCATGGAAGAACGATTCGGCTACGGCTCGCCCGGAATTTCCCGTGAAGAGCCGCAGATCGCAGCGGCAATCTGGCATCAGCGCAAACTCGGACTCATATTGCCGCCTAACTTCGTCCCACCCTTCGTAGCGCCGATCGTCGCCTCCTACCGTCGTAGGATTCTCGTGAAAACACGCCATTACCCCTTCGATGTCGTGGCGATTGAACGCATCGAAGTACCGCTGGATCAATTCTTCTTCGGGTGTCATCTGATCTGCCTCCATTGCCGGCTTTGACTCATCAATCAGCTATCATCGCCCAACACGTCTCAGCGACCAGGGCCAAGTGATTCTTCAGCTCTCCGCGCCGGCCGCGCCCGATCCACGATAAAGCGACCGCGCATAGAGCACCGCTCAGCATATCAGCCAGCAGTCCCGGATCGCCCACTTTGACCTCTCCCCGCTTCTGGCCGCTCCTTATCAATTCGATGAAGACGGCGCGGGCACGAGGCACGCCGGCCGGGAGAGAACGGACGAACCTCGCTTCGTTCTCGCAGAAATAGACGAATGCTTCCGTATGCTCCGCCGCTGCAGAGAGTTCGAGGCGAGCGGCGCCATATAGCTTCTCTTTTGTAGTGCCTAGCCCGCGCACGATCTGATGTAGCTGCCGGCTGTACCAGCCGTACCAGCTCGCAAAGATCTCGCGGCTCATCGCATCCTTACTTGCAAAATAGCGGTAGATCGCCGCTTCCCGCACCCCCGCAGCCTCCGCGATGCTGCGCATGCTGGTGGCGTCCACGCCGTGCCGGGCAAAGAGTGAGGTCGCTGCCTGGATGATGACGGGGCGCTTGGTGTCAGGCTTCTCCTCCAGAATGTCCATGGTCAGTGAACGAACACTAACAATCAATGAGTATGAACGTCAAGGTGCTCGCGGGAACGTAAGCGGGCCGTCGATGGTGAATTCGTGGAGGGCGATAAATCGTGCAGTCCGCGACAACCTGCTTGCACAGAGGACTTTCACCTCCCAGTCACGTACTGTGCTGGGCGCACAAATGCGTGGGCCGAGCCGCTTTCGCGGTTCGGCCCATCTACTCATTCACCCACCCGGAGAGAAATGTCAGGCGTACATCACGCGGCAGCCCGGCCGTTGCGGAGCAGTTTGCCCGGCGTTGCGCCAGTGCAGTTATTCTCCTCAAAGATCGGCTGACCGTTGACCATAATCCAACGATAGCCTTCGCAGCGCTGCACCCGCCGCCATTCATCGGCCGGCACATCGTGCAGAATTTCCTCCGGCAATGCCTTCAGCTTGTTCAGATCGTAAACCACGACATCAGCTGCCATTCCCTCACGCAGGGTGCCGCGGTCCTTGAAACCTGCCGCCCAAGCAGGCAAACCGCTGAGGCGGAAATGCGCCTCTTCGAGCGATAACGCGCCAACGTCACGGGAGAGCCATGCCAACACCTCGGTTGGGAAAATTCCCGGGGTGATGAACTTGATGTGGGCGCCGCCGTCCGACACGCCGGGCATCATGTAAGGCGCCGCCAGCAGCTCTCCGTACAGTTCAGATCTGGCGTTGGTGACGGGTCCGGCCCATTCGGTGTGCAGGTCGTCTTCCACCGTCAGGTCGAGCATCGCGTCGATTACATGCTTATGCTCACGTTCGGCGATCTGTTCGACCGACAGCCCCTCATATTTCTCCTTGAGCTCGGGCCGGCGGACCTTGCGCGCGATCCATTTCGGCAGCTCGCCGAAAACGATCGCCAACGTATCCATCCCGCCTTCGTCGTACTCCTTGCGCATCGACGCGCGGATCTCCGGTTTGCGCAGCTTCATCTTGCGTTCTTCGGTACTGCCGAGGGTGGCCTCACGCCATGCCGGCACACTGTCGAACAGATTCCAGTCTTCGAGCGTCATCCTGACCGGGGCGCGCGCAGTCACCGCCTGACCGAAGATGCGCAATCCCTTGGCATTGGCGTCGCGCAACCAGTTGAGCTGGGCGCGATGCGATTCCGGATGCTTGTCAACAATCAAGACCGCATTGTAAAGCAGCGGACGCCGGCTCTCACTGGCCAATTGTTCGAGGAAGCGGAAATCGTCATCAATCCCGAAAGTGGATTTGCTCGCGCCCGACTGGGTGAATTGGATGACGCCGTCGTTTCTCTCGCCCAGATACTTGGCCATCTCGATATAGAAGTCGTCCGGCAGGATATCGGTAATCATCGGCGTGCCATCGAAATCCCGCTGGACCGACACCCGGCTTTCCGGCACCAGGCGCTGCGACGACCAGCCCATGGCGCCCGCATCCATCGCTTCGTGCAGGATACGTTTGAGCTGAAACATCTCGCGCTCGCCCGGGAACTGCTTCTTGGCTTCATCGAAGCCCCCCATCACGTACGCCACCGCCGGCCCGGTCGGCAGCAAATGGCCCAGATTGATTCCCAGCGGCATCTTCGTGATATGGTCCATGTACTGGGGGAAGGTCTCCCAATCCACCTTCATCGATACCCTCATCGGCTCGAGCGGAATCGATTCGTTGCGCGACAGCGCCATCATCGCACGCTCTACATCGCGCGGCTTAACCGGGGCAAAACCAAAACCGCAGTTGCCGATGGTCAGCGAGGTCACGCCGTGCCAACTGGCGATCGAGCAATACGGATCCCAGTGAATCTGGGCATCGTAGTGGGTATGCAGGTCGATATACCCAGGAGCAACAATCTGCCCCGAGGCATCGAGGACTTTGGCGCCATCGCTAGTGTTGAGCCGGCCGATTTTCGCGATTTTGCCGTTTTTGATCCCGACGTCGGCTTTATAGCGGGGGACGCGGGAGCCGTCTACAATCATCCCGTCTTTTATAATGGTGTCGAACTCAGCCATAACTCACACCTCCTGCGGCCAGCTTTGGCCGCCACTGGGGGCAGGGTGGCGCCTGCCGGGATTAGTGGGACTTCATTTGGTTCCAAGCCCGTCTAATTATTGTTCCTAGACCCACGGCGATATCAATGTCAATCGCAATGTACTCCGGTATGCTGCGCGAGCGAGTTTCCACGTTTATTGCCTCTCCTCGTCGAGAGCGTGAAGAGACTCCCGCCGCCTATCGCGTTGCAACCGCTGGATCGCGCAATCTTGGCAGCCTGAACCAGACTTCATTGCAGGCTTCCATTTCGTCGCCATCGAGCGTCAGTTCAGACGCGGGCAACGACTGGTGGACTTGCTCGGGCGATGTCGCGCCGACAATGGCTGAGGTCACGTCGGGCTGAGCGAGCACCCACGCGATTGCCACCTGCGTGAGCGGCTTGTTGCGTTCAGCGAAGAAACTTTGCAGATGCTCGACCGCCTCGAATTGCTCATCCTGCCAGTAACGTTTGTGATAAATCGATCGGGTACGGCCGGACAGGAAGCCAAACCGAGTCTCGCGTGACGGTGGGGTATCCGGCTTGTATTTACCGGTTAGAAAGCCGCCGGCGAGCGGATTATACGCTATGATGCCGACGCCATGATGGTGGCAAAGCGGCAATAATTCATTTTCGATTTCACGAAATAACAGATTGTAGCGCGGTTGCACGCAGTCGAAACGAGCGAGGCCGTGCTTATCGCTAATTGAGAGCGCAGTTGCCAGCAGCCAGGCCTTGAAATTCGAGCATCCGAGGTAACGCACCTTGCCCTGATGCACCAGGTCGTCGAATGCGCGCAACGTTTCGTCCAGCGGCGTATCCGGGTCGGGTGCGTGCGCCTGATACAAATCGATATAGTCGGTTTGCAGTCGCCGCAAGCTGCCATCGACCGCGTCGAAAATATGCTTGCGCGATAGCCCGCCGTCGTTGGCTCCCGGCCCCATCTGGACCCAGCACTTGGTCGCTAATACGATCTTGTCACGCCGGCCTTTGAGCCATTTGCCAACGATGCTTTCGGTGCCGCCAACGGTTTGCAAGTTACCGCCCATCGGATAGCCGTCGGCGGTATCGACGAAATTCACGCCGTGCTCCACCGCCGCATCCATGATCGCGAAGCTGGTTGACTCGTCGCATTGCTGACCAAAGGTCATCGTGCCGAGACAGATTTCTGACACCTTGAGGCCGGTGCGGCCGATTCGCTTGGTTTTCATCTCAACCCTCTTGCTCTTTCATAAGTGATTGATGAATGTGCGTAAAGAAAGCCACCGCCATGATTCGATGGCCGCATTCGATTTTGGAGAATCAAAAATGCCGCGGATATCTGCGAACAACTGCGAAATGCATTACGAAGTGGACGACTATACCGATCCCTGGCTGAAGGACAAGGATACGATCTGGCTGCAACACGGCGTCGGCCGCAGCTCCAAATTCTGGTATCACTGGGTTCCTGCGCTCGGGCGCAACTATCGGGTCGTGCGCCGTGACATGCGCGGACATGGGCTCTCCGCAGATCCCGGACCCAACTACACGTGGTCAATTGACGAGCTGCTCAATGACATGAGGGGCTTTCTTGATGCCCTCCGGCTTGATCGTGTGCATTATGTCGGTGAATCGATCGGCGGTATACTGGGCATCGCCTTTGCCGCGAAATGGCCGGAACGGCTGAAGAGCCTCACCGTATGCTCTTCGCCAACAGCAATTCGCCCGTCGGCACGAACGGCGCTAACTGGCAGTGAGCGCGAGCTAGGTTCAGAACTCGAGCGTCTGGGCGGCGGCGGATGGGTCAAGATATTGATCCAGCAAAAGGTCATCAGCGGCAAAAATCCTGCTCATATCGAATGGGTGGTGAGCGAATGGTCTAAAACACCGACTCATGTGTTGCGTGGGATCAACCGGATGCTAGCGAGCGCTGACATCACACCGCTCCTGCCCCAGGTCAAAGTTCCTACCCTGGTGTTGGCGCCGTCTCGAAGTCCACTGACGCCCTTGAGCGACCAGCTTACGATCCGGAATTCCATACCCAATGCCCGAATGGCGGTGGTCGAAGGCCCGGGCCACGAGATTTACGCCGATGAGCCCGAAGAGTGTATCAGCGCTTTCCTGAAGTTCTTGAACACGCTGGCTTAGCATTAGACCCTTCGCGAGCGTGAGCTGCGTCACAAAGCTCGAGGACGCGGTGCGGGGGTTAGTATCTGTCAGCCTGACGCCGTCAGCTTGACGCATCTGCTCGACTTTGGGCACGAAATAAATATCTCGGGTGGCGTGCGGCATGGCGCGCTAACATTGGGGACGGCGGCCACAACCAACCCGCACCCGTTGAGGCTGGGGAATTCCGGGAAACTCATCCGCGCGAGTGCGCACAAATCTCAAGATCGGCAGTAAGGGACTGGGCGAGGTGTGACTCGCAACTGCTGCAATACGCCATGAGCCAGGATTCCGAAACGCAGCTCATTACACTGCTGGAAACGTTATATCATTCGCGTAATCCAACGCGCCGCTGGCTTCATTGCACGCGCCGCGACTGGCTCCTTGCCAAGATCGCTGAATGCGCGCGGGAACGCCCCGGACGCGCACTCGAAATTGGTTTTGGTGCGGGTGTCTATTTGCGTGCGCTGGCCTATCGTTACAAAGAAGTGATTGGCACCGACCTCAATCAGGGCCAACTCGAGCATGCCCGTGCGCGCACTGCAGACGTTGCTAATGTACAGGTCCTGATTGACGATATCACCGACTCGCATCTGCCCGCGCACAGCTTCGACCTGGTCTTGTGCAGCGAGGTGCTCGAACATATCCGTGATACCGGCCGCGCGATTACGGGGATTCGAAGGCTACTTGCTCCCGGGGGGTTGCTTATTATCTCGACCCCACAGCGCCACAGTCTGATGGAACTGGCCTGCAAGCTGGCGTTCATGCCCGGAATCATAGATGTCGTTCGGCGCGTGTATGGTGAAGCGGTGTTTGAGACCGGTCATGTAAGCCTGATGACAGAGCGGCAGATGACGCGTGCACTCGAATCGGCCGGCTTACATATTCGCCAACGTTTCAAGTCCGGCCTGTATCTTCCCCTCGTGGCCGAATTTGCAGGCATCAGCGGCATGCGCTTCGAACGATGGCTCGAAGAACGGGTGCGGGATAGCCCTCTGAGTTGGACGTTGTGGACGCAATACTACGTTGCACAATCCTGCAGGCCTTCGCCAGTCTGAGCCATCACGGACCCATTCGCCTTATCAACAGCCGGGGGCCAATACTGTCGTTCGGCGTCGCTTCCAACTCCGTCGCGAAGCATGCGCGGCGCGTATTCGGCATCGCAGTGAAATCCTGTTCGCGGATTATGATGTACTGCTCGGCTGCGGCATGTTCGGCGCACGAAATTTGTGAAATCGGTGCGAGCGGCCGCGGGGAGTAGAAGTTCAACTCGCAATCGCCGAGTCCAAAGTGGCCGATGCGGGCATTGGCCGGGACGAGCGCGGCGGCGTGGCGCGCGAACGTCTTAAGCGTTTCGCCTTGTGCCAATGCCGGATTCATCACCGCAAACCAGAACCAGCCGCCCGCCGCGGCGATCACGAGCGTGCCGTACGCCTGCGAAGGCCGATGCGCCTCGCAGCAATCCCCGCATGGTGAGGCCAACGCCCACGAGCGACAGACCGGCCCAGAAAAGCAACGGCGGATTGAAGGCTTGCCGCACCAGCAGTTCGAGAAAGCGACGGTCGGTCGGATGCAACCGCAAGGCTATTGCTTTCGGTATGCCATAACCGATCGCTATCATCGAAGCACTCACCATAACTGCTGCGCCGATCGCAATGATTACGCTGGCGGCCGTGAAAAGCTGCTTCACCGATCTTCGTGCATTGAAGCCGGCTTGCATTTGCGCAATTGTCCATCCAGTTAGAATCGCGAGTGGAGGAAACGCCGGCAGAATATAAATCAAGCACTTACCCTGTGAGGATGAAAAGAAAATGAACAACGCAGCAAACCAGCAGAGCGCATAAACGGCCGCCTCGGGCAAGCTCCGTCCTGTCGTCGGCCATGCAGCGAAGGCAAATGCGGGCAAATACAGGCTCCAGGGTAAAAATCCACTCAGTATTTGTGGAGCGAAGTACCAGAATGGATGAGCGCAATAGCCCGCACCACCGGCGCCGGCCGGAATGAATCGGCTCCAGAGATTCATTCGCACCTGCCACTCAAGAAATGGACGCCCGCCAAGCTGATAACCGGCAATGAACCAGGCAAGCCCCATCGCCAATCCCCCCGCGAATGTCGCGGCCATATCGAAGTGGAATAATCTGCCCAACCGGCCGCTTATGAGCAGGAAAAGCCCGACGACCAGCCCGGGCAGCACGATTCCGAGGACTCCCTTGGTCAATGCCCCCAGCCCTATGGCGCCTGCGGCAGCAACGAAATAGCGGGTCGCGTGTGGCTCAGCCTGCGCCCGTGTACCAATCGCGCGCTCCAGGCTCACTGCCGCTGCAGTCACAAACAACGCCAGCATTGAATCCATCCGGGGTTGCCGCGCGGCATCGAGAAAAAAATGGCATAGCAGCAAGGCCGCCGCCGACCATAAGCCCACGCGCGGCCCCAGCCTCCTGCCGCTCCACGCGAACACAATCGCGCAGGTCAACGCCGCAGCGATAAGCGAGGGCAATCGAAAGCGCGAGTTCATTCCATCCAAGCACCTTGACGCAGAGCGCCGCCATCCACCAATAGAGGGGCGGTACGTGAACAATCGGCCCTGGCAAAAAGCGCGGCAGAATAATATTGCCGGCGAGCACATCGCGAACCGCCCCTGACTCACATACCCCCAGTTCTTTGGTGAAGGGGGCCGACGGCGCGAGGGTGATCAGAAAACCTGTGGCAACCAGGAATACCCCGCTGGCTTGGACCAGGAGCGGATTTTTGATGCGCACTTTGACTTCAGCGCTGCGTTCGCAGACTCCCCTTGGCGGCGCGCCTCGCGATCTCGCTTGCTCGCTCCGCCTCGGAAGCGTTCCTTAACGCGCAAGCTGCCCGCCTCTCAAAACGTGAGCAACTGCTATAAGTGAAACACCAATCGGAAGACGAAACGGGCCGAGCACAAACCGCTCGCAGGAAAACAAGCGCAACAGCACCGCGTTCATCAATCGCGGCGGCATCGCGAGATCATGTCTGCCGTTAGCGTTGGAGGCGGCCGCACGCAAGCGCTGGAATAATCGCACGGCTGCAATCGCCGGAAACAAGAGAAAATTGTAATAGCTGAGATAGTCGATCGCGAAACCGCAATCGCCTAGCAAGCGGCGCAGGTCGATTGCCCGATAGCGGCGGTGATGATGATGGGTGGCGTCATGCTCGCTCCACAACCAGCTCAGCGCCGGCACGGTCATCAGCAACCATCCACCCGGTTTTAAGCTCGCGCGCACCGCGCACAATGAGCCACGCTCATCGTCGAGATGTTCCAGCACGTCCGTCATTACCACCAGGTCGAAGCACCTTGCGGCGAACGGGAATTCACGCGGCAATGATCCGCGTGCGAGCCTCGCCAACCGCCGCGAGGCCGCAAATTCAAGCGCGGATTCGTCTGCGTCCATCGCGTAAAGGCGACCCCGCCGGGCGAGCATCGGGAAATTTCCGCCCGAGCCGCATCCTAATTCGAGAATCACCGCGTCCGGGGGCAGCGCGACACGGTCCAGCATCCGCTCGCAGATTGCTCGCCGTCCAGAGAACCACCAATGAGTGTCCTCGACCGCCGCCATTCGCGGATAGAGCGCAGCATCCATCAGAAAACAGAGATGGACAGGGAGCCACGGGCAGCGAAAGCAGCGAATGAGACAACTGCTTCAGGCGGGTCTTGCAGTTCCTTCACTTCACACTCCGCTAAGGGGTTTCCCCCCTGGCCCATTGTCGTCGAAGCCCCAGCGTCCGCGCACGAGATAGAGAGGCCGTCCTTTGACCTCGTTGTAGATGCGTGCGAGATACTCGCCCATGATCCCAAGTGTTATAAGCTGCACGCCGCCGAAGAACAGTACCGCGACCATTATCGAAGCATAACCGGGGACCACGACGCCGCGGACAATAGTAAGGCCGGCCAAAAAGAGCGCATACAGGAAGGCGAAGATCGAGACCACCACACCCACATAGCTCCATACCTTGAGCGGCACCGAACTGAACGAGGTAATCGCATCCAGCGCAAAGTTCCACAGTCGCCAATACGTCCATTTGGTCTTGCCGGCGCGCCGCTCTGGCCGCTCAAAGCGAAGCGCGGTTTGCTTAAAGCCGACCCAGGCGAAAAGCCCCTTCATAAACCGTGTGCGTTCGGGCAAGCCCACCAGGATATCCACTACCCTGCGGTCCAACAGGCGGAAGTCGCCAGTATCAGGCGGGATAGGGATATCAGTGATGCGGTCGAATATGCGGTAGAAATAGCGCGCGGAAACCCGCCTCAGGATGCTTTCGCCGTCACGGCGTGTGCGGGTCGCATAAACTACGTCGAAGCCTTCACGCCATTTCGCGATCATCTGCTCGATTAATTCAGGAGGGTCCTGCAAATCCGCATCGATCGGCACGGCTGCGGCGCCGCTCACATGCTCGAAGCCGGCACTGAGGGCGACATCCTTGCCGAAATTGCGCGAGAGGCTCAGCACCTTCAGATTCGGCACCCGCTCGCGCAGTGCAAGCAATCGCTCAAGGCTGCCGTCGTCGCTGCCATCGTCCACGCACACAATTTCAGAAGCGCAGCCGAGATTGCGCAGCACTGGGAGCAACCGCGCGAAGAATTCGTCGAGCCCCGCGCACTCATTGTGAATCGGTACAACCAATGACAGCTCGATCGAGCCCTTTTCCGGATAACGGCCAGCCTTGTGCGACACTTCGACAAGCGGCGGATGGTTCCTCTCAAGCCCCATTACTGTGCCCCGATCGCTCCGCTGGAGTCAGGGGAACGGCGAGCCTGTTCAGGCGGTCGTACCGCATAGAGATCGTAGTATCCCGAACGAGAACGCGGATAACGCTTGAGCAACCTCAGGCAGTGGAGAGTGGGCGTAACGTTAAAGGCGTGTTCGTCGTGATCTCCAATCATCAGGAAATCACCATGCTCCGAGCGGAGCCATCCACATACCTCGTCAGGAGGGACCAGCGGTAACTCAATTAACCGGGCACCTGCATAATAGGCTACGCGGCCATCGCGCGCCGCCACTGCCGCCGGTCCTTTTGTCATCCTAGCTATGTCCTCGCCGGCATAACGCACGCCCCGCATGTCGTAGCCGATCGGCCATAGCGTACGCGGCAGCAAAGTCATTGCAACCGACGCCGCAACAACGGTGTGAATGACCCTGGTGCCAGGCCTGCACCATCGCGCGGCCTCTCCCGATACCACGATAATGCCGAGGGCCACCCAGCCGAAGGCGAATGGGATCAGGTGAACCATGAATCGCGTGCCGGTGTACGAAAGCGCAAAGCCGCAGAAGTAGAACAATACAATACCAGCGAGAAAGCTCTCCCGCGCGGTAGCGAAGAGCGCGCGGCCGCGCGCCCATATTCCAATCGCGAGCATCACCGTGAGCAATGGCTCGAGAGCCTGTGCGAAATTGTAGATCGATACAAAAGAATATTGGCCGACCTTCTCCGCGTAGAGCCGCGGGTGGCCGAAAATCGCCATGAGGGGCGAGGTGCTTGCTGACCAGCCGAGCCGCCGCCATTCCTCTCCATTTCGCGCAACGTCGCCCATCCCATACATCATCGCTGCCGTGAATTCGCGGCCGATACTCCAATGGCCGGTGGAGATCCGCAGGTACGCAATATAGGGTGCGGCAACCATCATGAAGACCGCCGCGAACGTGCATCCCGCGGTGAATACCCATGCATGAGAGGCCTGCTTCCACAACCAGCCGGCTGCTATGAACAGAAGGATGCCCAAGGGGAGAAAGCCGATGGCTTCGGTTCTGTAAAGATAACCCAGTCCAGCTGCCATTCCCGCTAGCGCGGCGACTGCCAGGCGCCGGTCATTCAAGGCCTTGAGCAAAAGCCAGCAGGCGCAAGTAGTGAGAAAAATATAGCCGGCTTCGGTCCGCACCGACGCCGAGTAGGCCGCGGTCTCGGGATGGATCGCCATCAAAGCCGCCGCCCCCAACCCAAGGTCGCGGCGCCCAAACGCCGCTCGCGTCATCAGATACGTGGTCGCGACGGCGGCGGTGCCTAAAATTGCCGAAACCAGGTTCCCTGCTGTTTCCCAGTTCGCTATCCATCGGTGCATCAGCGAAATGAATAGTGGATAGAGCGGCGAATACACCGCGCCTAGGGCTGCACGCCATTCTCCGTCAGCGAAATGGCGCGCCATCACGAGGTAGCCGACACCGTCTCCGGAAATGCAGTAGCTCGTCAGACTGAGGTAGACTCGGATTGCGAGGGCAAACCCCACCACCGACAACAACGCGGCGGCCTCACCGTGAACCATCCACGGTTGCAGCTCGTCATCCTTGCGGGTGAGACCGGAGCAACGTGACGTCTCCGCGTCACGGCTGCAGAAACCCATAGACAAAGCTATAAGCGCGACGCTCCTGAACAGCCAGACCGTCTCACAAAAAGGTACTACAGGAATAGCTGATGAGCGAAAAATTGTACTACACGAACAGCACTCCAGTTTTACGCTGCTCGCTTTTCCACGGCCAGATCGGATTCTTTCCGGAAGGCAGCGCATGGAGCCGCGGTCCCAGAACAATGCCGATTGACCGCGGGCATCTCGCCGCGCGTCGCGCCAGGGAAAAATATATCGACGGAGAAACCGCCGCCCGTCAAACCACGAATCAGGTACGCATCACTTTGGAGGCCTGAAGCCCCTTGGGACCTTGGGCAACTTCAAACCTGACCTCCTCACCCTGATCGAGCGAACGGAAGCCGTTCCCGTCAATCGCGCTATAATGGACAAAGACTTCCTGACCGTCCTCCATCGTGATGAAGCCGTAACCTTTCTTGGGGCTGAACCACTTAACAACTCCGGTCGCCATTTCCCCCGACATCCTCCTGCTAAAAGCACGGAACGTGAATCTGAGCCCGCCAGCGGCTGCTCCTCAAGCCCGCTGAGCGGGCACGACCCGGCAAGCACGTTGGCGCATATATCAGATTCTTAGGCTCTCTCCAAGAGGTTACTGATAGAGGAAAATATCCTAGCCCTACTTTTTCTATCTGAAACTGCCAACTGCCGCGTATTGTTGAGCATTCAGCAACCGCGGCCAAGAGCGACTTCCTCGCCGCGGGCCTTCGTTTGAAACAAACCTCACCCGGTAGATGCTTGACGGCTGACTCTGAGGATTTTTGTGTCAGATTGTGAGGTGTTCAAGCGGCCAAGAGTTGGATGATTTGGTCGAGGGAGCGGTCGGCCTTACGATAGGCAGCTTCGATTTTAGCCAGTGGCGCGGCCGTTTGAGTGGGGCGTCGTTGGAAGAGGCTGTTGGCCAGAGGACCGCAGACACGTTGATGGAAGAGCACAAAGAGCAGGGCCGCGCGGGTTCCCTTGTCGGTGAGATGATAGGCATAGCGGCGGCCATCACGTTCGAGCAAGCCGTGGCCTTTCATCTTGCGCAGGGTCGTAGCGGAGTTGAGTAAGGGTGTAACTTTCGGCGGTGAGGCCGAAGCTGGAAAGAATCGCCTGATGGATGTCGATGGTACGCCATCCCAGCACTTTGGTGCCGGCGTGCAATAGCACTTCCATCAGGCGGAGCATGCGGGTGTCGTGGAGCTTGATGCCGGGGATTTTGCCGCGGTGGCGTGGCATAGGCAGCGCGAGGCGTTGAAACAGGGGGAAATCCACGTGCACGTCGAGCGCCTGGGCCTCAAATTGTGCAAAGCGGTCGGTAACTGCGCCGAGCATACGGCGCACCTTATCGAGATTGTCGAGACCTTTGTTGAGGCCGAAATCCTTGAGATTGTGGCTGAGTGCCTCCAGCCGCAGAAAGGTGGAGAACTTCTCATACATCCGCATCACCGCGTTCTTGGCATAGGCGCGTAGCACATGATGGCCGTGTTCGGTGCGTTCCAGCACGCTGCTTAGTTTGCCGGGCAGCCGCTTGTGCAGTCGCCAGCCGAAGACTTGGGAGATGCGGTCAGCGCTGAGACGCAACAGTCCCAGATCGCAGGAGCGCTCGAAGAGTTTGTGGATGGGGAAATTGCGCCGGAAGATGAGATTGCGGCAGTACTCGACCTGTTGCAATGAATAGTGGCGGCCGAGATTGATCGCCTGGCGGTCCTTTTTGGAGAACTTAGGGCCGACGATGAGGGTCCAGTAATCAAGCCGTGAGCGAACCAGTTTGGCGCTGAGGGCGTCAGCGGCCGCTTGCAGTGCTCGGGCGTCGGCCACCCACAGGAAAGCATTGTCATTTTTGCGAAACTGCACGCCTGCACTGCGCAGTTGCTGTTCGATGAAATGATGACCATTGAGGTAGTAGGTGATCGAGAACGGCAAGAACGAGCCGACACAAAGCGCGATCGGTCCCAGCACCTGGTCACGGATGTAGAAGTAGTAATGGGTGTAACGTGAGCGCTGTTTGGCCACAATGCGGTAGTCCGGATCAGTGGTCGGATACTTTGGCATGGCCACGCGAAAGTTGGTGCCAAGCTCCATACTCTTGAGGATGAAATAGACGCCGAAGCGCTTGCACCGCTCCATCTGCCGCAAGCGTGGGCGCACATAGTCTTCCTTCCGTACACCTTTCTCGGCCCACTCGATGGGAATCTGGTGGTTGCGGGCGAAGGCATCGACCCACTGGTGGTACTCGGTGGTGCGCTGGCGCAGGACGTCCTTGGTGATGGCGCCGATACCATGTACGTCCCGGAAGAAGTGCACGATGTTCTCCGGGCGGGTGAGCAGAGGCAAATGGCCGAGGATGACGATACGGTCGAAACAGTGGTATACGAGAGCCAACAGGCTGCCGAACAGCTTGGCAAATTCTTCCATCGGTCCTCTTCCTCCCCTGCGCTGGGTTGGCACCAAGAGCATGGGACGGAGGGCCGGTGGAGGTCAAAACCACGGCTCCAGCAACTACGCCGCGTTGGGGCCGGAGCGCCCCGCGCTTCGCCCGCGGTCCGGCGGGCGCGCGGAAATTTCAAATGTTTTTGGGTAGGTTTAGACCGTCACTGTCTAAGTCCATCCTCGCCATCGCGTGGGGCGTACGTGGATGTGGCAGTGGTCGGGAATCTGCCGCATTACGTCATCGATAATGAACTCGCCGTCTCCGTATTTTTGTCGCGCAATCAGGCTGAGCGCCTCGATCATGAAGGCCCGTTCTTCGCCGGTCGGAGTCTTGCGATGTTCGCCTAGCACCGCCATCGGCGTATCGCATGAATCGCAATCGAGCAACGTGAACTTAAACGGCAACGTGAAGCTCGCATACCAAGGGGTATATTCCTTCAATTCGCAGAGGTCGCATTTGGCCATATTCCCAAGGCTTTAGCGGTTCGTCGCGATTTCGGCAAGATTACTGTTGGGGGATAGGTTTCAATCCGTCGGCGAACAAAAGCGTGGGCCGAAACCAGCGCAAAGTCTGCCGACTACGCGCCCTTCGCATGATTTCACAGACACACTTCAGCGAGTCAGCTCCAGCAGCCAACTCGTGAGCGGATTTCTGACGCGGTGCCAGGAACGGCCATGGCGACGGCGATGCCAATGATAGTGGCGGCGAACTCGCACCGTCCCGGTCCATCGCTCTGGTTCCTCCGGAATCGCCGAAGCTGTCGCATCGAGCCTCGTGACCCGAACGCGCGCGATTCCCTCGCGCCTGAATCCGAGGCGCTCCGCCGCCGCCTGCGAAAGATCGATTCCGCGTCCGCCCCTGAACGGACCGCGATCGTTGACCCGGACCACCACCGACTGACCATTGTCAAGATTCATCACGCGCGCGTAAGAACCGAGCGGCAACGCGCGCGAGGCAGCGGTAAAACGATGTGAATCAAAGGTCTCACCGGTGCTCGTGCTACGGCCATTAAAGCCCGGACCGTACCATGAGGCCAACATAACATGCGGCGCCGAGACGCTTCGGCTACTGGCACGGGGAATGGTTGAGGGTGCGCGCGCAACAGAAGGGGGTAGCTCTGAGGAGCATCCCGAGACTGCAGCGATGAGCAACAAGCATGTACAAGACCATAAGAGCATCGCATAATCATGCTCGCAGCGACGTTGCAGCATCAAGCTTATTAATTTTAGTGGCGAATTTTTCGGATCGGCAGCCGGACAGTTATGATTTATCCAAAACCATCACCAGCAAGACCGCTGGCAAATATACCAGGGATACGAACATGACGTTGCGCGCAGCAGCGGCCGTCTTATGCCCACAAACCAACCGAATCGCCCGATATAGCATCCAAAGGCCCAACATCAACGCAACTGCCATATAAGTCCGTCCCGCGAAACCCATCCAGGTCGGAACGGTTCCGAAGCCGACCAGCAAGGCAGTTGCAGTAACCATTACGGCGTTGACCCGATTACCACCACCGTTATCCAACGGTAGCAACGACAGTCCGGCGCGTGCGTAATCGGCCTGATAGATCCGCGCGATCGAGAGTGAATGTGGCAATTGCCAGAGCAGCATGATGCCGAACAGTACAAAAGGTTCTGCGCCGAGCGTCCCGCGCGCTGCGGCCCAGCCAATTACCGGCGGCAGCGCACCTGGTATCCCCCCTATCAGGTGACACAGCCAGGTGAAACGCTTCATCGGCGTGTAACCGCCAAGGTAAAGGAGGCTTATTACGCTGGTTACTGCCGCTGACAGCGCATTCACCGAAGCGCAGAGATACATGATACCGGCCAGTCCTATTGCAAGGCCGAAGACCAGCGCTGCCCGCGGCTGCAGCCGCCCCGAAGGTAGCGGCCGAGCCCGTGTGCGATCCATCATGGCGTCGAAATCACGCTCAAGATATTGGTTAAGCGCAAGCGTGCCGCCCGCCGCCAGTGCCGTTCCGCACAGCACTTTGAGCGCTAGCACGAAGTCGAATTCGGTGCCGCTACCCATGTAAAAGCCGGCGAGCGCCGTAATCAGGATCATTGCTACCACACGCGGCTTAGTGAGTTCGAAATATGCGGCCGCACGTCCGCGCAACGTGACCGGCGCGATCACGACTGCGGCTGCATTACTATTCAAGCGGACACCTGACGCCGCATTGCACCAAAGGTCGGTGGGGCCACGACATGGGCGGGGCCGGTTCTCGCTATGAGTTGGTAAGCTCGAATCGTAAGCGCGACGGTTGCACCCAGGAGGGCGGCGCCAGTCGCGACATGCGCAGTGGTCGGAAGCACTGCTCTTCCACTCCAGATGGTTAGGACGCCCAGAGTTATCTGCAAGGCAAGCAAAACGAGCATCAGAATCGCGGCGTTCCGAAGCGAGCGCTCGGCAAAATAAAAACGCATCACTCGTGCGAAGGTCCAGCTTACCAGCAATATGACGACTAATGCGCCGCATCGATGAGCAAAGTTGATATCAACCGCAAATGAATAGAACGGCGGAATCAGACGACCGTATGATGTCGGAAAATCTGGAATGGCGAGTCCGGCACCTATATGGCGCATGACCGCACCAATCAGAATTTGCACGTACGCCGCGGCCGTGGTCACTGCCGTAAGTGCAGCCAACGGCGGCGGCTTGTGCGGCAGCCGGGCCATATTATCTTCTATGGTGCGGCTGAAATCAGGACGGGTGAAGAGCACCATCGCAATCATCAGACAGAAGAACGCCTGCGCAACCGCCGCATGCGCCACTGCCAATGCTAACGGCAGTAACATCAGCACGGTAAGCCCCCCTAGCACTGCCTGAACTAACACAAGTCCAAGGGCTGTCAGGGCTGTGATTCGGACCCATCGCCGCGGCTCTCGTACCCAGGTCCAAACTGCGAGTATCAGCGTGAGAATACTGACAGCGCCGGCGACGAGGCGATGGCCCCACTCGAAGCGGATGCCACCTGTAAGCGGCGGGATCAACCTGCCAAAGGCCAGCGGCCAGTCCGGTACCGCCAGTGCGGAACCAGTCGAGGTCACGAGCCCACCAACAAATATCAGGACGAAAGTTGCGGCGGCGCAAACTACCGCGAAACGATGCAATGCAAGGGAAGTCGAAGTAGTTTGAAAACGTGCGGACACAGGATCAGCCGAGTCGTCACGGGGAACCGCAGGGATGAATTCTAGCGGGCTTAGCGCACAACGCAATGGGCCGGGCCCGGCCTGCACGCTGCCGCGCATGACTTAACGTGGGTTATGCTCCGGCTCTAGCCGGCAGAGAATAGTAATCGGCCCCTGATCCTGACGGAAAACGTAGCCGCTATTGTGTCATTACGGGCGGCGCGGTGAGTGGCCCATATGTTTTCGTACCAGTTCCATCATCCGGCTGACATCGATCGGCTTCGGCAGAACCTCCCTAACATTATCAGGCTGTTCGGCGCGCAATAGAGCTCTGGAATCACCACTCATGACGATTACCGGTACGCTCGCAAGTTGCGCGTGGGCGGGAATGTGCGCTAAAAACGCCACGCCGTCCATGACCGGCATCGTAAGATCGAGCAGGATCAAGGCAGGGGTTGTCCCGGCCGCCTCGACCGATTGGAGCGCCCGCATTCCATTCTCAGCAGGTAGCACTGAGTAGCCTGCATGGTTGAGAATCTCGCACAAGGCTTCTCTTGCACCGCTGTCATCTTCGACTAGCAGAATCGTGGCGGGGCCTCCGCTCCAGTCGGGTTGTTTTCGGATGCCGCGACTGGCGTCGCTTGCAGGAAGGTTTCGCAATCAATATGCCTTGTCTGTTGGAAGGAAATCACGAGCTTTTCGAAGCTTAAAGTTGCCCTATCGTCAACAAATTAAATAATGTTTCCAAAAAATCGCGTCCCGGTGACACTTTTCTGACACAACCGACCTCCTGCGACTCGGGTCCGTACAAATATAGCGAGGTAAAAGGATGGGGACCCCAGCTCAAACCCTGGCTCAAATCCTCGAACAGCAGGCGCGGCGCCATGACTCACGTGTTTTCCTGCGCAATAAGTCCGACCAGCGTTGGCACGATCACTCGTGGAGCAGCGTCGCCGACCGCGCCGCGCGCCTGCGTGCCGGCCTCATCAGCATGGGAATCAAACGTGGCGATCGTGTGGCGCTGCTCTGCGACAATTCACCCGAATGGGTGATCGTTGATATGGCAGCGCTCGGCTTGGGCGCGATTGTCGTTCCTCTGTATACGACTGGCGGTGCCGAGGAGACGCGCCACGTGCTGACCGATTCCGGGGCCCGTTTACTCGCGCTCGATAGCGCGCAACGTCTTTGCAAAGTTCGCGAACTCGGCTTATTGCCCGCTCTCGAGACGATTATGATGACGCACCAGACCCCCGAGTCGCAGGTGGGCGCTGGTCCGCGAATCGTCTCACTTGATCAGGCCAGCGCCTACGAGCCGATGCCCGCCATAGCAGGCGATCGGGACGAACTCGCGACCTTTATCTACACCTCCGGCACGACCGGACCACCCAAGGGTGTCATGCTATCACATGGTAATATAATTGCTAACTCTGAGTCTAACCTGGCGGCGCTGAATCTGAACTCCGAGGATATGACCCTGTCATTTTTGCCGGTCGCGCATTCGTTCGAGCGCACTGCCGGCTATTACACGGTGATGCTGGCCGGCGGCGCAATTGCCTATGCCGAGGGGCTGGGGCAGATTGCGGCCAACTTGCTTGAAGTCGGGCCCACTGTGGTGCTGACTGTTCCGCGATTGCTCGAAGCCGTTTACAGCCGTGTCATGCGCACCGTTGAGAGCTCATCAGCGGGGCGCCAACGAACCTTCCGAGCTGCGGTCGCCATCGGAACCGAGGCGGCCGATTATCGCCATCGAGGACGGCCAGTCCCGTTTTATCTAGCCGCGGCAATGGCGCTGTTTCGGCATCTGGTGTTCAGCAAGATTCGCGCGATCTTTGGCACCCGCCTGCGTTACCTGATTTCAGGTGGTGCACCGCTATCGACCGAGATTAACCGCCTACTAGCCGCGGCGGAGATTCCGATCGTCGAAGGATATGGGCTGACTGAAGCGTCACCGGTGGTTTCATGCAATTTGCACGGCCGCACTCGAATCGGCACAGTCGGCCGGCCGCTCCAGAATATCGAGCTGCGCACCGCCCCTGATGGCGAGCTGCTGGTGCGCGGGCCGAACGTAATGAAGGGCTACTACCATCGTGACAGCGAGACGCGCGATGCGATTGACGCTGAGGGCTGGCTGCATACCGGCGATATCGCGCAGATCGATGCCGAAGGGTACATCAGAATTATCGATCGCAAAAAAGACATTATCGTACTCTCAGGCGGGAAAAATGTCTCGGCGGCTAACCTGGAAAGCAGGCTCGCCAGCGATCCATTCATCGCTCAAGCGTGCGTAGTCGGCGACCGCCGCAAACATCTGGCAGCGATCCTGGTGCCGAATTTCGAAACCCTGGGCGCGCGGCCGCCGGACAACGTGCGGATAGACCAGCGGCGGCCGGCCGAACTGGTGAACGATCGGGCGCTCCGCGATTTTTTCCGCAGCCGCATTCGCGAATTCAATCGGCCGCTGTCGGACGTCGAGCGGATTGTGGATTTTGTCCTGACCGAACAGCCGTTCTCGCAAGATAACAGCGAGCTCACACCGACCATGAAGATCCGCCGGCGAACGGTCCAGGAGCACTACCATGCTCAAATCGAGGCGCTCTATCGAACCAGAAGCGAGTGAGGTGAGGACCATCGACAAGGATCAACGCAGGAGCGATTGCTTTGCAGATACCCACGACAAAAAGAGAATGGCTATATGCGGTACTGGCGCTGATCGGCGGAGTGCTGGGCGGTTTAGCCGGCGGCAGACTCAGTGCAACGGCTGCGGCTACCGTCGCCCAGGTTCCACAGCGAACTATGGCGGCCCAGGAGATTTTGCTGGTTGACGCGAAAGACAACCGGCGCGGCGCCTTGAGTCTTAACAAAGACGGCGACCCTGCGCTCTCGTTTTATGACCATCACGGCAAGCTCCGCATCGCTCTCCAAATCAGCGATGATGAGGGGTTGGGGTTCAAGCTTTTCGATACGAGCGGTACGCTCCGCGTCTCGCTGATCATCAACGCCGATCAAATTCCCGCTCTGCGGCTGTTCGACTCGCAACGCCATCCCCGCGCCCTGCTCGGGGTCGATCCCGAGGGCGAAGCGGCGCTCGATTTCTACTCGCAAGAGGGCAAGCTGCTGCGTGAACTGCCATAGTGACACAAGCTTTCCAGCCTCTGAGCGGACCGGTTGCCCGAGTACTCTGATGAACCATCAATACGCCGCGATGGTGGCCGCTCTTGCTTTGCGGCCGTGTTGAGTCAGGTCTCAGGCTGGGACTAAGCTGCCAATGTTGTGTTCCCGCCTGAAATCGAGATAGCCCCGGCTGAGCGCCCGTTCGACGCGACGATTAGCGTCCCCGGCTCAAAGAGTATTACTAATCGCGCACTTTTGTTGGCGGCAATGGCTGACGGCAGTTCGGTTATCGACTCCGTTCTGCTGAGCGAGGACACGTATTCAATGACAGCGGCGTTACGCACGCTGGGCATCGATGTCGGAATGGATGAGGCACGCCGCATCATCACTGTCCATGGGCGGGGCGGCATCATTCCGGCCGCGAGTGCAAATCTCGATATTGGCGGCGCCGGCACCGCGATGCGCTTCTTGACCGGCTTCTTAACACTGGGCCGCGGCCGCTTTTGTATTGACGGCAACACGCGGATGCGTCAACGACCCATCGGCGCGTTGCTTAAAGCGCTTCGGCAACTCGGAATCGAGGTCCGCGCCGAGAATAACAATGGATGTCCGCCCGTGGTCATCGAGGCAGCGTCAGCAAAGTTTGTGGGTGGCCAGGTCGCGATCGACGCGACCCTCTCGTCGCAATTCGTCTCGGCCCTGCTGATGCCCGCGCCATTATGGCCCGACGGCCTGAGGCTGACCGTGAATGGCGAAGCCGCGCAGCCTTTCATCAAAATGACGCTCGACTTAATGAAGCGTTGGGGAGTAGGAACGTCGCGCGACGGGAATCGAATCATTGTCGGTGGTGGCCAACGCTACAATGCGACTAAATTCACCGTCGAGCCCGACGCGACCAGCGCAAGTTATTTCGCGGCGGCCGCCGCCCTTGTCGGCGGCAAGGTTACTATTCGCGGCCTGACGCGAGATTCGGTTCAAGGTGACCTGGAGTTCCTGCAAATTCTGGAAAGGATGGGGGCGCGGGTCCGATGGAATGGTGACGGCGTCGATGTAATCGGTTCGGAACCGCTGGCCGGTGTGGACGTTGCGATGAACACGATGCCGGATGTGGTCGCGACGCTCGCGGCAATCGCTCCCTTTGCTTCCTCACCAACGCGCATCCGCAAAGTCGGCTTCATTCGGCATCATGAGAGTGACCGTATCCATGCGCTCGCTACAGAACTCGCACATCTCGGTGCAGCGGTGCGCGAATTCGACGACGGTCTGGAGATACTGCCGTCGCCGCTTCACAAGGCCGTGGTGGAAACCTACAACGACCATCGCATCGCGATGGCGTTTGCGGTCGCCGGTTTGAAGCTCGCGGGTGTCAGGATCAGGAATCCGGGATGCGTAGCGAAAACGTACCCGGAATTTTTCGAGCATCTGACGAGTCTTGCAGGCTAGATATATTTGGCTCCGT
>CAVWAA010000024.1:0-81262 GCA_963752805.1 Binataceae bacterium (SeqCode)
TCGGCTTCCGAGCGGCGCGCTCCGACGATAAGACGATGCGGTAAGGAGAGTGTCGAGGATACGGGAGTCTTTCTCGATCACCCCTGATATCAGTTTGCCGAGTTGAGACGGTCTGTTGCTGTAGGCCGCGCCTTAATCAGAATCGGTGTGCTTGGAAAGCTGCTTCGATGGCGTCAGCAGGCGCAGGATCAGCGGAACCACGTCGAGTTGCGAGGGTTCTCGGTTCACGGTCTTCTTCACCAGCGATTGGAGGTGCTCGCCCGAAGCGGCCGTGCAGGCCAGAACGAATGGGATGTGGCTGTCCTGCATTGAGGGGCTCCCGTGCTCCGAGTGGTAGCGCGGCCCGAAATAGAAGCGATTTTGAATCGGCACATTGGTAAAGCGCGGCAACACTGCGATATCGCCGGCGCGGTCGCCGTACGGACCCGCGCTGAGCCATCCGATCCGCTTGTCCAGCTGGATGAGATCAGGCCTGGGGTGGCGCCACAGATACTCATAGACCGGCACCAGTTTCTTGCCGTCGAAAACCTCGAAGGTATTTGCGTTGTGCCCTGCGCTAACTGGCTTGCGCGCGAAGATTAGGTCGAGCGTCCCTTTGAGGCCGGGTACCGGAACGCCGGTGCGGTTAACATGGTAAAGTGCGCGCACCACCGGCATCACGTCCTTGTCCAGTCGAGGCGGCTTCCTCCAGTCACAGCGAGCGGCCTTCGCACGGCAGGTGGACCGATCAGCGAGATAGAGATATGCCATTACGCCCTCGTACGCCAGGAGGGCCTGATAATCTTGATCGGGAGCGTTCAAAGCAAAGGGTCGCACGCGAAATCCGGTTTTTTGCACGAGCGTCGGCAGATCATGATTCTCATTGCTGCCGAGCGCATGACGGTTATCGTCAAGTACCGGGGTGTGCCCGTGGTCAGAGACGAACAAGACGTAGGTCTGATCGAGCGCCTGACGTTTCCGATAATAATCTAGCACCTTGCCAACATTCCCATCGGTAAAATCCTCGAGGTAGCTCACTTGTGACTCGAGCGGGTTTTTCGCCCGATGCGTATAAAGATCGATACCCGGGAAGTACACGACCTGTAGATTCGCAAACCCGTTTTTGTCGATGTTCTCGGTGAGGGCGTTGACTGAGTCCTCGTCAACGTCGGCAAAAACCTCGCGAGCCACGGAAGTTCCAGGCAGCAATCCCTTGGCTACTGCAGCCAGCATCCCGGCATAGGAGCCGCGGTCAAGGTCGGTGAATACGTCCGCGCCCCGGTAGACTCCGTTCAATGATACATAGGAGCGTAGTCCCAACCTCTCGAACACGGTCGGAGTCTCGATAACCTTCCCGAGAAGGTTAGCGCTGAGCATCCGCAACGCATCGTCGGGATTATCGACGGAAACTGGCACCGGAGCATAAAAGTCCATCTGCTCGCGAATGAAGAACTCGTCGCCTGTGACGCCGTTCCATGCCGGAGGCAGTCCGGTGAAGGTGGCCGTCCATCCAGGCATGGTCGTGGGTAGAACGTCAACCGCGTTGGGAATCGAGTAGGCATGCTCGAACAGGTCGTGGCTCTTCTGAGTGCCCAGGAGGGCTTGCATCCTGGGGGCTTTGCCGGAGTGAACGGCCGCCATGAACTGGTCGTAGCCAACCCCGTCGAAAGCGAAAATTATCATCCGCGGGCCTTCAGACATGCGCAGGCTCCGTGACGTGGGGTGCATATTCGCCTTGAGTTGCCGCTGTCCTCCCTGCATGAATAGCGTGGTAACCTGATCGCATGAGATTAGCGCCAGGGCCAACAGGACTCCGAGAGCTACGTTCGAACAGGCGAATTCACAAACGGACGTAAGCCCGACAATGTTCTTAAGTCCCCATAATCTTCGGATTCGGGACACTCGCACGGTGCGCATAGCTTCAGTCTAACAGACCCTGCTGACGGCGGAATTCTAGTTCGATGCGCTTGGTTTTCCATGTATCCAATTCACATCGCTGCACAATGGACTCTCGAGGCTATATCGAATTGGCGTGGAATTTGCCCCCAGGCGTGAAAAACTCGGAGTGCCATCTTCGGTTTGAGCTGTTCTCTGGAGAACATAAAGTTCAACTAACAGAGCGCATCACGTTGAGCTTGAGGAGAGAACGGCGGAGACTCCAGGTTGTCGGGATCGATATAGGAATCGAATTCGAATCTAGATCCAGCCCAACGGCGGCCCTTCCACTCGCCTTTGACCGCGTTCCGCTAGACTAACACCAAGCGTAGAAAACGAAAGGCCTGGGGAGGCTCGTATGAAGTAAGCCAGTTGCAAAAAATGTATCGGGCACCGTATCAGGGAGTATGCATATGACGTTAGTGAGTATCGTAGTCGTGTTGGTAGTAGTCGGGCTGTTGCTGTGGCTAATAAACACATACATTCCAATGGCCGGCGCTATCAAGAGCGTGCTTAACGTTGTCGTCTTCATCGTTGTGGCAATTTGGCTATTACAAGGGTTTGGCCTCGTTGGAAATATACCTGGAGTGCACATTCCCCCCCTGAGATGATCCTGCCGGAGCGGCAGCTACCGGAACCCGAGGGGAAGAGGAGCTCCGGGGTGCGGGTGGCTGAGGCCAAGATCAAGGGGCTGAGGACTGCGCAAGCATATGGGCGTGTGGCCGCACCTTTGCCTGGGACGGTGCAGCCCGCGGCAACGACAAGGGCGCTCTGGTCACGGTGCCGAGCGGGACCTCGGTTACGAGCCTTTGTCGGATCGAACAAGACGACCCGCTCCGCGTCGTCGTTTACGTCCCACAGCCGGCTTATCCGGCAATCACAGCGTGTCAGGCGCTCGACTATCATCCACCGATCACCTACGAAATGATTCAACATCACACACAAAGTTTAGCCGCAAGCCCAACGCGCCATCCACCGAAACGGGGTAGCGCCACTCCTCGCGTTGGCATGAATTCCTACCGATGAGGCTCATTCATTCGAATACGATCTTCGTCTTTCCCTCATGGCCGTGGACGGACTCCACGTCCTTGATACTTTCAAAGAATACTGTAGATTTCACTTCGGTCAGCCAACGCAGCACGACGGTGCCATCGTCGAACAACACGCCTTCGGCTACCTTGCCAATGCCGCTGACCCCGCTTGCATCTTCGGTCCGCTCTAGACGGAACAGCTTCATCCTGTTCTCTATGGGATCTGTGATGCCGTGCCGTAGTCGATCGACTCGCTACTCGGCAGCGTGGGTAGGAATGAATCCGACTTTGTCGCTAGACAATTTGATCTGAAGCCAATCGCCGGTGATGCCGATCACAGCTACATGTGATTTGGCCTTGACGTGGGCTACCACTGTGCTCCCAGCATCTGGCCGCTGATAAACGCGAGAGCTGTGAGAGAGCAGGAAGCGTTTTTTGATTGGCTTGATCGTAGGCGCCGCAGATGATGCATTGGAAGCTGCTGTAGCGGCGCTTGGATCCGGAGCAGATGTAGGCGCCGCCCGTGTCCTGGCCGAAGCTAACACAGCACGATTCCGACACTTGCGATTACCTCAATTATCCTCATGCGCGATTTACTCACGTCTCATTCTATCGCCGGACCAGACTCCATTGGAATAAATCGTTGTACGGATTAAGCCCGCTCTGGTTGGCTGCCAATGACAGAAGGGTTGCGGGCGCACGCGGGCCTGCCGAATCCTCGTGTGGTCTGCTCGCCGCGCAGCCGCATTCGCGATCGGTGGAGCATGCCAAGCTATTCGGATAGCTTCTCCAACTGGCACTTTTGGTTCTCCACATAACCAAAATGGATGAGCCAGGCGGTGGCTTTTGCCTCACGCCCAATGTAATGTGAATGCGTCGGGATCGCCATAGGAATCGAGTCCGACTTTGATCCAGCCCAACGGCGGCCCTTTCACTCGCCTTTGACCGCGTTCCGCTAGACCAACCCCAGGTTGCGCTAAGCAAGGCCCCAGGAGGCCGGTATGCACCCCCTTTCTCTGGGAGGCATCGTGGTGATCCTCCTCGTACTCTGGTTAATCGGCGTGGTTTGAGGAATAGCGGCGCCCAGACCGGGCCGCGGTTCAATGTTTTTTCATTCGGCCGGGGCAAGACCCGGATTCACCGAAATAAATGCGAGGAGGACGTGTATGTTGCTTCTGATTATCTTGTTGATTTTGCTGTTCGGCGGAGGCGGGTTTTATGGCTACCGCAGCGGTTACTATGGAACCGGGGGAATGGGGGTGGCAAGCATCCTGGTTATCGTCTTGATCATCTTTCTCGTGATGGGCGGCGGTCTCGGTGGATTCGGACACGGAATATATTTTCGGTGATCTTTGCCTTTATGTGTGACAACCTTAGCAGTGATGAGTGTGGCAACTGACAAGATCAGAGGCCGCGCAAAGAAAGCAGTGGGGTGTCGTGACAGGGTAATCGACGCCTTAAAGGACCAGGGACGTAAGTGGGTTGGTAAGCTATCCAGATTGGGTTTATGAGCGCAAACGAAGATATTCATGAGCTCGAGAATGAGCTTGAGCAAGAACGGCACGAGTTGCGGGACACCGCTAACCAGATCGACCGAAAAATCGGCCATACGCGGGATAGGTTGAACCCCGCTCGCTTCATTCGCCGGCATCCATTCGCACTAGTGAGCGCCGCTATGTGCCTTGGATTTCTTCTCGGCGCACATCCGCGACTTGAACGATTAGTTTGGGGCAGAGGTAACTGATCATGGCGGATCGAATAGAAGGGAATGGTTCGCACCAGGTCGTAGTGACAGATTCCACCTGGCCCCAACTCCTCGCCGAAACCGTCGATGAGGTCGCGCGCATCGTTCGGACAGAAATCCGGCTGGCCGAAGCCAGTTTGAGGAGGATGTTCGAAAATCAGACGGAACGAGTGATGGGCGCGCTCTTTTTGCTCGTCGCGCTGGTCTATGGATCGATCTTTATTCTTGGCGGCCTCGTTCTACTGATTCATCAATGGCTGGCGTGGTGGATGGCGTTCGGTATTACTGGAATAGTCATTATCGTCGCCGGATTCACCTTTCAGGCGATCATGGCGCGGCGCGCAGCCAGCAAAAGCTCCTAAACGTCACGCCCGCCCATCGGAGTGGATTCGACCATTTAGCGAGCACTGCTGCTCAAAATGCACGACGAAGGTAGTGCCCGCGTTCCACTTGGAGGTAGCCGTTATTGTGCCTCCATGCGCCTTCACTATCTCTTTGCAAATGAAAAGGCCGAGACCGAGACCATTTCGATGTTGCTCGGAGTTTCTTTCCCGCCCTAGAGGGTTGAAGATGTTTGCCATTACGTGCTGCGGGATGGGCGGCCCCTCGTTGTGAACCTCGATCAGCACCCGATCATTCTCATTTTCGACCCTGACACCGACTTGTTTTGCGCTTCCATGCTGAATCGCGTTCACTACCAGAGTTCCAGAGCAACTGCGACAACCGCTCACTGTCCCATTCTCCGGTCAGATCTCCGCGAGCAGCGAAATCGATAGCGACGTTCGGATAAGCGCATTGAACCTCATCGATGATCTCGCGAAGGAACGTTCCCAGGTCTCCTGGCACTCGAGTGATGTTCATGGGCTCACCGAAACGGCCGCGCGTGAAATCAATGATGTCTTTCACCATGCGGTCCAAACGGTCGCAGCTCCGCAGGATCCGAGGTCCGAGCGGTAGTTCGTGCTCGCTGCGTTTTGCTTTGTTTATTAGCAACGCCGCGCATAAGTGTATGGCGTTTATCGGCCCGCGAAGATCATGCCCTAACATGCCGAAAAACCGATCGCGGTACTCCGACTCGCGCCGCAGATAGGCCGGCACTATTTCCGCGATGCTCTGATCGATTGCTTCATTAAATCTGATTACCGCCATAGTCTCGTCGCTGAGCGGCTGTGGACGACTCCTGGACCATAAGCGCAAAACGCTCGCGCGCATCGCGCGGTATTCCGAAACTATTTGCGCCAGATCGAATCGCGATTCGAGTCGCAAGCCTACGTGAGACAGCGCGGCACGACCCAATGAATCACTCGACCGCTGACCCTTGCCCTTTGCATCCTGCTCGGCAGGTGTCTGCAGCTGTTCCATGTCATCAGCAACGGCCTGGAGGATTTGAGTAACATCATCGAGTAGCGCGCTCTTTGTCATTCCAATTGCGGCGGGGGTGCAGGTCTTGGCGAACTCCTCCCACTCTCCCACAATTGGTTCTATGTTGGTCCGAATAAATTCGCCAAGCTTCATGACATCCTCCCCGCTGAAGCGTCGTCCGCTTCCGGCGCCTCCTGTCCGAAAACGCTACAAGCCCGTCCTAAAACGTTACACCTGGCTATGAACTTACGGCAACAGAGGATGTAAATGGAAGAGCATGGCTGACTAGAGAGCTCGGAACTGTGCCGCAAAGAACCAAACAGATTAATGGGCTGCTGCGTGGGAAGGGCGCGTTCTGCTCAAAGTTACACCTCGTATGGGCTTCTTGCTGCACGCTACGTGGTGCGGCTCGATAAAGCAATAAAACGTTATCCAAAGAACAAAGGCCGCAGCTTATCAATGGAATTCCGGATACCGATGGCACCGACCTTCAGAAGACGAAGAGCGGTGAGGAAGGCTACCACACGACGGAATCTTCAAACCCCGCGGCGATTTGCAAACGGATGTCTCTGCGCGAGAAAGCTCTCCAGCCGGTCGCGTCTGACAATCAACTGACGGCCGTCGCGTATCATCAGGTGCTTGCGCTCGAAGCTGGCGAGATACTCGGTTACCCGCGGACGTGTGGCACCGACCAGTTCAGCAAGATCCTTGTGACTCGCCCGCACCGTTAGCCGCACCCCTTGCCGATCGCGGACACCGAAATTCGCGCTCAGCTCCAGCAGTATTATCGCCACACGTTCCTCGAGCGAGCAGCCCATGAAATTCGCGCAGCGCAACTGCACCAGATCCCATCGTCCAGAGTAGCTGACAGCCATGCGCTTGAAGTCTGCGGAGGCGATTCCCAGAGCGATTTCGATGAATGTCGCCAAACTGACGGTTCCAATCTGGCAGTCTGTGACCGCTTCGCAGCGGAAGTTATATCTGATTCCGGTAATCGCCGGAGGAACACCCGGAATCATGCCCGGCGCGACCATAATGACCAACGCGCGATCGCCCTTGCGATTGCGGCAGGTGATGCACGCGACTCCCGAGAGCAACACGTACGCAGCTTCCGGCGAGCGTTGCTTGTCGAAAATGATGCCGTGCTTTTTAACCCGGCTCATCTTCAGCGCGTCGGCAAGTCTGTTGAGTTGGCGCGACGTGAGCCAGGAAATATTCTTAAGACCCCGTAAGCTTCGGATTCCTGAAAGTCGAACGGCGCGCATGGCAACACTCTAACAGACTTGGGTGCGTCGCTGATTCCACATTCTGGGCGCGTTGGTTCTTTCTGTGACGAAAATGCGAGATGCAGCGTTCTCAGGAGATGCAGTGTTCTCGGGAGAACAGATTGAAACTCAGACGTGTAATTGCATGACCCGACAGTACAATCGCCCAAAGAGCCAACTTGGGCAGATCGACATAGGAATCGTGTCTGAATCTTGATCCGGCCCGACGGTGATTCAATGAAAACACAAGAAGATGGTAATTCCAGGAAATGAAGAGGAGAATCACACCACATGAATTCAGCCTTCACGCCAGCGAGCATCCAACGATGAAGATCGAGATTGGTAAGCTGTAACTCGGCTAGAGGACTCTATGAACATCCCGATGGTTTCGTTAACCCGATATCTGCTCGATCACGAGGGGGATAATCCAGGATTAGGCGCCGAGTTCTGTCATCTGATGGTCCAACTCGAGTTCGCAGCAAAGATCATGGCGCGCGAAATTACACGGGCGCCGCTCGGATTGGAATCGGGCCCGGCCGGCGAACGAAACGTCAGCGGCGATGTACAGAAAGCGTTGGACGTTTTCACGAACAACACCATGGTCGCGGCCTTTGCTGGTACGGGTCTCGTCGCCGAAATCATCTCAGAGGAAATGGAAGTACCCCAGGCAGTACCGGGCGGAGCCGACGCGAAATTCATCCTCTGCATCGACCCGCTCGACGGCTCGGCTAATGTTGACGCGAACGGCGCAGTCGGTATGATCTTCGCGGTCTATCGCCGGCGAGAGGGTTGGCTGAGAGACAGCTTACAGCAGGTTCTTCCGAAGGGGTCTGAACAAGTTGCGGCCGGCTACGTGATGTATGGACCGAGCACGTTGCTGGTCTACACGTCGTGCGCAGGCGTGAATGGTTTCACTCTCGATCCCAACCTTGGCGAATTCCTTTTATCACACGCCGAGGTTCGCTGTCCGAAACGCGGCAATTATCTGAGCGCCAATCTGGCGCACCTGCCTCATTGGCATCGCAACATCCAAAGATACGTCGAGTATCTGACAAGCAATAATTTGCCTGACAGCCGCCGCTCCTTGCGCTATAGCGGGGCATTTGTTGCCGACCTCCACAGGATCCTCGTTTCAGGTGGAATTTTCTTCTATCCCGCGGATCGCGAACATCCTACCGGCAAATTGCGGCTGCTCTACGAGTGTGCCCCCTTGGCCCTCCTCATCGAACACGCCGGTGGAGCCGCGAGCGACGGCGTGTGCCGGATACTCGATATTGAAGCTCGTGAAATTCACCAGCGAACGCCCATAGCGATCGGCAGCGCGGAGGAAGTTGCCTCATTTGAAATATTCTTGAAGCAAGGCCGCGCAGCCTATGATGTTGGGTCTCGCACTTCTCCATCCGGGAGAGTGGCCAACCCGTGCGTTCCGTGACGCAATGGTGCGGATGGGATCCTCATCTACCGATGTCGAGCCGCGGTGGCAAAATTGCGCTCGTGCCGTGTCCATGAAGGACAGACATTCCAAAACGAGCGTGCGAAGCTGCAAAAGGATCAGGCGAAGCGATTTCTCTCTCATGCACGCGCACTTAAATCAACTTCGCGTTGGTCCCTCGCTGCACCGCAAACAAAGTCCGCTCCGGTCGGGATGACAAAAAAAGGGAAACGCGCCTCGCAAATCGTTTCAATGCCAACTCACCGTTATATGCACTAATCGCCAAATCGGTAGTAGATTATCGCCGCTAGAGCGGTAAGTGCGTCGCGCCAGCCTATTTTCTTACCCTGCTCGTAGGTACGGCCCGAGTACGAGATTGGCACTTCGTAGATTCGCCATCCCGCACGAGCGGCCTTGCAAGTGACCTCAGGCTCGAAGGTAAATCGATTACCGTTGAGCCTCAACGCCGCTAGCCTGTCACGTCTAAACGCCTTCATCCCCGTTTCCATGTCCGTCAGGTTGAGATCGCTGAGTGCATTCGCGAGCAGCGTCAATATCCGGTTGCCGAAGTAGTGCCAAAAGAACAGCACGCGATGCGGGCCGCCCAGGAAACGAGAACCGTAAACCATATCCGCCCGGTCATCCAATAGCGGTTCAAGTATCCGGGGATAATCGCGGGGATCGTACTCAAGATCCGCGTCCTGGACAATTACAAATGGATTCTTTGCGGCCGCGAAGCCTAGCCGGAGCGCAGCACCTTTCCCGTGATTTCGCGCATGAAAATAACAGCGTACCTTCGGATGAGTCAGTTGTTTGAGATATTCTCGAGTGCCATCGGTGGAGCCATCGTCGATCACGATAATGTCCACCTCAAATCCGCACCCTAGCACCCGCTCGATAACTGGTTCGATGGTGTGGACTTCATTGTAGACCGGAATGACTACTGAGATATTCGGTGGCGGCACACTTGCGGGCTTCTGCTGCAGGTCCATAGCTCAATTGCAACTCCGCGCGTGGCCTCGCGATCAAAGAATCAGGACTTCAGGTCGCGCTCTGTCCGCCGACGAAGCATCGCAGCCGCCTGACGCTCCCGGCAGCGCGAATGGCGGCGATGGAGCGCCGCCTCGTAGGCGCGAAAGACGCGCATCCGATCGGTATGAGTAATCCCGGCTAAGGCAAAACGCCCAAGCTGCACCAGGTTGCGCAAACGACGGCGCTCGCGTGCGATGACGCCGGTCCAGCGGGTCCGGTCATTGTCGATAAATGCAAAGCGTGGAGGCTCATCAATCAAGATTCGGAGGTTGAAGGGGGTCAGGTCGCCATGAATAAAACCGGCTCGGTGCAGACGCCCGACCTCCGCTCCAAGGGCGCGTAATACTGCCCGCTTTGCCGCAATCGAACCATTCAGTCCTCGCAGTGCCAGGATAGGGCCATCGCCCTCGGCTCGCGCTGTTACGATTACCTCCCGGCGGCTCTCACGATGCACTCCATGCAAGAGGATTGGCGGGACGAAAAACCCGGCGGCTCTCAATGCTCGCGGTTATACGCTCTGTCCTCGACGGCCGACATCGGCGAAACCACGACTTCAGCCGCTCCCATCCGGCCGGTGGATCGAAGTGCTTGACGAACAGGTCCGCGTCTTGCCTTCCCAGGGGCGAACGCAGCACATAGGTCCTCGCATGGCGAGAGCGTCTGAGCGGCGCACAATTGCTATCGGCAAGCTTCAATGAGGCTCGTATCACGTCGGGCGCGGCCGCAGCATCGTCAGCAACCGTCAAACGCCATCCATTCTGCTGTACTCTAGAAAACAATCTATCCAATCAAAATTTGTCGATCGTGATGTTCCTCAAAACCCTGCTAAAGATGCACGAGCATTCACGGCACGCCGCACCGTATTCACGATCGTCTCGGGGGAAATTCTCCGCATGCATTCTCGCCCGATTGGGCATTCGCGCAGATAGCACGGATGGCAAGGAATCTCCGCCGCGATTGCCGAATCCTCAAATCCCCAGGGCGCGGATCGCTCAGGAGAAGTAGCGCCCCACAGTGACACCACTGGGCATCGGACGGCCGCCGCTAAGTGCATCGGTCCCGAGTCCGGACCGAAAGCGACAGCACACTCGGCAAAAATTCCGATGAGATCGCGCAGACTGGTGCGCCCGGTGAGATTAAGCGCAGGGACTTGAGCCAGATGGTCTATCACCGCCGCGGCCAGCTCCTGCTCATTGCGACTTCCGAGCAGGACTGGAAAGAGTCCCGGACTGCCCTCAACTGGAAAAGCCAATCCACGAATCACCTCCGCGATAGATTCCGGAAAGTAGATTCGGCTCGGCCACGATGAACCCAGGATGACGCCCAGCATTGGCCGGGGCACGCCAGCAACGAAGCCGCGAGCATGTTTATTCTCACCGGTCGGCAGCTCGAGGCCGAACTCGATGGGCGCCGCGGGCAGATCCAGGGCGTCGGCAAAAGCCTGATATTGCAGCAATTTGAGCCCCATATTCGGCAGCACATTAATATGACGAGTAGCGAAGAGATGGTTGAATTCTTTGCTATTAGCCGGCGCGAAGCCAAGCCGCTCGGGCGCCCCGCTAGCGAATGAGATGAGGCCGCTCTTGAAGTGCCGCTGCAGATCGAGCACCAGGTCGAACTGCTCTGAGCGAATTTTCCGCAGAAACGGCCCGAACGACCAAGGCGCATATCGGCGATCGTAGACGATCAGCCTGTCAACCCATGGATGGCCACGAAGGAGCGGTTCTGATTTGGGTTCGACCGCCCAGCCGACAAACGCGTCAGGCCAGGCCCGCCTTATGCGGCCTAACAGGGGGAGTGCGCGAACCACATCGCCAATCGCCCCCATCAGGACGATCAGTACCCGCCGCGGTATCGGCGCGCGATTGCCGGTCGCCATCAGGAGGACAAGATAATCGCCGCGCCGCTAAGGCTGCAACAGCCGAGTCGCCTCAGCAGGACGGATTCACCGCCGCAGTTCCGGCGCCACTTTATTGCCTGATTACTCGAAATCGAGGGCGCCGCGTTGCCACGCGTAAATCAGGCCGACAACCAGGATCGCGATAAATATCGCGGCTTCGATGAAACCAACTATCCCGAGCTGGCGAAGGTCGGCGGCCCATGGATAGAGGAATATGATTTCGACGTCAAAAATCAGAAATAGCAGAGCGGTCAGGTAAAAATGGATCGGGAAGCGGTTCCACGCCGGTCCGCTCGGCGGATTGCCACATTCGAACGCCTCACCTTTGACTTTGTTGCGGTTCGGCCTTGGACCGATTAGACGGTTTATCGTTACCATCCCACCAACAACGAGGGCTGAGACGACAATAGTTACTGCGATCGGGAACCAGACTGAGATTCCAGGTGACATATAAGATTGTTCTATCCTCAATTAACCATAGTAAAGGTTGGCAGAATGGACAACCCGCGCCGTGCCTTTGCGATAGCTCTATCGACCCGACACCGGGGATCAACCGTGCTTTTGTTCCCGCAACGCCCCGACGAAATCGTCCATGCCCAAAGTACCAACGACGTTTAGGTCATCATCAAGCACTTCGAACAAGACGCCGTCCTTCCCGCGAACACTATAAAAGACGACACCTCCCTCGTCCCCCGCTCCCTCTCGATGTGGCTCGCCTGGCGGGGTGGAAGTGTAACTGCCGACGGAGCGCACCTCCTTGAGAGCGCCATTGGGTTCATACAGACGATGTTCGCCTTGAACCACCAGCGTATTCGTAAGCGCCAGGTGTCGATGCAAAAAAATCTGCTGATTAGGGGGGAATTTCAGGATAAAATCAACGATTCTGTGCGGCACATCGACGTCAAGCATTGCAAACACGAAATGCTCGAATTCCCCTAAATTGTACCAGCGAATGTTACGATCATCGAAGGAATACAGCGGCCTTCTGTTAGCGGCTGCAGGTGCCATGGGTTTTGCCCTCCCCGCAACAGCGGCAGAGATTTACGCTTCACATCTAATAAGGCAGGCGCCATGACTGATAATAAGGCAGGCGCCATGACTGATTTGGATCGCGTGATTCGACTAGCCAGTTTACTATAGCGACGCATATATGGCGTCAAGCAGCGCGGCAACGCGTGGATCGAGGAACATATGCGATCCCATTTGATTCATGGTATAGCCGAAGCCAATCCTGGCGTCGGGATCGGCAAATCCCAGCGAGCCACCTGCCCCAGTGTGCCCGAAACTGTGCGGATTGGGACCGTATCGTGCCGCCGGATGGCTCAAACGGTAGCCAAGGCCGAATCGCGACGGCAGTCCATACATCACCGCATCCGGCCCGTATGATTGTTCCTCGTAACAACGCTGAATTTGCGCCGGGCTCATCACCCGCACCCCGTCGAGTTCGCCACCGCATGCCAACGTGCCATAAAAGCGGGCCATTGCGCGCGCATTGGTATGACCATTGGCAGCCGGAATTTCCGCCGCGCGCCAGGGCCGCGAATTCACCGTGCTCACCCTGAGCGCACCCGGTGGATTATTGATCGATTTCATCGTTATCGATTCTGGATCGTCATTCGCGGCGAGCGGATTTGGCTGGCCGGGTGGCGGAGGCGGCGCGGCGATTAGCTCGGCACATCGGCCGTCGTGTTTTGGTTCGAGCCCGATATGAAAATCAAGGCTAAGGGGTCCTGCGATTTCCTCGCGGCAGTATGCGCCAATCGTCTTGCCGGTAACCCGGCGGACGATTTCGCCGAGCAGGTAACCCAGAGTCAAGGCATGATAACCATGCCTCGTCCCAGGCTCCCACCATGGCTCCTCCGCAGCCAGCGCCGCGGTCATCAACTCCCATTTGAGGAGAGCATCCTTCTCCAGCGGCTTGCGTATCGCGGGCAGACCCGCGCGATGGCTCAGGATGAAGCGAACCGGCAGATGCTCCTTACCGGCCTGGGCAAATTCGGGCCAATATCGCGCAACTGGCGCGTCCAGATCAACGAAACCTCTGTCAGCCAGCCGATTTACGCAGGTTGCGGCAAAGCCCTTGGTCGCCGAATAGACGTTGACAATAGTGTCGCGAGTCCACGGACGCATACGAGCCTTGTCCGCATAGCCGCCCCAGAGATCGATTACTGGACGGCCTTCGACGGTGACCGCGACTGCGGCGCCCACGTCGCCGCGTTTTTCGAAATTTTCAGCAAACGCCTCGCGCACCCGTTCGAATCGCGTGTCACAGGTTCCATGTATTGGTGACATTGCTCAACCTCTAGCGAAAAGACCCTGCGAAAGATATCAGCATGCTTTTTAGCGGTCCCTCACCCGCGGCGAAACCGCCGCGCGACCTCTCCCGAAATCAGGGAGAGGTATTCACAGCGAAGCGTACAGCGCGTCAAAGGCACGCGCGCGCGGGTCGATGATTATGCCAGAGCCCATTTTGTTCATCGTGTAGCCGAAACCGACTTTGGCCTCCGGATCAGCAAAGCCAAGCGAACCGCCGGCGCCAGGATGACCAAACGTGTGCGCGTTCGGACCCCATTGATCATTCGGTTGCGTAAGCATGAAGCCGCTGCTGAAACGCGTCGTGATCAGCAGCACCTCGTTGGTCCCATAGGATTCTTCGCGATAGCAATTCGTGATTTGTTCTGGCGTCATCACCCGAACGCCATCAATCCCGCCGCCACACGCAAGCGCGCCATAGAGCCTTGCCAGCGCACTGTTCCTCCAACTGTGGGCCCGCTGGCCCTGGATCCAATAGATAGGCGGGAACAGTTAGGTGCTGTTCGCGTTGTCGCTTGCTTCTGACGCTGGTACCAAGAACAGCTGAAATCCAGACACCCCACAATTGCCGTGACGATCACGCCGGCCGAAACCTGGCAGTGCCGCAGGTTGATGGGTGAACCTGATAATGGGGCTAACGTGGCTGCTCTACAAGAAAGCTGCGGCGCGACTGAAATCGATGACTTGATTTATCTGCATAGGCCTGCATATATGTTGAACGATTCAGAGTATCACCTGCGCCCCTGTTCGCGTAGGCCTACGTTGAGGTCGCCCGCCCCGCCGGTGCTGCTCGGGATGGCTGTTGCCAGGCTCAACTCCGGCTGATCGGGAAGGAGAAACCGCGTTATGACTTCAGCCCCGATAACCGCCTTGAAGGAAATCCTTGATGCTGCTGATTTATCCCCGGCGGCGGCGTCGCGCGTAAGTTTAATCGGCGACGATCCGGTGTTCCCGACGCGATTCCGGATAGGTGCAGCCGGTGCCGCCGCAATCGCCGCTACCGGCGTTGCGGCGGCGCAACTTTGGAAATTACGGACCGGGCGCGCACAGGACGTGCAGGTCAGCGTGCGCGCCGCAGCGGCCGCGCTGCGCAGTGCGAGATACATGAAGCTCGACGGCCCGGCACAGCCGGATCCCGTGGATCCTTTCACGGGCTTCTATCCGGCCGCCGGCGGCCGCTGGGTGTATCTCCATTGCAATTTTCCGAACCATCGCGACCGCGCCCTCGCAGTGGTGGGTATTACCTCGGCAACAAAAGATGATCTAGCAGCCGGGGTCGCGCGATGGGATGGGACCGCCCTCGAAGATTCGCTGATGAACGCGGGCGGCTGTGCGGCATTAACACGCAGTGAACAGGAATGGCTACTCCATCCTCAGGCCGCGGCGATCAAGGCGCTGCCCTTGCTCGAAATTGTTCGTATCGGTGACGCGCCCGCGCAGCCATTGCCCAGCGGCACCAGACCGCTCTCCGGCGTCCGTGTCCTGGATTTGACACGCGTGCTCGCCGGTCCGACCTGCGCGCGAACGCTCGCTGAACATGGCGCCGACGTGCTGAAGATCTCGGCGCCTCATTTGCCGCATTCGGGCTGGCTGGAATTCGATACCGGGCTTGGAAAAATGTCGGCGTACCTCGACCTCCGCCGGCCGAACGACGCCGCAGCGTTACAAGAACTGGTGCAGAGTGCGGACGTCTTCTCGCAATCTTACCGTCCTGGGGCGCTGGAGCATCATGGCTTCGGCCCCGGCGAACTGGCGGCATTCAAGCCGGGCATAATCTGCGTCGAATTGAGCGCCTGGGGGCGAGAGGGGCCGTGGCATCAGCGGCGCGGCTTTGACACGATCGTGCAAACCGCGACCGGGATGGCGATGGTTTCCGGTGACGGAATCAAACCGCAACTAATGCCAGTCTCGGCAATCGATTACATCAGCGGTTACCTGATGGCTTTCGGCGCAATGGTGGCATTGGCGCGGCGCGCGCTGCAAGGTGGAAGCTGGCTGGTACGGGTCTCGCTGGCGCGCACTGGCCGCTGGATCGTCGATCTCGGCCAGCTGGATCGAGCGGCGCTTTCAGACGTTCCGAATGATCTATCGCCCGCAGAAATCTATCAACTTACCATGGAAACCATAACGCCGGTCGGGAAGTTGCAGCATCTCGCCCCTATCGCACAGATGTCGGACACCAGAGCATACTGGGCGCGGCCTCCCGTTCCACTCGGCACCCATCCTCCCCGATGGCCCTGATCTCGGTCGGACACTGGTCAAACATTTTCGCGATACGGCTGAAGGCACGGCTTGGTTGTTGGCAGGAGTCCTATTTAGGCAGTGCCCGCGGTGGGCCGGATCTGCGATGCGGACCCTGTCGAAATCTGGGCGCTTGGACGGGAACCCCCAATTAGCGCTACTTAATGGGGACGAGGAGGATCCGACCATGGCAAAGGTCAGCGGCAATGATCTGGTTGTCCAGGCGCTTCAGGACGAAGGGGTGGATACCACCTTTTACGTCACCGGCGGACCGATGGTAGACGTAGCTGTGCGCTGCGTGGAGATGTTTCGGACGGTCGATGTTCGTCACGAACAAGCGGCAGCAATGGCGGCGCATGCTTACAGCCGCGTTACCGGCAAACCTGGGGTGTGCTTCGCAGCCTCGGGACCGGGCACCACCAACCTGATTACCGGCGTCGGCAATGCGTTTCTCGACGCAGTGCCGGTGGTCGCGTTGGGCGGCGCCAGCGCGGTAGCGCAAGCCGGGATGGGCGCCTTCCAGGAGATGGACCAGGTCGGCATGTTCAAGCCGATCACCAAGTGGGCCGAGCGCGTAATCGATGCGCGGCGCATCCCGGAAGTCATCAACAAGGCGTTTCGTATCGCTACCGGCGGCCAACCGGGACCAGTCTACATCGACTTACCGGGCGACGTGCTATACAAGCGGATTGAAGATAACGAGGTACAGTTCTTCAAAAAGCCGCATGAGGTTCCACGGCTCTCGGGCGATCCTAACCTTATCCGGCGTGCGATCGCGTTGCTCAAACAGGCACAGCGGCCGTTGATTCTGACCGGCACGGGAGTGTTCTGGTCGCGAGCCTGGAAGGAATTGCAGGAATTCGTCGATTTGAGCGGAATTCCCTTTTACACTACCCCGCAGGGACGTGGCGTCGTGCCCGAAGATCACCGGCTGAGTTTCCTCGCCGCCCGCAACCAGGCCTGGAAGGAAGCCGATGTAGTGCTGGTGGTGGGGACCCGCTTCAACTTCATCATCGGCTTCGGCCAGCCGCCGCGATGGGCCGAGGACGTGAAGTTTATCCAGGTTGATATCAGCGACGAGGAGATCGGACGCAACCGCCCGGTCGAGATCGGCATCGTCGGTGATGCCAAGACGGTGCTGCAGCAATTGAACGAAGAAGGACGCGACGCCTTCAAGGGGCGCAAAGAACTCCCCTGGGTCGAAACTCTGCGCGGCTACGACAAGAAGACCGAAGAAAAGTCCCGCACCCTTTGGAACTCGGATGCCCTCCCGATCCACCCGATGCGCCTGTTCAAGGAGGTGCGTGAGTTCATGGACCGCGACGCAATTATCGTGGTCGACGGCCATGAGACCCTCAATTTCGCCCGTCAGACCATCCCCACGCATGTCCCCGGCCATCGCGTTAACGCCGGCCCCAACGGCTGTATGGGGGTTGCGGTGCCATTCGGGCTGGGGGCGAAGGTCGCCAAGCCCAATACCCAGGTTATCGTGCTGAGCGGCGATGGTTCGTTTGGGATGAATGGGATGGAAATCGATACCGAGATGCGCCATAACATCCCGGTGCTGAACATCGTTGTCAACAACGGCGGATGGGCAGCGATGGGCGGGATGGCCGCCGGGCGCGACCTCGGTTTCAGCCGCTACGACAAAATGGCCGAGGTATTCGGCGCGCACGGCGAATACGTCGAGAAACCGCAGGACATTAAACCCGCGCTCGAACGGGCCAAAGCCTCGGGCAAGCCCTCGGTGGTCAACGTGATCTGCGATCCAAATGCCCGTTCCTCAACCGTGTCGTTCGCCGCTTACCGAGCAATCTAGGAGCACCGGCGAGAGCAACGCGTCTGCCATCTTTTCCGTTCATCCCGAGCGATACGCGGAACAATTGTTCTTCGTGCTCGCTCTGGATGAAACGGTCCGACGGTACAGAACGAGATCCGCTCGATGGATCGCGCGAACTGGCACACGCAGGAAGATAACTAAATGTCGATAAACACTGTATTGGGAAAATGCGAGACGCGTGATCTCGGCTTCACCCTGATTCATGAGCATTTGGCCGCCGGAATGCCTGGGTGGGAATTCGATAACGCCCGCTTTGACCGCGCTCGCGAACTCGCCAACATCGTCGAGAAACTGAAGGAAATCCGAAGCCTCGGCGTCTCCAGTTTCGTGGACCCGTGTCCGATGGAACTCGGACGCAATCCGGAATTGGCGGCCGAGGCCGCCGATAAATCCGGCATGCGGGTGATTATCGCCACCGGCGTGTACAACGAGGCACTCGGCTTTCCCACTCATTTCAGGATGATCGGGGCCGACGATATAGCCGAAATTTATGTGCGCGAATTAACCGAGGGCATCGATCATACCGGGATCCGCGCCGGCATCATCAAGACCGCGACCGGTGGCGTGCCCGGATGGACGGTCGATACCGAGATCACCAAGCACGAACAGAAAGCACTCAGAGCCGCAGCACGCGCCCACAAGGCCACCGGGGCACCGATCCTCTGCCATAACAACGAGTTATCGCCATTCGGGCGCGAGACGTTGGATATTTTCGAGTCCGAAGGAGTTGACTTCAACCGGGTGCTGATCGGCCATGCCTGCGGCGTCGGAAACATGAGGTACTACTTCGATATCCTCAATCGCGGCGCATGGCTGGGGTTCGATCGCTTCGGGATCGACACTATAGCTCCCGACAAGATGCGGCTGGCGTCCCTGTTTGGACTGCTGGCTGTGGGCTTTGATCGGATAATGCTCTCGCATGACGCCGTCGCCTGCATGCTCGGACGGCAGTCGAAGGCAATGTTGCAGATGGTCGAGAAGTGCCCCAATTGGAATTACGCGCACATCTGCAAAAATATTCTGCCGGCTTTGCGCAAAGGGGGCGTGAGTGAACAAACCATTCGGACGCTCACGGTCAACAACCCCAGAGAGTATTTTGGCGGATAGCCGCTGAACGCTCACCAGCAACGAAACGCGTCCGCTCCCAAAGATGCTTGGGGGCGGTCGCTCGATCGGCGTGATTTCGCCGTCAATGGCTGACCACGTGCTGGCCATCGATCAGGGCACCACCGGTACGACGGTGCTGCTGGTTGATGCGCGCGGCAGAATCCGCGGGCGTGCCTACGCCGAGATTCGCCAGTACTACCCGCAGCCAGGCTGGGTCGAGCATGATGCGGACGAGATCTACCGGTCGGTGCTACGGCTAAGCCGCCAGGCAATTGGCGACGCCCGGATTGATGCCAGCGCCATAGCATCGATCGGGATTGCCAATCAGCGCGAGACCTTCGTGGTATGGGAACGTAAAAATGGGCGTCCGCTGTCTAGAGCAATCGTCTGGCAATGCCGCCGCAGCGCCGAGATTTGCGAACGCCTGCGTGAGCAGGAAGCCGAAATCACTCGCCGCACTGGCCTCTTGGTTGATCCTTATTTCTCCGGGACGAAACTCAAATGGCTGCTGGATCACGAACGCGGATTGCGCCGCCGGGGCGAACGAGGCGAAATCTGTTTCGGCACCATCGAAAGTTGGCTGATCTATAGGCTCTCGCGCGGCGCCGCTTTCGTCAGCGATTTCACGAATGCGTCGCGGACGTTGCTACTCAACCTGGAGTCACGCGCCTGGGATGAGGTCATCTGCGACAAACTGGACGTGCCCCTTGCGATGCTGCCCCAGCCGGTCAGCTCGCGCGGTCCACTGTGCGAAACCGCATCAGGCACGATCGCCGCCCGGCCGGTTCCGGTTGGCGCCGCAATCGGAGACCAGCAGTCGGCGCTATTTGGCCAGGGATGCGTCTCGGCAGGTGATGCCAAGGTGACCTACGGCACGGGCGCATTTCTGCTGATGCATACGGGAACCGAGCGAGTCGATTCGCAAAACCGGCTGCTGACGACGCTGGCACTCGGAAAGACTGGCGAGCCCGCATTCGCCCTTGAAGGTTCAGTCTTTATTGCCGGAGCCGCGGTGCAATGGCTGCGTGATCAGCTCGGGCTCATCGCAAAATCATCGGACACCCTGGCGCTTGCGCGAAAAAGCCATAACCGCTCAGAGCTTTATGTCGTGCCTGCGTTTGTTGGCCTCGGCGCTCCATATTGGGACAGCCGGGCGCGTGGTGCGATCGTGGGCATTACCCCCGATACGAACAAAGCCGACGTAGTGCGCGCGACGCTGGACAGTATTGGCTACCAAGTCCACGATGTGGTCGCGGCAATGCAGAATGATACCGGCCGCCGGATTGCGGAACTGCGCGTCAACGGCGGCGCGGCCGTCAACGATTACCTGATGCAGTTTCAGGCCGACCTGCTGCAGTGTCCGGTGCGGCGCCCTCGAATGGCTGAAACGACCGCATTAGGGGCTGCCTTGCTTGCCGGCATCGCTGCGGGAATCTGGCATGACGCCGATGAGCTGACCTCACTGGCCAAAGGCGCCCGGTTGTTCAAACCCCAAATGAGCGTGACTGAACGGGATCAGCTCGTCGCGGGGTGGCACACGGCGGTCAATCGAGTTCGCTCGAAAGAGGAACGTGCAGAATGAGAACTGAGGGATGAAGGCAACGGACCGAGTATGGTTTCACACTCTCGTTTCGCCAGTTCTGTCCTATTCGCTGCTTTCTTTGCGCGTTGGTTTAATCGTCGTGATGCGGAGACCCCTGGAAGTCCAGCCGACGTCAAAGCCGACCCTGTCGCCTTGGTGCACCAAGTCAATTCCGGGCATCCGCCCGCCAAGCGCTGCGCCGGCGACGCTCACGAAAGGGAACTCGAAGCGAATTTCGCGGCCACTGTGCGAACGGATTACGCCGCGGCCGCGCCCCCGGTCCAGAAACACAATGACGCCTGGGTAGAAGCCGTCCGGAAAGCGCTCGCGGTCGAACGCCTCCTTTTCGTCGTCTGCTATTGGTAAAGCCTTGTCCGACCTCGCATCGTGCGGGACGGTGTTGAGCCGGGCTCCATCGAAAACGGCGCCGTTCGACCGGTGTTGACTCATGCTGGTTGGGCCAACATCATGTCTAGCTCGCCGCTTCGCTCGAGCGCGTAGAGCTCGTCGCAACCGCCGATAATCTCGCCGTTGATGAAAATTTCCGGTACGGTTCGGCGGCCGCCGGCCAGTTCCACCATTTTGGCGCGCAACCCAGGGTTGTTGGTGACGTCTAGCTCTGCGAACTCAATTCCCTTGCTCCTAAGCAGGGCTTTAGCCCGCATGCAGTACGGACAGTAACTCGTACTATAGACTTCGACCTTGGCCACCAGCGTATTCCTCAGCCTAATCTTCGCTGGTTGGGCGAATCATTTCAATCGCCCTGAGCGGGGGAACGTTGGCCTGACTGCACCGGACGAGTTGAATCAGCGAATGTCCGAGTAATAGCGGCGCAGCCGGGCCGGCGAGACTCCAGCCAGGAACAACGACTTTAGCAGCCACATTTTAAGCACCGTGCGAAGCAGTCCGCGCTGACGCCATCGCCGGGCCGAGGTGATAACGCGCGAGCGCACGCAGGCGAAACGTCCGCTTCGTTTCAAGCGCCGCGCGAAGTCAACGTCCTCGCACAAATCAATTTCCGCAAATCCGCCCATCGACGCGAAGGTGTCGCGGCGGACAAACATCGCCTGGTCGCCGGTCGCGCTGCGCATCAGACGAGAGCGCAAACTGATCAGCTTGGCCAACAGGCGCCAGGCCAATGACCACTCGTCCAGTTCGAGGTCGAACCGTCCTCCCACTACTTTGGGGTCCGCGAGCGCAGAGGCGATATCGTAAGCGAAAGTCCCTGGCACCATTGTATCCGCATGAACGAATACCAGCGTGTCTCCGAGAGCAGCCGCAGCACCCACATTCATCTGCCGTGCGCGCCCGCGCCCCGCGGTAAGAGTCTGAGCTCCTCGGGCGCTGGCGATTTCAATGCCGCGATCAGTGCTGCCGCCGTCAACCACAATTATCTCAGCCGCGGGCGCACCGAGGCGAAGCGCGTCGATGGTCGCCCCGATGGCCTGCTCTTCGTTGAGCATCGGGACGATTACCGAAAGCCTCACGGCGGGGGTGGATTGATGAGCATTGAGCGCTCATCGGCATGGCCCGAATCGTCCACGAACACCCTGCGGCCGCGCACTTTGAGCCTGCCCTCCTGGAACAGCCGAATCGCATAAGGATAAATGCGATGCTCAGCGGCTCGGATTCGCGCAGCCAAGCTCTGCTCGTTGTCGTTTTGCATTACCGGAACGATCGCCTGCACGATTATCGGGCCGTCGTCCACACCGCCGGCGACGAAGAACACGGTGCATCCGCTGAACCGCACGCCATAGTCACAGGCGGCGCGTTGGGCATCAACACCAGGAAAAGCGGGGCACAGGGCAGGATGGATATTCATGATGCGGTTGGGAAAAGCGTTGACCATCACCGGCGATAACAGACGCATGAATCCGGCGCATGCGACCAGCTCTATTTCATGGGCGTTCAGCGCATTGACGAGGTTGCGGTCGAATTCTTCGCGCGAAGCAAAACCGCGATGGTCAATGAATTGAGCGGCGATGCCGGCACGACGCGCCCGTTCGAGTCCATGCGCCTGCGCTTTATTGGAGATCACCAGGCGAATATCGGCACTGAGTTCGCCGCGTCCGACCGCGTCGATGATCGCCTGAAGGTTGCTCCCCTCGCCGGAGATAAGGAAGCCAAGTTTGACCGGCGGGCGAGATCGAGCGTCGCTGCTCATAGAGACCTGGAAGAAAGCGCGTTGCGTTGCCCCCCTGGCCCGGCCTCGCCTCGCCATGGCCGGCTTGGGAAACCAAAAAAGAAATCAAGTGGTGCGGCGGGCCAGTGCGGTTGCTCGCCACGCTCGTTTGCCAGCTCCATAGTCGACGATTCCCTCGCGATATCGGATCAGTTCCATATCCGACAGTAGATCGGAAAGTTCATAATGACCTAGAAGAAAGCGCGGGTCGCGCGGATGGCCGCTCGCCGCCTGATCGATGAGAAACGTGTCGAACAGCAGCACACCGCCGGTTCGCAGTACCTTCTTCAATGAGGGAAGCAATCCGCGCTCCAGGAAGCTGATATTGAGCACGATATCGAAACTCTCCGGCCGAAACGGCAATGACTCTTCCAGATCAGCAATAACGGGCTCGATCTCAAGCTCGTCCTTCTTCGCGATTAGCGCCAATAAATTCAGGGCGGTCTGCGACCAGTCCACCGCGACAACGTGAATACCGCTGCGCGCGAGCGCAATACTGTTGCGGCCCTTGCCCGCTGCTATGTCGAGGGCGCGCCCGCGTGGCATTAGCGGCTGGAATTCAATGACCGAGGGCTCGGCCTCGCCGAGCTCGGATACAGAGTGGCGCTCTTCCCAAACATCTCGATTTGATACTATGCGCACGTCGCAGACTCCTTCTTGTACGCACCTCGCAGACTCGTTAGCTCGCCTCCACTTCGTTGCGCCTGGCGAGCTCGGCTCCGCTTCGCTCCGCCTAGTCATTTGCGGTTCATACGGCACGCGCCAAGGTGAAGACGTCAACTTTTCGTGCGCCCGCGGCCAGCAGTGTCCGTGCGCACTCGTTCAAAGTCGCCCCTGTCGTCATCACGTCGTCAACCAGCAACAGGCTTCGATTGGCGATTAGTTGCGGGCGGGTTACGGCGAAAGCACCGCGCACGTTCTGCCGGCGCTGGGCGCTGTCCTGCCAGGTTTGCGGCGGAGTGTCGCGGATGCGCGCCAGCGTCATAACATCGAGCACACAGTCGATTTTGCGTGCGACCGCAACACCGAGCAGGGCGGCCTGATTAAAACCACGCCATCGCAAACGCCGCCGATGCAGCGGCACTGGAATCACCAGGTCATAGTCTTCGCCGTTCAGCGGCAGGCTCTCGCCGAGACACTGTGCCAAGGCATGCGACAGAGATTGATCGCGCCCATATTTGTGGCGTCGAATTATGGAAGGAACAACCTGAACATCCTCGCTGATTCCCGGGCGATAGCGTGCAACTGCCCGCGCCCGCCCAAAATGGGGCGGCGATTCAGCACATGCGCGGCACCATTGGGAACAAGCTTGGTCCGCTACCTGAAGCGGAACTCCGCAGACCTGGCACATCGGCTCGGGAACGCGCTCAATTAGCGCGATGCAGGCATCGCATATTTTCTCCGCAGCATCGAGGTCCATTCGAGCCTCGCAAGCGGCACATCGGGGTGGATAAACAAAGTTGATCAAGTAGCGGAGCATCTGGCGACTATGATTAGACATGAGCCCTGCCCGGCGCAAATCCTGCTCTGAGGCCATTTTCCGAGCGCAAAATTCGGAAAATCGGCCAACCCGTATGGATATCCGCAACGCTCAACGACGACCCGAGTTTTGTGCTATAGGCAACCCATGGACGGAGCACTAAAAGGAATCAGGATTATCGATTGGACGATCTGGCAGCAGGGCCCTGTCGCGACGGCGATGCTGGCCGACATGGGTGCCGAGGTCATCAAAATAGAGGAGCGTGGCAAGGGCGATCCGGGCCGCGCGGTAATGTCGATGGGCGGCGCCTCAGCGACCGCCAAAAGCGGCACGAATTACTATTTCGAGGCCAACAACCGGCACAAACATAGTATCACGCTCGATTTAACCAAGCCCGAGGCCCGCGAAATTGTGTACAAGCTCGCCGAAAAGAGCGATGTCTTCGTGCAGAATTTTCGCAAAGGCGTGGCTGAACGGCTCGGCCTCGGCTACAGCGAGCTTCGCGCGCGCAATCCGAAGATCATTTACGCCAATTCGACCGGTTACGGACCGCATGGTCCCGACAGTGGTGAGCCCTCCTTCGACTACATGGCGCAGGCTCGCTCCGGACTTATGAATATCGCCTGTCTGCGTACCGACGATCCGATCTATTTGACCGGCGGGGTCGCCGATCAGATGGGGGCAATCATGCTGGCCTACGGCGTGATGACTGCGCTAGTTGCGCGCGAGCGTCAAGGTATCGGACAAGAGCTGCACGCCTCGCATCTAGGCTCGATGATCGCGCTCCAGGGACTCAACGTTTCGATGCGCACAATTCTTGGCAAGGAAATGCCGCGGGCGCCGCGTGATGACGCCTACAATCCGCTATGGAACCATTACCGCTGTGCGGACGGGTTGTGGCTCTGCCTTGGCATGCTACAGACCGACCGCTACTGGAAGGATTTCTGCCATGCCCTGGGTATTTCCGAATTGGTTGATGATGAACGTTTCAGCGGACATGCGCTCGCGCACCAAAAACCATCGCGAACTGGTGGCGGTCCTCGACAAGATTTTCGTGACCAAATCGCGTACGGAATGGATGAAGATCCTGAAAGAAAGCGGCGATTTCATTTACACGATCGTGAACAAGATCTCGGATTTGCCCGATGATCCGCAGGTGATCGCCAACGGTTATGTGGTTGATTACGAGCACCCGACCATCGGCCAAACTCGCCTCGTCGGCGTCCCGGTGATTTTGGATGAAACTCCCGGCAACCCGCGCGGCCGTGCGCCCGAGTTGGGCGAGCATACGGAGACTATCCTTACCGAACTGCTCGGCTATAGCTGGGACGACGTGGCGAGATTGCAAGAAACCGGAGTGATCTAGTTAATGGCTGCAGGCTTGGAGCCTATGCTGCCCGGCTGAAGCTTGCCGAAAAGAACCGCGGGAGAGTGCACCATGCCATTGACGGGGACCGTGGAAGATCGCGAACAGATCCGCGAGCTTTATGCCCGCTATGCCTACACTATCGATTACGGACCCTACGAAGAGTGGGTCAACTGTTTCACCGATGACGGCGTTTTCGATAGCCCGCGGTTTGGGCGGCATGCCGGCCATAAGGCACTGCTGAGCTTCACCGCGAATGTATAGAGACTCCAACGGTGACGCCAAAGTACGTCACATGATGACCAACGTGACGTTTCGAGTTAACGGCGATAGTGCCACCGGTGGATGTTACCTGACCTATTATCATTGCAAGAATGGCAAAGCGATCCTCGAAGCAATTGGCCGCTATGAGGATGAACTGCGCAAGGCCGATGGCAACTGGCTATTCGCACGCCGCCGCGTGTTCATCGACGGCCACGCGTAATCGAGCCTGACGCATGCCATTTCCTCGCCGTTGGTAGACTCCTTGTCTTGCTTAGAAACGTGATCCCGCCAAAGTTTCAGACCGGCTCGTCTCGCGGTATTGTACGCAACACGGAACGCCCTCCCGTGCGCTGGCATACTGCCGCGAAGTGTTGTCGCTGAAAGAGTCGTGCGCTGAAGCCTCCGCGACACTGATGTTGCGTCGGAAGTTCGGTCCTACCCGCAGTATGAGGGCTTCGACGAGGTTCTGCAAAGATTGACCCCAGGTCAAGGCCCGAGGACCGCTCTCCCACCAAAGGGACGGAGATCTTGACTGACTGACAACAGCAGCAGCTGACATGACTGCCAAGGCGCCTTAGCGCCCCTGCAAAGATCCTGCGTCGAGGCTTCTAGCTGCCCGATAAGGGAGTGTGAATGTCCGCCAGTCAAGGCTAAGCGCGATGCGGGCCGCCTCGGAAATACTGCGCTCGGCTTGAAGACATCGCCGCACGGTCTGTGATTTTTGTTCACCGGTAGTTATAGGACAACTGACAAACTATTTACTTTTCCTACTTTTGTCGTCGACACGCTCGAACCACTGCTACTCGATGTTAGCACTCAAGCGTGATGAACCACGCATTTCCGTAGAATATTTTTGGCTTGCTTCGTGCTCCCGAAACGCCGAGGCCTTATCGGACAGGCGCGCAGTCCGGAACTAGTCTCACAAATGTTAGAACGAGGAGGAATTGGTATGTACAGGAGAATTGGGTTGTTTGCACTGATACTGGCTACCGCAATAACGGTGAATGCGGGCTCGGCGAAAGCACAGGGATTGGCGCCGAGTGTGGCGGCAGGCGGAGTGGACAATGGCCTCAGGTGGGAAGCCGGCACCATTGACCGGTAACTCCGCTGACGGTAAATCTGCAGACCGCAGCTGCATGTTCTGTTTGCTATACTTGCGGAGGTGATTGGCCGATTTTCGAGGGTGAGATACCGTCGGCTGGCTGCGGCATACGAAAGAGGGAGCGCCTGTAGCGGAAGTGTCGCCTACGGTCCACTGACAATCACCGTATCTGTGTTGTCGTTAGGTTATAGTGGTTGTAGTTAAGGCCGGGCTGATGCCCGGCCTTTTCTCTTTCTTTGCGTGCTATAACATGTTCCACGAGCTGGAGGCTACATATTCATAGTTTGGACTCCACTTTGCGCGGACTACGCCCTTCCTGGTACACGCACCCCGTACAATCACTACAGTCCGATCGCCTCTCGTCAGTTGGGCGGGGACGTGGAACCTCGACTGCTTTTTCCGGTTAGCGATCTCTTCGTACTTAAGCAGGCTTTTAGTTCTACGGTCATGGTCCATCCACATTTACCATCGGGTTGCGCCTCGCAGAGCGCTGTCTTATAGCAACCAAATTCCGGCCTCCATATACAGGAAGTGAACACATTATGATCTGAGCATATTTCTCGGCTACATCCCGACAACTTGCATTGTTCAGCAGTCCGCGTGTTGATGCTTTCCCCATGCGCAACCATAACCGGGCTGGCTTCCTTTACACCGCTCACACCAGGCGTGAGATCTCTGGTAACAACCCCCGGCGCCAGTGTGACGATAGCTTGGCCAGCGGCGATCAGGATCCGAATCGCTTGCCAACCCAGATTCCGTCTCATTTCGCCATCTCCCTAACCGGTGTTCCAAACGACAGCCAAAGTCGCACAATCGCAACAGCGGCCAGGGCTGCTTGCGCAAGCCACACCCCGTGAGCTCGCTCGGGCTGGCAGTGTGTTCCAGTTTGATTCACAAGATTATTACGGGAACAGAGACCGGCTTGCGACGCGCGCCCTCTCAGTTGTTGTCGCGATCGTCCCCCAACAATTGCTGATCTCTAAGCCCCAACGACAATTCCTTTGATCTGCCAAGCCGCTCCCAATCACGGCCAAGCGCTCGCCAACAATCGTTCGGCTTGTTGGGCCGTCTTCAAGAATAGCTACTCAGCAATTGCATGCCCAGGTTCTTCAGCACACATATACGCCACAAAGCACAGCCAGCAACGCTTAGCATGCTGCTGTAACAGACTGAGAGCAAGTCTTAGCACTTTAGCAATATGGGTCACCATAACATCAAATAACTCAAATGGCCGCTGGCCTAAATGTTGGTTTGGGATCCTTCGAGCTTCTACAAGGCTCTGGCAAGTTTCGAAGCATGTTCCTGGTGGGAGGAGAATGAAATGAGTCCAAAACCCTCGGCAAAAACACATTTTGGCTCGCGACTCTACGCGATTTCCACCGCTTTGGTGATGGCTGCAAGCGTATACACCCCTGCATCGGCCCAACGTGTCTCACCGATTGCGGCGCCACCCGGCAGCGTCCAACATCGCGAGGGGGTCGGGGGTTTCGGTTACGCTCTCCCCGATACAATCTATTTCCCGTCAAGCAGCGTTGAGCGCGCTGAGGACGCGGGAAAGGTCGCTCACACGAATTACGTGCTTCGCACTACCAGGGGTGCACCACCATCACCGATGAAAAATCCGAGCCTGACCGAAGCTGAGACCCCGGCGTCCCTGGGTTGCGTGTATCGGGTTGGTCCGGCTTACACCGGATGTAATCCGGCAACCGGAGGCACCTTGCACCCCGTCGGTGGGTGGGGCGCCATAGCCTTGGTCGACGCCTTCGATGACCCCGCTGCGGCTACTGACATAAGCACATTCTCGAGTCACTTCGGCCTGCCCGCAGCAAACTTCACGAAGGTGTATGCCAACGGCAACCGGGACTGCAGCACCCCGCCTGGTGACACAGGTTGGGCGCTGGAAGAAGCCCTGGATATTGAATGGGCTCACGCCATGGCACCCAGCGCCAAAATTTATCTGGTGGAGGCGTGCTCGAACTCTAATACTGATCTTTTTTATGCTGAGACTGTGGCGGCTGGGTTGGTCGCAGCGGCAGGCGGCGGCGATGTATCGAACAGTTGGGGTGAAGCTGAGTTCAGTGGAGAAACCAGCTACGACCATTACTTCCATTATAACCAATACCCGCAGGTCTCGGATATCACATTTTTTGCCTCTGCCGGCGACTCCGGATGTGGCGCTGCCTATCCTAGCTCCTCTCCTTGGGTAGTCTCGGCAGGTGGGACCACGGTAAACCGCGATTTCAGTGGTAACTTCGCTTCTGAGAGCTGCTGGGCTGGTTCTGGCGGCGGTGCCAGCTCACAGGAAACCTGGTCGAACGCGTTCACCGGCGGGAATACTGGGCCATGGGCCGACTTTCAGTACCCGATATTTGGCGAGTCCAGCCGGGCTACTCCCGATTTAGCCTTCGACGCTGATCCTGCTAGTGGCGTGTATGTATATAGTCAGTACAATGGCGGCTGGTATATTGTGGGAGGCACCAGTGTCGCATCGCCTTCGCTGGCAGGCATTGTCAACAATGCGGGGAATAGACTAGGCTCTTATTTCCTTCCGCCAGCACATGCTGCGGCTTATCTTAATAACGAGGAGAATAACTTGCTCTATTCTCAACTCCCCGCGGTAAACGCACGTAGCGCGAACTTCTACGACGTTACGACAGGAAGCAATGGCTGCTTTGTCGGCAGAAGTTGGGATTATTGCACCGGTGTTGGAAGCCCACGCGGCTTACTCGGAAAATAAGTTTTCACGCGCTACTTCACTTCTGAGGTTAGATCGAGGAGAGGCCCTGCAGAGTAGGGCCTCTCGTTTTTTCGGAAAAGGGACTGCTTGGTTTGTTGAAGACCTTACCTGAAAGCTGATTTAGTTAGACGAAAGCCGAGTCAAAATAGCATCGAGGTCTGCGGGAAGCGGCACCCTGCCTCAGCGATGACGTGATCAAAATTTATTTGCTGGTTCGCTTAATCGATCAAACCAAGTTGCCTGAGCCGGACCCGCGCCGCATCGCACGAGACGTGAAAGGCGATGACTACATGCTCAATCAGGTATATGCTAGGCGCCGACCCCTTCTGAAGCGGGAGGTTGAGCATATTGTCCCGCGCGAGCTTTTCAGCCAGTCTGACGACCCGGCTTTTTGCATCAACAACGCTCCGGACATGTGCGCGCCTGCCACTCCATCCAGTCGTCCCACCGGTCCTGCGCATCGTCCGTGTATTCGCATCGGCACGATTGTGCCACCGGTGCCTTCCCAAGAATTTCCGGACCGAGTTCACGCCAGAGCGGCGCATGCCGGATTGCATGCGAGCATTCGTGCGTTATGGTTGAGCGGCGCGGGGTCTCGCGCCAGTGCTGACGCGTTAGCCGCGAATCAATCTGCACATCGGGTTTGCGGTCCCAGTAGTAAAGGGTGACGCTATTAACGCCCTCCGGCAGTTCTGCCAGTTGATCGACGTGCTGCACATGTTGGTCGAGCAACCGCAGCAACGCTTAGGTGGGAATCGGCGTCAGTTCCTGCCCGTAACGTTTCATGCAGAACGAAAAAATGATGTTTTCGCATAGCTCGTCGAGTTGTTCGCGCGTGAAATAATGCATCGCGGCTGGCGCACGCGCCGTGCGTTCATGCATTTGTCAGTCTCCACGCTTTTTCTGTAACTCCCGCCGAAACGCTCGATAAGCCGCGACAATCTGCTCATGGGAGGGATCACGTTTTTCTTGCCGCGCGTCGGCTGGGAGTCGTCCAGCATAAAATTGCAGGACCTTAAGTGGAACTCGCAACGCGTCAGCCAGTGTGACAAACTCCGGCGCTGGGGGTCCGCGGCGGTCGTGCGCAATGTCGTTAATATAGGCGAGCCCGATTACGGTACCGTCCTTTTTCTTCAGCTGCGCTGCCAACGCCTTTTGCGTTAATCCGCGTTCCTGGCGTAGTTCTGAAATCACTTGGCCAAAGGTCTTCATGCCCCCGGTGCAGTGCGCTTAACTATCATCGTCTACCTCCTCCGCCTTAGACAATACCGCATTTATGCGGATTCGCCAGGGTACCTAGAGAGTGATGGGCTGAATGCCGAATAGAATGATGGTGCGCATATACGCCGATACGCGGACACCAGAATGACGGTTCCAACGCTCGTTGCGCGTTGGGGGATGATGAACGAAGACGGGCGCGCTCTCCTCTATCGACCAAAATCGAGAGACTGGCGAAGTCAAAACGTCGCCGACGTGGTGGATCAGCTTGGATCAGCTCAGCCACCTCGGCACTAGGCACAGGCTGCCGACCAATTCCGAAAGAGCGCCAATGCGGTAAAACTCCTCAAGGGGAAGTTGGCCGATCTCGGCGCCGGCCAGGGTACGCGGGCGATTCAGCTTTACCTGGGTCACAAAATATTCAGCAGACGGTTCGATATATCGGACTCAGCCGGCAGCAGTTCAAGGCTTTTTGGAAGGATTGACCGCTGGGCGGCTGCACCCCCTTCCTCGCCCGACCGTCAGCGGACTGGTGAGGACGAAGACTTGCCAGCTTGTTGCGCGCCAGCGGGCCGTGAGTCCTGGTAGTCTTTACCCGGAGTTCGGTGATACAAACAGCTCGTTCAGTCGCTCTTTTTTGGTGGCCCTATGCGGTGCGCGAATTGCGGGAGCGAAAACCCCACCGATTCTGCCTTTTGCGAACAATGCGGACGCAGACTTGAGCAGCTTTGTCCGGCATGTAAAGCACCAGTGAGTGCTGGTGCGCGGTTCTGCAGAAAGTGCGGAACCAGCCTAGGCGCCACCCCGATGGGCTCGGAGGCCACTGCCACCCGGTCATCCTCGGAAGCCGGGATTCGATTGTTGGCCGAGCAGACCGCGGCGGACGTGATGGATGGCGAGCGCAAGACCGTTACCGCGCTGTTCGCCGATATCAAGGGCTCGATGGAGTTGCTGGAGGACCTAGACCCAGAAGAGGCCAGGGCGATTGTCGATCCAGCACTCAAACTGATGATCAATGCAGTGCATCGCTACGGCGGCTACATCGTGCAATCGACCGGCGACGGCATTTTCGCGCTATTCGGAGCGCCCGTTGCTCACGAAGATCACCCGCAGCGGGCGCTATATGCTGCTGTACGCTTGCAGGAGGAGATGCGGCGATACTCGGCCAGGTTGCGCGAGGTGGGCAACCTTCCTGTCGAGGCGCGTGTAGGCGTCAACACCGGCGAGGTGGTGGTACGCTCGCTGACGACCAGCGACGACAGTGTCGAGTATACCCCGATCGGCCATTCCACCAGCCTTGCGGCGCGGATGCAGGCGCTGGCGCCGACCGGTTCGATCGCCACCACTGATTCGACTCGCCGCTTAGCAGAGGGCTATTTCGTCTTTCGCGGCTTAGGGCCGACACGTGTCAGGGGTGCCAGCGATCCGGTCAGTATATATGAGGTCACCGGGCTAGGACCCCTGCGCACACATTTCCAAGCTTCCGCTCGCCGCGGGCTGACCCGCTTTGTCGGCCGCAACCGCGAAATGGAGGCGCTCCGTCACGCCGTCGAACTGGCCCGGACCGGTCATGGCCAGATCGTCGCGGCGATGGCTGATCCTGGAATGGGCAAGTCGCGGCTGTTTTTTGAATTCAAGGCGGTCTCGCAATCCGGCTCGATGGTGCTCAAGACCATTTCAGTGTCGCATGGTAAAGCCAGCGCCTATCAGCCTGTTATCGATTTGCTTCATGGTTACTTCGGTATCGAATCGGCTGACGACGGTCGTAAACGGCGCGAGAAGGTCACCGGCCGTGTCGTCGCCCTCGATCGGAGCCTCGAAGACACTCTGCCTTACCTATTTTCTCTGCTCGCGCTGGTTGAAGGCGACGATCCGCTGGCGCAGATGAGCGCGCAGGTCAGGAAGCGACGCATATTGGATGCAATCAAACGCATCCTGCTGCGCGAGAGTCTCAGTCAGCCGCTGATCGTAATTTTCGAGGATCTGCACTGGATTGACGAACAGACGCAGGATTTTCTCAACCTGTTTGCCGACTCAATTGCTACGGCTCGGGTACTGCTGCTGGTCAATTACCGTCCCGAATATTCGCATAAGTGGAACAGCAAGACCTATTACACCCAGCTTCACCTGGATCCGCTGGCCCGCGACAGCGCAGAAGAAATGCTCGACTCGCTACTATTGCTCCCGACCAGCAGTTCCTCCTCTGCGACGCCCCGCTCTTTCGTGGGAGAGGGCAAGGGTGAGGGTGGTGATCTGGATGAGCGTTTGGATCTCATCGCCCTCAAACGCCTCATCATCGAAAAGACCGAAGGCACACCCTTCTTCATGGAAGAGGTGGTCCACGGCCTGATCGAAGAGGGCATCCTCATCCGCAATGGCAACGCCAAACTCGCGCGACGGCTTTCTCAGATCAAACTGCCGGTCACCGTGCAGTCACTCTTGTCGTCGCGTATCGATCGTCTGCCACCTGCGGAAAAGGAATTGCTACATACGTTGGCCGTGCTCGGACGGGAATTTCCGCTGGGTCTGGTGCAGCGTGTAACTGGAAACCCCGTCGACGAGCTCGAACCGATGCTCGCCCGCCTTCAGACCGGGGAGTTCATTTACGAGCGACCCGCTGTTGACGACGTCAATTACACCTTCAAGCACGCATTGACTCAGGAGGTCGCGTACAATTCGCTCCTGGTCGAGCGCCGCAAACTTCTTCACGAACGCGCCGCGCAATCGCTCGAAACCATGTTCGCCACGCAATTGGAAGATCATCTGAGCGAACTGGCGCATCATTACAGCCGCAGCAGAAATACCCCCAAGGCAGTGCAATACCTGCATCTGGTGGGAGCCCAGGCAGTGCACCGCTCGGCAAATTCAGAGGCGATTGCCCACCTGGCTACGGCAATCGATTTGCTCCTCACGCTGCCTGAGGCGCGTAAGCGCTCCCGCCAGGAACTGGATCTGCAAGTCCTCTTGGGTATCCCTCTAATCGCCACCAAAGGGTGGGGCAACTCGGAAGTCGAGCGCGCCTACGGCCGTGCCAGAGAGCTCTCTGAGCAGCTTGGGGACGCTCAACAATTGGTCGTTATCCTCTATGGGCTCTGGCAAAACGCCACTACCGCGGCCAACTTGGCCCGAGCAGACGAATTGGCAAATCAGATCTTCACGATCGCACGACAACATAGCGATCCGGGTCTCCTGCTAGTGGCTAACATGGCGATGGGAATGACCTGTTACTACTTTGGAGAGTTCGTCCGCGCCCGCGACCATTCCGATCACGGTTTCAGTCTATATGACAGCCAGCAGCACCGTTCGTTGATCTTCGTTTATGGACAGGACATGGGATTAAGTTGCCAGATGTGGGCTGGTTGTAGCCTGTGGCTACTCGGCTACCCGGATGAGGCTATGAAACGGAGCCAGCAAGCACTCACGCTAGCTCAAGAAGTGGCCCACCCTTTCAGCTCAATTATCGCTCTAGTCCTCGCCGCCATAGTCAGTCAGTACCGCCACGACGTGCCATCTACTCGCGATTATGGGCGGAAAATGGCCGAGCTGTCGGCAGAGCAAGGGTTCTCCTTCTTTCACGCTTGGGGCAACATGTTGCAAGGTTGGGCACTTTCCCAGTTAGGACAGAAGAGCGATGGGCTTAAGCTGATCCGGGACGGTCTGACAGCTTGCCGGCTGACTGGAGGAAAGATCTGGCAGTCCTTTTGGCTGGGCCTGCTGGCCGAGGTATGCACAGCGGCTGGGGAAATCGACCAGGCTATGGAATCGATAGCGCAAGCCCTCGCGCACGCCGAACAAACCGGGGAGCGTTTCTACGAGGCCGAACTCTATCGTGTCAAAGGTGAGCTGACGATAAGCCAGTCCAACCGCGCCGATGACCGACTGCCTGTGCAGCCTGACACTCAGGCCGAGACCTGTTTGCGGCACGCCATCGAAATTGCCCGGCGACAGCAGGCGAAATCGCTGGAGTTGCGCGCGACCACTAGCCTCGCCCGCCTGCTGCGCGAAACAGGCCCACCCAATGAAGCACGCTCGATGCTAGCCGAAATCTACAACTGGTTCACGGAAGGCTTCGACACCGCTGATCTGAAAGACGCCAAGGCGCTGCTCGATGAGTTGACAGCTTAGTCGCTCTTCAAGAGGAGATATGCGCTGTTTCAAATGCGGCAGCGATAATCGCGAAGGGCGCAAATTCTGTACGAATTGCGGCGCATCCCTGACTGCCTCCTGCCCAAAATGCGGGGCTGCTATCCAAACAGACGAAAGATTCTGCGGTGAATGCGGTACTGCCTTAGCAGACTCTCCGGCGCCGACAGCTCAAGAGGCAACACCTATTGGGGGCCCGCTAACGGGCGAGCGGCGCCATCTGACGGTCTTGTTCTGCGACCTAGTCGGCTCGACCGAGATCGCATCCCGCTTGGACCCCGAGGAATGGCGTGAGCTCGTCGCCGGCTATCATCATGCCGCGGCCGAAGCGATCACCCGTTACGGTGGCTACGTGGCCAAGTACCTCGGCGACGGCGTTATGGCCTACTTCGGGTGGCCCGAGGCTCACGAGAATGACGCTGAGCGTGCCGCGCGCGCCGGCCTCGCGATTCTGGAGGCCGTTCTCAAGCTCAATCATGACGCCACACGCCCAAAACTGGCGGCACGCGTCGGGATTGGATTCAGGCGCAGTGGTAGTAGGCGCGGGTGCGAACAAGGATGCAGACGTATTCGGCGAGACCCCGAATATCGCGGCACGATTGCAGGCGACCGCCGTGGCCGGCACCGTGCTAATCACCGCAGCCACGCATCGCTTAATTTCGGGACTATTCGTAGTCGAAGCACTCGGCCCGCGCGAGCTCAGGAGAATTACGACCCCCCTTGAGGTCTTTCAGGTGGTGCGCCCGACAGGGGTCCGTGGAAGGCTCCAGGCAGCGCGCGGACTCACGCGATTCGTCGGACGTAACGAGGAGTTACAGCTTCTGCTCAGCCGCTGGGAGCGGACACGTGAGGGTGAAGGCCAAGTCGCCCTGATAATAGGCGAGCCGGGAATTGGCAAGTCACGCATCGTAGCAGAATTCCATGATCGCATTCGCGACGCCCGACATATCTGGATGGAAAGTGCGGGTGAGCAGTTCTTCGAAAACACTCCGTTTCACTCGATTATCGAAATGTTTTCACAGTGGCTCGAATTGCAGGGTGGTGCCAATGCTCAAGAGCAATGCGAACGTTTAGAGCGGGCGCTTGCTTCGGCTGGCGTAATGGTTGCCGAAATTGCGCCGCTGATTGCAGATCTGCTGCAACTGCCCGCAGGCGAACGATACCCGGCGCTGGCCTTGACGGCTGAAGAAAAGCGGCGCCGACTGCTCGCCGCTCTTAGCGAATGGATATTGGGGGCAGCCAGGCTTCAGCCACTGGTGATGGTGGTCGAAGACCTTCATTGGCTCGATCCATCGACCCTCGAACTGCTGCAACTGCTCGCCGAACAGGGTGCGACGGTACCGCTGCTGCTGCTCTATACCGCACGTCCTGAGTTTCGAGCGCCGTGGCCGATGCGCACGCATCACAGTCAACTCACACTCAACCGCCTGAGTTCGCGCAATGTGCGCGAGATGGTGGCCTTGGTGGCGGCGCGTAATGCCCTTCCCAGCGAAAGCGTAGACGCGGTCGTCGAACGCGCTGTCGGGGTGCCGTTGTTCATCGAGGAACTAACTCGTGCAGTGCTGGAGAGTGGCAGCTTGGGAATTACCAGCCGCGAAATTCCGGCGACCCTCCATGATTTGCTGATGGCCCGTTCGGATCGCTTGGGAGCAGCCAAAGAGGTCGTCCAGGTTGGCGCGGTGATTGGCAGCGAGTTTTCTTACCGACTCCTGCATGCGGTCCGTCCGATGCCCGACCAAGATTTACAAGCCGCCATTCAGAGTGCGACTGATGCAGAACTGATTTACGTACGTGGCATGCCTCCAGACGCCAACTATCTATTCAAGCACGCGCTGATACGTGACGCCGCCTATGGAGCGCTGCTCAGGAGCCGCCGCAAGCAACTCCATTCGCGCATTGCGGAAGTGTTGAGGCAGCAATTTTCAGAAAGAGCCACATCAGCGCCCGAACTCCTGGCTCATCACTACACGGAAGCAGGTTTGTTCGAGGAGGCGATCCCCTGTTGGCAACGAGCAGGGCAATTGGCGATCGCGCGCTCGGCCAATACAGAAGCTATCAGTCATATCACAAAGGGGCTGGAGCTTATTAAATTGTTGCCGGACGGGCCGGAGCGTATTCAGCAGGAACTCACGCTGCAAACCATTTTGGGGCCGGCATTTATCGCTGCTAAAGGCTACGCTGCGCCCGAAGTGGAGCGGACATTCGCGCGAGCGCGAGCGCTCTGTAGCCGTGTGGACGATACGCTCCAACTCTTCTCGGCGTTATATGGACTATGGTGGTTTCACTTTGTAGCAGCGAAACTGGAAATCGCGCGGGGCCAAGCCGAAGAGTTGCTTGAATTTGCTGAACGGCGGGGCGATCGGGTTCTGCTTGTGACGGCTCACCGAGCGTTAGGCTACACCCTCTACGACCAGGGAGAGTTTTCCAATGCCTGTGCGCAATTTGAGAAGGCGATGGCGATTTACACCAGTCAGTTACACTCCGAAGCCGGCCGTTATGGAGGGACTGACCCTGGCGTAGGGTGCTTGTGCTTTGATGCTATGGCGCTGTGGTATCGCGGCTATCCGGATAGAGCTTTGAAGCAGGTGAATGAAGCGATCCGCCTGGCTCGGCAGCTATCTCATCCTCTCAGCTTAAGTGCGAGTTTGAATTTTGCCGCACGAGTGGGACAGTTCCGCCGAGAGGCGTGGGTGGCCCGCGCTCGGGCCGAGGCAAGCATTCTTTCTTCGGCAGAGCTAGGTTTTACCTACTGGTTGGCTGAAGCGACTATTCTCAAGGGCTGGACACTGGCTGAGGAGGGGCAAGCCGAAGAAGGTCTCATCCAAATGCGACAGGGTTTGGACGCTTACGCGGCGACCGGGGCAAGACTCTGGCGGCTGTATTATCTTGCGTTGATAGCTGAAGCGGACGGCAAAGTCGGGCGATTCGAAGATGGGTTAGCGGAGCTGGACGAAGCACTCGACCTCGTCCGGAGCACCAGCGAGCATGAACATGAGGCAGAACTCCATCGGCTGAGAGGGGAGTTGATGCTGAAACGGTGCCGCGTCGGAAGATCCTGATTTCGCCGTGCAAACGGAAGCCGAACGGTGGTTTCAAGACGCTATCGACATTGCGCATACACAGCAGGCGAAATCGCTTGAGCTGCGAGCGGTGATGAGTATGGGCCGTTTGTTGCAGCGACAGGGAAGGAAAGAAGAAGCCCGTAAAATGCTCTCGGCAATTTACGGCTGGTTCACCGAGGGCTTCGACACCGCGGATCTAAAGGAAGCGAAGGCGTTGCTCGATGATCTGTCTGGTTAGACGGGACTCGAATTAAAGAGAAATTCTCTCGGTGGGATTTCCACTGGACGAGCGGAGTGCAGACAGCTCGAACCATTCTTCCGACGGTGCTGCCGGCGCAGTTCAATGGTTAACCTGGTGCCGATTTCGCCTGGACCGTGGCGCTGAACAGCGCTGCGCAGACTGCCTGATCGGTGCTTCAGAAAAGCGGCGACGGTCTCCGTTCGGCTTTGGGCTAGCTGCATCGCAATCCAAGTGCGTTTCGTGTTGATGCTCGCAGCTTTGCCGGTTGGATCAGTACGAGGCCATTCGCAACGGCGCTGCTATCACTCGCGGCTATAGTATCGGAAGTTCAATGTTAATCACTGTGGCGCGCCGGTAGTTTGCATCGCGGCAGGGATCTGACGCTTGCCAGTTCAGAGGTTCAGAGGAGCTTGCCGGCGCTTGTGATCCACGCTGCTTGATGGCGTCCAATTCAAATCACAGATGCTGGTGGTGGAAGACGGACTGGGCACTATTCTGATAACTGTAAAATCGCCCGCGAGCACGAATCGATTTAGGAGGATAAAATGCGTGTACTCACCGGCCGCTGTCTTTGCGGCCAAGTCCAGTATACCGCGAATGCGGATCCCGCCATCATCGCGGTTTGTCATTGTAAGAACTGCCAAAAGCAGACGGGAACAGCTTTCTCGGTTATCGTGGGTATTGCTAAGTTAACCCTTTCAATTCAAGGGAAACTCAAAAGATTCCGCGACACCGCCGATAGCGGTCAAGCGGTTGACCGCAACTTTTGTCCGGAGTGCGGTTCCCCAATCATCACTGACGTCGCAGTGATGCCAGAGCTTACATTCATCAAAGCAGGTACCCTGGATGATACTAGCTGGCTCGATCCCAAGATGCATATCTATTGCGATAGCGCGCAACATTGGAGCCGTATACCTGAAGATAGTTCGCCAAGATGCCTGCGTAGGCACTGAGGCGCCCGGGGATAAGAATGGAACCGGCGCAGCGGCTGGTTGGCGTCATGCCGTTACTCGAGAAGCGGGGTCGCCCGGCGAGGCTCGTAGGGTGACTGGTTCACGGTCGGGCCGAAAATTCTGTACGAATTGTGGGACGGCGCTCGTCGTCACCTGCCCAAATGAGCACGGCCCCTCGTGTCGGGCTAAAATTCTCCGGTGAATACGGCGCTGGTATTGGCGCACCCGGGGCCGAGGAGGCGCCGAAAGGTCCAAACTGGAGGTTCGGGTGCCCCGGCTCCCTGAGGTCCGGATACCAAAGGGCACTGCGTCCCCATGTCACCCTAAATATGCGCCGCCACCGGTTCGCCGGCCGTCGCGAGATGAGCTTCGTCGGCGCTCAGGATGATTTTTGCCTCCGCTTCCACCTTGGTGCCCTTGAAGAAATCCTTGTTCATCCCGCCGTGCAAGCGGACAGGGTTCTCCAGTGCGAATCGCCTGAAGTCCTCCGCACTCATGAGGCCGCGGTTGACCAGTTCATGTGCCTCCTCCAGGACTCCGCGCATGTCTTCCACGTCGAAGTGGCCGATGTCTGAGCCGAACATTGGGTTCAAGGACGCGCCGTAGGGGTTCATCTTGCGGTCGAAAGCGGCGGCGGCCGAGCGGTCGTCGCCCTCGCAGCCGAAGAAGAAGTTCGGCATGAAAAGATCGCGGATGTCTTCGGGGCGTGTGATTTTGCAGTCGCGCCAGTCGTCCAATTCCTCCACGCGATCGCCAAATATCGCGTCTTTTACGAGCTTGTCGCGGTACGGCTTCAGGCGCTCGTGCCCAAATTCATCGATGAGCCGCCCCAGCAGGGCCGTGTCAATGCGGGCGGGATCGAGGCGTTGCATCGCCTCGTAATTGCGCTTTTTCCAGTGCTCCACCAGCCGTGCGTAGAGGGCGGTCGCCCAGGCGGCGCCACCCTCAAGAAATCCGAAGCGCAGGTCAGGAAAGCGGCGAGTCACACCCCCGAAGAACAGTGCTTTGCAAACGGCCTCCCCTCCTTCCGCAAAGCCGCCCAGCTGGTTGTATTGATGGCGGCTGATCGACGCCCGAGTGCCGCGGCCGATAGGGGCGGAATGGAAGGTCGGCGCGACCCGGAGCTCGATGCACTTTCTCCAGACCGGCTCGTAGTCGTACGGGCTGTCGATGCCGAAACAATCGTAGTAATAGACCTCGGCCATGGCGGCCGGATCCTTTTCCGGTCTAGAGACGGGGCGCAATACGTCGCCCGCGAACACCGCAGCCTTGAGACCGAGGGTCTTGAGGGCATGCTCTAATTCGGCGATGGCCTCACGCGGGGTGTGCATGGGAATCACCGCGGCCGGAGTCAGGCGATCTCCAAAGCCGCGGAACATCTCGGCGTTATAGTTGTTGAACGCCCGGGCGCAAGCCTGGCGCAACTCATCATCCGCGATACCCGGTAACGTCAGCACAAGCAAACCGAGGCTGGGATAGACGACGGCAAAGTCCAGGCCGATTTCATCCATGCGGGAATGCATCAGCTTGGGCAAGGCCGACGTTGCCCGGTCCAAGGTGTTTTCGGCCGGAAGGGGCCACCAGACCGGGATTCCCGGCCGGGCCTGGCTACGCTCCTCGGGCGTCATGCGGAATGCGCGGCGCGTCATGACGACGTGATCGCGCCAGCGCTGCGGCATCTTTGCGCCGCCGGCTTCGCGCAGGAAATCAAGGAACAGCGGGTGCATTTCAATCTGATGGGCATCGGCGTCAACGATGGGATGGCCCAGCCTCGCCCGCAATTGGTCAACCTTGGGATTGGCTTTGAACATTGTCGGCATGATTTTCTGCTCCTTGCTGAAGATTCGGCTGGCCTGACTTTCCGGCGCGTTACTCTCAGCTCGGCACATCAAACTTAGTAGTCTGTTATCGTCTAGCCAAGTGGACGAGTTGGGTGAGACGCAGGCTCCCTATTAAATATTCACCCAGCGACGAATCTCGCGGAGCTGTCTTAGAGGCTTTGTGAGGTCTCAGCACGATGCGTACTTCATCGAGTTCTCTCGCCGCCTGCGCTTCAGGCACGGATTTGATTCTCGATGCCGCTGTGTTCAATGATTCATCCGTTCATGATGCTTAGCTCGATCCATCGACCCTCGAACTGCTGCAACTGCTCGCCGAGCAGGGTGCGACGGTACCGCTGCTGCTGCTCTACACCGCACGTCCTGAGTTTCGAGCGCCGTGGCCGATGCGCACGCATCACAGTCAACTCACACTCAACCGCCTGAGTTCGCGCAATGTGCGCGAGATGGTGGCCTTGTGGCGGCGCGTAATGCCGGCGACTCCGGATGTGGCGCTGCCTATCCTAGCTCCTCTCCTTGGCTAGTCTCGGCAGGTGGGACCACGGTAAACCGCGATTTCAGTGGTAACTTCGCTTCTGAGAGCTGCTGGGCTGGTTCTGGCGGCGGTGCCAGATCACAGGAAACCTGGTCGAACACGTTCACCGGCGGGAATACTGGGCCATGGGCCACTTTCAGTACCCGATATTTGGCGAGTCCAGCCGGGCTACTCCCGATTTAGCCTTCGACGCTGATCCTGCTAGTACTGCTGTGTCACAAAATTAAGTTCCGTACCACGGGCACGCGGGCAGGGCGGCAGTCAGCAGGCGCGCTTGCCATTGGCGAAAGCTCGCGATCGAGCTTGGATTGTGACGCTCAGGACGCACGGGTGGCGCCGCGCGGACGGAAACCTTTGGGTAGGCGAGCGGGACGCAGGAAGGCAACAGGCGCTGGGGGGAAAGCCGAGCACGCTCGGCGGCGAGAAAGGCGTAGGCTGCGATACACAAGGCTCCATGGTGATGAAACCCGCGCCAGTTGCGACCTTCATAATGATCCAGCCCGAGTTCATCCTTGAGTTCCTGGTAGTCGCGTTCGATACGCCAGCGGATTTTTGCCAAGCGCACCAACTCGGCCACATCCGGGCCCGCCGGTAGGGTGGAAAGCCAGTAGAGCGCGGGTTCACTCTCCCCCAGCGGCCATTCGATTAAGAGCAATTCCGTCGGGCGAGGGTTAACCCGCAGATGGTCGCGATGGGCCGGGCGCACAACGGTCAGTGCGAAACGCGATTGCATCATCCCTTTGGTTCCCTCGCGCCAGCGCACCAGTTGCCAATTTGCGCGGTCCAGCTGTCGCGCCAGGGCGCGAACCGAAACCGGCTGATGAGCAGGGTCACGGCGCAAACGCTTGGCGGGCCGGCCGCGGCCGCTGCTTGGCGATGGTGCGATTGGACCCTGTCCTTGGGGCCACACTGTAGTGTCGCGCATGATGCCAACAGCGTATGCCAAACCACGCGTGGTGAGACCCTCGCGGAACTCGGTGTTGGAGCCGTAACCGGCATCCGCCACCACCGGCGCTCGTGGCAAATCGTCGGCTAACAGTTGGTCAATCTGGGCGAGCGCAAGCCGCCATTCTCCTCAAACCCAAGCTCCTCGGGGATTCCTGCCGCGCGCCGCCGCGCGCGATCATCGGCCCACGCCGCGGGCAGATGCAGCCGATAAGCGCAAGGTACACTCATGGTGGCATTGACCAGCGAGACCGTGACAACTACCTGGCAGTTGTCTTCTTTTCCCACCACCCCGCAGTACTGCCGCGCCACTGCTACCGAGTGCTCGCCCTTTTTGGGAAACGCGGGATCGTCCACCGCCCAGGCCGCTACCGCCCCATGACGCTCCAATTGCTGCAACCCATGCTCGCGCGCGACGGCAATCAGCCCCTTCTCGTCCCACGGCGCGTTGGCGACGAAATGATGCATCGACTGATGACGCACGCTGACGTGCTTGGGATCTATCTTGGCGGCCATTGGTTCAACGCTTTTGCGTTCGCCGGCCAGCAACAGCCCCATAATGTAAGCCCGCAGCGGCTCGCGCCGGTCGGCGTGGCCGATCACCTCGCTTAACCGCCAGAGATACTCGTCAAACCGCTCCGCCCCTGCCAACCGCTCCCGTCCCATGGCATGAAGTATCCCATGCGGACAGCGGTCCTCGCAAATTTATGACACAGTAGTACTAAGCGGCGTGTATGTATATAGTCAGTACAATGGCGGCTGGTATATTGTGGGAGGCACCAGTGTCGCATCGCCTTCGCTGGCAGGCATTGTCAACAATGCGGGGAATAGACTAGGCTCTTATTTCCTTCCGCCAGCACATGCTGCGGCTTATCTTAATAACGAGGAGAATAACTTGCTCTATTCTCAACTCTCCGCGGTAAACGCACGTAGCGCGAACTTCTACGACGTCACGACAGGAAGCAATGGCTGCTTTGTCGGCAGAAGTTGGGATTATTGCACCGGTGTTGGAAGCCCACGCGGCTTACTCGGAAAATAAGTTTTCACGCGCTACTCCACTTCTGAGGTTAGATCGAGGAGAGGCCCTGCAGAGTCGGGCCTCTCGTTTTTTCGGAAAAGGGACTGCTTGGTTTGTTGAAGACCTTACCTGAAAGCTGATTTAGTTAGACGAAAGCCGAGTCAAAATAGCATCGAGGTCTGCGGGAAGCGGCGCCTGGATCGTAACATAACCGCTCGAGCGTGAGTCGAATGCAACCTCGCTCAGATGCAACCAAAAGCGGCCCGGCGCCAGTTCGACGACCTCCGGGCCGCCGTAAAGAGCGTCGCCCGCCAGCGGATGTCCGATACTCGCCAAGTGCACCCGGAGTTGATGGCGGCCGCCAGTACGCGGTCTTGCTTCGATCAGTGAAAAGCGGAAAAAGCGCTGAAGCGGACGTACCAATGTTGCTGCCGGCCGCGCAGCGGACAAAGCGGTGGCGTTCATCGGCGGCGTGATCATTTTTCGCCGATTTTTAGCATGATGTCCGATCGGAGTCGCGATCTCGATTCCTTCTTCCAGGTGTCCCGCGCACAAAGCAAGATACCGTCGTGAGATGTCGCCACGGCGAATCGCCGTACGCATAGCAGCGAATGCGTCAGGGGTGCGCGCGATAATCAGTGCGCCGGAGGTCCCGTTGTCCAGGCGATGAACTAAGCCGCCCTCCAGCGGCTTATCGCCTGCTTCTGCCACGTCCGGATAGGCGGCGACTACGGCATTGATTACAGTGTCGTTTTCGCCTGGCTTTAGCGGATGGCACGGAATCAATCCTGGTTTGTTAACGACCAGAACCGACTCGTCTTCGTAAAGCGTCTCGATTTTCAGATCGGGATTCGGTTGCAGTGGTGCGACCAGCGCCAGTTCGCTGATTTGGACTTCATCGCCCGCCGCGACCATCGCGCCCTTGCCGAGATGGCGCCCGTTTACTGTTACACTCCCGCACGCGATCAGCTCTCTAGCTTTGCGGCGCGACGATACCCATCCAAGTCGCACCAGGAGAACGTCGAGCCGCTGGTCCCGGTGCGCGCGGGAGTCGGAGTCAGTGCTAATTGTCCGAGATGCCGTGGCGCACCCAGCCCTCGATTTGCTTTAAAAAACCCGCAAACGGATCCTCGTGCGGTGCCGGCACGAAATAACACTTGCGCATAAAGTCTAGCGCGCCGGAATAATGTTCGAAACGTCGACTCAACTCTTCGAAGACGAGGAAGCCGGGGTTATACAATGAGACATCAAGCTCCGAGACAGTGCGGTAAGAACGCGCGCCCTCTTCGAGGTAATAACCCAGGTAACCTCCGCGCTCGACATAACGGCGAAATAGTCCTGACATAAACAGCGTATAATCACCTACATACTTGCGCAGCTCACGTTCCCCTTGTATCCGCGCAAGCTCGTCACCGCTGAGCCCGGATTGGTCCAGCATCATCTCGACCACGCTGGTGAGCCGTTTACCGTCGGCCCCACGCAGCCTCAGCCACTGATCTGAACGGCTGAAGTCGGCCAGCACCGCAGCGACGTATTCGGTGATCTGATGATCACCAATTCCCAATTCATTGAAACTCTTGCGAACTAACTGAAGAAAGAAGCCCTTGAGCTTCTGCGAAGAAGATTTCTCCACGGGCATAAACGGTCCGAACCTCCTCCCCGGAAACTCCCCTTGATGTAATGAATTGTTAGCAAATATTACAAGAGAAGGAATTTCGCTAGCTAGAATTTGCGCGATGGCTGAAGTGTTGGAGTGGGTGACGCCGCACTCGACCGAAACTTGCCATTGTAGGCAGGAAATTGCTTCCATGACGCCCAAACAAGGATCGCGAGCAAAATCAATGCCGTCAAAATATCGAGTATCCTTGGGCGCGTCGCGCCGCGCTTAAAGCGTGTCAAGCCGTCCCCCTCAAGCCGCATTGCTGCTCACGCCTGCGGCCTTTCAGGGGTTGTCGATTGCTTCGCGTAATGCCGATTTAATCACTGCGGATCCCGCCTTCCGCGGCAATCCGAATATCGGGCGCAATTCACGGCCGGTCTGCGAACGCTCGCTGGCAGCGACTTTCAGCGGATCACCGGCCACCACGACGCGCCCGCCCTCATCGCCGCCCCCTGGTCCGAGATCGATTATATAGTCGGCGTGAGCGACGAATTCGAGGTTATGCTCAATAACTACCAGAGTGTTTCCCTCCGCGACCAGGTGCAGCAGCACACGCAACAGCCGCTGAATATCGCTCGAGGCTAATCCGGTGGTGGGTTCGTCGAGCAGGAACATCCGCGGCAGGGGCCTGCCGTCGTCACTCATGTGGAGTGGTTCCAGATCGGCGAGTAGGAAACGTGCGAGCTTCAAGCGCTGCGCTTCGCCGCCTGACAGGGTCGAAGTTGGCTGGCCGATCTGCAAGTAGCCGAGGCCAACCGCTAACAACGGTTCGAGCCGGCGAGTGATTGCTGGATGCTTGTCAAAAAAACGAACGGCTTCGTCGACCGTGAAATCGAGCAATTCGCTAATGTTTCGGCCGCGCAGGCGGATCGCCAGGATGTGAGTTTGAAAACGGCGGCCGTCGCATGCTTCACATTTCACCTCCAAATCAGCCATGAAATGCATCTCGATGGTCACTGTGCCGGTGCCATGACATTTTTCGCAGCGTCCCCCATCAACATTGAAGGAAAAATCACGCGACTTGATCCGCAGCCGTTTCGCCTCCGGGCTGCCTGCAAACAACTTGCGGATTTCGTCATAAACTTTCAGATAGGTCGCGGGATTTGAGCGCAGCGACCGGGTCGGCAGTTCCTGCCCCATATGAACAATTTCACCGATTTGCCCGAGACCCTCGATTCGCTCGCAGGCGCCTACCTCGCTGACGGCTTCGCCGGAGTAGCGCAGATAATTACTGTATAGAACGTTTTCGACCAGGGTCGATTTGCCAGAACCGGAGACCCCGGTTATGCAGACGAGCCGACCGAGCGGAATCGTCACGTCAATATTGTGCAGGTTGTTTTCACGAGCGCCGATGATCCGCACGGCCGGACAGCCGCTCACAGTCCGGCGTTGACGGGAAACCGCTCGCATCAACAGCACCCGTCCGGGTTTATTGGCCCGGCCATTGCGGCCATTTTGAACGGGTGCCCCCGTTCGCAGCACGGTACCTCCCTCGCGTCCGCCCCCTGGACCAAGTTCCACGACCGCATCGGCACCCGCAATCATCGTGGGATCATGCTCGACAACCACGACCGTATTGCCTAAATCGCGCAGATGGCGCAACACGCCGAGAAGCCGACGCGAGTCCCCCGCGTGCAATCCCACTGTTGGCTCGTCAAGGGCGTAAAGGGTGCCTGAAAGCAAACTTCCGAGTGCGCTGGCCAGATGGATCCGCTGCGCTTCACCCCCTGAGAGGGTGCGCGCCTGACGCTCGAGCGTGAGATAGCCTAAGCCGACGTCATCGAGATATCCCACTCGGTTCCGCAATTCGCGCAGGGGGGCTGTAGCACGTTTGGCCAATTCGCGGTCATGACCTAACGACTCCAGCCACGCTGGCAGGTCTCGAACCGCCATTTGTCCGATCTGCGCGATCGATTTGCCATCAAGCTTTATGTTGAGTGCTTCGGCTTTGAGCTTGGCACCGTTACAGCCTGGGCAGGGGACGAAGCGGCGATACTTAGCGAGAAGTATTCGGACGTGCGTCTTATAGCGCTTGCGCTCGAGCCAGCGAAAGAAACCACGAATTCCTGGCCATTTTTCGTCCCACGTCCGCTGGTCGTCTTTGCGCGGTTCGCCGTCGAGCAGCCATGCGTACTCTTCGGCGGTCATGTCGCGAAGCGTGACACTGGCTCTGACACGCGCTCGCCGTGCGCACTTCAGCATCCATTCCTGCATCTCCCGGTAGGCGGGCGTACGCCACGGCATGACTGCACCCTGGCGCAAAGACAGCAGCGGATTCGGCATCACCTTTTCGAGGTCGAGTTCAACTGTACGGCCAAATCCTTCGCATTCGGTGCAGGCCCCAATCGGACTGTTGGACGAAAACAATGCAGGCGCCGGCTCGGCGAAACTTTGACCACATCCCGAACAGTTGAACCGCCGATCGAACTGCAGCGAGGCTGCCACCTGCATTCCGCTGCCATGCCGTTTTACATATAGCGCACGAGCACGACCGGCGCCGAGATAGAAAGCCTTTTCCAGGGCCTCGCGAACTCGTTCCGCACTACCGGAGGCGGCAACCACGATGCGGTCGATGAGCACCTCGACAGGACCCAGGTGGCCGTCGAAGCGCTCGGCGAAGTCGACAGTTTCGATGATCTCGCCGGCATGATAGAGGCGGTGATAACCGTTTTGTACCAGATAGTCGGCTGCTTCCTTGACCGAGCGCGAGCCCGGCTCGAACGGCGCGATGAAGACGTAAAGGCCGGGCGTGTTCAGGACGCGTCCTGCCGCACTCTCGACCGAGTCGCGCGTCACTTCGATGTTGCATTGCGGGCAGATGGTCTTGCCCACAGTGGCGAATAACAGCCGCAGATAGTCGTTGATCTCGGTAACCGTGCCTACGGTCGAGCGCGCATTCTTGATCGTGTTTTTCTGCCGCAACGCCAGGGCAGGTGGAATGTCGGAGATTGAATCGACGTCGGGGCGGTCAATCCGTTCCAGGAACAGCCGGGCGTAAGTCAACAGGCTCTGCACGTAGCGCCGCTGGCCCTCGGCATAGAGCGTATCGAATACCAGGCTCGACTTGCCTGAACCTGACACCCCTGTAACAACCGTCAGCCGGCGATGGGCTATGTCCAGCGAGATATTGCGAAGGTTATGGGTGCGGGCCCCACGAATGCTGATCGAGCGCTCCAAGCCGCTTCCGCTCCTAGCCGAATACCGAAAATCGAGTACGCTACACTATCCTGACTCGCGCTTTCAGCACCCGGCCTCCTTGAACTTCTGCCGTGCGCTAGATCGCCTTGTGGATCCTTTGCATGGCATGCTTTCAGTAATCTCAGCCGGCTGGGCAGGCGCCTACTTCGCGTCCCATCGGCGTTCCGAATCTCTCGCGCGATGGTGGGAAACAAAGAACGGCAGCGAGATCGCGCAGGCTCTATCGCGAGCAGCTAGCGCGGATCCTCCAGCGCACGTGCCTTGATCTTACGCTCGCCGGGATACTCGGCTGCTACTTTTGCGTAAAGCTCGCGGAGCTTCACGTCGAACTGAGCTTCCAGCCGGCCGGCGGCGGCAATTCGTTCGGCTTCGGGCAGATGCTCGATTTTCTTGAATTCGTCCTCGAGCTGGCACATCAGGTGATTTCGCTGCACCAAGTATTGATAACCGTTCATACGTTAAAGTCCGCAAAGACAAGATTCACACGGTAGATTATAGTTGAGTCACAGAGATTCAGAAAATGGCTTTGGCCCAAATCTCCACAGTCGCCGGTTCTGGAAGCCCGGCTGCGTTTTCGGTCCTCAGCGCATGGAATCTGCCGCACTTCGTGCATGGATTCATGACTCGCGAGGGTGGCGCAAGCCAGGGACTTTACCGCTCGTTTAATCTCGCCGACGGCGTGGGCGACGACCCCAACGCGGTAGCCGCGAATTTGGCACGCTGGCGCGCCGCTTACCCGCGAGCACGCCTCGCCCGACTGCAGCAGGTTCACAGCAATCGCATCCACCCGATCGGCCTGACGTATGACGGCGATCGTAGAATCGGCGACGGAATGGTGACTGCAGTGCCAGGAGTCGTTCTCGCTATCTTCACCGCCGATTGTGTGCCGGTATTGATGGTGGATGCTGAAACTGGAATGATCGGCGCTCTCCACGCCGGATGGCGCGGGACGTTGGCCGGCATTGCGGGCGAGGGAGTTCGCGCAATGGCAGCGCTGGGGGCGCTCCCCGAACGCATTCGCGCGGCCTTGGGTCCTGCCATCGGAAGCTGTTGTTTCGAGGTGGACGCTGAGTTAGCCGGGCGGTTTGTCTCGCATATACCCGCGGCGGCAGATTATTGTCGCTCTGGCCGTCCTGGCAAGAGGCATCTCGATTTGCGCGGCATTCTTCGTTCGCAATTGCAAGCGGCCGGCGTAGCCGCGACTTCGATCGTGGATATCGGGCCATGCACGAAATGCAACTCTGATCGATTCTTTTCACGCCGGGCGGCCGGGGGCGCGGCGACTGGACTGCAAATGAGCTTCATCGGGTTCGAGCCGGAGCGGTAAAAAAATTGCCGCCCAAAAAGCCCAAAGCGCCCTCTACCACGAGCGGCGAACTGATGCAGAAGGTGCGTAAGCCAATGGCTCCGCCCGCCAAAGTCGAGGAGGATCTGCGCAAGTACGACCGCGCGCGTGAACGCCGGCGTCTGCGCAGAGGTCAATAGCTGACCAACTTTGCCACGAAAGGACGGCTGCGCCCGATGATTAGCTTCGATCCGAGTGATGAACAGAAGATGGTGCGGGACACGGTCGCCGCTTTCGCCATTGAGCAGGTCCGTCCAGCCGCACGCACTGCTGACGAGAGCGGTTCGATTCCTTCTGACCTTCTGGCCAAAGCCTGGGATCTCGGGCTCGTGCGTGGCTGTTTACCGGAGAATGTCGGCGGCTATGGCGACGCGCGGGTGGCAGTGACCGGCGCAATCGTCGCCGAAGAACTGGCCTACGGCGACCTCTCTTTTGCACTTCATGCGCTGGCTCCGCGGTTGTTGGCGTTTCCTCTGATTGAGATGGGCACCGATGCACAGCGCACGCGTCACCTCCCGCCCCTGGCGACAGACCGCTTTGTGGCGGCTACGGCTGCGCTAATGGAGCCGGCATTCGATTTCGACCCCGCCGACATGAGCACAACGTCGCGGCGCACGTCTGGCGATTACGTAATTAACGGTGCGAAGTGCTACGTCCCGCTGGCAGGGGATTCGGAGATGATTCTGGTTTACGCGGCGAACAGCGCCGACAGTGGATTTGCCGGCGTGGACGGATTCCTGGTGCCGCGCGATTCGCCCGGTCTGAAAATTTCCGGGCGCGAAGAAAATATGGGCCTCAAAGGTCTCGCTACTTTCGAATTGACCTTCGACCAATGCCGAGTGCCGGCTGAAAATCGCCTGGGCGGCGAACCGGGAATTAATTTTGCCCGCCTCCTCAGTCAATCGCGGGTCGCCATGGCCGCGATGGCGGTGGGAGTGGCGCGTGCGGCCTTTGATTATGCGCGCGATTACGCGAAAGAGCGCAAGGCCTTCGGAGCACCGATCGCAACCAAACAGGCGATTGCCTTCATGCTGGCCGAGATGGTGATTGAAGTTGATGCGATGCGGCTGCTGGCATGGGAAGCCGCATCGTGGCTCGACAAAGGCCATGATGCTGTGAAGCAGAGTTATCAGGCCCGCAATTATGCTGCGGCCGCGGCATTGATGGTCGCCGATAACGCGGTCCAGGTCCTTGGCGGTCACGGCTATATCCGGGAGCATCCGGTTGAAATGTGGCTGCGCAATGCCCGGGCGTTTGGGGTGATCGAAGGACTCGCGATCGTCTGACAATGGCGAAGCCTTCAGCCTGTGGCGTTTGCAAGGCGCAGCAAAAACCATCAGTAGAGTGAGCAATGATCGATTTCGAACTCGAACCCCAAATCGTAAATGCGCTCGACGTGTATCACGTCACCGCTGAACAGACGATGCGGCCCATCTCGCGCCACTATGACGAAAATGAGCACGAGGAGCCGTGGCAATTCTGGGAAGCGACTTGGGCAGCCTCGCACAATCCGGCAAACGCGGCCAGCGATCAACCGCCAGCGATTTCGCGCAACCTCTACACTTGCCTCAGCACCGAGGAACTGTGCTGGGGCGACGCCGGGCTGTTCCTGTCGATTCCCAATCCTGGATTGGGCGGCGCGGCGGTGGCGGCGGCCGGCACGCCCGAGCAAAAGATCCGATTTCTTGGCCGTTTCCGTCGCGGCAAACCAAAATGGGCTGCGATGGCGATTACTGAACCCGGCTGCGGCTCAGATTCGGCGGCAATCACCACTACCGCGCGGCGTGACGGCGACGACTGGGTGATCAATGGTACCAAGATTTTCTGCACGGCAGGATTGATGTCGGCAGAAAAATCCGAAGGCTTTGTCGTGGTATGGGCGACAGTTGATCGCAATGCCGGACGCGCCGGAATCAAGCCGTTTGTGGTCGAGCACAATACGCCAGGGATGACGGTGATGCGGGTTGAAAATAAGCTCGGCATCCGCGCTTCCGACACCGCCATGCTCATGTTCGAGGATTGCAGAGTCCCCCTGCACCATCTCCTCGGCAGTCCGGAAGTGACTCCGGCAGGCGGCTTCAAGGACGTAATGGCGACTTTCGATGCGACCCGCCCGATCGTTGCGGCGATGGCGATTGGTGTAGGGCGGGCTGCGCTTGACTTCGTCCGCGATTTCTTTAAGCGCAATAACGTTTCACTGCGCTATGGTATTTCGCCGCGCCGCCTTACTGCCGTCGAGCGCGATTTCATGGATATGGAGGTGCAGCTTAAAGCCGCCCGCTTACTCACCTGGCGCGCAGCCTGGATGCTCGATGCCGGCATGCGGAACAATCTCGAGGCCTCGATGGCCAAAGCCAAGGCCGGCCGGGCGGTCACGCTCATCACGCAGAAGGCGGTCGAGTTGCTAGGGCCGCTGGGTTACTCACGCAAAGAACTAGTCGAAAAGTGGATGCGGGACGCAAAAATCAATGACATCTTTGAGGGTACTCAGCAGATCAATCTGATGGTTATTGCCCGCCGCATCCTCGGCTATAGCAGCAAGGAACTCAATTGAGACCGGGCCAGTGAATCGATCGCGTTATCCGGCACGGTGGGAAACCCCAGGTCGGCAGGTAGGCGTGCTGGGCGATGTGCAAATCGCCGCCGGCAATCACCAGCGCGATGTCCCCCGGGCTTTCAACCACCGGAATCACTCCTTGGCCCGCCGCACTCGTCACCCATTGCGGCCATTGATGCGAAGACAGCGCCTTGCGTCCCCACCACTCCTCCCATTGGGCAGTTGCGACGCGGCCGTTTTCGTATAGCCAGTGTTTGACGTCGCGCTTGCTCCAACCGTCGCCGGCCAGACGCCGCGCTACGTATGGCGCCAGCACGACCGCGACCTTGCCGCCGTGCATCAGCGAAAATTGCGATACCGCCGAACTCATTACGCTGGCGATTTCCTCGAGCCCGCCAGTAATGTTGACTACACTTTCCGCGCGCATCAGGGTAACCGTGCTGGCTGCGGAGTCGAATCCGAGTTCTACACGCAATGGCTCCCAGGGATTCTGCACCGCGTTTTCGGCCAAGCACAATGAATAACGCCCAGGTTGACCGAGCCCCGCCAGCGACACAGCACCGGGCCATCCGCCGCCGAGATTGTGCATAATCAGTCTGAGGGCGCGCCCGATTACCGAATTTGCCCGCCATCCGGGACCAAGCGCGCCGAAGCCTGAGTTGATGTTCAACCTTTCGGAGACATCACCGCTGAAGATAAGGAGCGGTGTTACATTTTCGTCAGTAGTCTGAACCCCGCGTAGATTAAACTCCGGAGTTGCTATTGCTTCGGTCAGGGTAATGAGTATTGAAATATATTCCGGCGGGCAGCCCGCCATGATCGCGTTGACGGCAATCTTTTCGACTGTCGCCAGGCCCTTGAGTGGATCGAGTTCGGCCACAATATGGTCGCGCGAAAGCCCGGCGTATTCGACCATTTGCTGGACCTTGCCGAGTTCAGGCGGGACGATCGGCAATCCGTCGGTCCATCCCCGCAAATAAAACAGCTCGTTGGCGCGGCCCCACGCGTCACGCCCGCGAATCACCTCGATCCGATGGCGCGGGAAATTGCCGGCAAGTGGCGCCTTCGTGAGCAGACCCTGCTCCTGAAGGCGCTCTTTCAGCGTATCGTCGATCCATTCACCCGAGGCCCGTTGCGCAGCCGGAATCACGAGCCACAAGGCATCAGCAGCAGAGTGGGGCATTGCGACGTGCCGTTCGAGCTAGATTCTCTTCGCTTCCTGGAGCAATTCGTCAGATTTTTCCGGCGGATGGATTGCCTTACATACCCGATAGCCGAGTATCCCATTCTGCACGAAACGGAACGAAGCCGGATGTGGCCGAGCGTGCAATGCGCCATCTTTTCATTTGCGAAACTTACAAGGCTCTGCGGGCCATCAAGGGCCAACTTATCAATCATGCGACGGAAGTAGGTTTTGACCGTATCGCGGCTAATCTGCATTTGTGCCGAGATTTCATTGAGCCTCAAGCGAGCCGCTAGCATGCCCAGAAGTCTAACCTCGCGGGCGCTCAGTCCATAACGATACATGAGCCGTGCGTGACGGGCGTCTTCGATTTCTTTGATGTCTCTCGGCATACCCGATTGACCCCTCTTCCCCGTTGCGCAAAGGGTCAAGTTTTGCAACGTAACACCAGGCCACCGCGCCCGGCGGCGAAGTCGGCCTCTTACTAAAGGCCAAAAATGCCGGCCGATAGGAATTGCCGGGTACGTGCTGCTGTGCCTAAGCCAACAAACCCGATTCATCGCCTTCGTTTGACAAATCAATACCAACAGGTCCATCGTCGCACCGGATTCGGAACAAGCAGTTCAATTACTGAGGTCCCATAAAATGGGATGAAGAACGCCCGGAGCATGACCGCCGAGGTACCGCGGTTATGAACACCGGGGGGAACGCAAATCGTTTCGACCAAGTCGATGCGGAAAATGATCCCGCCTACTTCCTAAAGTTTCTCGATGTACGAAAGTCGAATCCTGAGGAGGCAATCACAAAGCGGCGAATTCTCGACTCCTTGCAGCCGCTAGAAAGCAAACGCGTGCTCGATGTTGCGTGCGGGACCGGCGATGATTCGCTCGAAATAGCAAGGCTCGTCGGACCCAAAGGCCGGGTTGTAGGTGTTGACTTTAGCGAAGTGATGGTCGCCGAAGCGCAGCGACGTGCAGCGGATTCCGGTTTGCCAGTCGAGTTTTGCTCCGGAGATGCTATGCAACTCGATTTCGCGGACGCATCTTTCGATTGCGTGCGATGCGAGAATGGTCTTATACATCTCGGCAATGCTCACAAGGCCCTGAACGAGATGATCCGAGTGGCGCGAAACGGAGGGCATATTGTAGCTTCGGAGGTGGACACAGAGACGCGATTCATCGATTCGCCTTACGTGCAGCTGACCCGCACGATCTTCAGTTCCTTTGCGGACGCGACGCCTAGTGGGCGAATCGGCCGGGCTTTACCCGTCTAATGCGTGAAGCGGGACTGCACGACGTAACCTGCCAAACGACGGTCGTTCGTGCTGATTTCGCCTTTTTTCGCATTCTCCAGGAAGGCCATTTAAACAACTGCATTCAACAGGGTATCATTTCCACGAAGGATGCCGACCGCTGGTGGCAACAGATTGAAAAAGCAGACGCCTCCGGTAACTTCCATTACGGGGTGATTGCGTTCACTGCTGCAGGAACGAAACTATGACGTTTCACAAAGGGCCAGGCTCTTTTGCGAAACGGTCCGAGGAATACATCGAATAACCACTGACCGAGGCGCCAAACAATTTCTGGCTGCCGCGACGCGCATTGAACTTACCCCATACCCTTGCAGAGGAGGTCGTGCTTGACGCCGCTCGCGTAGCGGGCGCTGAAATCTGGCGCGGCTCAATTGTGCGCGCGGTTCGCCCAGGGGCACCTCGTTTGATGACGTACATCCTTTCGTGACAACACGTTTCATAGTGAACGGCGGGGAAAGCGCGCGCCCAGGAAATGCGGCGGATACATACCAGCGACCGACTGAGCACTTCGGATACAATCCTCTTCGTTATGTTGTACTACTAAGCGCTGCCTCATAGTTCTTCGGCGTCGCCGGACCAGCTTCCGATCCAAGACGTATTGGCGAATAGAGGACGACGTTGTCCTGCTCGATCGGGCTGTTGGCATTGAGAAGCCCCTCCCATTCGCGAATTCGATACTGTCGAACAGTTGCTTAGTCTCCAAATCGTGGCCAGCAAGCGGCTCTCGGGCTATTGTGATGGCGAGTTGGGCAAGCATTGACGCTTCATCGAGCCTGGAATCGATGCACGTGTGAGCCTGAGCGGGGACCCCAGAATGGGAGTTCCAATCAATATATCGTGCAAGGGATCTCATGAATTGTGAAGGTGGACGCGTTGCCACCCACTAGTGCAGTCGTGATCGGCGGCAGCTTGCCGGGCATGTGTGCCGCGCGTGTCCTGAGCGACTTCGTCGATACCGTCACGATCGTTGAGCGCGATGCCTATGCCCCGGCTCACGACTTTCGACCGGGAGTCCCGCAAGCCCGCCACGTACACAATCTGCTGGCGCGCGGCCTTCGCGAATTCGAAGGCTTTTTCCCGGGCTTCGAGCGCCGGATGCGTGAAAGCGGAGCGGTAGCGGTGGAAAAGCGGTTGGCACGTTGCTACCCTGTGGCCCAATGGGTGGAGTCAGCGCAACCACACCGGACTATGGCAACTCTATGCCAGCCGGCCACTCATCGAGTCAACCGTCCTCACGCTTTGCCGTGGTTTACACAACGTTACCTTTCTCGATCGCACTGAGGTGACCGGGCTGCGAACTGCGGGAGAGACTCAGCGCTACTGCACCGGTGTCGAAGTCCTCTCGCGCGACGACGGGGAAAGCCGTACTCTCGACGCGGACTTAGTGGTCGATGCGAGCGGTGCTCACTCGAGAGCCGCAGAGTGGCTGCGGCAATTGGAACTGGAGTTGCCCGAGGACGAAATCGTCGATGGCCACAATGGCTACAGTTCTCGATGGTTCAGGCTAGAAAGTGAGCAAGCTTGGCCGCCCGAGTGGTGGTGGAAAGTGGTGTTTCTCCGGATGGCCACTCCGACGCAGCATACGTAATTGCCTTCTTCCCGATAGAGAATCAACGCTGGCTGTTGAGCTATATCGGCGTGAATAAAGAATATCCTCCGAGCCGCGAGGATCAGTTCACAACGGCGCTTGCGAACCTAGCTTCGCCAGTTGTCCATGAGATGGTGCGGCGGATGGAACCGATCTCTCCAGTTTATCCCAGCCGCGCGACCCGGAATCGGTGGCGCCATTACGAGCGATGGCGGAGACCGCTTGGGAGATTCATCGCGATTGCTGACGCAGCCTGTTGTTACAATCCCAGATTTGGCCAAGGAATGAGCGCTGCAGCGGTATCGGTGAAGATCCTCAAAGATTGCCTGGCTGAATACGGCGTAGGTAATCCGCGCCTGCCGGACAGGTTATTTTCGGCGAAGGCCATTTCCAGAGGACGCCGTGGCTTTTCGCAGCGGCCGATGACTTGCGGTTTCCTGCCACCTTGGGCAACCGTTCCGGATCGGTGCGGCTATTCAACTGGTATCGGCTGAAGGTAGCCGCTTGCCCCAACAAGCGGGTTGGCGCGCGTCTTACCGAAGTGACTCAGTTTGTTCGGCCGATGTCATCGCTGTTCGCGCCGCAGATAGTTTCGCGTGTCGTAGCTGCTGCGATGCGAAGTCAGATTATGCAAATACGGCGGCAAGCCTCATCGCATGGAATTGGTCTAATGCCACCGGGCGCGCAATGGTAATTTTGACGCGAATCATCGATAGCACTAGGTGATATCCTCTCGAACGAGTATACAGGTACTGGGCAGATTCGTGTAATTGTTGCGCGCTAAAGCGCTGCCGTCATGGTTCTTCGGCGTCGCCGGACGAGCTTCCGATCCAGGATGTATTGGCCGTACAGGACGACGTTGTCCCATTCGATAGGGCTGACGTGTTCGAGCATGGACAGGTCAACTCCGTTAGAGATCGGGTCGCACTGACTTAAGACCCGGGAGATTTCCCGCGCCTGCCAATAGACGATGCAGGCGAGGATCAAGGTCAGGCAACTGCAGGTGTGAACGCAACCGGAGTTCAATTACACCGACGGTGGCATCTTCGCGTATGATCGCTCAGGGAACTTATTTCAAAACACTTACTTATCCCAGCCCAGCATCCGCGCCGCGTTGTGATCGAGGATGGCATCGATGTCTTTCTGTGGCAGTCCCGATTCTTGTACGTACTTGACCGAGTTCAAGTAATCTTGGTGCAATTGCCAGGGATAGTCACTCCCGTGAACTAGACGGTCCGCGCCGTAAGCTGCGTAGGCGCATTTCAGCGCGGCCGTATTGCCTTGAGCCACGGTGTCGTACCACATTAGCCGCGCGATTGGGCTCAAAGGACTAGCGCCTACATAACGCGCACCGTTGTCGAGGCGGTTGACCAGCATCGGGTACGCCCCGCCCAGATGCGGTACGATGATCTTGATGTTCGGATAGCGCTGCGGAATCCTTTTCTGGATCACGTGCATCATGAACATCGTATCTTCGAACGGGGCTCCAATTGACCATCGGAGCCCATAGTCCTCAATAAGCGAAGAGCACATTCCGCGGCCGCCCGGGTGAACGAACAGCGGCGCTTGGCGGCGGTTCAGCTCAGCGTAAAGCGGCTCGAACGCTTCATCGGCGGCCGAGCGCGCCACCACGGACGTTCCTATCGTCGCGCCTATCATCCCGAGCTTGTCCATCCCGCGTTCCAGTTCTTTCAACGCGGCATCGACATGCGGAAGGGGAACCGCGACGAAACCCTTGAAGCGCCGCGGGGAGCGCTCGATCAATTCAGCGTATAGGTCATTTGCCTCGCACGCGGCGTCGATCGCGGCTTGCTCCCGGGCCAGGTAGGGAAAGGTCGCCGACACCGAGAGCAATTGCATCTCAACCCCCGCCGCATCCATCATCATGATCCTTTGCTCTACATCGTCCGGGTCATCACTGGCCAGCGGTCGATGTGCTCCGGCGGTCGGATCCGCGTCCACGCTTTCCATCCGTTTGAGATAGGCCTTCGGAAAATAGTGTGCGTGAACATCGATACGCATCGGCAACCTTCTCGTTTGATGCGAGCTATCGTATAAAATTACACGGATTGACTACTGCCCCTATATCGCGGCGGTCGTTACAAGTATAGGCGTGCACTTGCCTCCTGACGCAACTTCAGGAATCACCTCAAACGAGGGGGGACACACAACAATGCGCACCGAATACGACTTAATCGTGGTGGGCGGCGGACTCGGCGGAGCTGCTCTGGCCAAAGCGATGGCAGAGCGAGGAGCGCGCGTTCTGGTGATCGAGCGCGAACGCCAATTTCGGGACCGCGTACGCGGCGAAGGCATATTTCCTTGGGGCGTGATCGAATTGCGACGATTAGGATTGTATCAGCAACTGGTCGCAGAATGTGCTCAGGAAGTCCGATGGATAGAAATGTACGTGGATGGGATGCGAATTGAGCGTCGGGATCTTGAGGCTACCAATCGCCAACCGATGTTGAATTGGGTCCATAACGAAATGGAAGAGGTGCTGCTGCGCGCAGCAGTGGCTGCCGGAGCGGAGGTTCAACGAGGCGTGCGGGCCTGTGACGTGAAACCCGGAGCGCGGCCCACCGTCAGCGTTGAGGAGGAAGGGCGAGTCAAAGAGATGCAGGCACGCCTGGTCGTGTGCGCTGATGGCAGAGGCTCCGCCGCTCGCAAGTGGGCAAATTTCGCCGTACAACAGGATTCGTACGGGATGCTTTTAGCAGGCGTCCTGTTCGAGGGAATGCCAGATGTTTCGTTTGATACGAACTATTGGTTTCTGAGCCCGAGTATCGGCCAGTTTGCCTTCTTGTGCCCTCAAAGCAACGGACGCACGCGAGCCTATGCCTGGCATCCGCGCTATTGGGGTTATCGCTTTCAAGGAGCGGAGGATTTGCCGCGCTTTGTAGAGGATTCGGTAAAGGCGGGCGCACCGAGCCAGTGGTACGCAAGCATACGACCGATTGGGCCATTGGCCACTTTCGACGGTGCTGATAGCTGGGTTGTGCATCCTTACCAAAATGGGGTTGCGCTCATCGGAGACGCCGCTGCCTCAAGCGATCCGTCCTATGGTCAAGGACAAGGCTTGACCGTACGGGACGTACGCGTGCTGCGGGATCAGCTCCTGGCCGGTGAGGACTGGGATGCAGCAGCGCACGCTTATGCTGCCGAGCATGACCGCTATTTTGCCGGAGTTCACACGTTTACCAGTTGGGTTTACAAGCTGTTTTACGAGACCGGACCCGAGGCCGACGCGCGTCGAACTCGTGCGCTGCCACTGCTGGCTGAGGACCTGCGCCGCATGCCCGACGCTATCTTCAGCGGCCCCGAGGTGCCGCTCGACGAGACCGCCAGAAAACGCTTCTTCGGAGAGGAATTGTGAGGCATTGTGCCCACTCAAGCGGACAAACGGATACGTCGTCTCGCGTCTTACGTGATGAAGGCCGGATGGGACAAAGGTAGATATTCTCGGTGTGCTATGACGCACGTTCTCATTCGCGAAATTCACAGGGCTCTGCTGATATCAAGGGCCAGTCTGGCAATGACCAGAAGGCGCTGCCGCCACTTGCCGACGGTCTGGTGGGCCACTCCGAGCGTGCCCGTCACCATCGTATTGGATTGCCAGCCGCACACTCCAATACGATCCGCGAGCGCTGTGCCAGCGCCTGCGCGCTGTTGGGACGCCGCGCCCAGCACTCCACTGTCTCATGCTCTTCAGCCGCCAGGCTCAAAGGTGCTATCGGTCTCCCCGTCCGCATCCGCGTTCTTTATCCGTTCCTCCTAGAGGCAGACGCTTGCGGACTACAATTTATTCGGCTGATTGACGACTCAGGACACTAGGGACTCTCGTTACTCGCAGTTGAGACCGTAGTTATGAGGGCAGTTGACCGCTATACCGGGGGTGTCCTGCGCGCCATGTGGCAGCAATTAATGGAGCGCCTTGGTGAGCCTCTGGTACTTCGCGAACGTCCGGCAGTAGGATGAATTGCTCGTGAAGATTGCGATTGTCGCGGCCGAGATTGGACCGCATGCGAAAGTCGGGGGACTGGCCGACGTTGTCAGCGCCTTGCCGCAGGCCCTGAAAAATGCCGGCGCCGATCCTTCGATAATTGTGCCGGGTTATAAAGTGCTGCTTGAAAACCTGGCGCCCGAGCTGTTCGCTGAAGATCAGTCACTCATGCTTGGGCAAAACCGCGAGCAGTTCAGAGTTTTGCGCGCCCAGGCGGCGGGCGGTGTTCCGCTATACCTGGTCGATCATCCTGCCTTCTTCGGGCGCGAGGGGATCTACGGCGACGAAAATGGCGACTACCCGGACAATTTCCGCCGTTTCATCTTCTTTGGGCGGGCGGCGGCCTCAACCGCGGCGATGTTGCATCCTGACATACTCCATGCGCACGATTGGCATGCTGCGATCGCGCCGATAGTGGTCCGCACAGACGCGGCGATTCGCTCCCAACTCGCGGCGACTTCAAGCTTCTTCACTATTCATAACCTGGCGTTCCAGGGGATTTGCGAACGTGACCTTTTCCCGTTGCTCGGCATCGACGAGTCATGGTTCTCGATTAGCGGCCTGGAGTTTTACGGGCGCGTCAACCTGATCAAGGGCGCAGTGGTGCTGGCCGACGCCGTTTCCACCGTCAGTCCGGCTTACGCCTTCGAAGCCGCGAATTACCCTGAGCTGGGGTTCGGGCTCGACGGGGTGTTACGCACGAAGGGCGACCGCTTCATTGGTATCCTCAATGGGGCGGATTATGAAGAATGGAACCCAGCTACCGATCCTCTTATCAGCACCCGCTATTCTCCTGCTCGCCGCAATGGCAAGAAGGCATGCATGTACGATTTGCGCGAGGAAATGAAATTGCCGCACCGCCGCACAACGCCGATCATCGCCATGATCACACGGATGACGGCGCAGAAGGGAGTTGACCTGCTCGCAGCGGCGCTCGACCGGCTAGTCGCCCTCGACGTTCAAATTGTGATGCTGGCAAGCGGCGATCCTCAATTGGAGCAGTTCTTCAAAAGCGCCGAAGACCGCTATCCGGATAATCTCAGGGTCAATCTGCGGTTCGATAATGCTTTGGCTCATAGGATACAGGCTGGGAGCGACATGTTCATGATGCCCTCGCGATTCGAGCCGTGCGGGCTAACCCAGATGTACGCGCTGAAGTACGGGAATGCGCCGATTGCGCGCGCGACCGGCGGCTTACGCGATACGGTTTCCGAATTCGACCAAACGTCCAGCCGCGGCAATGGATTCGTTTTTGAGCAGTTTCAGCCTGAAGCGCTGGTGGCTGCGACCGCACGGGCGGTTAATACGTTTCGCACTCCTCCCGTATGGCGGCAGCTGATGGACAACTGCTTCAAAGCTGATTTCCCCTGGTCTAGTGCCGCCCGCGAATATCTCGACTGGTTTAGCCGCATCCATAGCCAACGCGCGACCGCCTAGTTTGCCGCCAGCCCAAGCGATTCCAGCTCGGCGTTGACCGCGTGCTGCTGTTTGGGCGAACCCGGCATGCGCTGCCGGAGCTGTTGGAGGTTCAGCAATTCCTCCTGATAGGCGGTCAGCACCTGCAACTCTGATGAGAACGTCGGCGAGAGGCCGGAAACCCTGTCCCCCAACCATACGCTGAACAGTCAGTTTGATCGAGAAACTGGTTTCTCGCTCAGCGTCTCGGCAATCCATACTGCCGTAAGGGCGGCGAGCCGGGCCGCGTCAAACGAGCACCATATCGCTGCGCCGGCGGTGTCCAAGGAGATTCGCGTGATAGCGCCGTCCTGGCCGACGGCATCCACGAACCCGGTACCGCTGTCGTTCGCCACCAGGATCAGACCCGGAGTAGAGCGCAGCCGCTCCGCCCATTCCATCCTCACCTCGTCCATCCTTGCCTCGCCCGCCGGTAGAAACAACGCGACCCCACTGCCGTGAAAAACAGGGACGTGAACTATGTCGAGCACGAGCTGGCTGGAATCGACGCCGAGAACTCCAATTTGCGCGGCGAACGCCCGAGCCAATTCACGAGTGCCCGGAGCTGTAAAGACGTTGAAGGCAACTTGAGGCTCGTCGTCAAGGTCGAGACGCGCATTGAGCAGATCCGCGGATTGCTGAAACAGGTCAGAAACGCCCTGGTGCCCGGCCGCGCTGGCGCTGAGCATGATCGACGCGGCGGCGAAGCCGTCGCTGCCCAACGTTTGCAGAATGGTCGCAATCAGCTGGGCGGCGGGATGCGGCACCGCAAAGATTTGGCCTGGTCCGAACAGTGTAATTTGCTCGCGCGCGGTCAGTCCCGGTGCAACCATCGCAACCGCACCAGGCGGCGTAACGGTAGCGGCGCTCAGATCGATCAAAGTCGGCCCCGGCTGTGCTTCGATTATCTCGGCTGCCCCATTTCGTTGAACCGCCAGAAAAGCGATGTCGAAGGCTGAAAGATCCTGAGCGCCATTGAAGTGTGCGACCGGTAGGCGCCGTTCACCCGCTTCGACCACGCGCCCGGAAGAGTCGCGAGCGAATAACTTCAATTCCGAGTACGGCAAGTTGCGCTCGCCGATCAGTTCGGCGATCTGGCCGCCGACCGTACCGGTGGCACCAACCAGCGCAATCCTGGCATCGCGGCTGGCCAATTGGTTATGCCTCCGGCTGTAAGCTTTCGATCCGCTCGCGCACGATTCGGCCCATCGCCTTGCACCCGATCGCGCGGGCCCCGGGCCCAGCGCCAAGGTCGCGAGTGCGATAACCCTCACGTACCACCGCCTCGACCGCCTGCACAATCAGCTCGGCCTCGGCTTTGAGGCCGAGCGAATGCTCCAACAGCATCGCGCCCGAGAGAATCGCCGCCAGCGGATTGGCCTCGTCGCGTCCGGCGATATCAGGCGCGCTGCCATGGATTGGCTCGTACAAACCCACACGAAAACCGGCGCTGTTCAGGTCCTCGCCAAGCGAAGCGGACGGAAGCAGGCCCATAGACCCCGCCAGTACTGACGCTTCGTCAGTCAGGATATCGCCGAACATATTCTCAGTGACGATCACGTCGAAGTCGCGCGGCCGCCGAATCAGGTGCATCGACATCGAATCAACCAGTTGATTCTCAAATCTGACATCCTTGAATTCGGCGCTCAGGCCGGTGGCGATTTCGCGCCATAGGCGCGAGGTCGCTAAAATGTTGGCCTTATCGACAGAGGTCAGCCGCCTGCGCCGCTCCCGCGCGAGCTCGAACCCATAACGCAGTACGCGGGTAATCTCAGCTTCGGTGTAAGTACAAGTATCGACCGCCTCACGGCCCTCTTTGCCCTCGCGGCGTTCACTCGGCTTGCCGTAGTAAATCCCGCCGGTTAGCTCGCGAATCACCACGAGGTTGACGTCGCTGATAATCTCGGGTTTGAGCGGCGACGAAACGGCCAGTTCCTTGAAGGCTTTGACCGGCCGCACATTGGCAAACAGCCCCAATTCCTTGCGCAGGGTAAGCAACGCCTGCTCCGGGCGCTGAGCGGCTCTTGGGTCGTCCCATTTCGGGCCGCCAACGGCCCCGAGCAGTATTGCGTCAGAATCTTTCGCCTGTGCGAGCACGGTATCGGGCAGGGGAGTGCCGTGGACGTCGAGTGCATGGCCGCCGGCCAATCCCTCCTTGAACTCAATATCGACCGCGGCGTCACGTGAGACTACCTTGAGCACCTGCAAGGCTTCGCCGACCACTTCAGGACCGATACCGTCACCTTTGAGAACTAGAACTTTGTACGCCATTTTGCGCGGTTTGGATTGGCAGGGGAGTCTCTCTCCGCCGCATGCATGTTCAATTTCGAACTGCGGGACGGGGCCTCGGCATCTCATCCCGCGTAACAGCAGCCGCAATAATCTGAACCGGAAGAATCACGAATCTCACTTTAACGCTCTAGCACTTAATCCAAGTGGGCCATAACAGCAAGGCCCTGCGGTTGAGCTGCGCCCGGCACACGGGAAAATCGGCCTTTTGGCGATTGGCCGGGCAGTCCTGGCTGTTCTACTAACCTTCCGGTCAAGACGAGCTTCGGTTTTTATACGAAGACTCAAGCGGCCATCGAACAAAGTTGAGCGCATCACGACGAGCAATCGTTGTTTGACCCATGCCGGCGGCGATCGTAATAGCTGATACAGCCAAATACCGATTGGAGCATATCGATGCAGATGACCGAAATCGAGGACCGCATTAAGATCCACGACCTATTCGTGCGCTACACTTCCGCAGTCGACAATTGGGACGAGCCTGCTTTGCTTGGCTGTTTCACGGACGATGGCGTGCTCGAGACTCCTGTACTCGGCGGCAGGTTTGCAGGGCGTGATGGTCAACGGGAGTTCGTCCGCGTTGGCCGAGGCCGCGCGGAAGGCGGCCAGATGCGCCACGTCTTCAGTAATCTCGGGGTTCAGCTGGAGGGCACGCGCGCAGCCGCGCAGTCCTATTTCGTGGTGTATTCAACCAGAAATGGCAAGAGCGAACTCTCGGTCGTGGGACGCTATACTTGCCGCCTACGAAAAATCGGAAACGAATGGCTGTTCGAATATCGAGGAGTATCCATCGACGGCAGACAATAGCAATTTAACGAAGTGCGCTTTATACAAACTCGGCGACGCGTTTCACTTCCGTCGCCCTGACTAAACCCTTCGCGACGACGATTTTCCTCGCGGAAAACGCAGAGGTTACATTTACACCTGATCTCCGTGGCGCTTTGAGCTATAGTCAAGCTCTGCTGCTGGTATTTTCCATAAATTTCCCGAAATCAAGCGTGGTGTCGTCGGCGTAGGCCGGCGCATCCTTGCGCTTACGGTCTATGCGCCGCAGGCTTAAAGTTACAATAAGGGTAAGGCACACGCATGGACATCAGTAAAATCCCGGCTGGTAAAGCACCACCGTTTGATATCAACGTATTCGTTGAGATTCCGCAGGGCGGATTGCCAGTCAAGTATGAATTGGACAAAACGACCGGCGTGCTGTTCGTAAACCGATTTCTCCATACCACCATGTTTTATCCGGGCAACTATGGGTTTATTCCACACACGCTTGCTCGCGATGGCGACCCGATCGACGTTTTGATTGTGTCACAAGCCGCGGTTGTCCCGGGCGCAGTTGTCCGCTGCCGGCCGGTCGGGGTGTTGATGATGGAGGACGAGGCGGGGCCGGATGAGAAAATTATCGCGGTTCCGGTCGATCAGCTCAATCCGTATTTCAGCGGGGTGCGCACTTGCGACGATTTGCCCGCTATCCTGCGCGACCAGATCGCCCATTTTTTTCGCCATTATAAAGACCTGGAGCCGGGCAAATGGGTCAGAGTAACGCGATGGGCCGGTCCTGACGAAGCGGCTGAAGAGATTCAGGCGGCAATTGAGCGGGCCAAATAAACCCGATGAAGATTGCGTGCGGGGACGCCTTTTTGGCCAGCGCATTTAGCGGCAACGGCATACGATGAGCCGTAAAAAAGATGGTTACATTAACGGCCAGAGGAGTTGTTTAATGAAACCGAAACTGCGGCTGGTGGCCGATGGCGCCAGTTCGCGTCAGCATGGCCCGCCGCCCAGCCAAAATGAAAGTGAAGCTTTCGACGCCTATTCCAAAGCGGTAATCCAGGCAGCCGATACGATTAGCCCCGCAGTCGTAAACATCGAGGTCAGGCCGCGTTCGTCGGAGTCGAAGGGACCCTCGCGAGCCCAGCCTTATGCGACCGGTTCGGGCTTCGTTTTTACTCCTGACGGCTACATTTTAACCAATAGCCATGTGGTGCAGGGTGCCGGGCAAGTCGATGTTGCCGTTTCGGATGGACGCAGGATGCGCGCCGATCTGGTCGGCGACGACCCCGAAACTGATCTGGCCGTGCTGAGAATCAGCGCCAGCGATCTGACCGCCGCGCCACTCGGTGATTCAAATCAAATTCGGGTCGGCCAAATGGTCATCGCGATCGGAAACCCGTACGGCTTTCAGTGCACGGTGACCGCGGGCGTAATAAGTGCGCTGGGACGCTCGTTGCGTGCACGTTCGGGACGGCTGATCGACAATATCTTGCAGACCGACGCGGCACTGAACCCCGGTAATTCGGGAGGTCCCCTGGTCAGTTCGCGCGCCGAGGTAATCGGCGTAAATACCGCGACAATCATGCCCGCCCAGGGCTTATGCTTCGCCATCGCAATCAACACCGCCAAATTTGTGGCTGGCCGTTTGATTCGCGACGGCCGCATCGTGCGCGGATATATCGGAATGGCCGGACAGAACGTGCAACTGCCGCGTCGACTGGTGCATTTTCACAAGGTCGCTGTGCCCAGTGGCGTCATGATTGTCTCGCTTGAACCAAATAGTCCGGCTGAACGTGCCGGGTTGAAGAACGGTGACGTAATCGTCGGGCTCGGCGGCAAACCGGTCGCCAGCATTGACGATTTGCAGCGGCTACTGAGCAGCGAATGTGTCGGCGTCACTATCGAAATCGAGGTGGTCCGAGCGACCGAGATACTCGCCGTCCGGATTGTTCCCGCCGAATCGCCGAGGCGCAATTAGGCCTGCGTGACTCGAACGAGCAGCGGAGGCGCAAATTGATAACAGAAAGGCCTGGTTTGGCTGTCGTCCGTCACAGCAGGCAGCTCCATAAGAGCAGGCGTTTATCCAACAAGCTGCTAAAGTTCGCTCTTTGGATGGTATGGCTTCCGATAGTCGCCGTCTTATGGGTGATGCTGCTCGACACCAGTTATGATTGGATCAGCTCGCCAAGCACTACCAACGTCATCGCTGGCTTATTGATTCTGATTCTGATGGCATGCGTAGTGATTGCGCTGCTCGTGAAAGGAGCGAGAAAGTTGTGGGACCGGTGAAGCGCACCAGTGGAGCGGAGCGGAACGAGCAGGCGAGTCTGCGAGCTGCGTTCAGGAATTGGCGCACCAGTGGAGCGGAGCGGAACGAGCAGGCGAGTCTGCGAGCTGCGTTCAGGAATTGGCGGAGCAGTGGAGCGGAGCGGAACGAGCAGGCGAGTCTGCGAGCTGCGTTCGTAGGATATTGACGACCCAGTGGGGAGACGGAGCGGGACCGGCTAGGCGAAGTGGCCGAGCTTTCTTCAGGTGCTGGCGCAAGGACTGCTGTCCGACGAGCACTTCACGGTCAACGGCACGCTGATTGAAGCGTGGGCCGGGCAGAAGAGTTTCAAGCGCAAAGATGGCGACGGGGGAAAGACCGCGCCGCATGACGATGATCCTGGCAATCCCACCGTGGACTTTCATGGCGAGCAGCGCACCAACGATACCCACCAGTCCACTACCGATCCGGAAGCGCTGCTGGCGCGCAAGGGTAAAGGCAAGGAGTCGAAGCTCAGCTATGCCGCACATGTGCTGATGGAGAATCGCCAGGGGCTCGCGGTCAACTGCTGCGTTACGCAAGCCACCGGACGGGCTGAAGCGGAGGTGGCACTCACGATGGTGGAGGAGTTGCCGGGCTGGCAGCGGGTCACACTGGGCGCCGACAAAGGTTACGACAGCAAACAATTGGTTCAAGAAATGCGCGAGCATCGAGTGACTCCGCATTTTGCGCGCAAGCAAACCAGTATCATTGACCAGCGCACCACTCGCCATCCGGGGTAAGTAGCGAAGCGGAAACGGGTAGAAGAGATCTGCGAGCTGGTTCAAGAATAGGCGCACTAGTGGAGCGGAGCGAAACGAGCAGGGGAGTCTGCGAGCTGCGTTCAGGAATTGGCTGATGATGGCCGCAATGTGCGCGATTGCAGTCAATATGGCCGGCTGTTTTGGCTGCACTTACATTCCGCCCGGCTATGTCGGAATCAAGGTTAATCTCTATGGGTCGCAGCGCGGGGTCCAGGACATCCCGGTGCTCACCGGCCGCGTCATCTACAATCCGTGGACGGAAAAAATATACGACTTCCCTACGTTCCTGCAGTACCGCTCATGGGTCCAAAGCCCGAACGAAGGCCGGCCGGTGGACGAGAGCATCACCTTCGTTTCGCTCGACAAGATCCCAGTGAACGTCAACGTCAGCGTCGCCTATCAGTTCCAGGCGAGGGAAGTACCCGAGTTGTTCATCAAGTTCCGCTCCGATCCCGATATTATCGCTGATACTTACATCCGCTCGCGCGTGCGCGATGCATTCGTGCGCAGTGGTTCCGGTCTCAAGGCGATGGATATCCTGGGCGGCGGGATTGGCAAGCTCGACAGCGACGTCGTTGAGATCGTTGACCAGGAAATGGCGCCAATCGGGATTCGCTTCGACTACGTGTCGGTGCTCAATCGTCCCCGGATCCCGGAGGCAATTCAGGATGCTATCAACCGCGCGATCGAATCGACTCAACGCGCGCAACAGGCGCAGAATCAGATCGCCGTCGTCAAGGCCGAGGCCGAACAAAAAGTCGCCGCTGCAACCGGCGAGGCCAACGCTACCCGCGCACGCGCCCAGGGTGAGGCCGACGCGTTGCTGATGAGGGCGACCGCGGAAGCCAAAGCGAATCAATTACTCGCCGCCAGCATCACGCCGGAACTGGTGCGCTGGCAGCAGATCAAGCAATGGAAGGGCAACGTGCCGGCATACATGGGCGGCCAGATGCCAATTCCGTTCATGGACTTCGGCTCAATGCCGCAATCGTCGACTGCAAACAAATAGCACTGCTACAAAAGAAGACTTACAGGAAGCCTCCCGGAGCGCCCCGCGAGCTATTGCCTTCTCTCATCAACGGTACTCGTCACCGCAGTCGCCGATCGCGGCCATCAGATCGCGTGATTTCGCCAGCACCTCGTCGAGCTGCGCGTAGTCGGGCGCGTCGAGAGTAAAGCTGAAGACTCGTTGGTTGTCAGCAATATGCTCGGACAGGCCGAGCCTGGTGCCGACAATCACCCCGGCAACCGCCGGGCGTTCGAGCACATAACGGACACCGACGTTCGCAATACTCACTTGATGTCTATCGGCGATTAGTTTGAGTTGTGCGAGTAATTCCTGGAACAAACCCCATTCGCCCCACGCGTCGATCATCTGCTTGTACTTTTGCAATGAAGCGGTATTTAGCTCATCGCGCCGTGGTTCGGGCCTTCCGAGATATCTTTCAGACAGGAGGCCGCCCAAAACTGTGCCGTAGGTGAGGAGCGTGATGCCGCGTTGCTGGCAAAACTCTGCCATCTGCATCTCCGGCCGGCGATCGACGATCGAGTACTGAACTTGATTGGAGACGATTGGAATTCCGCGCTCGCTGATAGTACGCAGATGGCGGGTATCGAAATTGGTCAGCGCCAAATGCTTGATTTGGCCTTTGCTCTGAAGGTCAGCAAGATGGCCGAGGGCGCTAAGGTAACGTTCGTCCTCATAGTCCCACCAGTGAAACTGCAGTAAATCGAGCGAGTCGGCGCCCATCCGTTTGCGCGAAATATCAACTGCCCGTTCGACAATCTCTCGCGTCATCGGACCTGGATACGGCACCCATTTGGTAAACGCCTGCATCTCGGCGAGTCGTTCACGCCCGTAACGGGCGGCAAAGCGGCTGCGAAACTCGCCGACAAAGTCTTCAGCCGGGCCGTAATGGTCGGCGAGGTCCCACGTGGTAAATCCGGCCTCGTGGTACCTGAACATTTCGCTCACGCCTCGCTCCGGCTCAACGTAACCATGAGCGCCGGATACCTGCCACATCCCATTCAGGATGCGACAGATCTCGAGATCAGGGGTGAATTTGAAGCGACTCGATGGCGGTAGCATTCGCACTCCGGGCCGGTGTCCTGCCAAGCGGCGGACATCGAGGTTTTTTTTCGATCTTGTGCTAGAGTGCGGGCGTTTTGCAAAGCGCTATCGAGAGGGACCAAAATGAGAAAATTAGGACTTTTGCTCGGAACAGTCGCAGTTGCCGCATTGGCTTGGACTGTAGGCTTCAATGCAATCGCCGCCGGCAGCTCTAAACAGGAGATAACGGATCTCGAGCACAAATGTATCGCGGCGACCAGCACCGACCAGGCGGCATCGCTCGGCTGCTTCGATGAAAACGACATTGTCCTTTACGACTTCGTTCCTCCGCTTAAATACGCCGGCGATAAGGCGGTCCGCGGCGACCTCGATAATTTCTTCAACAACGCCAAGAACGTAAAGGGAGAATTCGTCGAGCTACAAGTCGTCACTGACGGCAAGCTGGGGGTTGCCCGCAGCATCCAGCATTTCACCTGGACCAGTAAGGATGGCAAGCCGATGGAGGCCACGCTTCGGGTCACCGACGTTCTGCATAAAGCCGATGGAAAGTGGAAGGTTTTCCACACCCACGTGTCAGTTCCGGTCAACCCTGACACCGGCAAAGCTGAGATGAACTTAAAGTCGTGATCTCGGCCTTCAGCAGGAGTGAGCAATGAAAATCGGTGTATTGGCCTTTCTAACTGAGCAGTCGGGGAATCCAGGCGCGATTGCGCGGGAAGCGGAGAATCTGGGCTTCGAGTCGTTCTGGGTGGCCGAACACATGGTGATGCCGAGCCACTACACGGTACATTATCCACGTTCGGCCGACGGCAAGGTGCCGGAATTTTACGCGCACCTCATCGATCCGTTCGTCGCGCTGGCTATTGCAGCACAGACGACGTCGCGTATTCGCATCGGCACCGCTATCTGCCTACTGCCGGAACGTAACGTGATCGAAACCGCCAAGGCTACCGCGTGCATCGACTTCTATTCTGGCGGCCGCCTCAGCTTCGGGATTGGCGCCGGATGGTTCCCAGAAGAAGCGCGCATTATGGGCGTTGATTTCCCGCGCCGCTGGCGCCATCTGCGCGAATCAGTCGAGGCGCTACGCTCACTATGGTCGCGGGATGACGTCGGCTATGAAGGCGAGATCGTTAAGTTTCCGCCGGTGCGGCTCTACCCGCGGCCGGTCCAGAAGCCTGGGCCGCCGATCCTGCTTGGCGCGCACGATCCGAGATATGCATTGCGGCGCGTAGCCCGCTATGCGGATGGCTGGTGCCCCGGCGGGCTTAGTGTCGAAAAGGCAAACGAATGCATCCCGCAGATTCGAAAGATGGCGCGGGAGGAGTACGGCCGCGACCCGGAAAAGCTCGAATTCTCGGTTCTGCTGATGGGCACCGGTGATGGCCCGTCGGCGGACGTAATGAAGCGTTACGCGGAAGCGGGAGTGAGCCGCCTCGTTGTAGCGGCGGCGGCTGCCGCTAATAGCGACGGTGTCAGGGCCGTCCAGGGCGTCGCGCCGATTGTCGAACGCGCCACCCGCGTTTAGCGAAGTCGCGAGTGGCGGCATAAGGAGAGGCACGAGGGCTGGAATCGCTCGGTGGCTTCTAGCCTCTTAGACCTTTCCGATAAGTTCGCGCCCCGCACGCTGCACAGCGTGCAACATCTCGTTGACGTCGCGCGCACGCGGCGAGATTATCAAACGTGCCACGCCTAAATCTGCGTATTGGTGCGCAAGGTCGAGGTCGAGTTCAGCCTTGGGCGTAATGCTGATTTCGATTTGGTCGTAGGGGCGGCCATGTTCGTTGCAAGCGGCGCGAATTCCGCTGATGCAGTTCCTAGTGGCTTCGATGTCCAAGCCATAGCCGAACCATCCGTCGCCAAGCCGCGCGGTGCGGCTGAACGCGTAGGCGGATTTGCCGCCGAAAATTATGGGCGGATGCGGTGTTTGGATTGGCCGTGGCTCCGCGCGAACGCCGTCGAGAGAGAAGAATCGGCCTCGGAACCGGGCGCACCCCATCGACCATAACGCCTTCATCAGCGCGATCGCTTCCTCCGCGCGTTTCCCTTTATGGTCGAACGGCATCCCGACCGCATTATATTCGCGCCTCGATATTGCTGATACCAACGCCGAAGATCAGCCGGCCCCCCAGACATCATATCGACCGATGCTAGCTGCTTGGCCAACACTACCGGATTGCGCAAGGGCAAAATCATTATCCCCGTGCCAAAACGAAGGATGTTTGTACGGGCCGCGGCAAATGCGATAGTGACGCACAAGTCTACAAAGACTGTGCGCGGCGGCATTGGCGTCGATGCTGTCGGAGGGTCAGGCAGCGCTATATGCTCGCCGCCCCAGAAGCTATCGAAACCGGCATCTTCGGCCGCGCTTGCCACGGCAGCAATAGCCTCCGGCGTAACACAGGGCCACATATTCATGCCAAAGAGACCAAATTTCATCTGTCCACCTATCCGCGTCCAGTGCGCCTGCAGGTTTCACCAGTTCTAAACGATTGGGAGCAGAACGGGGAGAGAAAGGGCCAGCGGTTCAGGTTCTGCTTAGCGTCTCTCGCATCCGCTTACGATTGTTGCTCGCGTGAGAACAGCAGCTCGAATAATGCTCGGATGCGCGAGCGGCGTTCTTCGACTTCAAACAGCAATCGCGCACCGCTGCCGCCCCCGTCCAATCCCATACGGCGAGCGACCGGCGCTAAATGCGCGTCGGCTATCGGCAGGGCCCACGCCGGTTGGTCGGTTTCGATGCGAAGACGATTTTCGAGCCGCAGCAAGAAACGATAGTCGGCTTCCAGCGAGGCCGCCTCGCCGTGTTCAATCAGCCCCGTTTCTTCCAGAGCGCGAATCAATTTCGTCGTGTTGCGGCAGCGGAGCTGCGGAAACTCAGGCCCATGGCGGAGTGCCATCATCTGAGTGATGAACTCGACGTCCACTAACCCACCGCGGCCCTGCTTGAGATTCAAGCGCTCGTGATTCTCGGCCCCGATTTCGTTCTCCATCCTCGCGCGCATTGCCGCTATCTCGGCGACGCCGGATGCGGACAGTGGCCGGCGAAAGACAAATTCTTCACGGGCCCGCTCCAGCGCCTGCCCCAGTGCTTCATCCCCGGCGATAACTCGCGCACGCACCAGCGCCTGCCGCTCCCATACGGCTGAGCTTTGGCGGTGATATGTGCGAAAACCCTCGAGCGAGGTCACCAATGGTCCGGAATTTCCTGACGGGCGCAACCGCAGGTCCAGTTTGTATGCGTATCCTTCGCGCGTACGTGCCTCCAGCACCGCAATGAGCTTTTGCATTATGCGCGAGGCAATTTCACGGCCCGCGGCCGCGGTTTCATCCGGCAACTGATAGACAAAGATCAAATCCAGGTCGGAGTTGTAGGACATCTCGCCGGCGCCCAGGCGGCCCATCCCAATGATGCTCAGTTTCAACTCCGCGGGTATTCGATAACGGTTGCCGACTTCCCCAACCGCTAGGACAAGCCCCTGCCGCAGTTGCGCTTCCGCCAGACCGGTGAGTTCTGCCTGGACGTCGTAGAGATCGAGATTTCCGGCGAGGTCGGCAATCGCAATCCGCAAAAACTCCTGATGGCCGAAGGCGCGGAGTGCGTCAAGACGGCTTTCGAAATCGCCGCATGCAGTGAGCAGCTCGCTAAGTTCGCGTTCGAGCTCCGCGGATGGCCGGCGCAGGCGTGCGAGATCCGAGCGCACTAAAGTGTCCAGCATATCCGGATGGCGAATGAAAAGGGTGGATAGATAGCTGCTGGAAGCAAATAGGCGGAGCAGCATGCGGCGCGTTGCCGGATGTTGCTCCAGCAACGCTAGAAACGAGGTCCGCGCACCGACGGCGCTGATAAAGGACGCCAGGTTAAGCAGCGCCAGGTCGGGATCGGGGAGCGCGCCTATCTCGTCCAAGAGGTGCGGCCCCAATCCTTCCAGTAATTCCTGGCGGCGCGGGCGTATCGGCACGTGTTCGGCCCCCCGCACGAGCAACACCAGTTGATTGGCACTCTGCTCCGGATGGGCGAAACCAAGTTGTTGCAGCGCAGGAGCCGAGGCGGCTGAGTCGAGCGCTTCGCGCCAGGCGTCGTTGGCCGCCGGCGAGGCAGGGGGTGGCGGGCGATCGTCACCACCGGCGAGCATCTCGCGAAACAGGTTGGCGATCAGGTTGCGATGCGCCGTCAACGTGCTCGTGAAGATGCCCCCGGCATCGGCCTGCTTTCCGAAGCCGAGCCGCGCGGCCAAAACCTCAAGCTCCGCACGACCAGCCGGCATTCGGTGGGTTTGCAAACCCGAAGCGACTTGCAGCTTGTGTTCAACGTTGCGCAAGAACAGGTAGGCAGTGGCAAGCTCGCGGGCGCGCTGCGGCGGCATATAACCGTAAGCTCCCAAACGTTCGAGTGACGCCAGAGTTCGCGCCGTGCGCAGACGCGGATCGCGGCCCCCGTAAATCAGCGTCAGTGCCTGCACGATAAATTCAAGTTCGCGGATGCCGCCGTAACCGAGCTTCACGTCGCGCCTGAGAAGATCGGGCGAACGCGACTCCGCTTCGATCCGGTGCTTCATCGCACGCAACTGGCGCAAAGTATCGAAATCGAGATAGCTGCGGTAGATGAAACGGCGCAGTTCGCGGATCAGCCGATTACCTAATCCAAGTGCCCCGGCAATCGGCCGCGCCCGCAGCAACGCGGCGCGTTCCCACGTCTGACCCAGCGTTTCATAGAAGCCTAACGCAGCCTCCAGCGAAATCACTAAAGACGAATTGCGTCCGCCCGGACGCAACCGCATGTCGACCCGGAAGCAATTGTCAGCAAGAATTTCGGTCACCACTTCGCCCAGACGCCGGGCGGCGTCCTGATGCTGAGCGTCGTCGGGTCCACCGAACACGTACATCAGGTCGATATCGGAGCTTAGATTCAGCTCCTCGGCGCCCAGTTTACCCATCGCGATGATACAAAAATCGCCCGCCTGCCGCGCCGTCTCCCCGAGGCTCACCATTGCAATCATGAGCGCGGCGCGAATGCATTCGTCAGCCAGCCGCGACATTGCGCTCACTGTGTCAGACACGGTCAGCCGCCCCAGTAGGTCGGCGATGGCGATCGCCAAAAAGGTGCGGCTTTTGAATTCGGCGAGTTCGCGCGTCATTTGCGCGGCGTCTTGTGGAGCTGTGCACCCGAAGTTAATCGTGCCGACCAGTTCCGCAGCAGTGCTGGTGCGGGCATGCTGGAACGCCGGGCCCCATTGTGTGCCGATCGCGACAAGCCCGCTCCCGATGAGTTCCGAAGCTCCCAGGCAAAAGACCAAGTCGGACGCGTACTGGGGCTCGCGCAGCATCTGCGTCGCCTGCGTCGGCGTTTGTTCGAGCAATTTCGTTAGAAAGGCGAGAGCGAGTTGTTCATCGGGCGCCCGTTCGCGGAGCAGCCGAAGCGTGGCGGCTGACAGGTCGCTATCAGGTAGCTGCTGCGCCAGAGTTTCGGCGAGCGGCCAGAGCACACGCGGCAATCCGAATCTCTTGTCGGTCGCGTCCGTCGGTCCGGGCTGTGCCACCGAAGGTTCCGCTGGTTTCATCATCAACACGATAGCAAACCGGCCGGTTCCTCGGAGAACGCGGCTGCCTTAGCCTGTCCGGTACGCCAAGTGCTAAGCTCTCTCGATACGAGACTTTGCGGAGGTGTTGGTGATGATCATCCTGTACACGACCGAACGTGACTACCCGTGGGGCACATTGCGGTCGACGCATGCCAGCAAGACGAAAGTGGTGCTGGAGGAGAAGCGGCTCTCTTATCGAATCGAAAACTTGCCACCGGGCAATTTGTGGAAAAAGCCGCCGGAAATGACTGCACGCCATCCGCTGGGTAAGGTTCCCTATATCGAGGAAGACGGCCTGATTCTTTACGATTCCACCGTAATCGATGAGTACCTTGAGGACCGCTACTCATGGCCGCGGCTGTTACCGCAGGATCCGCTGATGCGGGCGAAAGTCAGGATGGTCGAACAGTTCGCCGACGAGGCTATACTCGCCGGGAACCTGCCGCCAATCTGGATGCCGTACTGGAGCGAGCCGGACAAGCGCGATACCGAACGCATGGAAAAGGGGCGCGAAGGCTTGCGTACGCGCGACTTGCCCTATCTTGAGAAGTTGCTCAGCGAAGCGCCGGCGGGCGGTTATGTGTGGGGCAGCTTTTCAATGGCTGATGTGCCGATGATGGTGCTGGCGATGGTGCTGGAGGTCGATAGGCTTCCGCTCGATAGATTTCCATATGCGGAGAAGTATCTCGGCGTGCTGCGGGAAAGGCCGAGCTACCGCGCGATTAGTCCGCAGACTAAGGTGGCCGACGCCAGTTCGCTGCGAAACCCCGACTAGCTGAGGCGCTCGATAATCACGTGTTGTCGTATCCGTACTCGTGCACACCGACCGTACCAACGGCTTGCCCGAGCGATGAATCGGCCAGCACTTGCGCGAAAGACTCAACACGCGTCGCGTTCTCACGCGCGGACCGTAAACGACGCGAACGTCCGCGATGCCGCCCACCTGATGCCGCTTGAATCTCAAGGGGTAAGGTCTTGTGCAGGCGGCTTCTTCTGGCGCGTGGTGCTGGTCCCCTCGTGTTTTTTCGGGACCAAGGAGAGCCGAGGCTGGCTCAACAGTCGCGGCTCGGGGGTCATGGCTCGATAGACCAGCCAATTTTTCAGGCTAAGCCTGGCCGTCAGCGAGATAAGTCGGCGGCGTGGCTCCCTTTCGGATTCCAGATCATCGATCAGCCGCGCAAGCCGGACGATCCAATCATTTAGGTGTAGCTTGTCCTGCCCCATGGCAGGGTTCCCCTTTTCCGATTTTCCTCTCGTGATAACCTTAAGCTTAGCGTAACCTGCGTTACACGGAAGCCAAAATCTTGCCGGATCATTCCTAAACGGGATCCATAAGTATGCGCGAGCGCGCAGCGCCGCGAGTATCATGTCTAACCTCCCGCTATCGCTTTCACTCTGTTTCACGAGATCGCCGCGGCTCCGGCAAGCTAGATGCCTTCATGCCGGGCTTTTTCGCGTCGGCCGTGCTAGTTACACGTCATCTGCCAGTTCCGGCAGATAGATAGGAATTTGCGCTGCGGTAAAGTTTTCGTTCCGCTAGGAGGAACCGGCTAATGGAATTTGAAACCTTGGCAACTGGTTATGGATTGCTCGAAGGTCCGCGAACAGATGAGCAGAATCGGCTATACTTCAGCGACGTCAGAGGCGGCGGCGTATTTCGCCGCAACCCCGACGGCAGGATCGAAACACTGATCGCCGAGCGGAAGTCGGTGGGCGGCATCGCGCTTAATCAGGGCGGCGGCTTGATCGTGACCGGCACTGGTCTGGCGTTTTGGGACGAACGTACCGGCCGCATCCGCGATATTTTCACGGAATGGGAGGGGAAACCGCTATTTGGGCTCAATGATCTAACAATAGACGATAAGGGCCGCATTTGGGTTGGTTCCTTCGGTTGCGATATCAATAAATTCGATTTCAAGACTACGCCGCCGCCCGGCTCCTTGTTCCGCGTCGATCCGCCAGGGAAAATCACGAAGCTGTGGGAAGGAGTTGAGGTGACGAACGGCCTCGGTTTCAGTCCTGATCGCAAGCTGCTTTACCATAGCGATTCGACTACCCGTGCGGTCTGGGCGTATGAGGTTCGTTCAGATGAAACCGTGAGCGATCGACGATTATTTGCACGCTTGCCCGAGGGAATGCCTGATGGTCTGACGATTGATGCTGAGGGTGGCGTGTGGGCTGCGGTCGTAGGCGGACCGGGCGAGCTGGTGCGGTTCAAGAGCGATGGCACCGTCGACCGGCGGGTCAAAGTGCCGGCAAAAACCGTAACCAGCGTCGCTTTCGGTGGGCCCGATATGCGTGATCTGTATGCGGTTACGGCCAATAACAGCAACGACCGCGAACTAAAGGGCACCGTTTTCCGAACACGATCGGATATTCCCGGCCTGCCGGTACCAAAGTCGCGATTCTAGTCAGCGTCTGGGTTAATCGTACAGTCATATGGCGATAGCTTTCTACGCGATTCCGAAATTGCTGTTTGATGGCGAACGCGGTGATAAATGCGTTCGCCATCTATTTGTGCAGGCGGCGATGCTGATTCGGTTGCATCTACAGAGCGCGGTCACGCACAGTATCGACCGCGTTATTTACCGCTGCCTCGGTTAGGACGCTGCCCCGTGCGCAGGCGTTGGGACCTGGAGCAGCCAGTAGAGCGGAATCCCGCTGAGGGCGATGAGCAAGCCCGGCCACGTATAGTGAGGTTTCATCACGAGCAGGTCCGACATCAAAGCGACTGCCACCAATATGTATAGCGCGGGCACCCATGGATAGCCCCATGCGCGATAAGGCCGAGGGGCGTCGGCGCATTTCACGCGCAAGACGAAGACTGCGCCGACCGTCAGAACATAAAACATTAATTGGGCGAAGATCACGTAATCGAGCAATTGGGAATAGGTCCCCGATAGAGTTAAGAGCGAGGCCCAGCCTCCTTGAATGATTAGGGCGACTGCTGGCACGGAGGCTTGATTCAGGAGGCCAGCGGCCCCGAAGAACAAGTGGTCCCGCGACATTGCATAAATTACCCGGGCGCCGGTCAGAATCAGGCCGTTGGCACAACCGAAGGTCGAAATCATGACCAGAATCGCAGTGATCAGCGCTCCCACATTGCCCCACACCATCCGCATCGCGGCAGTCGCCACCCGGTCGCTTTCCGCGCCGGCAATACCGTACGAGAAAACCGCCGCAGCGGACCTCCCCGCGAACGCGGTGGAAGTCGTCAGCGCCGGAAGCTCAAGCATGTAAGCTAGATTGGTGAGAAGATAGAGGCCAATCACCAGCCCGGTACCGAGACCCAGGGCGCGTGGTAAATTGCGTCTCGGGTTACGCACTTCGGAAGCAGTGAAGGTCACGTTAGCCCAGGCGTCGGCCGAAAACAGGGCACCCACCATCGCAGCGCCAAAAGCCGCGAGCAAGCCGTAAGAAAATTCACCGGTTCCAGTGAAACGGATGAGCGATCCGAAGTTCGCCCGTATTGCAGCCGCATTCGGCGCGACCAGGCAGCCCAGCACAACGATGAACAGTAGCGATAGAACTTTTGCGCTGGTGAAGATGTTTTGCACGATACGCCCGACATTGAGGCCGCGCAGGTTCACCGCAGTGAGCAACGCGATGATCGCGATCGCGCCGATACGCTCACCCGACAACCCAACGCTGCCGACGCCCATAAAAATGTGCGAGCCAAGAGCCGGCCATATCACGCCGGCAAATCGGCCGAAGGCCACTGCGACGGCCGCGATGGTGCCGGTTTGGATCACAAGCAGCAGAGTCCAGCCAAAGCAAAACGCCCACATCCCGCCATAAGCTTCGCGCAGGAATACGTACTGCCCGCCCGCCTGCGGCATCATCGCGGCGAGTTCCCCATAGGAGAGAGCGCCGGCAATCGTCATCAGGCCGCTGACCAGCCATACCGCCAGCAATCCGGCGGGCGAACCGACCTGGCGTGCAATATCGGCCGAAACAATAAAAATTCCGGAGCCGATCATCGAACCGGCGACGATGGTTGTCGCGTCGAATAACGAAAGCCCGGGCTTCAGTCCGTCCGCCTCCATCTGATTCCTCCTGATGGAGGTCTATGTTACAAGCTTGCAACCGGCGACGAATCCCGCAGAGAGTGATGTCAATCCGCGTTTTCAGTGCCTCGCTTCGCCGCCTTCCTCCTCCTTCGTTCGGGCTCGGATCGCTGCGCGCTCCTGCGGAGACAGATTGGGGAAGTGCCGCACCCACAAGATGATTTTCCATAACTCGTCGGAGCTATGCCTGGTACCGAAACCTGGCATTGCAGTCATGCGAATTCCATTGCTGACAATAAAGTAAAACTGACCATCGGATAGGAAGGTTACACCTTTGCTAAGCCGCGGGATGGGTGGATAAAAGTCACCGCCGACGCGATTTTCGGCACTCCCGTCAACCCCGTGACAGACGGCACAATGCTCGTCATATTCGTGTTCACCTTCCCGAACATTTTCGGCAGTGGACGGTATCGGATTGTGCGCGCTGGACGCATTGGTGCTCACCCATTTGCGAAGCACGTATCTCGCGGCCCACCCTTCGGCGGCGGAGGGACGCGCGGTCGCACTCCATTGCATCCGCGGCATCACCAGGAACAAGAGCAGCACGGACGCAACCACCACGCCGATTACCGCTGCGACCAGGAACTTAATCAATCTTCCGATAAGCGTCATTGCCGTTCAGCGCTCCTCGCCCTCCACGTTTCACCGATCATCATTCAGCAGGCTGCTTGACCTGACATAAGTACCTACAGCGGCCGTCGCCAGTTTTATTTGGCAATGCTATTGCGCGTGCATTTGACCAGCTGAACACCCTGGTGAAGTTGATAATGAGCAGGTTGGTATGCGTTCGCTCGCATGACCGGCAAAAAATTGCCACCACCTTTCAAACTTCACGGTGGATAAGCTGATTCCGCCGGAACAACTGTCGCGCTTGTTTGATACTGACGGTGGCGACAACTTAGTTGGGTGTGGCCACCGGTGCCGCGCAATGCAGATTGAGGAGGCCGATAGAGTCGCAGGCTACACCGGCATATCGATGCCGGTCACGCCATTTGCAGTGTCTTCTGTGACAGTTAATCAGGTCTGAGGTTGAACAAAAGAGAACAGCTGCGGCTAGGGCGTCTAGACAACGACCAGAGGCACACAACTTGTTAATACCTTATGTCTTGTAAACAGCCTCTGTTCAAACGTGCATGTGCGCGATCTTGACAGAGGCCACAAAAAAAGGAGCCCGCGCAATGGCAAGAGTGCAGAAGGCAACGGATTCTTCCAGCCTGGCGGAAGTGGTCGACCGGATTCTCGACAAGGGAATCGTGATA
>CAVWAA010000025.1:0-110122 GCA_963752805.1 Binataceae bacterium (SeqCode)
ACTCACAGCTACCCTGTTCATCATCCAAGTCTGATAATGGGAGAACCACGCTAAAGCGGCCCCGTCGAATCGCACTGCAGAACGTGAACGTGAAAGGCGGGGAGCTGGATTGGCCGCTACTTGGATCATGAACGGAACTCTTTTGAGTAGCGCGAGCGAAGCTCGCGCGTCTTCGACAGGCAAGGGCGCCCATCCTGCTGTTCAGGGCTCTTGCTTGAGACAGAGGAATCTAGGTAGATTCGCACTAGCAATCATACTCACGTGCTTCAGCTTCTCGGCACTGGCAGCGCCTAGTTCAATGAGGAGCCCGATCCATCACGTGATTGTAATTGTTGGCGAGAATCACAGCTTTGACAACTTGTTCGGGGCGTATCAGCCTGCGCGCGGCCAAACTGTGCTCAATCTGCTTTCCGAAGGAATTATTAAGCCGGACGGATCTCCTGGACCGCATTTCGACAAGGCCCAGCAGTGGCAGGCGATCGACCACGATAAATATTCGATCGCTCCCGAGACAACGAGCCCGTTCACGCATCTGCCGCAGCCCAATACCACTTATGCAGCCGGGCAGGCGGTGGGCGTGCCCGATCCTCGATTCCCCGCAAATCTGCCTAACGGGCCCTTCCAGCTCACCAAATACACCGCCTATCAGCTCTCATATACCGGCGACCCAGCGCACCGGTTCTTCCAAATGTGGCAACAATTCGACGAGGGCCGCAAAGATTTGTTCGTTTGGAATGCGACCACAATTGGCTTCGGCAGCGAAGCGAACGCGCCGCCGGTGCCCTTCACCGACCAGAGTACCCATCAGGGCGGAGTCGCCATGGGCTTTTACAACATGAGCCAGGGCGATGCTCCGGTATTCAAATTTATCGCTGACCATTTTGCGATGAGCGATAATTTTCACCAGGGGATCATGGGCGGCACCGGCGCCAGCTTTATTTATCTGGGCACCGGCGACCTGGCCTTTTATGAAGATGGCAACGGAAAGCCGCTGACCCCGCCGAAGGAACAAATCGAAGATCCGAACCCATGGCCCGGGTTCAATAACTGGTACAAACAGGATGGTTATAAAAGCGGATCGTACGTGAACTGTTCGGATCAATCGCAACCGGGCGTCGCCGCGATCATTGAGTACTTGCGCCGTCAGCATCGAGAGCCGAACTGCGCAGCGGGTCATTACTATCTGGTTAATAACTACGGACCGGCATACAATGCGGATGGCACCCCGGCCGATATTAAGCTCCATCCATATACGTTGCCGCCGCAAACCTTGCCCAACATCGGAGACGCACTGAGCAAAGCAGGAATATCCTGGAAATACTATATCGGTGGTTTAACGCATGGCGGCGCCAACGACGCCTGGTGTCAGTCTGCAATCCGCTGCAATACAGCAAACGCATCATGACCACTGGCCTTCGCGCCAATATCACGGGTGTCGGAGATTTCTATCGTGATGCGGAAGCGGGAAAGCTGCCTGCGGTCGCTTTCGTGCGGCCGTACGAGCCTTATTCCGGTCATCCCGCGAACTCCGCGGCATCTGCATATGAGTATTTCGTGCTCAGTATCGCGAACACGGTGATCAAGCATCCGCAGCTTTTTGCTGACTCAGCGATTTTCGTGACATTCGATGAAGGCGGTGGGTATTACGATTCCGGCTATATCCAGCCGCTCGATTTTTTCGGCGATGGTACTCGTATCCCCCTGATGGTGATTTCACCATATGTAAAGCCGGGCGCGATCGACCATACCTATGCCGATCACGCTTCGATTCTAAAGTTTTTGGAATGGAACTGGAATCTCGCGCCGCTCTCCAAGCGGAGCCGCGACAATCTGCCGAACCCGGTTTCGGCTGCGAGCAATCCGTACGTGCCAAGCAACGGTCCCGCGATTGGTGACTTGCGCAGCATCTTTGATTTTAGCCGCCGGCGCGTAGGCAATCTGCTGATCCTTGCAGACGGGGTGTAGGGTTCCCTGACGCAGAGCGATAGTCGTCGCGTTTTCTGTCATCCTACCAAGGCGGAGGCATCGTGGACCGTCTGCGCATCGCACAGCCCCTTGAGCGTCGAACGCCCGGATAATGGGACGGCTCTGGTCTGGTCCTGCGGGACCGGCGCCATCACTCGCCGGGCCGAGGCGGGATCGCGGCGAAATTTCCGGGGTCCGCCGCCATTGCGTCGCGCACGTCGGGGTGCTCCTCGAAGAAAGCATTTAGTTCGGGATGCTTCTTCAGATATCCCGAGTCGTTCATCAGTGATGGCTTGAAGGCCAATGCGCGGGCGACCCCTGGATGAGCCGTTGCAAAGCCATCCCATATTGTCAAAGGCTGCGTCTCGATGTCGCTGGGGTTGGCGGGCTCAAACACGACGGTCGTGTTGCCTTTGGTTACCGAGCCCAAGACTCCGCCAGGTGCGGGCGCCTCGGATGCTGCAGGTGGGACTTGCGCCGCCCCCAAACCCGCCAAACCGGCCGTCAATACGATTGCAGCTAAGACAGAAGACCAGCGTCTCATAGGAGCCTCCGGGATCGCGAGACGGATCCTCTACTTATAACGCAGCATATCTTCGATTATCAATATTTTACTGCTATTGCAGGGATGGAGCATGAGCGCCTGCGGCCGAGCAGGATGCGATTCGGATCATCTCTCCTTTTAGGTTGCATCCGAAGGTACGAGCAGGCTGCTCAAAAAAAAGAGCCGGCATGCGACCGGCTCTTGTCTCGCTTCCCTTACTCTCAGGCTGCTTTTTTCTTGCGGCCGTTGCCGCCATTGGGTGCTGCCGCCGCGTGCTGGTCCTTGCGAACAGCAAAACGCTCGTCCAGTTGGCCCATTTTTTCCATTACCCCGCCATATTCAAGCTCGCTCATCGGGAGCATGGCCGGCCCCGAGAATCCCTGCGCGCGAATCTCCGCCGCTTTGGCTGAAACATTATTGCGGACCCATTCCCAGAAAGGATGGTCGAAAACATCGACGGCTTCAGTAAACTTCCCGTCGTGCACGCAAAAAGCAGCGCCGCTGACGATTGCCGGTCCGTCGAAGAAGCTGATGCTTGAGTTCAGCTTCACCGGCATCAGCGGCCCATGATGACTGCCGCGCATCGTGCCGGCGACATAATGGCCAATGCGGAAGGGCGAGAGAACCTCGCCGGTTGCCGGGAAGTTGCCCTGCGTGCGGACCAGCGCCACCGGGTCGTCCTTGCCCGTATAGGTTCCCGCGATATTGTGCAGGCGCGAGGTGGATACTACGCAGGCGATCTCGCCAGTAGCGCGGTTGCGAACCGACTCGATTACAAAGCGCTCGTTATCGCGCAGCAAGCAAGCTATATCGTACAGCTCCTCGGGGGCATTCAGCTCAATAATCCTATCGCCTTCGGTGTGGTTGACGTCCATGATGGTAAAGGTGAAACCCTTTGCCATCTTGGGAGACAGCAACAGGCCGGCATTGTGCATGGGATCAGCAAATCCCAGGTAAAATGGGAGGTTATAAGCTCCCGGGTCCGTCTTATCAGCGGCAAAGAAAATGAATGGCTCGTTCGGACGCTCCTCGAACTCCATCTCACAGGATGCCGGGCCCAGCCCACGCACGTTACCCGAGAAGGAATCCTTAAGCAGGTCCTGACCGGCCCCATACAGGCCCTGCTCGCGCGCCGTCTTAGTTCCAGCCATGAAGGCATCCCACGCCAGTTCATGGATTTTGGAATCGTTGACGCCGCGGTCATGCGCCATCAGCAGCGCCACATCGTCGCCAGTGGAGCTGACGTAAACATCCATCAGGAGTTTCTTGCCTTTGTCGCGGACGAATTGCTCGACCGTCTGCTTCAGGCGGGCGCTAGGTTTTATGTGGCCGCCGATTGAACCCACGTCGGCCTTAATCACTGATAGCGTTGTCTTCATAGTCTTTGTGCCTCCAAGCCAGAAATCTGAATCACGTTCCGCCTCGTGGTCTCAACTGGACGCGGCTCAATGCCCGCGCGCCGAACATGTGCACCCACCACCACAGGACCCGCTCGATCGCGCCGGCGGCGTACCTATCTGGTAACCGTCGGCGGTGAGCTCATCGGCCGAGATCCACCGCAGATCGCCGGCAACGGGGGTATCGCAATGGACGCAGGCTCGCTGACCTTCACCTTCAACCGCGAGGGAGAGGTAGGTAAGAACGCTCTTGGCACACGTATCGCAGCGCGCCGTCGGAAAGGTTGATGAATTGAGCGCAGGTTCGCGCATATTTAGATTTTCTTATAGTAGTCCGCCACTAGCAAGAAAATCAAATCAGTACTGAATCGATTGCTGCGAGCCGGCCCGTCGCTGGGCATTCCCTTGCCTCAGATGGCGGCGTAGCGGCACAACATGACATGACCTTAGCGTAGCCGTCCAACGCCGAGCAAGTAAAACCGAGGCCATGCGCAGCGGGCCGAAGCCCTGAGCGAAGCCGAAGGGAAACGAGTCTGCAAGGTGCGCATAAACACTAGTGAAGCCGCAGGCGGAGCGAGCTAACGAGTCTGCGAGGTGCGCATAATAAAGTGACGTCAGAACCAATTGCCAAACAAGTTGCGGAGCGGCTCGGCAGCGGCCATCTGTCCGCGAAAGACGGACGCACTTTTGCGCTGGTACTCAGCGACCTGCGGGAAGTTCGGCCGCGCGCCGGATGGCTGCAATTTGCGCTAACAGTGCGCGATGAAAATGGACAGTCGGCGCGTACACCATTAATGACAGGGCTAATCAGCGGCGGCGGCCGCGGCGTCATGCCATGGTTCGAAGGTCGCATCTATCCCTGGCTTGAGTTGGCCAACGGGCAGCGGTTCGATGCACGTAAAGAGGGACTCGAAGCCGATCTCGTAAACCTAATCAGCAGCCTGGTCCCGCCGGGTGGCCATCTGATGCTCGAATACGAAAGTCCGGGCCAGAGCGAAACCCACCGCGAATTGCTGCTGCGGGTACCCCCGGCGGCGACCCATTTGGGCGCCTTGATGTTTGCGGCAGGATTCCGCGGCCATTTCAAAGACTGGTACATCTCTGAAGGGGGACATGAAGGCCCGCGTAAGCTTCAAGCCAACAAATCACCCAATACCGCTGCCGCAGCCGAGGCGCTGCGGTTCAATCTCGATGAATTGAAACAATTCATTAAACGCAAACTGCCGCAGAATTCAGAAAACGGTGCGCTGGTCGCCCGAGCCCAGGAACGCGCGCGCTCGCTCTTGAAAGAGTTTGGCGGCCATGGTGCTAAAGTGCGTTTGTCCGTGAGAGAGCGTCGCTGACATAACACGGATAGCTAACCGCTGAAGGGCGATTGCTAAAAAATCATGGCCTAACATAGCGCTCCCCCAGTGCACTCGGTGCTTGCGCCTGACCACCCACCACTGCGAGCACGATCAAGGTGAGGGCGTAGGGCAGCGCCAGAAAAAGCTGATAGGGCAATGCAGCGCCGGCTGCCTGCAGCTCGAATTGTAAACCCATCGCGGCGCCGAACAGGAGCGATGCGGCCGCAATGCCATAGGCGTTCCAGCGTCCAACGATAACCACCGCAAGCGCGACAAAACCGCGTCCGGCCGAAATCCCTTCCACAAAAGTGTTAGTGTACGCGAGGGTGAGATACGCGCCGGACAGGCCGGTCAGCACGCCCGCGATCAACAAGGCCTCCCATCGCAGCCGATAGACGTTCAGACCCAGCGCATCGGCGGCCTCAGGCCGCTCACCCGCCGCGCGAATCCACAACCCATAGCGCGTATGCCTGACGACGAATGCGGTCAACGGCACTATCGCGAATGCGGCATACACCAGCGCATTCTGCTCGAAGAAGACGGGGCCGATTATCGGAATTTGAGCAATTGGTCCAAGCGAAATCGCCGGAATCGGGGTGACGGTAAAGGCCTGGCCAGTAATGCCAAACAGCCGCCGGTAAAAAACCCCCGTCAGCCCCGCGGCCAGGATATCGAGCGCAGTGCCCGCCACCACCTGGTTCACCCCGAGGTTAACCACCAGCGCCGCGAGCAGTGCGTTCATCGTGACCGCCGCCGCTATCGCCGCAATTAATGCAAGCACGAGGCTGCCGCTGAAATATGCGGTCGCCAGGCCGAAGAACGCGCCGGCCAGCATCGCGCCTTCGATTCCAATATTGAGTACGCCGCTCTCTTCGACGATCAGCTCGCCCAAAGCGGCCAACAGAATCGGTGTCGCCATCGCGATCGTAGAGTTCAACAATGCTTCAATCATTCGCGCTTCCAGATTGTGAATTCATTCGACACCTCACCTCGTCGATGGCCGGGCGCAACGGCTCACAGCGGACATAATGATCAGAGTTCGTCAGATTAATGAAACCAGCGCGATTTGGAGTGACAGGTGCTTCATCGGCCTTGGAGTGTTCTGCCGCTCGACGAAAATTGCGCTTTGCGGCATGCTGCTTCAGCAGGTGATAAATGAGCAACACCCGACTCAAACCGATTCCAGTCCCAGATGAGATTGCCCAGCCTTTTTGGGAGGCCGCGAAGGAACGGCGGCTCGCCGTCCAGCGTTGCACAACTTGCGGTTATTACAACCATCCGCCGCGCAATGTATGCGATGCGTGCCTATCGCAGGAGTTGCGCTTTGAACCAGTGAGCGGCCGCGGCCGAATCCATACTTTCACGGTGATGCATCAGCGCGACGTGCCAGGCTTCGAGTCGGACGCGCCATTCATCAATATTGTGATCGAACTCGAGGAACAGCCGATGCTGCTAATGGTCTCGAACCTGCCCATATCCCAGCGCGAGCGCGTACGCATCGGCAGCCCGGTCAAGGTTGATTTTGACGACCGAGGCAATGGCGTAATCGTGCCGCAGTTCAAGATTCTGTGATCATTCGATCAGGTCCAACGGCGGTGACGAATATGCCTGTCGATATCACCCATATCGTTTTGGCCGTTGGGCTGATTATTGAATTGCTTGGGTTGATCTACATCGTGAGAGTTGAGCGTGAGGTCGCGGCGGATTTGAGGCGCACAATCGAGGCCTACGGCGCGGGCAATCTCCGGCAGGGGCTCAAAGTCGAAGAGTTGATCGAACGGGTGCGCAACGAAATGCACGCAGAACGAGGATAGAAATGGATTTCGTGCGAGGCAAAACCGCAATCGTTGGTATCGGCTATTCCGAAATTACGCGGCGCGCGCAAAAGCCACTCGGCTTGCTGGCGGTTGATGCCTGCCGCGCTGTACTGGACGACTGCGGGCTCAAGTCCGCCCAAATCGATGGGCTTACCACCTATCCGGAATCACCGTTCGCCGGTGCCGGCAATCGCGATGGCATCGACGTGGTCAGCGTAATGTACGTCGTCAATCATCTGCCGCTGGCCCCCGATATTCGCTGGTACGCGCAAATCGAGACGGGCATGATCGCGAGCCCGATAATCGAAGCTGCCAATGCTCTCATCGCCGGGGCCTCTGACTACGTGCTCATTTGGCGCGCGATGCATCGGCCGGACGCGCGCCCGACAGCAGGTACCTCCGTTGGCGCGCCGCGCGCGAGCGGCGACGCCCAGTTCATGGCGCCTTGGGGTTGCACCAGTATCGTTCAATGGCATGCGCTGGCGTGGCAGCGCTATATGCATCGTTTCGGTGCAACGCGCGAGGCGCTGGCGGCGTTGGCACTCAACAGCCGGCGCAACGCCAACCTCAATCCGCGCGCATTTTTCTATTCTCAACTGATGTCCCGCGAGGATTATTTCAATGCGCGCTGGATCGCCGAACCGCTTTGTCTTTACGATTGTGATGTGCCGATCGACGGTTGCGTCGCCCTGGTCATGACCACCGCCGAGCGTGCACGCGACCTTAAAAATCCCCCTGCCTACATCGCCGGGTGGGGCCAGAACACTGCACCGCGGCGCACGCTCTTGCACTACGCGCTGGATGATTACATGGAATGCGGCGGTTCGCTGGCCCGCAAATTGTGGAGTTCAGCGGGCCTCGGTCCGGGCGATATGGATGCGGCCGAACTTTACGACGGGTTCAACCCCTCGACCCTCTACTGGCTCGAAGCGGCCGGTTTCTGCCGTCAGGGCGAAGGCGGCTCCTTCGTACAGAACGGACGAATCGCGCTCGAAGGCGAATTGCCTCTCAACACCTTCGGCGGCAGCCTCAGCGAGGGGCGCATGCATGGCATGGGACATATTGCCGAAGCAGTGCGCCAAGTCACCGGCCGCGCAGAAAAGCGCCAGCTCAAGCACGCCGAAGCGGTATGCGCGATCGATGGCTCACCAATGCTGCGCGGCAGCGGCATCGTTGTGACCAAGTCGCCCTGAGCATGAAACCGAGGCGGCTTTTGCAGGGGCGGCTCTGGAGCCGTCCTCTGGCGGTATCGCAAATCGGAGCACCTCAATGGCTACTTATCTTTACGAAGTCCTCGACCGTCTTATCGCCTTCGATACCGTCAGCTCTCACACCATTGTTCCGGCCATCGAATACCTGGCCGACCAGCTGACGAGCCACGGCCTCAAAACGGTCGTACATAGAATCGACATTGCTGGTGTGCCGCAAGCAAATCTTGTTGCCTGGATCGGACCGCCACGTCCGGATGGGCTGATAATCACCGGACATCTCGACACCGTGCCGGTCGAAGGCCAGCCGGGATGGGAGCGCGATCCGCTCAAGATGGAAATCGACGGCAACCATATCTTCGGACGCGGCAGTTCGGACATGAAAGGATTTCTCGCACAATGCGCTGATGTTGTACGCACGTTGGAGCTGGCGCGGCTTAAGCGGCCGCTCGTTTTCATCTTCACCGCCGACGAAGAGGTGGGGATGCTCGGCGCCCGGGAGCTTGCTCCGGCTCTGCAGATGTTATTGGGCGACGTGCCACAACCCAATCTAGCCTGGATAGGTGAGCCCACATCATACAACGTCCTGCATGCGCATAAGAGCATCTGCAGCTTCGAAGTCCGCGTGCGCGGGCGCGGCGGCCATAGTGGAGCGCCCGACCAGGGCGTCAACGCGATCGCGGTGATGGGCAAGGTGATCGACGTGCTCGGGCGTCTCCAGGCCGAACGGCGCGCTATCGGCAGTTCGGAGTTCGCTGACGTATTTCCGGAATCACCCTATGACGTGATGAATCTCGGCACGGTCCACGGCGGGCTCGCCACCAACGTCATCGCCGAGCAATGCGTGCTGCGGGCGAGCTATCGCTCGCTGCCGAAGACCGATCCGCTTGCGCTTTACGAAGAGATCAGGCGACGCCTGAGCGCAATCGATCCCCACGATTACGCCTCCGACAACTTCGCCGCCGCTATCGAGCTGGATCTGCTACTGGCCGCACCGCCGATGTGGTCCAATCGCGACACCAGGCTCGAAAAAATTCTGTTCGAAGTCACCGGTAACCAATCGGCACGGGGAGCGCAGTTTGCTACCGATGGCGCCTGGTTCTCCGGGGCGGGAATCCAATGCCTGATCTGCGGCCCGGGCGATTATGAGCAGGCGCATCAGCCCAACGAATCGATTCGCCGCGACGCCTTCGACCGCGGCCCCGCGATGATTACGCAGGTAATCGAGCGAATGTGCATGTGAGACGCTGCTAACAGGTCACCGCATTCAGGCCGAGCTAATGAGACGATTCGACCTCAGCAAGACGGCGCGTCAGGAATCTCAGCTCGGGTTCTGTTTTGGCCAGAGCGAGGGCGGCGCGATATGAAGCTGCGGCCTCCGCCCACCGCTTGAGTCTGCGCAACAGATCCGCGCGCGCCGCCCATAGCAAATGGTAATCGGTCAGTTCGCCGCGAGCATGGAGGGAGTCGATGAGCTGCAGACCCTGTTCCGGACCGTCGGCCATAGCCACCGCCACTGCGTGATTCAGTTCGATCACGGGCGAGGACCGCAGCCGCATCAAATAGGCGTAAAGCGCCGCAATATCGGGCCAATCAGTCTGCGCCGGACTGTCTGCTCGCGCATGAACACCCGCAATCGCCGCCTGAATCGCGTACGGGCCAACCGGACCTGGCCGCAGCGCCAACTCCACCAACGCCAGTCCCTCGCGGATTTGCTCGCCGTTCCATAGGCTACGATCCTGATCTTCAAGCAGAACGAGATCGCCGCCGCTATCTACGCGGGCGGGCCGGCGCGCGTCATGTAGTAGCATCAATGCAAGCAAACCACGGGCTTCGGCATTTTGCGGCAAGAGCTCACACAGAATACGCCCGAGCCGGATAGCTTCGGCGCAAAGATCGCCGCGCACCAGAGGTTCGCCGCAACTGACGGAGTAGCCTTCGTTGAATACCAGGTAGATTACCGCCATCACCGCTTCGAGCCGTTCGCCCAGCGCTTCATCAGGCGGAACCTCGTACGGAATCCTGGCAGTTCGAATTTTTCGCTTCGCCCTGACGATTCGCTGCGCAATTGTCGAGGGCGGAACCAGGAACGCGCGCGCAATCTCGTCGGTCGTGAGCCCGCACAAGGTTCGCAGTGACAGCGCGATCTGGGCCTCGGGCGCGAGCGCTGGATGACAACAGGTAAGAATCAGGCGCAGGCGCTCATCCGGGATCCCATTGTCGTCCAGACTGTCGCTGTCACCCACTCCCGAGCCAATTAGATGCCGGAGAATTTCTTCGCGTTTCTGGCTGAATGAGCTGTCGCGGCGAATCCGATCGATTGCCTTATGGCGCGCGGTGCTGACAATCCAGGCCCGAGGTTCGCGCGGCATGCCTTCGCGCGGCCATTGCTCAAGCGCCGCGGCGAAAGCCTCCTGCGCCGCGTCCTCTGCAATATCGAAATCGCCGAGAAGGCGAATCAGCGTTGCGAGAATCCGGCCAAATTCCTCACGATATATTCGGTCCAACGCGGAGGGCGACATCTCAGAAGGTCCCAACCAAACTTAACATCCAGGACTACGGGCGGCCAGCGACGATTCCGAGCCATACCTTGCAACCTTTGCGGCTTCTGCGGACATTAACGCCTGGATCGGAGGGTTGGAGCAACCTTTCGCGCGGGGTTGAACTTTCATGAAGAACGATTGACAATAATTCACCGTTTCGTTAACTATTGCTCCCAGGGTGAAGGAGGTATACAGGCATGGCAGACGCTTATCGACGTCCCACTTTCGCCGCCGCGGTGCTCTACAAGCATCCATTCGCTGCCCTCGATTGGCTGGAAAAGGCTTTCGGCTTCGAGCGTTCGATGGTAATCACCGACGCGAGCGGCAATCTGGGTCATGCGGAGATGAAATTCGGCGATGGGCTCATCATGGTGGGCGGCGAATGGGCCGATTTTGTCGCAAGTCCCACCACCGTCGGCGGCAAGAACACGCAGACGGTCCACGTCCATCTCAACGAGGGTCTCGATGCTCATTGCGAGCGGGCGCGCGCGGCGGGTGCCGAGATCATCCGGGAGCCGGAAGATGAATTCTACGGCGACCGCACTTACATGGCGAAGGATCCCGAAGGACACGTCTGGAGTTTTGCGCAGAACCTGCGTTATGTATCGCGCGAGGAAGCGGAAAAGGCCAGCGGATTGAAAATCGAAGGATGGGTCTGAGAGCGAAGGCGGAGGTCGACCGCGTTCTGACCGCTCTCGCCGACCCTCATCGCCGGCGAGCCGTGGAATTGCTGCGTGAGCGGCCTTGGCGCGCCGGGGAGTTGGCCGAAGCTCTCGGGCTCAATCCGTCGGCCCTCAGCCGCCATCTACGCACTTTGCGCTCGAGCGGCCTCATCGAGGAATCCCATCCCGGGTTTGACGCGCGCGTACGCGTTTACACGCTACGCCCCAAGCCGATGGAGCATTTGAAGAGCTGGTTGCAGGAGACCGAACGGCTCTGGAGCAACCAGCTTTCGGCGTTCAAGGCACAGGTGGAGCGCTCCCGTTAGCGGAGCCGCGGGCGGAGCGATGAGGCCGAGGCCAAGTGTAGCTGGCCGAAGCCCTGAGCGAAGCCGAAGGGGAACGAGTCTGCGAGGTGCGCATAGCACATTAGCGGAGCCGCAGGCGGAGCGAGCTAACGAGTCTGCGAGGTGCGCATAGCAAATGACTTCACACATCCTGGTATCGATTCGTGTCGCGGCTACGCCGGCCCGCGCATTCGAGGTGTTCACCCGCGAAATCGGCGCCTGGTGGCAGCCAAACGGGCTTTTCCGCTTTACACACAAATCGCCTGGGCAGCTCAAGTTTGAGGCGGGGCTGGGTGGACGCTTGGTTGAGATTTTGCCGGACGGCGAGATTTTTGAAATCGGTCACATAACCGCCTGGGAGCCAGCAGTGCGGCTCGCCTTTACCTGGCGTCAGGAGAGCTTTGCGCCGGGCCAGCTCACTCAGGTCGAAGTACGCTTCGAGCCGGTGGGCGACGAGACTCGGGTCAAAGTCGAACACTACGGTTGGGACGCGATTCCCCCGGAGCATGTCGCCCGGCATCATTTTCCGGACGCGATCTTTTTGCACCGGCACGCGGAATGGTGGCAGATGCTGCTGTCATCGTTCAATTCACAGCTTTTGTTTTCCGGTGGGACTGCCTGATGATCGCAACGCCGCGAAGAGCGTTCGGTTCAGTCAGACAGCCAATGCTCAGTGTAGATTTATCGCCGCGGGTCGTTGGGCAACGCCTGCTCGGTGAAACGCAACACCATTCCGAATTGGTGCAATCTGCTCGATTCAATCCTGGTCGAGTATTATGACGGGCGTGGTGTATGCCGGCCTTATCCGCGCGGGCCTCTCAGCCGGGTTTGGCGTGTTCTGCGAATAACCCCTTAGTCTTGTCAGAACTCCTCCAAGCATGTTTGCGCGACGAGCGCCTCTATTCTCGCACGACTTTCCCGAGTTCTTGTCGCTCCGAATCCCGGCGAAGCGCGGATGGCCCAGCCGCTTATCCGGCGTCTATTCGAGAAACTCGATGCGTGCGGCTAGGACCGGATCGAGCCAAAGACACGCGGTCATCTTGGGGCCGTGAGGCTTCGCCCCCGCGGCCTTCGCCACGGCCCGGCAAGTTTCGGAACGGGCATCGGATTATCTGAGGCTCCCGCAAATGCGGTAGCAAGACGAGTAACCGTGATGCTAACCTCGTTTATCGATGGAATGGAAAGATGCGATAGAGGCAGTGCTAAAAGACGCTACTGCGCCGATGCACTACGCCGAGATCGCCGATCAAATCGCGCAGCGCTCCCTGCGCAATCGCGATGAACTTGGGGCTACCCCTGCAAGCACCGTAAACTCGATAATAACTCAATCTCTCAACAACGAGAGTGATAGGTCCCCCTTCCTTCGCACTTCCCGCGGGTACTATACGCTTCGTGGAGGGGAAGCGGAGGCGACTACCCCTGAACAGGAAGAGGCTGCAGCATCCGAGATCACGGGGCTGGTTAATGCGTTCGGAATGTTCTGGGAACGATCCAAGGTCGGGTGGACCCTACAGCCAAAAATTTTAGGCCATCAACAGACTGGCTCTGTCATCGTCGATTTTTGTGGACAGAAGGGCGTCTATCTACTTCACGATTCACAGGGCGTTGTTTACGTTGGACGTACTACCGATCAGACTCTAGGACGTAGGCTCTACCAGCATACTGTCGATAGGTTGGCTGGTCGCTGGACTCGATTTTCTTGGTTTGGCGTATATCCCGTCGAAAATAGCGGCGCCCTGAATACCGTCACGACTCGCGGAAGTTTTGACATTAATGTTGTGGTCGCTACTATGGAAGCCGTCTTGATTGAGGGGCTCGAACCTCGCCAGAATCGAAAACGCGGTGACGACTTCCAAGCGATTGAGTTTAATCAAGTCGAAGACCCGGAAGTGGAGAAGCAGAGACGCCAGCAATTGCTTCAAGATCTTGCTAATCGTCTCCGTTGATCACTTCTCAACAAATATACACTGCAGCGGCTTCGACGAACGAGTCAAGCCCGGCCTCAGGTAGTGGGTCAGGTTGAATCTTGTGCCTTCTGATTGGCTTCCCATTCGTCCACGACAGCGACGATATTGTTCAAATTCCAAAGCCGATTCGTAACGCTAGCTTCCATTGCGGGCGTGCATCGAAGCGTCTGATGAATCCGCACAAAGTTGTAGTGCATGAAATAGATCGACAGCGCGTGCATGTGATTGGCGAGCTTCTTTGCTAGCGCGTTCGTTAAGCGCGTAAATTGTCGCATCCCCATCCGCATCGATAGGTTTTGGCGTTCAACATAACTCGTCGAGATGTGTTCGGGATCGGGCAATCTGCGAAGTTCAGTTTTGTCAGCTCCTAAGCAAATCGGCGGGCTATAACGCTTCTCGGCTTCTGGCGCTGTACCGTACTGCTTAACGAGCATGGCGTAATCAATCTCGCGGTCGAAAGCTGCGTTCACAGCGTTCAAATAAGCATGGTGGCCGTCCGTGGTTAATCGGACGCGATTCGTGAGCCTGCTCGCTAGGTCGATCATAAACGCGTAAGCAGCTTTTGCGTCGCGCTTTCCGAGATACCAGCTAACGATGAGCTTCGTATCGGCATCAATCGCGGTCCACGTCCAAACGTCGCCATAGCCAAACTGATCGCGCTTCTCTTCTGGTACGTTCTTTTGTTTCGAGTAGACGAAGCTCCAGATTTCGTCCGCCTGAATCTGTTTGCAAGGTAAGTTACGAAGCGCGCGATCCTGATAATCGAGACAGGCGTTACCAGCGTCCGCAAGCAGTTTCGCGACCGTGTTCTTGCTGACGCCAGTCGTGCGAGTGATCGCGCGAATAGACATGCCCTCTACCATCATTCCGATGATCTGCGCGCGGCGGTCGGTAGTCAGCTTGTTCATACTGACCATTTTACCAGAGCGATGACGTATATCAAGTCAATTTGATATTATGGGTGAATAGGTGGTTGCTCTCAGGCGTCTATTCAGTTATGTTCTCCCTTTATGGATGTGGAATTCGCCGATCCGCAGTTAGATCGGTTGGAGGTGGATGTTCGGTTCCAAGCTGGCTATGGGGACGCTGTAGTTCGCGGATTCCGTAAAGCAATGCAGGCCATCCGAGCGGCGGTAGATGAGCGTGATTTTTACGCATCAAAGGGACTCCGCTTCGAGAAACTCAAGGGTGATAGGAGCCATCAGCGGTCACTTAGAATCAACCAGCAATGGCGGCTGATCATTGAGATCGAAGAGCATGAGAAAGAGCATCGTGTTCGAGTCATCGGTATAGAGGATTATCACTAGGACTAAAGGAGGAATTTGGAAATGGAAGAGCGCATTCCTGCTGAAGTATTTCCTCCTGGGGAATTCTTGGCTGACGAGCTAGAGGCCCGAGGGTGGACACAGGGTGAGTTTGCCGGAATCATTCGGCGACCAGTCAAGCTTGTTAATGAGATAATCGCGGGGCGTAAGTCTATTACGCCAGAAACCGCCCGCGAATTTGCAGCAGCGTTAGGTACAAGCGCGCAGTACTGGCTAAATCTTGAGAACGCGTATCAGCTTTGGAAAACAGCACCATCGCCGTCCGCACAAGCAATTACACTCGAAGCGAAGCTGCGAGAGCGCTTTCCGGTCCGGCAGATGATTTTGCGCGGATGGATTGAGTCTTCCGAAAGCTTCCAGATCATCAAGACCCGGATATTCAGCTTCTATGGCATTACCCATGAGAACGAAGAACCCCAGCTTCTTCATGCAGCAAAACGCAACCATCGGGAGGATCTGTCGGCCTTACAGGAAGCATGGCTTTTCCGAGTAAAACAACTCGCAAATGCCCTGAAAGTACCAGCTTACTCCGAGAAGAAGCTTCGAGAGGCTGTGCAGGCGTGTGAACCCTTGCTGACCGATCCTGAAGAGATTCGCCACGTTCCCAAGATTCTGGCCAATTGTGGAGTACGACTCATCATCGTTGAGCCGATTCCTAACTCCAAAATTGACGGCGCGTGCTTTTGGATCGAGCGTGATCGCTCTCCCGTAATCGGATTAGCATTGAAATGGGATTACATTGACCGCTTTTGGTTCAACCTCCGCCATGAGATAGAGCACGCTTTGCGCGGAGACGGAAAGAGCGAAGTTGTAATTGATGATTTTGACTCGGAAATCAACTGTGAAGACGAAACGGAAAAAGCTGTAAATGCTGTTGCTGCTGAGTTTTGCGTCCCCCAAAATGCCTTGGACGATTTCATACTCCGACATGATCCGCTGTACTCCACAGGGAAGTTTCTCGGCTTTTCGCGAATCGTGAAACGTCATCCCGGCATTGTCGCAGGTCAATTGCAGCACAAAACGCGACGCAACGACTTGTTTAATAAATTCAAGCCTCGAATACGTGAACTAATCACCGCCACGGCCTTAACTGATGGATATGGGAAAACCGCTCCGACCCATATCTAGGTGCGAAGACAATGAATTACATCAAGCAGATGCAGCGTATCGTTCAGGAGTATCGGGCAGCCGGTCAACCGTGGCCCGCGATGGCCAAAGAAATAGCGGCTTGGGCCATCAGTCGAGGCAAGTGGGTGATGCCCGCAACGGCGGTACTGAATAGATGCTCACAGGATATCGCGGAAGCGATGGGTGAGCTTTATTTTACCGACAAAAAAGGTCGTCGCGTTCGCGCATTGCATCCAGCCACGGTGCAAAGGCAGGGAGTGCTTTGCACCGAGTGGGACGATCTAAGGACGGCAAGTCGCAGCCATATGGTGCTGTCATTCCAACAGCATCGCCGAAGAATTGTTGGCGAGTGCCGAGAATTGAATACGGCGCGTATGAGCTGGAACGACTCCCATCTCAACTGCGAACCGATTCAGATATCGTTCAACTTCACGATGGACTTGGCTGAACTGGAGGCTGGGGACGAGGACGCTGCCTAACCCTGTTTCTTTTGCCACCTAGCCTGAACTGCAAGAGTAGCGGCCTCTGAGCGCTGTTCAGGGGTAAGCTTAGCCCAACGTGCTTTACCGCCTTTCAGGCCACCACGCTTGCCTAGCTCGACTGCTGCCGGATCCCTTTTGTCCTGCTCGACATCATCTGTTTGTCCCGTTGCGATGTCCCCGATGAGCTTGGCAAGCTGGAGCGGATCGCCTGGACGCTTCTTGCGGGTTGTGGCCATGACGATATTATCGCACGACCTCCCACAGAAGGCATTGCCCCGACAACGGCTTCGGATTTCAAACTGACCCACTACCCGGCCTCAGGACTGAAACCCTCGTGCTCGCGCACTTCGTTGCGATTCCCCCATCTTAAACGATTGCGGCGTTCCAGGTCTGGAAACTCTGCAATACGTGGGAGACCACGAGCTTCTCGGAGCGGAATTCGAGAAGTAGAGGGCATTCGCGCTCATCAGGTCGCGCGATAGCGCTCGCTGCCGGCGGTGAAACCACGAGCTCAAACAAAAAGTCACGAGTTCGAGGGAATGTTCGATATTGTCAAGGTCGCGCGGTCGAGGTCCTGCATCCTATGCGGCGGGACGCCGAAAATGCGGGCGATATCCTTCACCCGGTCGTTGCGCAGATTCAGACACTCGGCATCGCGGTCGGACACGCCGACAATCTTTACGTCGAGCCCTCGCTCGAGGACGCGCGGCTTCCACGCGTTTGGCAGGCCGGCGCCGCCCTCGATCTATGACTGCTGCACGCGCTTCCGCGCTTCGCCGGGAGCACCAAGAAAGCAGCTTGAGTAATTTATTGGCAGAGGCCGGGCACGGCGATGGCAGGAGCCCCGCCGGACAAATTTCTACATCCGCGGGTCGTTGGGCAACGCCTGCTCGGTGAAACGCAACACCATTCCGAATGCATCGTCGCGATTAATCACCAATGAATTATCAACCAGCTCGAACCGAACGTGATTCGCTCGCAGATGGCCGGCCGCGCGTTCCAAATTTCGAGTCTTGAAGGTTACCGCGAAGATGCCTTCTCCTGCCTGCTCCAACTCACGGCCTTCTGGACTGGAGGTCGAAAGTGGCTGCGCAGCTTCGATAACCGTGTCCTCGCCGACGGCAAAAAAGGCGGACCGTTGGTGGGCGGACTCCTGTTCGTGAATTAGCTTTGCGCCCAGTGCATCCTGATAAAGGCGCCGAGCGTTGGTCAAATCGCCGAACAGCATCGTAATATGCGAAGCGCGCTCGATTCCGAGTGGATGCTGATCGCGCGAGAATTCCATTGACCAGCCCGGCTGCAATCGTGGATCGATAAAAAATCTGGGAGCCACCGCGAATTCAAAGGCGGCATGCGTATCCTGGGGATGAGTCCACACAGCGTCGCCTCGGCCCGGGTCGGTAACAGGTTTGCCGACCATGTCGAACAGGCGAATCTTATGCCCACTGAGCACCTGGCAGGTCCCTCGCAGATCATCGACATACCACGCCAGTGAGTGAAAATGCTGGCCGAAGCGGGAGTAGAATTTGCCTAACGCGGACTTTTCCCATCCCGGCTGTTGCACTGGCTGCGCGGGCTCCATTACGAAGTCTCCGAGCAGCACCAGTGAAGCCTTGCGCATAGCGGCCTTCATGTAATTGCGCACGAAACGCCGCACCGAAAAAATTCGATCGTACCATTCGTCAGCCGCATCCAAATCCCTGACGACATGAAGAAGGTGAAACTCTTTGCCGATCCTGAACATCGTCTCGGTTTCCTTTGTGACGGACTAGCCTAGTGGGTAGCTCAGAACCCTCACCCGCGCGTGGCGGCTCTTGCAGACCAGCGCAAGAGGCGCTTGCCGCCGTACAGCTTGAGGCGGGCGCGGCCTTATGCGGGCTTTTCACATCAGCCGATACGCGCGAGCAACATTTTCGCCCAACACACCGCGGCGTGCCGTTGCGGTCATGCCTTCGACCATTCCGCGCAATTCAGTGAGATAATCGCCAGGATGGTCGGGATGGGGATAATCGCTCGCCCAGAAAAAGCGATCCTCGCCGACCAGGCGCGTCATTGCCGCAATCGATCGCTCATCCGGATCGGCCGAAATAAAACATTGGCGTCTGAAATAAAAGGACGGCCTTTCCTTAAGTTGCACCGTGCCGCCAAGCTGAGTGCGCCGATAGATAGCATCGCCGCGATCAAGCCAATAACCGATCCACCCTGCGCCTGACTCCAACACCACGGCCCGCAGCCGGGGAAATCGATCAAACACCCCATATTGAAATAGGGTCGCGAAAGCATGCCCCACCCCCTGCGCCGCGAACAGGTCGAAATACCAATCGGCCCATGACATCCCGTCAAACCTCTGATGAATGCTCCATGCTGCAGGTTCGAGTCCCGGATGAATCGCGACCGGAACATCGAGATCCTGCGCAGCCGCAAAAAATACATCGTGGTCAGGGTGGCCATGAGGCTTGCGCGTGAGTGTGAATGGAGCAACGAACGCGCCCTGGCAGCCCGCCTTGACCGCCCGGGCTAATTCGCTCGCCGCTTCCGCTGGCTGAGCCAGCGACAGATGAGCAATCGGAACGAGCCTGCCGCCGGAATCGCCGCAGAAATCGACTATCCAGCGATTGTAGGCACGGCAATGGGCAGCGGCTAGTTCGCTGTCGAACATCTCCGCTTCCCACAGCAGGCCGATGGTAGGATAAATCACGGCCTTGGCCATGCCTTCGCGGTCAAGAATTTCGATCCGTTCCTTGAGATTCATCGCTCCCGGCGCACAGCCCGACAGATAGGTATCTTCGGGACTGCCGGTGCTGAGACTGTCGAAGACCGCATGCCTGTGTTGTGCGTTTTCCTTGAGCTTATCGCGGCGGCCGGCGTTGAAGCCTTCGACCTGTTCGCCCATTTCGCGCAGCTTTTTCATGCCACCCAATGATGCGAGCAGGGCGGCGCTGGTAAGCTGAGCGCGCTGGCCGTCGATTTCCAGGAATTCGAAGCCGTCGTCGCCGACCCGAATCCGCACCGCTCGGGCGCGATATTTGGGTTCAAGGTATTTCTCCCAGAGGTCAGGCGGCTCGAGAATATGGCCGTCCGCGTCGATCAGAAGTTCCTCGGAAGGCATGCTTTTAGTCTCCCTGCCAAATAAGTCCTGGCTCTGAGTAATAGCGCGCTGGCAACTAAGTAGCCACGGAGCGAGTATATATCAGCGTTGTCGAGCGCCGAATTCAATTCCGCTCGCTGGCTGTTTCACTTATCGGCGTCTTCGCCGTCGGGCAGTTCCGCGTCATGGGCATGTCGAATCGCATCCCTAAGCTCCGGTGTCAGCTTGTCCCATTTGAGAATTACCTTCTGCGAATGCACCGCCGCGATCGCATCGGATGGAATTTCGCAATCACCGGTATTTTCGACATAGACCACGATTCGGCGGCGATCGCGCAATACTCTGCGCACAGCTCCGACCTCCTCGCCACCGTCAGAGGTGAATACTTGATAGCCAACCTGGACGTCTTCTTCCATAAATTATCCTGTTCTACAATTACGAACGGCTCTCCGGCCATCAGCTTGGCGAGCTTGATCGAGCCGTTGGGCTCAGCTCGATTATGAGCGCTTACGCTTTGCTGATCGAGGCTTGGAGCGTTCTTCCCTAGACACGTGGGGTGAGTCAAGCGCGCTTGCAGGAATACCCGGCTATCCATCCAATGAAAGGGACGCGCCGTCGCGCTTTCAGAAAGGTAAGGGAGTGGAATCCGCGCAGTTCGGTGCAAGTTCTTGCCTGGTGAATTCGCGGACCGCTTCGGGGAGACGGCCCCATCTTCATCCTGTACCCAGACTAGAATAGTAGGCTCTCGAAGGGAGGCCGTGACATTTCGCAAAGCAGATCGATTGTAAGAAAAGGCCGCTGGTTTAGGAATAGACCGCTTGACTCAACGCTTGTGCATCTGTACGTTTCATGAGATATTGATATGAGACGTACACGCGAAGTCCGAAGCATCGGGCGAAATAGCGATGGAATTCACCAGCCGCTGACCGCATCGACCTTCAGCAATCGAAGTTTCGAACGCGCCGTTCGTATGCTGAGAGCGATCGGAGATGAAGGGCGGCTTCGACTAGTGGAAATCCTGAGCAGGCATGAAGCCTGCGTGGGAGACATCGCGGAAACGACTGGCGAGCAGGTCTCGACGACATCGGAACGGCTCAGAAGGCTCCGGGACGCGGGACTTGTCGCGAGCACGCGTCAAGGCAAACACAAATACTATTCGGTCGTGGACAAGCACATTGCCGAGCTGGTGCTCAACTCTCTCTCTCATGCGGCCGAGGATGAACGATCGTAATCACACTGTCCGAGCCAAAAGCTCGTAATTGGAAGGAGTTAACTAAAATGAGCGATCACAAAACGCACGATCAGCATTCTCATGAGCATGGTCCAGGCTGCGGGCATACTGCGATCAAACACGAAGGTCATGTTGACTATCTACATGACGGGCACCTTCACAGTACTCACCAAGGGCATGTTGATGAACATGCCTTGACCGAGGGTGGTCCGAATCCGTCTTCTTGCACCCCGACCCATGCGTGCGGCGCACATGACGAAAAGCACTCCCATGGAGCTGCTTGCGGACATGAAGCAATTCCGCACGGCGGTCATAGAGACTATCTCGTGAAAGGACACCTTCATCATCCAGATCAGGGGCACTGCGACGACCACGGAACGGTGACTGCTGGCTAATACCCGACTTGAGGCCTCGCGGCTTGGGATGACCGCCACGTGCGGAGCAACCTATAATAGGTTTCTCTCACGAAGCGAAGCCGCCGCAGATGCCCCGTCACATACCTACACTCTGATTATGGCGGGATCTGAGCCGTCCAACTGAAATATTCTTCGATTCCCAGACCTGGTCGAAATCTCGGCAATCGAGGTGCTTGAGGACCGTCACACGTCCGCGAGTCGGCTCGCGGCGTGACGGGCTCCGATGATGTTGCGGGCAACCGGGCCCAGTTCTAGCTCCGCGAGCGGGCCGGTGACGTGCAGCCCGGGATGCCAGCGGAGGTTCGCGTCCACGATCGGATACCCGCATTCATGGCAGGGCAGCGCGAACTGACCAATCGCTCGATCGAGCCATTCGCCACCGGGCCGCGAGCGATCGAAACCAGTCGCAAGGACTACGAGGTCAGAGTTCAAGAGCGCCAGCGGCATCTCGCCGTCGTCACTGATTTGCTGCTCGCCGCCCGACAGCAAGTCCACCAGTTGAGCTCGGCGTCGAGACCGCCGAACCGGCCGGGGAGATAGGCAAGGTTGACTTCTTTCAGCATTTGCATAAGAGTTTCGTCGCTGATTTCGGCCGGCGCGCGGATAATGAATCTGCTGGCGAATTGAGCGAGGATCTGATAAGGCTTTTGCGGCATGAACAGGATATGATTCGCCGACGGCCGCAAGATTCCCCCGCTGCCGGCTCTCCATAGGCCCGCGACAGCCCCATGAGCGAGGTCTTACCCGCACTGGTCGGACCGGTGAGCAGCAGAGAGTCGCCATCGGCGACCGCGAGCGAAACATGCTGCTGTAAAACGCGCGCCCGATCTGGCGTCGCCAGGGTGACGTTCTTAAGCGCAATCTGTGAGTCATCTTCGACCACTTCGATTTGCGGCTGGTCATTGCCCTGCTTGCTGGCGGCCTTTTCACAGAACTCTTCGAATGCCGCCAGTCGATTGACCACCGATGCGTAGTCGGTAAGTGCCTGGAATTGATCGACAACCAGCGCCATCGAACTCTGCAAAACCGAAAACGCATATGCCGCTTGGGTAAATTCGCCCAGCGCAAAACGTCCGGAAAAGTAGGCGCCGGCCAAAACGAAATATGGCACGAGGCCGGCCGCGTTGTCGTAGACTGCGATAAAGAGCGTCAGATGACGCTGCCATAAAATGAGCAGCTTAAATTGTTGACCACGCTGGCAAAGCGCCGGCGAAGCTGACGAGCTTCATCGGATGCGCCGTCGTACAGCGCGATCGCTTCGGCATTGTCGCGCGCGTGGACCAATCCGAACCGATAGTCAGCTTCGAACCGTTGCTGATTGAAGTTGATCACTACCAGACGGCGGCCGATCACGATGGCCAGCCAGGTCCCGACCAGCGAATAGCCGATTAAGCTTGCGGCGAGCCATCGTGAGATCGTCCATAGGATTCCAAAAAATGCGATTGCGGTTACGATCGCCTGCAGCACGGTCATCGAGTAGGTAAGCGCGCCGCTGGTGAAACTGTTGACGTCTTCGCTGATCCGCTGGTCGGGATCGTCACCGTACGATCGCGCATGATGTAGTAAAGCGCGTTGCCCTGCAGCATGCCTTTGACAAATTTTTCTGTCATCCAGTCGCGCCAATCTACGCTGAGGAGCCCGCTTAAGTGTGGATAAAAGGCGGCTATGGGCACGAATACCACGATCCAAAGCGCGAACAGCATCAAGAGATGATGAAACCGTGTGGCGTCCTTCGCTTGCAGCGCGTTCACCACGTCGCGCGAAACGTAGCTGAAAACCGCTTGCATCCCAACCGTGCCGAGATTCAGCACAGTTATTGCCGAAACCAGCACGAAGGCCGAACCCCGTCTTTCCGATGTCCAATACGGGCGGATCAATCGCCAAAAGCGTTTCCAGAAAACGCGATCGAACCTGTCTGAGGTGGGACTGCGCTCGTCGGCTTTGTCTGTCACGAGATCTGTACTCATCGTTAACTACTTCAAGAAGTTCGTCTTCTCACGGATAGTTTGAGGTGGTGGTTCGAACGCGGGCCACATCTCAGCGATCCGATCGCGCCTGGTGTGCGAGACCTAACCCAGCGCGATCAAACTCAGCAACCCGACAGCAGCACAATAGATCGCGAACGGAGTGAGGGTCTTGGTCTGGAAATATCTGGTCAGAATCTTGATGGAAACCCGGGCTGCCACGCCAGCACAGATTGCACCGAGCAAAGCATTCTCCAGCGCGGGGCGACTGCCTGAACGGAAGAGTTCGGGCAGCTTCAGCAGCGCCGCCGCCCCGATAATCGGCGTGGCTAAGAGAAACGAGAATCTGAGCGCCTCCTCGTGAGATAGTCCGACCAATAGACCGCCCGCGATCGTCGATCCGGTTCTAGAAAATCCTGGTAACAGGGCGAGAATCTGCCGATTCGCCTTCGAGACTGACCACGACATTTGGGCGACGATCCTCTGATCTACGCCATCGAGGTCTTTGTTCTTCTTCGCGTTTCTTCTCAAGCGCTCAGCCAGATAGAGCAACCCGCCATTCATCGTCAGAAAAATCGCGGCAAGTGTCGCTGAGATGAAGAGCTTCTGGACCTGTCTTTGGAAAATGAGTCCCGCGGCACCGGCGGGGACAGTGCCTATGATCAATAGCAATCCTAACTTAGCATCAGGATTCATGGGCCTGAACTCCTGCGCCCAAATGCACCTCAGTAATCCGGATATGATGCGAGCCCAATCATCCCGATATGCGACGAACAGTGTCACTGCCGTTGCGAAGTGAGTTGCCACAACAAACGTCAGAAAGTAATCCGCATTCTGATCAATCGGCCAGCCCAGAAGACCCGGCAGAATCACACTGTGACCCAAGCTCGAAATCGGAAAAAGCTCCGAGACGCCCTGGAGCACTCCCAACACAGCCGCTTGAAAATGGGAGAGCATACGTCAGGCGCGCAAGGGGGCATCTCTGATAGTTGGCTTATTTAAGTCAGCCTGCACAACGTCAATCAGTTCTTGAGCGCCGGGCGCCCAACAGCTCGACCTTCTCGCCGGCGGAGTGAGACATTTATTTGGGTACGCAGATCTTTGAGAAGCGTTACTGCTTTGGAAGCTGATTGCGTGACGTAGCGGCGCGCCCGGTTTTGCGAGGACCAGCGCAGGTTGCGCAATAACCATAGAGCAACACGACGTGATCGACGACGTAGAAGGACGGCGGAATCAGTTTCCCTAATCGCTCGAGGCATCCGTCGAGCTCGAATAACTTGCCGCATTTGAGGCAGTGAAAGTGGTGGTGATGAGCCTTGCCGCGCACCTCGTAACGCGGCGGCGCCCCTGGCACTTCCACCGGCACCAACCATCCCTCATCAGCCAAAGCCTTTACCGTCCGATAGACCGTGGCTATCCCCAGCCCGGCCACCTTTTGCTGTGCCAGGCCCAACACTTCGTCGGCGGCAAGCGGACGATCGTTCCGCTCAAAGACCTCGCGTATTTCCCGACGTTGCTGAGTGTTCCGTCGAAAAGTCTTCGGTGATTTCGCTACTCGCGAAGCGGGCATAACCGCAGGATAGGCGAGAGTCGACTCCTCGACAATCATGTTCCTCCATTCTCCGCAGCGCCCGATAGATACTAGCGCTAAAAGCCTCAAGGAAGCCACGAGTCGTCGGATCACGAACCTCAGGAGTTTGACTCTGACCCTGACGCCTGCGCCGTAACTGAATGGCTGGGTTCATCCCGAGTCTGATCAGGTCCCGGATGAGATCCCATAGCACTCTTGCATCGATAATCGCCCCGTCCCCTGAATCCGTCTGCGGTGAGCGGGGAAGCCGCCGCTGCGGTCCGTCGTCCACCACGATGCGCAGGGTCTGTTCGAACTCGTCAAATTGAACGTCGTCGAAGACTAGACCCGCTCTTTGGAGTTCGCTTTTCAGCGGACGGCAAACGAGGTCGAGTTCGGATCGCGTAATCATGGAATGCTCCGCAATTTGATTATCGATGTTGAAATATCATTATCAATAATGTTCAGTCAAGCAGCGCAAACCTGTGTTTTTTATGCCACTATTTCTCGCCTCCATGACGCTCACCTCCACAGGAATTGGAGGCATCGCAGCCTTCCGGTTGCGCGATCGGCTTCATCTCCTGCTCGGATTCAGTTCCGGCGCTGTGATCGGAGTGGCTCTGTTCGACATGCTGCCTGAAGTCTTTGCGCTGCACGGCGGAGCTTCGTATATGCCGATGGCAGCGATCGGCTTCCTGGTGTTTTTCGGACTAGAACGGTTCACCGCGATGCGTCGCGCCAACCGGGATGCCAAAAACGTCACACGCGATGAGCAAGAACTTGGCGTCTTGTCGGCGGCAGGCCTCTGCGTGCATAGCTTTCTCGACGGGGTAGCCATCGGCGTCGGCTTTCAGACCAGCGCCGCATTGGGATTTTTGATCGCGATGGGGACCATCGCGCACGATCTGAGTGACGGTCTCAACACCGTAACCATCGTGCTTGCACACGGAAATTCCCGGCAGCGCGCCATGTTCTGGCTCGCCGTGGATATGCTTGCTCCGGTTCTCGGCGCCGCTACCACGCTGTTAGTTAATTTGGATGGACTGCTGCCCTTCGTCCTCGCCTTTTTTGCCGGTTCCTTTCTCTACATAGGTGCCTCGGATCTTCTGCCAGAAGCCAAGGAACACGACTCGCCCCTGGTCGGGGTTGCCACGGCGACTGGTATGCTGGCGATTTTTGTTACAACTCACCTCCTGCGCTGACGATCAGCGGTTGATAATAGGGAGACCCTCGCAGAAAGATCGCGATGGATCGAAACCGAGCTCTCGCTCGTTTCAGAGGGCTGTTACGCGCCTCAGACTGAATCGTGCCTGGCCAACAAGCTAATCAAACTGAGGTCTGAACATTGCATTTCGTTGACAACCTGAATCCCGTGCTGATGCATCTCGGGCCACTGGAGGTTCGTTGGTACGGCGTGATGTATACGCTGTCATTCATCATCGGTTACTACCTGATCTGCTACCTCGCGCAAAAACGCGGCGCACCGCTGGAGAAAGACGGCGTCGCAGAGCTCGTCTCTTATCTGATCGGCGGGGTTCTGTTCGGGGGCCGCTTAGGCTACGTGCTGTTCTACAACTTGCCTTATTACCTTCATCATCCCGCCGAGATCGTGGCCGTCTGGGATGGAGGCATGTCTTTCCACGGCGGCTTGATTGGGGTGATCATTGCGGCGCTGCTGTTCTCGCGGAAGACTGGCATTGGATTTTTGATGCTCGCGGATTTAGTGCTGCCTGTGGTTCCTCTGGGCTTGTTTCTGGGACGGTTGGGCAATTTCATCAACGGGGAACTGTGGGGGCGTCCTTCCAATGTTGCTTGGGCGATGATCTTCCCGCGCGCCCCACTGGTCTATGGAATGATGGTGCCGCGACACCCGTCGCAACTGTACGAGGCTGCCTTGGAGGGATTGGTGCTCTTCGCCGTTCTGTGGATCATGGCACAAAAGCAGTGCCCGCAAGGCGTATTACTCGGGACATTCTTGACTCTCTATGGCTTGGCTCGATGTTTCATCGAGTTATTTCGGGAGCCAGATCCGCAGTTAGGTCTGATCGGCGGCGTCATATCGATGGGACAGATTCTCTCTCTACCAATGATCTTCATCGGCATCGGCGTTATTCTCTGGGCCCTGCGCCGGCATCCGACCTGAAACCCTCGAATGGCAAATGCATCACCGACAGCTGGATGGAGCGGCGGAGCCAGTTTGTTCGCCCTGGGGGTCACTCTTAACAAAGACGCAATCAGACCGGCGAACCGATCTCGCTCATCGAGAATTGGGACGCCATCGCAGCAACGCCGAATCACGTTTGTACTGGATCGGGAGAACGTGGTCTGGGTCGATAGTGACTGCGGTGATTGGCTGCTTGCTCTGCAAGGTTAGGTTGGCCACATCCTTTTGAATCCAGGTCTCGACTGGCAGGCGCAGGCGTTGATGGCTGCCGTCACTGAAATCGATCTGTACAGCGGCGGGCATCACCAACTGGCCGCGATTCTCGATCGTGACCAGCGCGCCCTTGGCCGGATTACTGTCCACATAGCCAACGCTCTTCACCGCCAGTTCAAGCGTCCAGTTGTTCATGTACCAGCCGCGCCAGAACCAGCTCAGGTCCTCGCCACCTTCACTTTCCATCGCGCGGAAAAAATCCGACGGGGTTGGATGCCGATATACCCAATCGCGGATGAAGCGGCGAAACGCCCAGTCGAACCGCTCAGGCCCGAGAATCTGCTCGCGCAGCAGAATCAAGCCTAGAGCGGATTTGAAGTAAGTGACGGGGTGACGGTATTTCTCAGGGATCGCATCGGCACGCGTCATCAGAGGCGGCACCTCGGGATCGGCCAGGATTGGCTGGATTTCTTCGACGGGATTGCCCCCGCCCGGCGCATATTCGGGATCGCGCTTGGGACCATATTCCCCTTTGTTGAAGGCGTCAGACTCGTACACGTCGATGAACGTGTTGAATCCCTCGTCCATCCAGGCGTAGCGCCGTTCATCGAACCCCACGACCATCGGAAACCAGGTGTGGCCTATCTCATGGACTGTGATCCAGAAGAGATCCTTGCCCTTGTCCTTGACGCCATCAAAAACTATCGCCGGATATTCCATGCCTGAAGTGCCGCCCGCGACGTTGACGGCTGCCGGATATGGGTACGGGAGCCACCGTCGCGAGAAATCCTCCACGGCGTGCTTCAGGTATTCGGTCGAGCGCCCCCAAGCGCCCTCTCCGGCGCTCTCCACCGGATAGAACGACATTGCCAGCGCGCGGCGCTTGCCGGGTAGCTGAATGCGGGCCGCATCCCAGATAAAGGCGCGGGAAGCGCTGAACGCTACGTCACGTGAATTCTCGATGCGATAATGCCAAGTCAGCGTCCCATCGTGCGCAGGACGGCTTGCGGGATCGCGCACTTCCTCAGCGCTCCTGATGAACACCGTTGCATCGCTGGTGCGCGCCGATCCCAGACGCTGGCGTTGCATGGGCGTCAGGACTGCTTCTGGATTCTGCAATGCTCCGGTGCCGGCGACCAGCATGTCCCATGGCACGGTGATGTAGTAATCGAAATTGCCATACTCCAGATAAAATTCCTGCGCGAGATACGGCAGCGTGTCCCAACCGCGCAGGTCGTCGTACACCGCCATGCGCGGATACCATTGTGCGATGTCGTAGATCTCTCCGTTCTTCGTCGTCGTCCACGAAGTGCGGCCGCCGAAAACGCCTGGAATGGTGTAGTGATAACGAATGTGAACTCGAATTGCGCTAGCGGCGGGCTTGAGCGCTTCGGGCAGCCGGATCTGCATACGCGTGTCCGAGACGAGATAGTCGGCTTGTCTCATCCGCCCCTGAAGCTCGATAGCGACTTCATCGAGAATGAAACCGTCGGTAAATTCCTTCCGCGGTCCGGGGTTCGCTGCAACAGAGCGTGCATCGCGCCGGTAGACGTTCTGATCGAGCTGAATCCACAGGCTCGTAAGGACATCTGGGCTCCGATTCGTGTAGGTGATGATCTCTCTCGCGCTCAACTGCTTGTTCGCGGTATCTAGCTGGGCGTGGATCTCATAGTCTGCGCGATTCTGCCAATAGTCCGGTCCCGGCGCACCGCTGCCGGAGCGGTAACGATTGACTGGCTGCGGCAATGTCAGGGGCGCGAAAGTCTCGAGGGGACTATAACGTCCAGCCAGGGCGGGCACGCTGAGCGCGGTGAGACTCATCAACGACAGTAGCGCCCAGAGCAGCCGTTCCTTACGAAACATTTGCACGATTTTCACCTTGGGACGTCGGACAGACAAAGACTGACGACGTACAACGCGGAGTATTTTTTGGTGGCGAATCCGCTCAATCCTACACGCTGAGTTCAAGCAACAAGCTCAAAGACCAAGGCCGATGGTTCAGTCAACCATTATCTGCAAAACGAAAACCCTCGCAAGGACGAGGAGTCCAACTGGCTACCGGCTAGTGCGGCAAGTTCATTCTGATGCTGCGGCAGTAATGGCCTAGGAAGACTCCTCCCTCGCTGTTGGACGTAACGCGGAAAATTCCGGGAGTGATGCAGGCTTGCTGGATTCAGCTTGCCGAGCTTCTCGCGACTTGGAAGGTAAGTCTCGGCACAAAAGGCCGTCGGTGCTTTGCTACGCTCCACACCGCTGCTAGCAGCTTCCGCATCGCGGCGATGACCGCGACCTTGCCAGGTTTGCCCGCAACCCGAAGCCGTTCGTAATACTGGCGTAGCCACGGATTGCAGCGTACGGCGTTGAGAACCACCATCCAGAGCGCCTTGCGCAGCCGAGCGTTGCCAAACGGGATTGTCGGGCTGCCCGAGAAGAAGCGCTTTTTCCCCGATTGCCGCAGTCGTGGTGCAACGCCGACATAGCTCGCGATTGCACCAGCACTGCGAAAGCGTGCAGGGTCTCCGAGTTCTGCAATCAGACAGGCAGCGGTTAATGGCCCGATCCCATCGATCGTTGTTAACAGTTTGCCTACCTCGTGTTCATCGAGCTTGCGCTCGATCGACGCGCGCGAGATCCTTCAGCCGCCGGCAGCAGCACATCAAGATCCTCACAGAGGTATTTGATACGCAATCGGTAAGGCTCGGAGTGATAACTACCCACGGACTTTGCGGCTGCTTCGATCAGAGCACTAGCGAGTTCCTCCCGATCTTGTGCGAGCCGTCGTAAACGATCCGAGCGAGCTTCTTCACCGAAGCACCACGAAACGACGCCGCAGTTGGATAGCGCGACAGAATGGTGGCCGCGAGCTGGCTCTCTGGCGTGGGGACATGCCGCGTGAACTCCGGAAAGCCCAGATCAACCGCTCGATGTAACTGCCTAAGCCGGCTGGCAAAGTCTTCCGCGAGCCGCTCGCGCAACCGCGCCAATTCACACAGCTCTTCCGTCGCGACATCGGGCAGTTGCGCTGCCGGCGGTCGCTTCTGGGCAGCAAACCGCGCGATCCCCAACGCATCGATCGCGTCCGTCTTGGTCCGCTGCAGCTCTTCCTCGGCAAAGCGCCTTTCTTCGAAGCCATCACACGCGCGATGATTTTGGGTTCTTTTGTAAATAATCCTTCGGGAGGGTAGGTGGAAACGGTCTTTACTCCCCTAACCCATCGATTCGTTTTCGGCATCGAGAAGTCTCCGGACGGTTGTTGACCCACTAGTGACGCAAAACAAATGCCGACGAGTAGGCTCCCGGCAGGTCAGCGCGGCGACTTGCAGTTTCGTTAGCACCTCGGGATTTTCCACGTTGATCGGCTGCCCGCGTTCGTAGGCAAGAATCTGATCGAACATCAAATTGAACATTCCTTCGAGGCTGTCCCGCTCGACGTAGCCCAGATGCGGCGTGATGACTACGTTGTCCATCGATAGTAGAGGATGATTGGGACCGACCAGAGGCTCGTCGTCGAAGACGTCGAGCGCCGCCATCCCGGGGCGGCCACGACGCAATGCTTCTTCCAGTGCGCCTCGCTCGATAAGCCCCGCCCGGCTGGTGTTAACGAGCACTGCAGTCGGCTTCATGCCAGCCAGATCGTCGGCAGTGACGATGCCACGGGTTTCGTCGATGAGTTTCAAATGGAGCGACACCACGTCTGATTGTTTGAATAACTGGGCCTTGCTGTTCGCGACCTGGTAGCCATCGGTATGGGCCTTGGCGAGCGAGGTTTGACGTCCCCATACGAGGACGTTCATGCCGAACGCGCGGCCGTATCCGGCTACCACCGTGCCAATCCTACCGTAGCCGAAGATCCCCAAAACACGGCCGCGCAGACCGAGTCCAACTGGCCATGCTTGCCATTTGCCGCCCTTCATCGCCGCCATTTCCTGAGGAATCCGCCGCATAGCGGCAATCATCAATGCCCAATTCAGCTCGGCCGTCGCGTACGACGGCCGAGTGCCGCCGATGAACGACGAAAGAATTACGCCATGGCGGGTACAAGCGTCAGCTTCGATGTGCGGATACGGCCCGAGATGGCTGATGAGCCGCAGTTTTCGGAGCCGCTCAAGCAGTGCAGCGCGGACCGGGGTACGCTCGCGAATAAGTACCAGCACTTCGGTGTCCTGCAGCCGTGCTGCCAGTATGTCCGTGTCTTTGGTGTGGTCATTCCAAATCGTGATGTTGTGATGAGCGATTTTGCTGAAACAATCGAGTGTCCGCACCGTGTCGCGATAGTCATCGAGGATCGTAACGTTCATATTTTTTGCGAATTGATATGCTTTGGAAACTCAAATTTGTGACCGGAGCGTATCGCAATTTCGCCGAAGTAAGAAACCTGGCGCGGTTTCAAAATTGCAATTCATGCCTGCTACTGGAACTGCTCAGCCGTTCCGCGCTGGCATCACTACTTGGAGCGTGCCAAATTCTCGGGATTCCGGCTAGCTCCGGGGGAGAAACACCTTATGCAAACAAATCGGGCCGAACGCCAGCACAGGTTTATCGAAATGGCCGCGGCTCACGCCGAGGACTTCAAGACTCGCGTGGCGCAACATGATCGAGAGAACAGCTTTCCGTTTGAGAATGTGGAGCGAATGAAAGCCTCCGGCTATACAGCCATTATGGTCCCGGCCGAGCTCGGCGGCGGTGGCGGCGATATCCTCGACTTGGTGCTGGCGCAGGAACGCCTCGCGCGCGGTGATCTGCCGACTGCGATCTCGATCAATATGCACCATTTCGGGGTGGGGTGGCTAGCTGACCTATGGTTATCCAATAACCAGAAGGAGGGGAGAGTGCGTTCGCTGCTTGAATCTGTAGTAAACGAACGCATCATTGTAGGGGGCGGTGTAAGTGACCCCAAAATCCACAGCGCGGTGGGCTTCGGCGGTTTGAGTGACACCACTCGCCGCGCCGAAAAGGTCGACGGTGGCTATATCGTCAACGGACTTGGCAAATTCAGCACGCTATGCGCCTGTGCAGACTTCCTATTTGAGACTGCTCACTATGATGATTCGGAAAAAGGTCCGGTGATACTTGGTTTCTACCTGCCCAAAAACACACCTGGTATAAAGCTGCAGAACAACTGGGATACTCTAAGCATCAGGGCATCTTCCAGCCACGATATTATCTGGGACAATGTTTTCGTACCCGAAGAGAGTGCGCGGCCGCGCCCAGTGCGAAGCTGGGATGCTACTCTCAAAATCTTTTCGAGCTGGGTCCCATCAATGAATGCATGCTATCTGGGTTTGGCGCAGGCCGCCCGTGATTGGGCAATCAATTGGGCCCGCGAGCGTACTCAACTCCCGTTTGACCGTCCAATGAGCCACTACCCGGGCAATCAATTCCTGGCAGCGGAAATGGAAATCGCATTACGGGCAGCACGGGCGATGCTGCTTCAGACTGCAACCTCACTTAGTGAACTCGGCGTGCGAACAGAACCCCCAATGATGGATATTATTGCCTGCCATCACTTTGTAATGGAGACCGCGGTGAGTGTGGTCGATAAGGCGATGCGCCTGGTGGGAGGGGCGGCGCTGTTCCGCGCGGCTCCGCTTGAACAGATGTATCGTGACGTGCGCGCCGCGATCATTCACCAGCCGTTCGCTGGCCACGATGGCCTGGGATGGCTGGGGAAGCTCGCGTTCGGCATCCCACACGACGCAATGCCGCGCTGGGTCTGAGCCGCAGCAGCCGTCCATACCCTGATGAGCACAAGCTGCACCCTTTCCGCCGCCACTTGCTCCCGCCGAAGGAATGGAGGCTTGAGGCTTGCAATGCGTTGGGGAAAGGCGCATTGAGGTCTCAACAACGTCCATCATCTGTCGGCGGCGCAGCGATTTCTGCTTGCCCTGCGCCTCACCGGAGCGCCGCATCGGAACCGCCGCCGCAGCCGGCCATACCATTATCGACCGGAGGAGCGGTTATGAAGGCAATGCGTGCACATCAGTTCGGCGGACCTGACCAGTTGAGACTCGAAGAGGCTCCCGAACCGCAGGTCCAAGCGGGACAGGTTATGATCCGGGTCCGCGCCGCCGGAATCAACCCGGCAGACCTGGTGCGGTTGTCCGGACGGCTAGGATCTCTTCCCCTTCCGTATATTCCTGGTACCGATGTGTGCGGCGAGATTGAAAGGCTTGGTGCCGGCGTCAGTAACTTGAAGCAAGGTCAGCGGGTTTTCGGACGTGCGCTGACTGGCGGTTACGCGGAAAAGGCTTCTCTCGCCGCTGAGGAGGCGGTTCCCTTGCCTGCGAATCTGTCATTTGAAGAAGGCGCCGCGATCCCGATTCCCTTCTACACCGCTTACCATGGGCTTCATAATAAGGCCGTGGTGAAGGCCGGGGAGACGGTGCTGGTCTCGGCCGGCGGTGGCGGCGTCGGCGTCGCGGCGATTCAACTTGCCAGGCTCGCCGGTGCTCGAGTGATTACAACCGTCGGCTCCAGGGAGAAGGCAGAGCGCGTTACCGCATTGGGCGCTCAGGTTGCCGTCAACTACAAGGAGCAGGACTTCGTCGCCGAAGCGCAAAAGTTCACTGACAAAAAAGGCGTGGATGTCATTATCGAAAACGTGGCGGCAGACAATCTCGCCAAAGACTTTCTTGCCGTAGCGCCGCGCGGGCGAATCGTGGTGATTGGCACCGGTACCGGCAAAGCGGGCGATGCGAGCTTCCCGGTATTCGCGGCGCTAATGAAGGACGTGACGATGCTCGGGATGAGCCTGATCAATGCCGGCCCTGCAATTGCCGAGATGGCTCGTATCCTGCCCGGTCTTTTTAGCGAAGGTAAAATCAAGGCGGTGGTGAGTAAATCGTACCCGCTGGCCGACGCCGCAAAGGCGTTGGAGGATTTGGTAGCGGCCAGAGTATTCGGCAAGCTCGTGCTGACGCCGTGAACTAAGGTGACAAAACGTGGCTTCAGCGCATCAGGTCGTTGGTGGACCGTTTTTCGAAGATCTTCAAGTCGGTCACATTGCCGATAGCGCACCGGCGCAGACACTGACCGACGGACTGGCGGCGATCCATACTGCGATTGTCGGCAACCGGTTGCGGCTGCCGCTCGACGCTGAACTGAGCCGCCGCGTGGCTGGCGCGCCAATTGCCCATCCAGGATTGGTGTGGGACGTGGCGATTGGGCAATCGACGCTGCTGACCGGCCGCGTGATCGCAAATCTGTTCTATCGCGGGTTCGTGTTCCGCCGCTTCCCGCACATAGGCGACACTCTCCACACTACAACTGAAGTCGTCGCGTTGCGCCAGAACCGCGCACGCCCGGGCCGTGCCGCAACCGGTCTGGCCGTGCTGCGCATACGCACCAGGAATCAGCGTGGAGAGGAGGTGCTCGACTTTTCGCGCTGCGCGATGTTGCCGCTGCACAATCCTGAGGGCCAGACCGCTCATGATGCTGATCTCGACCAGGTTCCGTCAGAACTAGACCGGAATGCCCTGGTAGCGGCGTTCGCGACATGGCGGCTCGACCATTTCCGAGCAGCCGTGCCCGGGCCGCACTTCGCCGACATGGTTGCTGGAACCACCTGGGAAGTAGGCGGTGGCGACGTCGTGTCGTCGGCGCCCGAACTCGCCCGGCTCATACTCAACGTTGCGATAGTGCATCACGATGCGTCGGCGAGCGCCGGCGGTCGGCTGGTCTACGGTGGCCATACGATAGGTCTGGCTTTGGCACAGGCGACGCGCGCTTTGCCAAATCTTGTGACAATCGTTGCATGGCACAGTTGCGATCATCTTGCGCCAGTTCGCGAAGGCGACACGCTGCGCAGTTCGATTGAACTGGAGCAAACCGAGTCGCTCGCGAGCGGCGGCGGCTTGGTTCATCTGCGTTCGCGCGTGCGCGCGCATCGCGAGAGCGGCGCCGAGGACGTGCTTGACTGGCGTTTTATTGGGGTCATGGCATGAACGGCATACTATCCGGTTTACGTGTGGTCGAAGGTTCTGCCTTCGTCGCCGCACCATTAGGCGGGATGACGCTTGCTCAAATGGGAGCGGACGTGATCCGCTTCGATCAGATTGGCGGCGGGCTCGACTATCAGCGATGGCCGCTGGCGGCCAACGGTCAGAGTCTGTTTTGGGCCGGGCTGAACAAAGGCAAACGATCGATACAGTTGGACCTCGGCTCTGCGGCCGGCCGCGAGCTCGCAACGGCGCTGATAACGGCTGCAGGCGAGCAAGGCGGGCTGTTCCTGACCAACTTCCCCGCCCGGGGATGGCTTGCCTACGAGACCCTGGCCAAGCGGCGGCCTGACCTGATTATGATAGCTCTCACCGGAAACCCCGATGGCACTAGCGAGGTGGATTATACCGTTAATCCGGCGACCGGGTTCCCGTGGGCGACCGGGCCACGCAATCTCGCTGAGCCACTCAACAGCATTCTGCCGGCGTGGGACATCGCTTTAGGCACGCTCGCAACGGTCGGTATGCTCGCTGCCGAACGGCATCGGCGATTGACCGGCAAAGGCCAGCTCGTCAATTTGTCGCTGTCGGACGTGGCGTTTGCGATGGTGGGCAATCTCGGCCGTATCGCTGAAGCCCAGCTCGGCGGCAGAGATCAGCCCAAGGACGGCAATTATCTTTATGGTGCCTTTGGTCATGATTTCGAAACCCGCGATGGACGGCGGGTTATGGTCGTCGCGCTCACGCCGCGCCAATGGAGTGCGCTGGTTGAGGTGACCGCGATTGAGCAGGCGTGCCATGATATCGAGCATGCAACCGGCCAGGATCTGAATACGGAGAGCGGACGTTTTCAGGCTCGCGATCTAATCGCCGCGCTCCTGCGTCCCTGGTTTGCGTCGCGCGACCTCGCTGAGATTCGGCGAACGTTTGCTGGAACCAATGTCTCATGGGGTCCATACCAGACTTTTCGCCAGCTCGTGCGCGAAGACCCACGTTGCTCAACGGAAAATCCAATGTTCGCCGAAGTAGAGCATCCGGGGATTGGCACTTACTTGATGCCTGGCTCGCCGCTGGATTTCACTGCGGTACCGCGCGTACCGGCGCGGCGAGCGCCCCTATTGGGCGAGGATACCGACCAGGTGCTCGCAGACGTGCTTAGCCTAAGCACGCGGGAGGTCGCGCGCCTGCACGAGCAAGGTGTGGTTGCCGGACCTGCAGTAGCTTAACGCAGTCTTCTGAGCACCACATTGTCTGGTGCCGCCTGCTCGCCGCCAGAAGCTCGAGCGCACGACGTTCGCTTCAGCCACCGCCATTGGTCCGCGTTCAAGGAGGACAACATGGAAAATTCGCCGCTCTCACTGGTCGGGCGAAGCCTGGAGCAAGTCGCCTTTGTCGTCCGGGATCTCGGCGCTGCGCAGAGATTCTTTCGCCAAAGCATGGGAATCCCCCGCTTTTATGTAATCGAGAATTTTGGCAGCCGCGCGACGGATAAGACCTTCCGCGGCGACTCGGCCGAACACGATTTCACTATCGCGATTGCCTATTCAGGCAATACCCAAATCGAACTTATCCAGCATCTTTCGGGCAATACGTGCTACAAAGAGTTCGTGGAGCGAAGAGGCGAGGGAATGCATCACCTCGGCTTCTTTCTCGACAATCGCGAGCAGCATCAGGCAATACTGGCCGAATTCAAGAGGAATGGATTCTCAGTCCTGCAGAGCGGCCGTTTTGGAGACGCTCTGTATACCTACTTTGACACGGAGAGTGCAATCGGAGCCATTATGGAAATCGTCTACCTCGACCAACGCTCCAGGGACCTGATGGCACGCATCAAGCGCGGCGAGTTTTGATCTCGTGTAAGGCTCCTCCTCCATGGGAAGGTAGATGCATAGAGAAGTTAGCAGAAAGGCATTGTTCTTGCCTTTCTACAATCTGTGAGCCTGTTGGGCGGCTTCAACAACCTCGCGGACCACGTCCGCAACGAGCGTCGGTTCACCGATGTGAACAGTGGTTGGACTGTTTGCGGCAATGAGTTTGCTGTTCAGTGATAATCTGGCGAGCCGACTCTGGCTGTCCTTCCAAGTCTCTTCCTGACGTTCACGTGGAACTCCGGGGACGAAATCAGATCCGGCACCATGGCGGATAACGACAAGAGGGATTTTGCCAAGCTGATCCTGTGGGCGGAGCGACGTGCCATGAGTCCAGTACGCATCTCATCGTTGACGGCGCACCAATATTTCGCCTGACACAACTGTTCTGCTTGAGCTGACCGTACTTCCTTTGGCGAATCTCGAACTTAGGACTTGATCAGGAGGTCTTCTCACTCGAAGACTGCTTCGGCGGTCCGCATGCCGCTGGCAGATTTGAGCAGCAGGCACCATGGTGCGAGTAATACAACGAGCAAGGCCAACATCTTATATATATCGTGATAGGCAAGCAGCCATGACTGAGAGCTGATGCTGCTCTGAAGCGGAAGCGATCCCACGGCAGCAGGAGCAGGCGTTAACCCGGCTTTCTCGCACGCATCGAGGAAGGCGAAATAAGTTCCTAATTGCGCTTGATGAAAACTGTGGCGCGACGTCAGGGCATTGCTGACGATGGCGATACCAGTCGCGGCACCACTGTTGATGATCATGCCAAACAGGCTGGTGGCGAAACCCATCCGCTCGCGCCGAATTTGGCCAAGGCCAAGCGCCGTGATGGTAGGAAAAACCGCGCCGAGCCCCAGGCCGAACAGAAAAATTGGCAACAGCACCTGACGCTCAGTCGCATGGATGCCCCAGTGCGCCATGTGCCAAACCTCCCAACCCGCCAAAAGGAAACCGCAGCCGATGATGCGGCGCATGTCGATTCGTCTGCGTGACAGTTGGCCCACTGTGACTAGTGCCAGAATCACCCCGATTCCGCGCGGCGCGACCGCGAGTCCAGCCCGCCATGCGTTATAGCCGAGCACGGTTTCCAGGAAGAGCGGATTCAGTAAATTTACGCTGAACAGCACCAGCGACTGGATGCAAATGAGCGTAACCGCGAGTGTGAAGCCAAAAGTCTTCAATATGCGGAAATCGATCACCGGCTCCGGAAAACGCAATTCATGGGCGATCAAAACTGCCATCGCCGCGGCAGACGCCCCACTTGCATATCGAACCCAGGGGGCCGCGAACCAGCCTGAGAGTCCGCCGCGTCCGAGAACAATCTGAAACAGCCCGAGCGCGAGCACCACGAAGATTATTCCGACATAATCGACTCTGCCGCGGCCTCGCTGCTGCTTTAGATAAGGCGGATCGTGCACGAATACGTAGACCATAATCGCCGCTAAAGCTCCCATTGGCAGGTTGATGTAGAAATTCCAGCGCCAACTCCAATTCATCGTGATCCATCCGCCGATGGTCGGCCCAAGCACCGGCGCCAGCATCATCCCGATGCCCGATGTAGTCATCGCCAGCGTGTGCTCCTCGGGCGGGAAGGTCTCCAGCAGAATCGCTTGCGACAACGGCATCATCGCCGCCCCCGCCACTCCCTGCAGAATCCGGAACACCACCATCTCGCCGATTCCGCCCGCCAGGCCGCATAGGGCGGAAGCCATCACGAATGTCAGCACCGAGACAATCAGGTAACGCTTGCGGCCAACACGCACCGCAATCCAGCCGGTGAGCGGCAAGACAATTCCGACTGCGGCAAAATAGCTGGTTACGACCCAACTGATGCGGTCGACCCCGACATGGAAGCTGCTCTGCATGTAAGGCAACGCCACATTAACGATCGACATGTCGAGGCCGACGAGTATCGAACCGAAGATCAGCGCGCCGGCGATCAGCCATTTGCGCGTACTAGCAGCCGGATAGTCAGCGATCGCACGAGCGGATGAAGCAGCCATGGCAAGCACCTTACACCGTCGAGGCGCGGCCTTTAAGCTGGGCCCTGCATTCTAATGCGTCTTTCGATTGATCTTTCGGGCGGGCAAGCGTACTCAGCACAATTGAGAGTAAGGCGCCAAGACGGGAGGAACTCGCATGCCGATGTTCGGAGTGCATCTTTATCCGACCGCGTATTCGATGGACCCGATTGACGTGGTCAAGGCTGCGGAAGAACGCGGACTCGACTCGGCGACCTATCCCGAACATACACATATTCCGGCCAGCCGCAGGACACCGTTCCCGTTCGGCGGCGAACTACCGAAACACTACGCGGAGTTGCACGATCCGTTCATCGTGATGGCAGCGGCGGCTGCTGTCACTCGCCGAATAATTCTGGGCACTGGTGTTTGCCTCATCCCCGAACACGATCCCATCCTGCTGGCCAAGCAGGTCGCATCGCTCGACGTGATTTGCAAGGGACGCTTTTTCCTCGGCGTCGGCGCCGGATGGAACGCGGAGGAGATGGAAAACCACGGCAGCCGATTGAAAACGCGATGGCCTATCACTCGCGAGCGTGTCCTGGCGATGAAGCGAATCTGGAGCGATGCCGAGGCAGAATTTCATGGGAGATTTGTCAATTTTGACCCAGTCTGGAGTTGGCCGAAACCTGTTCAGACCGGTGGTCCGCCGGTGCTGCTCGGCTCGGCGAGTCCCAAGTCCATCGAACGGCTGATGGACTTTTGCGACGGGTGGTACGCTCCCGATCTGGTTTCTGACCCGGCGTACTATGCGCGCGGCATAACCACTTTGCGCGAATGGGCATCACGCAACGGGCGACAACTCGAGGGGGTGCACTTGTCGATTCAACTTGGGGTCGTTGAGAACGCTGAGCGTGCGAAACGGCTCTTGGATGCGGGTTTCACTCATCTGCTGTTCAGCATCCTGCCTGCTGCAGCCGACAAGACGCTTTCAATGCTCGATCGCTACGCAGAGTTGGCTGAAGCGCTCAGGACGGAATTCGGCAAACGCACCTGATAGAGCACTATCAAGTGATTCCCCGGTTTGGCTCAACTGTCACTCCCAGTTCGCTAAGAAGCGCCGGCCTGCCGCGGGCTGTCAGCCTGACTGCGCGGCCCTGACGGGCACGGACGATCCAGTTTAGAACAAGGAAGCGCTGCGTCATCGCCACTCCGAGTACTCCGGAGAGGTGATGGCGCCGTTCACTCCAGTCGACGCACTAGCGCGTAAGGGGCCGCTTAGAGCCGGTTCGTAGCGCATCAACATCGACGCCGATTCGGCGGAACCATTGTTTTCCGCTGTCCGTCACTTTATATGCGGCGTCGTCTTCGAGCAGGAAGCCCGCGTCGCACAATGCTTGAGTCACGGCAACGCCGAGAGTGCCCGCCAAGTGCCCATAGCAAGTGCGAGCGTACCTGAGCGTTTGTGCGTCGCGCCGCTGAGCGGGCGTTAACGCAGGAGCAGGTGGGGCGATGACCGCCAGCCCCTCGATCAATTGCGCCACACGGTCATCGCGAATTCGATAGTAATGGTGCCGCCCTTGCACCTCTACTGTGATCAGATTGCCCTTGAATAGGTGGTCGAGATGAGTACTCGCGGTCTGCGCTGAGACTCGCGCGTAATGAGCCAATTCGCCAGCCGGTAATGCGCGCCCATCGGCAAGCGCCATCAGAATAGCCGCTCGCGACGGATCCCCAATAAGAGCGGCAGTAGCCGCCACATCAGGATCGGAATGGATTCGCCGGATCATTGTTGCCTCTGGTTTCGAATAGCATGTGGACCTCTTTTCGCACAGAGAATAATTTCGATGCACGTCGAAGTATACCCGTGCTTTAAACCAAGGAGAAAGCGATGGGGCGGCGGCAGTCAGCGCTCTGGATAGCGGACGAGGCTCAAACCATCGCGCGGCGTCGCACCCGTCAGCGCCACGCTGTGTCCAGGGAGTAGTCAATCTCGATAAAGGAGCTAAAAGAATGAAAGCCGAGAAGATTGTTCCTACCGATATTGTATGGAAGCCTGCGACCGACGTCTTCGGCGAACGAGTATTCCGCGACGGGCAAACGCTAGTGGTCAATGGAGTGCTCAGTGACCGGCGGGCCGACGGGGCCGGGGTGGCCTACCTAGTCAAATTTAAACCGCCCAATGGCAAACTGCTTAAGGTTATCGCCACTGCACGTTCAGACGAGCACGTCTATTTGCTAGAAGGTGCTTACTGCAATCGCGCAGGGGAGACAATCGCCGCGCCCGGAGCTTACGGCCTCAACGCCAGCGGCCGGCGCCACAGTGCGTTCATCGGGACCGAAACAACTGCATTAGTGATTTATCGGGGTGACCCCGACGAGGTCCACGCGCTGGAAGTTGTAGATCCGATTGTTCCCGTCTGAGTTAGAGCTGCTTTAGCGTTTTGGACGTGAACGATATGATGAATTTTTTTGGTGTCGGCCGACTGAAGCGGATCGTGCGGCGTCCTGACTACGCTGAGGAAAAATCTAGCGCACGAGCATCAGCCATAGTCCCCGAGTGCGTTCGAGCGCTCAGGCGAACATCGGACCCTCTTGTACCATCTATAATAAGGGCATGACATGCCTTGTGGGAATTCACGTATGAGATTACTCCGGTCCAGCCGAGTTCTCTTCATCTGAATTGCGCTTTATCCGCAGCATCTGCAGCGACGCTAGTAGCAGACGCCAGCCCGAGGGGAATTCCAGTTCGCCGGTATGCAGCTCCGGCTCCGGCTGAATTATTACTTTGCGCCCCTCGTGCCATTGGATGAGTAGCATCTGGTGGCCAATCTGTCGGCCGCTGATGGGCTCGATGGCGAAGTCGCCGAAGAAGGTTGTAGTGCGGAGCTCCGAAAAAGCAGTGCGAACACGCGCCGAGTCGAACGAGCCGGCGGCGCGCATAGCAGCCATCGTCAATAGCCCGGCGGCATACGCCTGGGCGGCAGGATAATCCGGCTCGCTGCCGTTGGATGCGCGAAATCGCGCCACAAAATCTTCTGCGGAGGGGCCGAGTATCGATCGAAGTTCGATGGAGGGATCCCATTGAGCGGGACCAACGATCCCTTCGGCGGCGCTGCCGAGGTCGAGCGAAAAACTATTCACGCCCGCCGCGACACAACCGAGCACCGGGACATTGAGCCGTTCCGAAGTGGCGAATCGCATTACTGCCACGTCGTGCTCGTAGCTACCTGCACTTAACAATACGTTGACGCGGTTGCGGCGGAGCGCGCGATACAAACGCTCGCCGTTATGTTCCGGATCGAAGCGGCCGCGATACTTCACGCGAACCCTTACACCACGGCGGCGGATGAGCCGTTCGGCGCAGGCGCGTTCGGTTCCTTCGGCGACCGCTCGGGCAAACGGCGATGCGGTCGAGACAATCGCAAGCCGTTTGCGCCAGAATTTCAGCGTGCTGACCAGGTGCACCAACTGCGTCATATATCCGCTGGCTGGCGTCAGCACACTAACAAGCATGCGATATGCGTGCTCGTACAAGCCATCGTCTGCGCCGCCATGGTTGACAAACAGGAGGCCTGTCGCTTCAGCGATCGGTGCGGCGACGCGGGTGAGTGCGCTGCCGTAGGGACTGAACAGCAGATCAACCTGGTGGCCCGAGCATAATTCGCGGTAAATCGACGCTGAGCGATGCTGATCCCCATGGTCGTCGGCACATTCCAGCGCGATATCGTATCGTTGGCCGCCAATCTCAACCCCACCGGCAGCATTGGTGTCGGCGGCGAAAAGACGTAAGGCAGATTCGGCCTGACGCCCCATCGCGGCGTAAGGTCCCGACAACGACAGGGACAAGCCGATAGTCAGCTTGCTCGCTTTTTTCACCGATCTATTTTAATGGGAGCGGATAAGTAGGCGGAAGTTCGTTTCGCCGGGCCGGGAGGCGATACTAGTTTCCCCGCCTCTCCAGCACCACCTTCACTCCGTAAAGGGGGCGTAGCGTCACCAGTGGCTGCAGAGCGATAGGATGATTCGCAAGTAAACGCAAGCGGTATCTCTGCGCAACAGTCGCAAGCACGATTTGCGCTTCGGTGAGCGCAAACAGGTTGCCGATACACATCCGCGGCCCGCCGCCGAAAGGAAAGAAAGCGTAGCGCGGGCGGCTTGAAGCGCGCTCGGCCGAAAAGCGCTCTGGCTCGAAACGGCGGGGATTCTCCCAGAAGGCTGGATGACGATGCGCGAGCCATTGGCTTAGCAGCAGGTTGCATCCTTTCGGTACACGATAGCCCATGATTTCATCGTCTGCGATCGCCTCGCGCCCGACCGCCCATACCGGCGGATATATCCGCATCGCCTCGTTGATCACCATCCCGGTGTAATTCAGATTCGGCAGATCGCCGACCAAGGCTGCGCGCTGGCCCAATACCTGGTCTAGTTCGGTGTGCAGCTTGCACTCGGCGTCCGGATTCTGCGACAGCAGGTACCAGGTCCAAGATAGCGCGGTCGCTGTGGTCTCGTGACCGGCCAGGATGAGCGTCAGGATTTCGTCGCGCAGTTGCTCGTCTTTCATTCCTTCGCCGGTTTCTTCGTCGCGTGCTGCGAGCAGCATCGAGAGCAGGTCGCCATGGTCGCGACCGTCGCGGCGGCGTTCGGCGATAATGTCGAGGATTATTTTGCGCAAAGCGAGCGCCGCGTTGCGGAAACGAGCATTGCCCGGCGTAGGCAACCATGGCACGAATGCAGACAGACCCATATCGCCGAACCGCTCATTAGCGATGGTCATATTGCGGCCTATCACGTCGGCCTGTGCAGTCAAATCCATCGACAGCAGCGCGCGGCCGACGATCCGAAGTGTGAGGCGCATCATCTCCGGCGCAACATCGAATGGTTCCTGACGCTCCGCGCGCCCGCGCCATCGGTCGAGCATTTCCAGCGTACACTGCGCTATCAAGGTGCCGAATTCGGCGACCTTCTGGCGATGGAACGTCGGCTGCATCAGCCGCCGCTGGCTGAGCCATAGCGATCCCTCGCTGGTAACCAGGCCCTGACCGAGCAGACGCGCGAGTATCTTGTAGTCGAATGATTTGCGGTAGTTGCGATGGTTGTCCTGCAGCACGTGCTTTATCCCTTCCGGGTGGGCTACCGAACAGACCCGGAGGTTCAGGATGCGCATGCGGACGACGTCGCCATAGATGCCGAACATCTTTTCGAGGAAGACAAGAGGCTCCCGCATGAGCGGCCATCCGCTCAAAAAGCCGCCGGGGCCCGGTGCTTCGCACGGAAACTGCGCCGCAATCCGCCCCTCTGGTCGCGCTGCCGAGGATTCGGATGCTGCAGCGTCACTGTAAGACGGTTGAACGCTAGTCAAACCAAAACCTCCGACGTACCGTTCTGTTAGTCACCGAGGCTAATCGGCGAACTATTCGGTCTATTATTCACGATTAATGCCCCTTGAGGGGTGACTGCAGGTCAATCCCGGACCCGCGGTTATCCCGGCCACCCAATCAGCGTAGGCTCAGGGGTTTTCCGTGACCGATCTGTAATTCAGCCGAGGCGGCCAGCCATTGGCCCTTCAGGTGCCGAAGTCGCATTTCAACGACTCCGTTCCTGCGCTTTCCGGAGACATCGAAATTGACGTACCAGCCGGGCGCCGGACTTGAACGCTGTTTTGCCCTGTCTCTTTAACGGTCTGAACGCTTCCCAGGTCTTGCTCCACCAGCGTGGTGCTGTAAATAAAGGTAAAAGTTTCGCCAAGGCCGATCGCCTGGGACCTCAATAGGTCATAGCGCCGGCCCTGGCAAACTTCGAACAAACTATAGCACCGATCCCGATGACCGCTAGACTAATGCTGTCGTCCGAGGAGACGCACAACCTGTTCGACTCAATTGAAAGTACTACTTTAATCGGGGATTCGCGGTTGCGCGCTGATCGGAACCATGGTTTACAGCTTTGCCCGTGCTGGCGCTGCGGTCACTATGAAGGTCGGAGACCACTTTCAGCATCGCAAGCGCTGATGGCCGAGGTTGGATGAAAGAGGTGACAAGCGACAGGAGGTGCCTTGACCCTAAGGCCATCGTGATCCACAGCAAGACAGATGTAGGAAAACTGGTCGTCGTTAATATGCGATTAGAACTCTCAAGCTGCCAGTACATCGACTAGGCCGAGGACGTCATTCTCACCGGGCCGATTGGCACCGGCAAGACCATGTTGGCGGTCGCGTTCGGGGTCGAAGCCACGCGGCGCCGCTTCCGCGTACTTTTCACCCCGTGCTGCTGATCTCGTGCAAAGCTTATTGGAAGCCAGAGATGAGCGACGGTTGACGGCGCTGCAGCAGCGTTACCAAAAAATCGCACTTTTGCTGGTTAATGAACTGGGTTTCGTCCCGTTCGAACACGCCGGCGGCGAGCTGCTGTTCAATCTGCTGGCTCAGCCTTACGAGCGGCGTTCGACCATCATCACTTCGAATCTGGCGTTCTCCGAGTGGGTCAAGGTCTTCGCCGACGAAAAGCTTACCACCGCTCTGCTCGATCGACTGACTCATCAGGCCCACGTCCTCACCACTCGAGGCGATGCCTATGGGGCTATCAATACCCTCGATAGAGCGGCGCGAATCTCTCGTGTCAGGACAAGAAGGGACCAATGTTCCGGAGCGTAGGAAAGGGCGACCGGCCCGGCGACAGACCTATATACCGATTGATGTGCGGCACATGATCAAGCGCCGGGCCGAAGCTGCCGCCCTCTCCTTCTCTGCCTGCTGCTATGCGTTTATACGTTTAGACGATTGAACTCTCTTTTCCGCCGGGCTCAGGTCGTAGCGATCAAGGTTCATCACCTTGCCCCACGCCGCCACGAAGTCGTTCACAAACTTCTCCTTCGAGTCGTCACAGGCATAGACTTCCGCGAGTGCTCGGAGCTGGGAGTTCGAACCGAAGATAAGGTCGACACGGGTGGCGGTCCACTTGCTTTCGCCCGTCGCGCGATCGCGGCCCTCATACACGCCGTCGGATGTAGAGGAGGCTTGCCACTTCGTATTCATGTCGAGCAGGTTGACGAAGAAATCATTCGTCAGCGTCTCGGGTCGCTTGGTGAAGACGCCGTGTTTGGACTGCCCGAAGTTAGCATTCAGGGCGCGCATGCCGCCGACGAGAACCGTCATCTCGGGGGCAGTCAACGTGAGCAACTGTGCCCGATCCACCAGCAGCTCCTCCGCCGGTCTTTGCTGTCCGTTGCGGAGGTAGTTGATGAACCCGTCTGCGGCCGGCTCCAGTACGGCGAATGACTCCACATCGGTCCACTCCTGCGAAGCATCCGTGCGCCCCGGCGAGAAGGGAACCTTCACGTCGTGCCCGGCCCTTTTCGCAGCTTGCTCGACGGCTGCGCAGCCGCCCAGAACGATCAGGTCAGCAAGCGAGACCTTCTTCCCGCCGGACTGCGAGCGGTTAAAATCCTTTTGGATCCCCTCCAGCGTCTGCAGGGCCTTCGCCAGTACGGCCGGCTGGTTCACTTCCCAATCCTTTTGCGGCGCAAGGCGAATTCGCGCCCCGTTCGCCCCGCCGCGCTTGTCGGAGCCGCGGAACGTCGCCGCCGACGCCCAGGCAGTCTGGACCAGTTGGGAGATCGACAATCCGGATTCGAGGAGCTTGGCCTTCAGAGCAGCAATGTCCCGCTCCCCGATCAATTCATGATCCACTGCGGGAACAGGGTCTTGGAACAACTGGGGCTCCTTGGGAACGAGCGGGCCAAGGTATCGCGAGATAGGCCCCATGTCGCGGTGCGTCAGCTTAAACCACGCCTTGGCGAACGCATCTGCGAACTCCTGCGGATTCTCGAGGAAGCGCTTCGTGATCGGCGCATAGGTCGGGTCCATCCTCAAGGAGAGGTCCGTCGTGAGCATTACCGGGGTGTGCCGCTTCGACGGATCGTGGGCATCAGGAACGGTGGCGGCCGCAGACCCGTTCTTGGGAACCCACTGGTTCTTACCGGCTGGGCTCTTCGCGAGCTCCCACTCATAGCCGAATAGGTTTTCCAGGAAGTTGTTGTCCCACTTCACTGGGTTGGTGGTCCAGGTGCCCTCCAACCCACTGGTGAACGCGTCGGCGCCTTTGCCGCTGCGATAGCTGTTTTTCCAGCCCAGGCCTTGCTCTTCGAAGGGGGCGGCCTCCGGTTCGCGGCCGACGTAGCTTTCCGGACCAGCACCGTGGGTTTTTCCGAACGTGTGCCCGCCGGCAATGAGCGCAACAGTCTCGTAGTCATTCATCGCCATGCGGCGGAACGTCTCTCGGATATCGCGTGCCGCAGCGACTGGATCCGGCTTGCCACTGGGCCCTTCCGGATTCACGTAAATCAGCCCCATCTGAACCGCGCCGAAAGGATTGTCGAACTGACCAGGGCTTTGGTAGCGATCTTCCGCCAGCCATGTGCGCTCAGGCCCCCAGTAAGTCTCGTCTGGCTCCCAGACGTCCTCGCGCCCGCCACCGAAACCGAAGGTCTTGAACCCCATCGACTCCAAGGCGACGTTACCGGCGAGAATCATAAGGTCGGCCCAGGAGATTTTCCGGCCATACTTCTGTTTTATCGGCCAGAGCAACCGGCGCGCCTTATCGAGGCTCGCATTGTCCGGCCAGCTATTGAGGGGCGCAAAACGTTGGTAGCCTGAGCCCGCCCCGCCGCGGCCGTCGCCGATGCGGTACGTACCTGCGCCGTGCCACGCCATACGAATGAACAACGGCCCATAGTGGCCATAGTCGGCCGGCCACCATTCCTGCGAGCTCGTCATCAAGGCATGGAGGTCCTTGATCACGGCATTCAGGTCGAGGCTCTTGAATTCTTCAGCATAATTGAACTCCTGGCCCATAGGATCGGTTAGGGGGGAATTCTGGTGCAGGATCTTCAGATTCGGCTGATTCGGCCACCAGTCCACATTCGTCGGGCCGCGTATGTCTACGGCCCGATACCGGGCACTCGCTTTCGGTTGACAAGTTTTGCTCTTGATTATCGACTTCTGCCATATTCTTGTACTCCTGATTTTCGTTCAGAGACTTGCCTCTTTCTGCTGGTCCTCAGGTTTCTCCTCGCACTCATCCAGGTGCCTCAGGTTGGCGTGGGGTGGACGTTGGGCGTGGTCGCTTCTCGGCAAGTTGGCACCGCCTGCAGAGAGCATCAATTTCCAGCGAACAGCGCAGCAGTGCGAATTGTCCTAGGCTGGGTATACCTTCGAGAAGCTTGTCCACTTCGGGTATCTCTATGTCTTGCACCCGCCTGCATCGAATGCAAAGAACATGGTGATGAGGCTCCACGTTGCCGTCATAGCGCGCAATATCGTGCAGGAGGGTTACCTTGCGCGCCTCTCCCACTTCGCAAAATTGCTCCAGAATCCGATGGACTGTGGCCGATGATACGTGGGGATGCTTGCGACGTACTGCCACACATATCTCGTCGGCGCTCGGATGGTTCTCCGAAGCCAGTAGCGCTTGTACGACTGCGAGCCGCTGGGGTGTGACGGCAATCCCGCGCTGACGACACCGCGCGACGAACTCGCCGAGTCGTTGGACTGAGTAACTCTCACGCCACCGTCGATCCACCAACCGAAGTTCTCGCATAAACGAATCCTGGCCGACTATCCACGCTGAACCGACCCCAACCACGCGGGGGAAGGAGATGACGGCTGACAGGTTGGATGATATGCAGGTTCAGCCGATACCTGCCCTCACCTGTAACTAACTATTAAGGCCTACAGCACTTCGTGTGAGATTGTCAACCTTCGGGTGCAAGTAAGCTCACTGCCGCAATCTTGGAAGCTGACCGCACCACGCCACGCACCGCTGGTTACACCCGAAAGCCGGGATTGCAGATTCGGACGAAAATTGTCCGAATAACGCATAGCCGAGAGTTCTTAGAGTAACTTATGGCAGCGTTTGCTGGTACCGCATGGTGCGCCGGATCCCCATCGGCAGTGCTTTGATCTCGGCGCATTCGCGATGATGACAAAACGTCCAGCAAAAGCGAGGTTCGGATGTAACTTCTATTGTTCGCAGGTTGCTGTCACTCTCCATGGGCGGCGCATCCATCGTACACCCGGACGATTGCGACACTAAACTCACCGCCCAAGAACGCGCTATCTGCGCAAGTCTCACGCCCAAGGACCAACAGATGACCTAGCCTGACTTCCGCGCTCAATTGAGCGCGGAGGTTAGGCTAGTTGAATCCGCGAAAGATCCAGGTTTCCGGCGAAGCGCGAAATCAGTCTTAAGCTTTGTTGCTTCGGTCAGATTCCGGGTTTTGGTGGCCAAGTGAGAGAGCTCATGGGACTGGTTGGACGGCTGCAGCCGGACGCAGCGCGCCGGCCGACAGCATCTGAGTACGTTCAGACTCGTAAGATCGGCAGGAGTAGGAGACCGCGGCGCCGATTATCATCACCGCGATGCACAATTCGAACGCCAGTGCGTAGCTGGTGGTGATATCAAAGATTCGGCCCGCCACGATTGGACCGACCATCGCGCCAAAGGTTTGTGCTAGTCCGGCCAGACCCGAAAGCAAGCCATAGCGCTTTATCCCGAGCGACTCTGCTGTGAGCAGCGGTAGCAGCATCAGCGGCGCTGCAATCGACATCCCGTAGATCGGGACGAAGGCGAGAATAACTCCAATGCGGGCTGCGCCGAATACGATTGAGAGACCCGCGGCCTGCGTCGCGAAGCACAGCACCAATGCAACGCGCGCTGTTAACCGGTCTGCGACGAAGCCCATGACGACCTTGCCCAGCGCCGCGAAGGCGAAGATAAGGCTCATGATCAGTGCCGCAGCGGACGTTTTGTATCCGACTCCTTCAAGATAGGCGACCAGATGAATCGCCGAAGCAGTGGCGGTAAACGCAAAACAGAAATTTGCCAGCAGAATCATCCAGAAGGAGCGTGTGCGGATCGCTTCGCTGGCCTCGAAGCCTTCAAGCAGTTTCGCGCCCTCGGCTACAGTCATCGGAATCGCGCCTGGAGGCCTACTGCGCACGATTAGCGCTACCAGCGGCACCGCCACGACCATCATCGGCAATCCGAGCACGACATACGCGGTACGCCATCCCGACACCTGGAACAGGTGACCGGCGACCAGGGTCATCAGCGAGCCACCCACAGTGGAACCGCTCAGCGCGATACCCATCGCCAGGCCGCGGCGTTCGGTGAACCAGTTTGCCAGCACCAATGATGCGGGAAGCACTGTGCCGGCCGAGATTCCGACGCCCAGAATCAAGTACGCGCCGAGCATAGTTGCCAGTGAGTGCGAGGTGCTGGCAAGAAAAAAAGCGCCGGCAGCCAACAACACCCCAGCGATGATAACGATGCGCGCTTCGATCCGATCAACCAACCAGCCGACCGGCAGCACGCTGATGCCAGCCGAGAGGGCGAGCACGCTCGGCAATAGCGAGACTTCGGCCCTGCTCCAATTGGGGAAACCTCTTAACAACGCCGGGACAAATACCGGCACCGTGTCGTAGCCGCCGCCGAAGACGAGCACCAGAGTTACGAACACCGCCGCGACAATAAACCAGCCCCTACGCTCGCGCTGTGTCATGTTTGGTCCCCTGACGACGGATCGAACGATTACAAACTATCTCACGCACACCCTCGGGCGGCACGCGCGACGGTCCCCTGATAGATTGTTTCCGCCAATTTTTCGCGATTGTCCAGCGCTAAGAAGCTCAGCAAAAACTCCAAGGTGGATATATAACCGCCCCTGAGATGTGCAGCGCAGCCCAAACGGTTTTCAAAACCGGAAAGACTGGCGCGATAAAAAGGGCACTACCTCGGTGATCAATCGGACAGCGTCTAGCTTCAAACACCGACCAGCCGAATAGCGCGCAAAGATTTTTACGCCTGACTTCTCGATCAGGTGCGATCCACCATGCCGGTATTATTTTGGTCGCTGCGAAGCGCAGCATTACGCGCTACTCCGCGGCGCTCATCGGAATGTAGCCTTCCAGACCGCTTTTCATGCGGATCTTGATGTAATTCATCGCAACCCCGATTACATGAACGTCGTGTCCCTGATGCACGTCGGAGAGTTTTCTGCCATAGCGATTCGGTTGGGATAGCACTGTCGCGTCGGTTAACAATCGCAGGATCTTGTCTTGCGGGCGCGTCAGGTCGACGGCCGCAATCGGTACGTAGCCGGTTACTCCGTTCTTTAATTTGACCTGTACGTAATAATGAGTTGAGCCAGTCACGTTGAGGAACTTACCCGCGTGGACGTGTTCGAGTGTATGACTCGAAGTTTCCGGACCTGAGTATGCCCACGCGTCCTTCTTGAGCTTAAGCATTGCATGGGTCGGTTCGACGGCCGCCGAATATGAGGATTCGGACATGTTAACGTGATGGCGCGGATGAGAATGCTGCGCCGGTGGAGATGCCGTAACGGCCGGCGTTACACTTTCGTCTGCGGGCGGTTCGGGGTCGCGAGCCGCGTCGGTCTCATCTGAGATGATCGTCGCATTGGGAAGAATGCTCGGAAACCCGCCGCTTACTTGCGCAAGCGCGTGGGCGTTGAACATCGTCGCCAGAAACGCAGCCGCGATTATCAGCCGCAGTCGGTAAGCCTGCGGTTCACGGCCGATTGCGTGACCATTCATTCCTCCCCCTCCCCGTCATCATCCGGTCAGCATGCTCCGCATACAGTGCATCGGGTCACGTCACACGGTTTGGTCTGATGCTCGTAATGAGCTTTTTTCCGTTCTGAAAGCAGAAACCATTTGTGGATGTGATGATCGATGAAATCCCATGGCAGGATCTCGTCATGAGCATAGCGGCGCGTGACGAAGAAATCGGGGTCGGGCAGCATTGAACCGGCTGCAACGTCGCGCCTAATACGGCGCAATTCCTGCCAGATTGGCCCTGCTTCCTCATAACCGGCCGCACTGAGCCGCTCCAGGATCGCGCCTACGCGGCGGTCGCCGCGCGAGACGAGAGTCTGAAAGTACGCGTCACGCGGCGATTCGGCGTCCAATTCGATCACGCTGCCCCCAAGCCGCCTCAACTCGGAGCGCAACAGCACTACCTTTCGCTTGATCGATTGCGGGTGCTCCATCGGGTCCCATTGGAAGGGGGTCCATGGTTTCGGCACGAACGGATTGAGCGAAACGGTTACGCGACCAATCGAGTTCTCTTGAGCGCGCGCCCGCTCGAGGATTTTGGCGGCCAGACGCGCGATCTCCATCACATCTTCGTCGCGCTCTTCGGGCAAGCCAATCATGAAGTAAAGCTTTAAATTCTCGATGCCTTCGCCGACCAGCGTCGAGGTAGCCTCCAGGATTTGCGGCTCGGTGAGATTCTTGTTGATTACTTTGCGCATGCGCTCGCTGCCCGCTTCGGGCGCAATGGTAACGCTCCGATTGCCATTACGTCTGAGCGCGGCAGCAAGTGGGGCGGTAACACAGTCGGCTTTCAACGACGACGGCGACAACCGTCCACCGCTATCCGCTACCGCCGTAGCGATATCGGCAACGCCGGGCACGCTCGCCATCTCAGCCCCCACCAGGCCAATTACGTTGCGTTGGCTTAAACCGTGCGTCGCCTCAGCAATCAGCTTTTGCGGACTCCTGTAACGAATTGGACGGTACATAAAGCCCGCCGCGCAAAATCGGCATCCCCATTGGCAGCCGCGGCTGGCTTCAACCAGGTACATGTCGCCGAACACTGACTCCTCAGTCAGAATCAGCGAAGCGGTAGTGAAGCGATCCAAATCCCGAATCATGCGGCGCTTTACCCGCGCCGCGCCCGGGCCACTGTACGCAACCGTACGAATTCGGCCCGAGTCGTCGAACCCGGGTCGGAAATAATCAGGAAGGTAGGAGCCGCCAACCTGCCCCAATGCTTCGAGGCTGCTCTGAATAGAGCGAAGACTGGTTTCGGCGCCACTGCGTTCGCGTGCGTAGACCTCCAGAAACTCCGGCACCATTTCCTCGCCTTCGCCGATCAGGAACAAGTCGATGAAATCGGCGATGGGCTCGGGATTCAGAAACACCGCCGAACCGCCGGCGATGATCAGCGGGTAATTACGCCCCCCACGATCGCACCGCCGCAACGGGATCCCAGCCATTCTCAGCAGCGTGAGCACATTGAGATAGTCGGTCTCGAACGAAACTGAAAATGCAATAATTTCGAAGTCGGTCAGCGGGCGTCCACGTTCTAATGACACCAACTGGGCGCTGCCGGCACGAATCGCGGCGCGCTCGTCAGGGTCGGGCATGAAAGCGCGATCGGCGTCGACCCGGCCGGCTGATTCAAAAATATGGTAAACGGCCTGAAAGCCCAGGTTTGCCATCCCCAGCCGATAGACGTTCGGATAAACCAGGCAGACAGAGATGTCACCACCGCGATGGCGCTCATAGAGCACCTTCTCGTTGGCGATGCGCGCAAGCGCACGTTTGCGCAAAAACATGACTCGTCCTCAAGTTATAGCTGGAGACAGGGCTGCTCAAGGGGATCAGCGGTGATTTTCACCGTCGGTCCGCCGGCGCACATCACAGAACAGCGACGCGCCGCGTGGCAGCAGTATCGCGGATGACGGGCAAGCGTCCTCCGCGGCCTGGCGGTGGCTAGTCGCTCCCGCCTGCAGTACGGTCAGCCCTTACGTAGCCTACGAAGCTGGCGCTGGGTCAACATCCATCGTAGTTCGGCAGCGCCTGGCTCGATTGCTCTAGGGAGATCCAGCGCCACACACGCACCCTTCTTAAGTCTGATCGCGATGGCGCCGCTAGAGTTCAGCAACAACGCGACCAATTTGCTGAGTTGCGGCTCATGTCCGACAACCAGGACCCTGCCATGGCGCGCGAAAGGAGCTAGTGCGGCGAGCGCCTCACTAGGTGAAACGTCAGGCGAGAGCGGCGGCAAGACTTGCGGCGGCGGATTATTGGCATACTCGTCGGCAACCAACTCTGCGGTTTCTGCCGCCCGCAGCAGTGGACTGGTGAGGATGGCCTCAAACCGAACCCCTAATGCGCGTAATCCGCTGGCTGCATCGCGTGTGCGCTCGCGGCCACGCACAGTGAGAGGGCGTGCCTCATCGCCGCCGGATTCGGCCTCGTCCTCGGCTTCGGCGTGACGCATGATGTAAAGGTTCACGCGGCGCCCGCCCTAAGCGTATCATCGAGCCTGCCCTCACTGTCCGGAAGTTCGGCCACGATATCCTGAAGGGTGCCACCGGCACGGATGGCTTTCCATTTCTTCCAGGCCCGCCGGGACAGCTTGAGGCTCCGCCGATGGAGTAGTTCGTAAGCTGCGCCAGCAGCAAGTAAACTCGGGCCCGGGGCCACGGCTGATGCGGCGAATTCGCGCAGCCAGCCCATCGCCGCCACTGAATCGTGCTGGATGCCAAGAATCTTCTGCGCGCTTTTCAGCTCCTTCGCCAATTTTTTTGCATGTTGGGTCTTACCACCATCGAGCATTTCGAGTGCATAGCGCAGCCGCTTCATCTTGACGCGCAAGCGATGAAATTCACTGGGACTCGACCGCCGGTTGAGCTTGGCACCCGCACGTTCGACCGCTCGGACCAGCGGCCGAATCAATTCTGGCAGCGTAAGGCCACCGTGCTGCGACAGCGGTTGCTTGAACGCCGGCGCCGGTAGGCTATGCACCAGCGCTTCGTAACGCGGCGACCTGAGCAACGCAGTTGTCTCCTCGTGCTGCCGTTCGACGCCGCTCGGTCAGCGTCTCCTGCAACGGCGCGAGCGCATCGCGCAACGACTCGTCGAGTTTAATTGCAGCGTCGCTGAGGTTTTGCTGAAGCACATCATTGTCGCGCAGCGCTCCAACCGAACGGCCGAGGAATCTCAGTTCCTCACGATAGCGATTAAACCAGTTTTGCTGTAGCAGAGGCTGATATAGTTCAATCAATCCGCGTAACCTGCGGACTGAGATGCGGAACTGATGAATCGCCTCGAACTTTCCAGCGATCACACCGCCGAAATTGACCGTCAGCGCCTCGATCTCCCGCTCGAGCGTCTCGCGCACCCGCGCCGGGCCGGTCCGTCGATAATCCTACCCTTGGTGAAGCCCGGCCAAGCCGGCGCCCCGCGTGCTTAACTGCGACTACCAAAGTACTAACTCTCCTGCGCGGAGGTTGTGAGCTTGTATTGGTTGGGATCAGTACTCCTCAAATAATCGGAGATATGCCTACGGAGTTCAGTCTGAACATCGTCGATCGAACGATGAGCATCGACGGTGACAAAACCGAATTCACTAGCCAGCTGCCGGTATTCTTCGATCAGACTGTGCTGATAGCGCTGAAACGAATCGAACAGGTCAGTGCCCAGCGCGAGATGCATGCCCGATTCCCAATAATCCATGCCTTTGCCCAGCACTACCCGTGGAATCAGCGTCTCGAGGTCGATATCGAGATAAAGCACGAGGTCGGGCACCAGCGCCATCCCGAACAAGTCACGCGTCCACGCGGGATCGGCGCCCATCGCCGTATTGCGCGCGAACGCCGTATACATGTACCGATCGGCAATCACGATGAAACCTGCCTGGAGGGCCGGCAAAATTTCGTGTTCGAGTCGATCGGCGAAATCAGCGGCGTATAGCAGGCTGAAAGTAGTTACCGTGAGTTGATGGCCGGCCTTTGCCTCATTGATGGTCCCATGCAGCAAGGGCGAGCGGGTCCATCCGGTATTGCTCACCGCATAACCCTCGAGTTCAAGCCAGGGCCGTAGCAGTTCGATTTGAGTGGAACGGCCCACCCCATCCGTCCCTTCGATGACGATAAGGTGGCCCGTCATCCGCTTCTGCGCCAGGTATGCCAGGCCGCATCCATACCAACTCTTACCGGGCTTGGAATGCGAGGCCATGATTTCCCTGGGCACGCTGACGGTCGTAATCGAGCAGAACTTCCTGCACCATTTTGCGCACCAACCGCTGTTGAGCGGGAATTTCGCCGGTCGCGTCGATGGGCTTCAAGCCGAACTCTCTGCCCAACTGGTCATAAATCGCCAGAACACGGCTCTGGAAACTCCTGAAGCTTTCCACTGGGTCAACCGCATGCGTCACATCCATTCCAGCTTCATGATACTTGAGCTTCGCCCGCCCAGCCAGGAGCCGCTCCAGCGAGATTTCAATTGGCACCCTGAAATAAAGCGTTAGATCAGGACGGAGCGCAAAGCTGTAGACCTGGCGAACCCATTCCGGATGCACACCGCGCGCAACGTCGCGCGCGAATGCGGTGTAGACATAACGATCGGCGAGCACGATCATTCCCGCCTTTAACGGCGGCAAGATCTGATACGTCAGACGATCGGCAAAATCGACCGCATGCAACAGACTGAACGTAGTCGGGGTGAGCAGATTCTTTTTCTTGCCCCGGCTCATCGATCGGCGCACCAGCCGTGACGAATTCCATTCCGTAAAGTGGACTGGATAGCCTCGCGTCCGCAGCCATCGTTCGAGCAACAAAAGTTGAGTCGACTTGCCCGAGCCGTCAATTCCTTCCACCGCTATAAGCCGCCCGGGATAAGGATGGGGACCATAAAGCAGGCCCTTGCCACTACCAGTGGTCCGTTCCGGAGGGCCCCCCTGATTAGCCCGAACAGACGTCTGGTCTGCGCTCGACAGTCCTCCCGGCCTTGAAGTTTGCGATGGAAGCTCGCTCAATTTTGCAGGATCACCCGCCGGTCCAGCAATTTCGCCAGCAAGTCGATCCTTCTCTCGCAAGTCCATAGTTCGAGGTCCGCCTTTTCCCGGCCCGAGCCAATTGCAACTTTGGCCCGACCCGGCGAGTAGACCACCGCGACCGTCTTGACGACGCCGCGGTGGCTGCGGTCAAGGGCGTCGGCAACCCGCAAAATCGCAGCCATCCCACGCGCGGTCTCGCGCTTCCCTGCGCTCAAAGCTTGCCACTCGGGCGAATCGAGCTGGGCTGATTGTTTGCGATGAGCGCGTAGCGCCAGCGCCATCATTTCGATTTCGACCGGCTCGAAACCAAGCAGATTAGCATTTTTAACAAGATAGTAAGAATGCCGGTTATGCCGATCATGGTCAATGGCATGACCGATATCATGCAATAATGCGGCGTATTCTAGCAGCTCTCTGGTGCCCTCAGGCAGGTCAAGCGCAAATGCGGTCGCATCAAACAGCTTTAATGCCAACTTTGCCACATGCCGCCCGTGAAAGTTGTGGTGCGCGAAGCGCGTCGCGAGCGCGTTAACGGACGCCCATCGAATTTCCCGCGCGCTGCGGTTCGTCGCTTCCGCCAATTCGAGCAGCATGCCCTCGCGCAACGCCCACATGCATGCCGCCATCTCCTTCGCGCCCGAGTGGCGCAACACAAAGTCCGCCAGCATCGCAGCCGCCGGTACCTGGTCGATGCGTTTGGCGTCTATCCCGGGCAGCGCCATCCGCATTGCAGAGCTCGCCCCGACAGCTTTTCGGCATAGCCGCGCGACTTCGGCGGCCGAAGCTGTCGCACCATGGAGCGTCCCAAATTCCTCGCCGCGCGCCGCCCGCGCCATCGCGACCAACGTATTGATCGTGCCCGAAGTGCCGACCGCCCGGACGACTCCGGCGCGACGTGCGGCTCGCATCTGCTCACCGATTTCCTTTTCGAAGTGGCTCTCCAGCCGCTTGCTTTGCGCCGGGGTTGGCGGATCGTCAAACAGAAAACGCTCCATCATCCGCGCTGCTCCGAGTTTCGCACTCTTCATCCACATCGCACGGCGGTCTTTGACCAGCACCAGTTCGACACTGCCGCCGCCCAAGTTAACCAGCAGATGCGGTCCGCCCTCCAGTCCGAGCGCATGCTGCGCCGCGCGGTAGATGAGTTGCGCTTCTTCACGGCCGGAGATTACTTCGACTGCGACGCCGCTCTCGCGCTTGATTCGCGCGACAAACTGGCCCCGGTTGCGAGCCTCGCGTACCGCACTGGTGGCCACTGCGCGCATCCGGGCTACATGCCGCATTTCGACCAAGCGCCGGAAATGTTTAAGCACGCGTACCGCGAGGTCCATCGCCTCTTCGGTGAGCAGGCCTGTAGTAAATGAGCGGCGTCCTAGCCGCGCCATTTCCTTGACTCGGTCAACGACTTCTACGTGGCCCTCCGGGCTGACATCAGCAATCAGCAAATGGACTGAATTCGAGCCTACGTCGATAGCCGCAAGCCGCATGAGCCCAAGCGTATCGTGACCGAAAGCTTCTGTCATCCTTTTCCAGCATAAACCTAAAGGGTTCCTTCCGGCTCGTTCAAAGCACCCGCGAGCAGCAAAGAACAATTCTAACTGCGAGACTCAATAGGTCATTCGCTTTGCAGTCACTACTCGCTAATGTGTGCCTGACCACTTGAAACAAATTGATTGAACTGGTGAAGGTGGCAGGCTAGTATTTTTTCTTGACGGCCATAATCAACCGTCACTTTCTTGCGTAACTATATTCAACTCGGCAGTCCCAATGAGGCTGCTTCGGCGATTAGGAGTAACTTCAATGTCTGAAACAATGGAAAAACTTAAAGACTCTACCACCAGTGCCAATATCAAACGCCCGCTGTTGTTGGAGAAACTGAGTGAATTTCTCGTTGTTGAAAAAGGCGGCGTGAAACTCTACGAGGCGGCGATTCAGCAAGTCCGCGACCCTGACGTGGTGAATCGGTTCCGCGACTTCTATCAGCAGACCCGCAGGCATGTCGAGATTCTCACTCGCGTGATCGCCAACCTGGGCGGCGATCCGACCTATATGAGCCGCGGTGCCAAAGTCGCCGAGGAGAAAGCTCAAGCCCTGCTCAAAACCATGACTCTGTCCGATGGCATGGGGCCCGAGGAAGCGGAACTCAATGCGATAGAAAATATTGTAATCGCGGAAACTAAAGATCGCGCAGACTGGCAATTACTCGGACATCTTGCCCGGCGGAGCAGCGATTCGAAACTGAGGGACGTTCTGAAACCAGCCGTCGACGAAGTTGAACCCGAGGAAGACCAGCACTTGAGCTGGACAGCAGAGCAGATGGCGCGGTTGGCTATGACTAGTCTCACTGCAAATAGTCAATAGAATCTCGGTGAATTCGATTGTGATCATGGCGAAGGAGAATCCAGCATCCTCAGCCATTTTTGCCTGCTTCACGAGTTCGTTTGCAGGGTGCTCTTCTGATGAGATTGAAAAGCCCAATGCAAGCATAATTTGCACTCCGGGAATGAATTCGAATCACCCACTAACAGGGCCAAACCTTACCGCTCACTTCAGAGTGTATTCTTCACAGTGTGTTAATGAGTGTTAAGATGAATAACACCTTGCAGAGCGGCGCGATGTATGAAATCAGTCGGTGCTTGTCTCTTTTTGAGACTAGCAAGCGAGTAGCTATTGTCAACGAACTTCGACAAAAGCGTCTGGCACCCAGCAAACTTGAGGGGGAGTCGGCGCGCGAAGGGTCAGCCAGTGGTAAATTAATAAACGAGGCCTGCGAGTCAGCGCTTCCTTTATCGATTGAAAGGCGCTATCAGCAAACGTTACTATACAAAATCAAGCGCTTGTGATCATCGCCGTAGCATCGGACACTTATCTGGCATCAATAACTGCAAAATGCAGAGTGCCAAGCTGTAATGGGTTCATGGCGGCGTCAGCGGGCGCTAGTGCTAGGATGCGCAAGGGCGGCGCGTGTGACTTCGCCGTCTTACCTCAGCGGCTTAGGTCATAGCAGGAGATGCAAACGCAATCCTGTATCAGAGAACGCTCGCCGCGCGCGTCAGCGCTGGTTAAACTAGCCTAAGAGGCCGGCGAGAGTCGCCGCCAGCCAGTACCCTCATGCCCGAAATGGAAAACCTGGGGATGGAGTATCTCGGCAAGTATCTCCAGCGACTCGACTATACGAGGCCCCGGCCGGTTGAAGTATTGATTGCCATCGGCCAGGTAGACCTGCCGTTCGCGGACCGCCTTTAGCCGAACCCATCCGGGCTGGCTGGCAAGCGTATCCAATTCTGCTGCGGTCCGATCCATATTGAAGCCGCAGGGCATCAGCAGGATCACATCGGGGTTCTCTTCCAGCAGACGGTCGAACTTCATGGTGGGAGAGTGCTGTCCCGCGTCGCCGAAAAGATTCTCTCCACCTGCCATCGCGACCAGCTCCGGCATCCAGTTCGCCGCCATCATTAACGGCTCGATCCATTCGATGCATCCGACCGTAGGTCGCCTGCCTACTTTGGTGGCTTCTTGCTCGATCGTGCTCATTCGTTGACTCAGCGCCCCGGCCATCTTCATTGCACGCTCCGGCTCACCAAGTTCCGCGCCCACCCGCTCAAAATCCGCCATGACATCGCCGAGCGAGTATGGCGCCAGGGAGATGATCATAGGCGGAGCATCGAGCCAAGCCGCCGCCGCCTGTTCGACATCGCGGATGCTGACGGCGCATACCTCGCATTGCGACTGGGTTACGATAACGTTCGGTTTCAGACTTCGCAGCAGTTCAGTGTTGACACGGTAGACCGAAAGAGCATCGGCCAGGATTCTCCTTACGCGCTGGTCTACCTCGGCGCTGGTACCTTCGGCGTTGAACTTCGGGCTGGTAAGCACAGGCAATCGCGCCACGGCGGGCGGATAGTCGCATTCATGTGAACGGCCGACGAGTTGAGCCTCGAAGCCGAGGGCACAAACGATCTCGGTCGCGCTCGGGAGCAGGGTGACAATTCGATGCACGTTGCTGCCTTATGAGACTTCCATAAAGTTCAAAGTCAAATCCGCGATGCGGGTTCCACCCATTCGCGAGCAATCTCCTCCAGGTTCGCGACAAGATCTTTTTCTTCCCGCGGCGGCCGCAATTTGATCAGCACGATTTCGTCAGCACCGGCATCGCGATAACGCTTGAGGTCGTCCGGCTTGATCGGTTTGGTATACGGCGACACCGCCAACTCAACGTCAGAACGCTTACGCCCGTTAGCCTTCAGCAGGTCCTCGATGCGCTTAATCTTGGCCGCGGCCTCATCCGGCATCAGGTTGAATCCGCACCATCCGTCGCCATATTCGGCAACGCGGCGAAGCGCTGGGCCGCTTTCACCGCCGAAGAAGACCGGCAGTTTGGCGCCGCTGACAGGCTTCGGATTGCTGCGCACCCGGTCGAACTTGACGAATTCGCCCTGATAGGAACTGACCTCCTCATCCCACAACTTCCGCATCGAATCGATATATTCGCGGGTGCGTTGCGCGCGACGCTCCCATGGTACTCCGATTGCCTGGAACTCTTCTTCGAGCCATCCGATACCCACGCCTAGCACGGCGCGGCCGCCGCTCAGAAAATCCAGGGTGGCGACGACCTTGGCCAGCACTAACGGATTATGCTCCGGAACCAGGCAGATGCCGGTAGCGAGGCGGATCTTTGAAGTGACCGCAGCCATCGTGGCCAGTGAAATAAACGGATCGAAAATCGGCGCGTTGGTTGGAGCCGGCAACTGGCCGTCATCGCTGTACGGATACTTTGATATATACTTGTCGAGCAGTACGACGTGCTCCGGCACCCACAAGGTTGAAATGCCAAGCCGTTCCGCATTGACGGCTAACGCTCGCAGCAATGCTCCGCCAGCCATCCTGGGTGTACCAACCGCGAATAAACCTACTTTCATCGGATTTGTCCTCATCCGGCCTGCACTTAGTACTTAGTTACTAAATTCGCGTAAGCTTCGTAACGACCGAAAAGCGGCTAGCTGCACCCACCCCAGCAGAGGCCAGGTGAATGGGAGCGCTATTGCCGCTGCTTCGGCTCAAAGTTCGACTCTGCTAGCCCACGAGCCCGGAGACAACCCCCCCTTACGAATTATTACCGGTGCCGGCTAAATGTGCTGGGCGCGCTCGAGGGTTGATGCGATTCGACGGATAATATGCAATGCCTGTCCGTCGGCCGAGGCGACCGCATCACGTTGGGAAAAGAGCACCAGGCGATTGGCGCCAGCATCTTTGTAGAATTTGAGTTCGTCGGCCGACAGGCCGTCCTGATGCGGCGCGACAAACGCGGTTACTTGCACACTGTCAGGCTTGCGCCCGCGCTCAGCGGCCAGCCGCTTGAGTTCGGCGACATCGCGCTTGAATGTTTCCGGCTTGCCGACCACGGGACACCAGCCGTCGAAGGTGCGCAGCACGCGTTCGCGCCCCTTCGGGCCATGCGCGCCGAGCAGAATCGGCGGACCGGATTTCTGCACCGGTTTGGGATCGCATCGTAAGGGCGGGAATTGGACCAGTTCTCCCTGGTAACTCGGCTCCGGCTGGGTCCATAAAATCCGCAGTGCTTCGACAGTTTCGCGCAGCCGTTTCCAGCGTAAACCGAACTGCGTGCCCATCGCCTCGGTCTCTTCTTTGAGCCAGCCGCCGCCGACACCCAGCACAACGCGGCCGCCAGAAATTACGTCGAGAGTGGCGATGGTCTTCGCCGTAATCAAAGGCTCGCGTTCAGGTAGCAGGCAGATGCCGGTGCCTAGCCTGATCCGTTTTGTCACCGCCGCAGCCACCGATAATGTCACGAACGGATCGAGCCAGCGGCCGTAATGCTCAGGCAATTCGCCACCGCCTGGGGGAACCGTTTTAAAGCCGATCGGGATTACCGGATGCTCGGGGATGAACAGCGATTCGTAGCCGAGCCGTTCGACTTCGCGCGCGATCTCGGCAATGTCGCCAGTCTGTGCAGTAGCGGCAATCATCACACCAATATCCATTGACGGCCTCCTTAGGTGATTCGTCTGACCACTCCTAACAATCGCGGCTGGCGGCAGCAAACGCGCCAAGTACGCCGCTGCTCGAAGACTTGCAAAGGTCGACGATGCAATGGGAACATCTCCGATGCGCAGACGGGCAGGTGTTCAATATGCAAGTCGGTTATTTCACGGAACGGCCGTATCGGTGGTTGCCTGAGGAAGAGATTCTGAAGAACCGCGCGTTCTTCGCGATTTCCAATAAGTTCTTCGACCGTGAAAAAGCGGCCGAGGATTATCATTACTACCTCGATGAATACTGTTATGCCGAAGACCTCGGTTTCGACGTGCTTGCGCTAAACGAGCATCACGGCAACCCGATTTGCATGGGTTCGGTCATGAACGTTGAGGCCGCAGTGCTGGCTCATCGAACCAAAAGTGCGCGTCTGGTGCTTATCGGCAATCCGCTGCCGGTGATCAAGCATCCATTACGGATGGCGGAGGAACTGGCCGAGATTGACCTAATCTCGCGTGGCCGGCTGGTCACCGGATGGGTTCGCGGCGCCGGTTCGGAGCAGTTCTTCAACAACGCCAATCCCGCCTACAACCGCGAAATGTTCAACGAAGCCCACGACTTCATAGTGCAGGCCTGGACGAGACCCGGCCCGTGGCGCTACGAAGGCAAGCATTTTCACTATCGCCACGTTAATCCGTGGGCATTGCCGTATCAGAAGCCGCATCCGCCAATGTGGATTCCGGGCACGCTTAGTCCTGAAACCGTGCAATGGTGCGCAGAGCATCGTTACCCTTACATCGGCCTGGGCACCCCGCTCGGACCTACGTGTGATCTATGGGACTTCTATGCTGACGAAGCCGCCAGGCATGGCTATCAGGCTGGGCCGGAGAACTTCGGCTACATGATCGCGACGGCCGTTGCGGAAACCGAGGAGAAAGCGCAGACGCTGGCCGAAGGATTCGTATACGGCGGCGGCCAGAACGCTTTTTCCGGCCCGCAGTTTACCAGTCCGCCTGGCTACAATTCCAAAGCTGCGATCCGCATAATGGCCAGACAGCAGGCCAGCGCCTGGCTTGGCCTCACTGGTGAGAAGGTGAAGGAGCAAATGCACGGCGATGCCGGCGAGATCGATTATGACGAGATCCGGCACAAACTCCACGCTGCGTTACTGCGTGCTCAGAACAACCTGCAGGTTATCGTAGGCACGCCGAGAACGGTTATTCCCAAGCTTAAGAATATCCTCACGGTGCTCCGTACCGGCATTTTCATCATTCTGAGCATTCAAGGGCCGGTCGGCGATGACGATCGCCGCACCAGCATGCGCTTGTTCGCGCAAGAGGTAATACCGGAGCTTAAGGCTTATGCGCGCGCGATAGACCTTTTCGACCCATTCGAGCGCAAGCCGGGATGCGTGAAGTTAACCCCGGGAACCCATCGGGTACCGGTGGTCGATCGCCGCCCGCTCGCCGGCTTGGGATTCAACTAGCCTGCGCCTAAAATAAGGAGACCCTACGATCCCATAATTTCCCTTCCAGTTATTTAGGACGCGAGCTTTCTGTTATTCAAGCCGTGGCTGCCGCGAGAAGAATCCCGATCTCTTGCGCCGAACCGATCCCAAAGCGGAGAGTTTAGCGGGTATGGCAAAATCCTGGTGTGCGACAATCGCAATCGTGACTGTGGCGATGATGGGGGCGGGCTCGCACGCCTTCGGTGCCGAAGCGCGTCCCTGGCTGTGCCGCGCCAAGCCTGTGTTTTCGTCGGACAAGCCGATGACCTATGAGGCTACTAATAGAGGCGGTGGGCGCTGGCTGATGACCTTCATGCGCTTCGATCCATCCGGGCTCGGTCACGACGGATTTACGGTTTCGTCGAGTCAGGACGTTGCTGCTCACGCCGAAGGCACATTGGATCCGGGGCAATGGTACGCCGTTGCACTATATCGCTCCAGCGGCCGATGGATATGTCCCGGCAATGCGGGCGAAAGCGACGAACCATCGCCCGGTGTGATTAGCAACCTATGTTATGGCAAAGACTCAGGCGAGTGTGCGGTAAAACTGACGGTGCGGCCGCAATCGACTGGAACCGGTGCCCACGAGTGAGGGGTGAAGGAGGGACTTTTGCCGGCTGCCCGAATTCGAAGTGAATGATCTTGTGCTTCCCAACCTGAGCGTTATGCCTCGATCAAGACGGGGGCGACAACCGCTCATAGCATTGCTGCTCGCAGTGCTGACGGCAATCTGTGGATGCGCGAATATCAGCATAACCAAAATGCAGGGCCTCGGCCGTTTCGCGAAAATCCGCCCCTCAGTACCCCAGGCGGCTCCGGAAGCGCGACCACTTTCAGCGCCGCCCGAGCAATTGCAGACGTTGACCCCGTTTGCAATTGCAGCCGGTCCGGACGGCAATATCTGGTTCAGCGAATTGCGTCAATCCCGCATCGGGCGAATCACGCCGGCCGCAGAAATTTCCACATTCGATCTGGGAAGCGGAGCCTTGGCGGATCGGCTCACCGCGGGGCCCGACGGCGCAATCTGGTTTACCGATCCTGCTGGAAATCGCATTGGGCGGCTTGGCCTGGACGGGACTACCGCTTACGTTCCCTTGCCCACAGCGGAAAGCGGTCCGGCCGGGATCGTGAATGGGAGCGACGGCAACCTGTGGTTTACCGAACATGCGGCTAATCGGGTCGCCCGTCTTACGCCACTCGGCACTCTGACGGAATTTATGCTCCCACACCGTGGCGGTCCCGCTGGCATCGCCGAAGGGAGCGACGGAAAGCTCTACATTGCTGAGAACTCAGGCGATCGCATTGACCAGATGTCGAGGGATGGGCGGGTCCAGGAATTCCGGTTGCCGACGCTCGGGGGCCGTCCCGACGGCATCGTCACAAGCGCTTACGGCGACATATGGTTCACGGAGTTCGCTGCCGAAAAAGTTGGCCACCTGACCACAACCAGTCATATCAAGGAGTATGCGCTCGCGGCCCCGGGACCGCCGGTGGGCATCGCCGCAGGACCGGATGGTAATATCTGGGTGACGGTACCGGCGGCTCACGCTATTTGCAGATTGGCGCCTGATGGAAGCCAGGAAGCATATTACCTGCAGAGCCACATCATGCCGGGCATGGTTGCCGCAGCAAGCGATGGCAATCTGTGGTTTACGCAGCCGAACGGGATGCTTGGCCGCTTCTCGCCCTCGGGCATGGTACGCGAATTCCCCACGGTGCTTACCGCCCGAACCGCTCCGCGCGGCGAGGCCGAACACCTGCTGATCGGTGCTCCGTGATCAATCTGAGCCAGAGACCATTCCTTAAGCAGCTCTCGTGATCGCTGTTGCCGATACGGCGTTTTGCGCTATAAGCGGGTTCAATAACGACAGTCAGGAGCGACAGGCAGAACGTCTGTCCCCCAGCACTTTGGGAGAACGTGATTATGGCTGGTCATCTGGACGGGAAGGTTGCCGCTGTTACTGGCGGCGGACGCGGTATCGGTCGCGAAGTTAGCAGAGCGCTCGCTCGGCAGGGTGCGGCGGTGGTGGTGAATGACCTTGGTGTCAGCGTGGCCGGGCAACGGGAAACGACCTCGCCGGCCGACGACGTGGTAAAGGAAATCAAGGCTGGCGGAGGCGCCGCAAGCTCCAACCACTTGGATATCTCGACACCCGAAGGCGGCGAGGGCCTGGTTAATCAGGCCATCAAAGAGTTCGGCAAGCTCGACATACTGGTGAATGTTGCCGGGATTCTGCGCGATCGTATGATCTTCAACATGACCATCGAGGAATGGGACGCGGTCATAAGGGTGCATCTGCGTGGCCATTTCTGCACGATGCGGCCGGCGACGGCTCATATGCGCGAGCGTAAGTTCGGGCGGATTATCAACTTCTCTTCCAATGCCGCGCAGGGCTCGCCGGGCCAGCCGAATTACGCGGCAGCCAAAGCCGGCATTCTTGGACTTACCTACAGCACCGCCAACGCGATGCAAAAGTACGGGGTTACCTGTAATGCGATTTGGCCGGGTGCGGCCACGCGCATGACTGATTCGATCCCTACCGGTCGGATGCCCGGTGCCGGCCTTATAACCAGCGCCACCGCGGCCGGCACAACGATGGATCCGGCGAACGTGCCCCCGGTTATTGTCTACCTGTGCAGCGACGAGGCGGCGGAGATTACCGGACAATGCTTCGGCGCATCGGGTTACAGAATTACTCGCTATACGCACATGAAGCCCGAGCGAGTCCTGATCAACAACGGCCCGTGGGATGTGGAGGATGTTTTCAAGCTGTTCAAGCAAACGCTGGGGGTAGGTCTCGAACCACCGCGGATGTTCTAAACTATTGCTGGACCGCTTCGGGGTCGGACTTCAGTAATTCTGCGCACAAGTGTCCAAGGCCTTGCGCAAAGTGGATAATCTAGCCGATGAGCTTGGCTTTACGGATTGGCTCGCGGCCGAGCGCCTTGGCCCTGGCCCAGGCGGCGGTTATAAGGGATGCGATCACTCAGCGCCTTAGCGGGCTGGTGGTGGAAATCGTGCCGATCAGCACGAGCGGCGACAAAATGCAGACCGCGTCGCTGGCGCGGGTTGGTGGCAAGGGCCTGTTTATCCGCGAACTAGAGCAGGCCCTGAGCGACCATCGAATTGACGCCGCCGTCCATTCGATGAAGGACTTGCCGGCAATTCTGCCGCAACAATTTCGTCTAGCGGCGGTACCGCGACGGGAACCACCATACGACGTATTGCTTTCGCGAAATCGTGGCGGCTGGTCTTCGCTGCCTCAAGGAGCGCGACTCGGTACCTCGTCTATTCGCAGGCGCCTGGAGGCGTTGCGCGTGTGCCCCAATCTTCAAGTGCTGCCGTTGCGTGGTAATGTGGATACCCGGCTGCGGCGCCTTCGAGGCGGCGATTTCGACGCGATCATCCTCGCCGCCGCCGGACTCAGGCGTCTCGGCCTTGCCAGCGAGGTTCAGCATCAAGGCGCAGATCAACCTGGGGACGAAATTTCGATGGTCGAGTTGGACATGTGCGACTTTGTACCGTCCGGCGGCCAGGGCGCGCTGGCAGTCGAGGCATTGCGCGACTCGCTGCTCGGGGGTTCTTCGGAAATTGAGAATGCGCTCGCCGGAACCACCGATTTGTCGACGCTAGCAGAGATAACCGCTGAACGCGCCTTTCTAGCCACAATCGGCGCTTCATGCGTTTCCCCTGTGGGGGTCAATGGTAGCGCTGGCAGCGAAAGCCTGACACTACGCGCACTGCTTTTCAGTATCGATGATGGACAATCCCTTAACGGCGAGTTAGCAGGGAAATTGCCCGTGGATGCGTCCAGCCGCGAATCAATCGAGCAGGCCGCCACACAATTAGGTGAAAGACTTGGCCGCCTGATGCTTGATCGCGGCGCAGGCGAACTTATCGGTCGTGGGTGAAGCACGCGGCAAGGTTTATCTGGTCGGGGCGGGACCCGGAGCCCCCGACCTGATCACCGTTCGCGGCGCCGAGATTATGCGGGTTGCGGACTCCGTCGTCTACGACTATCTAGCCAGCGCCGAGATCGTGCAAATGGCCCCTGCGGGGGCGGAGCGAATCTATGCCGGCAAAATGGGGAACGGCGTACAGCAATTTGAGCAGGCCGCAATCAATCAAATCTTGATCCAGCACGCACGTGCGGGAAAACGAGTAGTGCGGCTGAAGGGCGGTGACCCGTTTATCTTCGGCCGCGGCGGCGAGGAGGCGGAAGCGCTGGCGGCGGCTGGAATCGACTTCGAGGTTGTGCCCGGCGTGACCTCGGCGATTGCCGTGCCGGCGTTTGCCGGTATTCCGTTGACTCATCGCGACTACGGCTCGTTCGTGATGTTCGTTCCGGGCCATGAGGGTGGCGAAAAGAATTCGGCGCCGACCGTTCCATGGGAGGAGGTGGCGCGCGCCGCCCGCGCTCGCGGAACCATCGTAATCCTGATGGCGTCTACCCAGATGCGTGAGAACCTTGCGCGCCTGGTGGCCGGCGGCCTCGCCCGCGAGACTCCTTGCGCGGCCATCCAATGGGGGACCACGGCGGCTCAGAAAACGGTCACAGCACCGATTACCGCGCTGGCAGATGAGGTCGAACGCGAGGGTCTTGGTGCGCCAGCGGTCGTGGTTGTGGGCGAATGTGCGCGGTTCGCTTCCACCCTGAATTGGGCCGAACGGCTGCCACTTTTCGGCCGGCGCATCGTCATTACCCGCGCCGCGGCGGGGACCGCCGCATTTGCGAGGCGGCTTCGTGAGCTCGGCGCCGAGGCGATTGAATTTCCAACCATCGAGACCGGCGCTCCCGACGACTATCTGCAACTCGATGCTGCGATTGGCCGAATTCAGACTTTCGAATGGATTGTTTTCACCAGTGCCACCGGCGTTGAAGCCTTCATCGAACGGCTGCGTATCCTGGAAGTGGATATTCGAGCCGCAGCCGGCGCTCGAATTGCCGCGATCGGCCCCGCCACCGCGGCCCGGTTATGCCATTATGGCCTTAAAGTAGCCGCCATTCCTCGTGAGTATCGAGCGGAAGCGCTGATCGATGCGCTCGGTGAGCAGGCCATCGTGGATGCACGAATCCTGATTCCGCGAGCCCAGGTCGCGCGAGAGATCCTGCCGCTATTGCTGCATGAGAAAGGCGCCAAGGAAGTCGTCGTCGCCCCCGCGTACAAAACAGTGATTCCCCGCCACGCTGACATCGAGCGGATGCGGCAACTCGTCCGTGCCGGAGCAATCGATCTGGTCACTTTCACCAGTTCGAGCACAGTCAGTAATTTCCAGTCGATGCTCGGCGCGCAAATCACCGGCTTGAAAGCAGCCGCGATCGGACCAGTTACGGCGGAAACTGCGCGCACCAATGGTTTCGACGTAGTAGTAAGTCCGCCTCAATATACGATGGAGGCCCTGCTCGAGGCGGTTTTAAGCTATTTTCACCGCAGCGGGCAGCGGTGATATGTTCAAGACTAATCTGAGGTGAGCGCCTAATGGCATTCCCGATAAATCGGCCGCGCCGCCTGCGCCGCAATGAAGCGCTGCGCCGGATGGTGCGCGAAACACGTCTCGCACCAGACGATTTCATCCAACCTTATTTTGTCTGTCCCGGACGCGGCGTTAACAAACCAGTCGCCGCGATGCCGGGGGTGGCTCAGATGTCGGTCGATAATGTCCTGCGCGCGGCGCGCGAGACTCATGCGGCCGGCGTCCCGGCAATTATTCTGTTCGGCATTCCGCAGCATAAGGATGCACAGGGCTCCGAGGCTTGGGACGACAATGGTCCGGTGCAGCGCGCGATTCGCGAGATCAAGGAGCACGTGCCCGGCCTCGCGGTAATCACCGACGTGTGCATGTGCGAGTACACCGACCATGGCCATTGCGGAGTGATTGCCGGCAATGACGTTGACAATGATGCCACGCTCGATTTGCTGGTCCGCGAGGCGCTCTCGCATGTACGGGCCGGGGCAGATATGGTCGCGCCGTCCGATATGATGGACGGGCGGGTGGCGGCGATCCGCAGCGCGCTGGACAACGAGAACTTCAGCCATATTGCAATTCTGGCGTACTCGGCGAAATTCGCGTCGGCGTTTTATGGACCGTTCCGCGAGGCAGCGGAATCAGTGCCGCAGTTTGGTGATCGCCGCTCGTACCAAATGGATCCGCCGAACGGGGACGAGGCGATGCGCGAAATCGCGCTCGACCTGGAGGAAGGCGCTGACATTGTGATGGTGAAGCCGGCATTGCCTTATCTCGACCTGATTTACCGGGCCAAGCACGAGTTCAACGTGCCGGTCGCTGCGTACAACGTCTCAGGCGAGTACTCGATGATCCGCGCGGCGGGAATCAATGGCTGGCTCGACGAAGAACGCGCCACAATGGAAGTGCTGACCGCAATAAAGCGCGCCGGAGCCGACATGATCCTCACGTATTTTGCCACGCAGGTCGCCGCGCGACTATGCTGACAACTAGCTACTTCGACTATCAAATGGAAAATTCCGGCTTGAGCTGTCGCATGCCCGGGCGACATCCGTCTGTGCCACAGCGGGGACGAGCGGAGGATCTTCTATGAATCGCACCTACGACGTGATTGATTCAGATGGCCACGTATTGGAACCCCCCGATTTCTGGGGCAACTATCTCGATCCGGCGTATCGGGACCGTGCTCCAAAACTTTTCGTCGATACCGACGGCAAGGAGCGGTTGCGAATTGAAGGCAGCGTGTACGGCAGCTCCGTGGGACTGAGCTTTGCCGGTGCTATTGGCATGCGGCAAGGTGCGCCCACCGTCGAAAGATACGTTGAGGGCCGCAAAGGCGGCTTCGATCCGCACGCGCGAATTCCGGATATGGACCTCGACGCCATCGACGCGGCGTTTCTTTACCCCACGCTGGGGTTGTTCGCTGGCGCCGTTCAGGACCCGGAGCTGGCTGGGGCGATGTGCCGCGCGTACAACCGCTGGCTGGCGGATTACTGCCAGCCTTATCCCGAACGGCTGTTCGGCGTCGCGATGCTGCCGATGCAATCGGTGGAACTCGCGATTGACGAGATGCGCCACGCACGCAAGCGATTGGGCATGCATGGCGGCTTTATCCGGCCGAATCCGTACAACAACCGTATGCTCAATGACCCCGCGTACGAGCAGCTATGGGCCGAGGCGCAGGAACTCGACTTTTCGATCGGCGTACACGAAGGCACCGGTGGCATGCCGGCGACCGGCACCGACCGCGTTCAAGGATTCGGCGCGCGGCATATCGTTTCGCATACGTTGGAGATGATGCTGGCAAGCCTGAACCTGATCTGGGGCGGCGTTTGCGAGCGCTACCCGAAGCTGCGCTTTGGCTTTCTCGAGTCGGGAGGAGGCTGGATTGCGCCGTGGCTCGATCGCATGGACCGCCATTACCACGACCAGGGCTTCTTCAACGATTCGCGCCTTAGGATGGCGCCAAGCGAATATTTTCAGCGGCAATGCTGGATTTCTTTCGAGCCAGTCGAGGGAAGCCTGTCGCATCTGGTGGACTACCTGGGTGGCGACAAGATCCTGTGGGCGACCGACTATCCGCATCCGGACGGCTTTTTCCCCGGGGCTCCGAAGATGATTGCGGAAAAATTGCCCGAGAATATGAGGAGGAAGGTTTTAGCCGAAAGCGCGATGCAGTTCTATGGAATAAACTAGCTCGTCCGGAGGGTAACTGAGGGATAAGAGAACCCCCATCGGGGTTCGTACCAAGCGATGCCGAATTAATTAGCAGCAACAAGGCCCGAAATGACAACCTATCCCCTCCGTTTCGGTATCCAGACGCCGCAGCAACACGCCACTTGGCCGGAGCTCCTCGCGCTGTGGCAGGAGATCGATACCCTCGGCTACGACAGCGCTTGGGGGTTCGATCATTTCCTGCCCATCTTTTCCGATCCCACGGGGCCGTGTCTCGAGGGTTGGACCGCGCTAGCAGCGCTGGCGCTGGCGACCCGGCGGGTGCGGCTGGGCCTGATGGTGACTGGCAACACCTACCGCCATCCGGCGGTGCTAGCCAAAATGGCGACGACAGTGGATATCATCAGCGGCGGCCGGCTGATTTTCGGGCTGGGCGCGGGATGGTTCGAGCTTGAGCATCAGGAGTATGGCATCCCATTTCATACTACCGGCGGGCGGCTGCATCGGCTCGACGAGACGCTCCAGATGATCAAGCTGCTCTGGACTCAGCAGCGCGCGAGTTTCAACGGCAAGCATTTCAAACTGGAGAATGCGAGCTTCAATCCCAAACCTTTGCAAAAACCGCATCCGCCGATACTGATCGGCGCAAGTGGCGAAAAGGTTGCGCTGCGCATCGTCGCGCAGCATGCACAGATGTGGAATTCGTTCGGGACGCCCGAGGTCTTCCGCACCAAGATCGCACGACTCGAGGAGCACTGCCGGCGCATCGGACGCGACCCGGCGACGATCGAGAAGTCGGTCCTGGTAAGTGGCACGTTTGCCCTCGACGGCGCGCGCCGGCAGGTTGACGCCTATGCCGCCGCTGGCGTGACACACATCGTCTTTTCGATTGGCCCGGCCGACCGCGCCTGGCTGCGCAGTTTCGCCGAGAAAATCATTCCCAATTACCGATCGTAGCCCGGAACGCCGCAGTTTAGTTACCGCTCCCGCGCAGCGAAATCTCGAGGCGCGCGACGCACGTGTGGTGGAGACGCTCACCGATCCTGAGCTCGCTGTCGAGTGACGTTAACCACTCCATGCTCGGCTCCTATGATAATTCAAGTCGGGATGTATAGATGTATAAAGAAAGCCCGCTCTGAAGTACTACGTGCTGAAGATGCCATGATATAATCACGATCGCGCAACTTAGGCAGGGCGACAACTTGGATACCAAGATCTCGGGAATTTGGGTACGCGGTATCGGGGTAGATTCGCGCACGGGCTGCACTCACTATCGGAGCGCGCTTGATATCGTGGCGATCAAGTTCGAATGTTGCCGGACTTATTATTCCTGTTTCTATTGCCACGAGGCGCTAGCTGGTCACGGCGCGCGGATCTGGAGTCGCGCTCGCTTCGAAGAAAAGGCGGTTCTGTGCGGCGCCTGTGGTGCTGAATTGGCAATCCGCCAGTATCTCGAATGCCGGGCCGTGTGCCCGATCTGCGAGGCGGCGTTTAACCCGCGTTGCGAATCGCATTGGCCCTTGTACTTCGAAACTTAATTCGGTCGCCGCGTACATCGAAACTGCCGGAACTTATGGCAGCAGGCGCATCCGACTGGTGCGATCGAGTTTGCCGTTCGAGGCGGAGGCTTGGCGTCACACGGAGCAGATCGCGCAGGAAACCCTATTTCTGGCGTGCATTCCTGGAATCGCCTGGCTTGGAAAATACGATGCAGTAGTTGTCCCGGATAAAAAAGCCCGAGTGCCATGGACGGGTTTCCTTCATCTCGTGAAATCCCGCTGCGGTGACTTCATTGGTGACGATGTAGTCCGGCACTCCATGGCCGCCGGCTTGGCAGATACGCCTTTCACTCGGAAGAGTGCGAGCCAAATAGTTGGAGGAAAGTCATTGATCAGAAGCCGCGCGCCCGGCTTCAAGGCGCGGAAGATAGTAGCGTCGCTCGAGGCGGGGTCGGTGATGTGGTGATAAACACCAATCATATAGGCGGCCTCGCAGCAGTCTGCTGGAAGCCCGCTATCAGCAGACGTGGCTGTCACGGCAGTCAGATTATTGAGGCCCGCCTTTCGGGCGCGTTCCCGGATTCGTTTGACAAGGGCTCGATTTCGGTCACGAACACGCGGCCGGCTGGCCCGACCTTCTTGGCGATGCGCACCGCCATTGCACCGTTGCCAGCGCCGATTTCGGCCACGGTGCTGCCGGATTTGATCGCGAGCATTTCCACGATATCGTCTGTGATCGCCTCGTTGTTCGTTCCCCATGCCAACCCGAAACAGGGAGACCATAGCGCGAAGGCGGTTATTGCTGCCAGTCCGCCAATTCCGGCGTTGCATCGGCCGCACCGGAGTGAGCGGTATCCGACCAGTTGCTAACGCCGTGTCATCCTGTTCAGCTTCTTCCGCCTGAATGCCCTGGGCGAGCGCCTGTTCGCAGGGATTGGCCAGACCCCGGCAAAGTGAGCCTGATGCGCAGCCTTATGAAACAAGGTCCACAGAGTGTTGCGCAGATCGCGCGTGCGCGCCCGGTGGCGCGGCAAGCGGTGCAGCGGATGGCTGATGAGCTCGCAGACCAAGCGCTGATCGAGTTTGTCGAAAATCCGACTCATCGGCGCGCCAAGCTTGCGCGGCTGACGAACAACGGCAAGAAGTTGATGGATGAGACGATGGCGGCAGAACTTAGATTTGCGGGCCGCCTGGCAACCAACTTTGGTGAACGCGAAGTCGAAATCGCGCGTGACGTCATTCGGCGGCTGACCGTAATTCTTAAGGATTAACGGTTTACCCGGCCGTTATCCGATCAGCGCGCCGCCCGACGAAATTAGCTTTGTTCAATAACTGCTTGGGAAGGCCGGCGATGCTCCTGATGATGCAGGGGGTGGCGAGCTGCGGCGATCGACGATTCCCCGGTCCAAGCCTGAACTGAATCTCGCTGGTCGGGGCTGCCTTTGGGAGAGTCACTCGTGAGAACGAATGCGGGCCGCTGACAATGGAGTTGGAATAGCTGCTGTCGTCGCTGGGCCCGGCGTGCCTACCGCAGCCCCTTTTTCAAGGCCCATTTTGCGCTCCAGCTCGACGATCTTGCCCTTCATACTCGGCGATTCGTACATCAATGAGTTGACCCGCCTCGTGCTTCTGGATCCAGTGCCGGATAAGACTGTGACACGCTATGTTTGCGCTCCACGCAGGCCCTCCCGTCCTTCCAGAAAGTCCAACACCAGGCTATTGAACTCGAAGGGCTGCACCTCCGATCCGTGCCATTCTTACTCTCCTAAGCCGGCCCCCGAATCCATCGGCGTTTAACTGTCATCCAACTGGCTCGGGGTTCACTCCACAAGTGGGTCAGACTGGATTATCAAAATCACTGCATCGACGACCCCCTGCGCGCGGTCGTTCTCACGAAGGCCGCAACCTAGATATTCGACAAACACCAGAGCGTTTCTCGTCATCGAAGGTACGCTCTAGCAGTCGCTGAGCCGGTCGCATTAAGGAGGGTCCGACAATACAGGCGCATAGTGAGATCTTGGGAATAGGTGCCTCAGGACTTCTTGATCGATTATCGCCAATTCCAACACAGAGCTGCCCATATCAGTGAGTCGGTTCGAATCAATCTGGCACCATTGCAAATTATAGATGTCCTATTATGACACAATTAGTTATCAGATGTTGATTTATAGTTAAGAATGTCGGTATAGATGGATTTAATTCACTGTAGCTCATGTAGAGCCACAAGATGTTTGACGTCTAGAAGCAGGTTCTCTTCATCGAGGAACCTGAACTGCTAAGGGGGAGCCACATGCAAAACGCGCAATCGACATTGCAGACGGACGACATACTGTCGCAGGCGGATATCATTCTTCCATCGCAATATTTCGGGGCTATCGGCAGCGTCGGACTATCAGGCGAGCAACGCCTGATGTTGGCAGTGCTGGTCGACGCGATCAACGTTTTGCAGAATTGGCAGAGTGGTGGGAGCGCGCGCAAACGCCGCAACTTTGCCGAAGCGGCACAATGGGTCAATAGCCCCGGAACCAGCCATCCTTTTTCGTTCGACAGTGTATCTGATGCTTTGGAAATTGACTCAGAACTGCTGCGCTCGCGATTGCGCGTATTGACCGTGCGTCCGGCTAATTCGGCCCGCCGCCCCGCCTTGGTACGTCTGCGGCTTAAAGAACTGAGCCGCAGCCAGCACATGACCGCTAATCAGTTGCGGCGGCGTGAGCATGTTCCTCGCATCGGGAATGCCGTGATTGGGTCTGCATCAGAGTCACCCTCGCATTGGGATGAGCACGCGGAAGAGGCTCAGGGATGTGCCGAAACCAGCACCGGTTGCGCGGCATTTGGCGAGGAATCTACGGACGGAGCCACCGGACAGAGTGAGCCGATGAAAACCGACAAGATGATAAGTTGATTGCTACTAATTGACAGCCTAAGGTTGGTCAGCCTTAGTTTAGTGATGAAGGAAAACCGAGTGATCTTAGCGGACGGATCGCGTCTCTAGAAGAGCAAACTCACAACGGCTCAGGGGTGGGCCAAATGTGATTATCAAAATGGGTCAGACTGGACGGTCAAAATCATGAGGCGCTGCGCGGCTGGTGGCGGGGGTTGGAGAGCCCTGTCGCCTATACGCAAGCTGAACCGCCGCGGCTCATAGCTTTGTGAAGCCATCCGCGCTCCACTGTTCGGAGCCAACTCCATTATGGACGAAGAACAGCCCCTCCGGATCGTATTTTCTTTTGATCCCAGCAAGCCGAGGGTAGTTGCTCCCCCAGTATGAGTGCTGCCATCCGTTTTCGAAGTAATTGCTCTCGCTTACATACGATCCCGGGTGCGGCACGAGCGCACGAAATTGACTCATGCATCGAGCAACGCGCTCCGCAGCTTTCCGGCCTGCCACAACTGATGGCTCATGCCCGGGAATTCCGGGATATGCGGGTCCCTGGGCGTCGGCTGCAATCGCCAGAGCGAAGGCGGTCAGCACGGCTGGATTCATTGCGGTGTCCTTCGCCCCGGTGATCGCATCGGGCGGCGCTCCGGCGAGTCCCTTATTGAAGTGCAGTTCGACACTTGAATACCGAGAGCTTGCAAATAACGCGTCAGCGAGACGCTGCTGCGCGTCATTCTCGAGCAGGAACGCCGGCAACCACAGCGACTCGTACCCCCAAATGAACCAGGCGACCTGCCCCCTGTCTCCCTTCCACCACGCGTTATTGCGACCCGCGCCCGGCCGATTGTCGAAGTCGAAAACAGGCTGCCGCATCAAGTGTACGAGGGCATCGTCAAGCAGTGCGTGCAGGGTATTGCCATTTCGAGGAAAAGCGATTTCCGGCCAATGCTCTTTCCACCATTGCACGTCCCAGAAATGTCGCGCCGGTATGCTCCCGATCCGCCCTTCAAGCGAATATTTATGCGGCGAACGCGCCACCCAGTCGAGAAACGGCTGCCAGACTTTTTTCTCCTGCCCGGTGTCCAATCCACAAGATGTCATTTTGATGTCGAGCGTGTTGTCGGGGTTCACGTGAGCCTGCTCTCCCCAATGGTGGTTGAAGAGATGCTCCCGGTAGAAGCTCACGAACTCGCGGAGCAGGCGCCGATAAGCATCATCCGACGTTGCTTTGATCGTAAAGTTGGCGGCCCCGAAGAAATCAGGAAGATCGTGAACACGCAGTGTCAGCTTGCTCAACGCGCCGAAGCTGCCGCCTCCCCCGCCTTTCAGCGCCCAGAACAGATCGGGGTTAGTGCATGCATTCGCGATGCGAATGTTGCCGTCGGCAGTGACTACTTCGGCTTCCAGCAACCCTCCTGCGGCAAGGCCAAAATGCTTCGAGAAACTTCCAAAGCCACCACTTTGAATCAGACCCGCCACGCCTACTGTGGTGCATCCGCCACCTTGAACGTATTTCCCACCCCTGGTCGTAACCGCGTCGTACGCCTGCATCCAGATCGTTCCAGCGCCCAGCGTCACAGCCGGTTGCGGCCGTAAGGTATGTTCGCATCCCTGCGGAACGTATGCGGTATGCATCGCGATATCGTTCATGTGCCGCGTCCAAATCAGAAGCGAATCAGGCGCATTGGACGTGCCCTGGTAGCTGTGGCCGCCGCCCTTGACAACCAGGCGCAAGTCATTTCCGCGGGCAAAATTCACCGCCTCGGCAATGTCGTGGGCATTTCTTGCCGCGACCGCGTAAGCGCTTGGTTTGGTAGCCCACGCGTCGACCCATCCCAAGGTCTGCGTGAGTCCCGGCTGATCGCCGATATAATATGGATTTCTCAGGTTCTCCGAGAGAAGCTTGGCTGCGGCGCCTGCTGGATCAGTTTTGAATGGCGAAAGGGGAAAGTCTACAGGAATTAAATTTCCGCCGACTGCATCATCGAGTCGCTTCCACGAGGACTTCGACGGCCATGTGGCATCAGAAGGACGGCGCCGGCGGCAATTCGTACTCGCCGATAGGCGGCGCGGCAAAATCGGCAGGAGCGCCGCCGATCCGATTGCTTTCAAGAATGATCTTCTGGTCACTAACCCTCTTCCAGGGAGCTCTATCGAAGGTGTTGGATGGCTTTTCCTCACGAGGATCCGCTCCCGGCTCGCGTCTGAAGGCGTGGTTCTTATCGGTCGGTCTTCTCTGCCACGAATATTCTGTCCATCGGCGTTCCACGGCTCAACCGTCGTGGCGTCACCGCGCTGAAGCGGACGGCCATACAGTTACTCCGGAACCGCGTGGATCGCACCGTGATCGCGCTCTGCCTGGGCCATGAGGGACGACGTGCATCATTGCCAGCTGGTGTTAACGATGCCGTCCAAGCGCTACGAGAAACGAACCATCGATTATCTCGCGCGTGCCGAAATCGAGGCGGTCATCGCGGCAGCCGACCTCACCACTCGGGCCGGCCGGCGGAATAGCACCCTGCTTCTGCTTGCCTTGCAGACCGGGCTTCGATCTCGGAGCCAATCAATCTGACCTGCGAAGACGTTGCGCTTGGTACCGGCGCGCGTGCGATGCATCGGCAAGGGACGCAAGGAACGATCGACGCGGCTCAGGAAAGATTGCGTGCAGGCACTCCGCACCTGGCTCGACGAACACACCGGCGCTGGTGCCGAGCCGCTGTTCGTGAGCAATCGTGGCGCTCGGCTAAGCCGCGACGCCGATGAGCAAATCGTGTGCGCAAACACGTGGCGTTGGCATCCGACAGCCGCCCGACGCCCAAGGGCGAGCGCGTAACATCCCATGTGCTGCGTCACAGCGCGCCATGCAGTTACTCCAGAACGGCCTGGACCGCACGGTGATCGCGCTTTGGCTGGGCCATGAGTCCGTGGAAAGCACGCAGATGTATGTCCACGCGGATATCAAGATCGAGGAACAAGCGATGGCGAAGACCCATCCCGTGGCGGCCTCACTCGGACGACATAGGCGAAGAGATGAGTTGCTCGCGTTGCTGGAAGGGCTCTTATTATGCCGACATCAGGTGCTGCTCGCGCATCACCTGAGATGGTTGGCGTGAACAAGGCGGCATAATCCGAAAGGCGGCATAATGGGCTTATGCCGAGATATCGCAAATGTCTTCCAGCATGGCAGCAAGCTCAAGAGGACGTGCCCGGGCGAATGGGAACGGAAAGCGTTGCTGCACTGCGTAAGTTCCCGGTCTGATTTGCTTGGCCCGACACTTGTATATACAAAGGGCTGAAAGCGACGACACGTGAATTCTTGAGAAAATAACGACACCGAGGAGTTCGCGATTGGCGAGGACGGGTCGCGATTTGCGAGGCCGCACCGCCGCTCTGAAGGAAGTCGATATTCAGCTCGATCCGGAAGGAACGTATGAGCAATTGGAATCGCGCGAAAGGCCGCGCCTGGGCCCAGTTCCATCAGAGTGTCCTGGTCAGTCATCTCACTCCGCCGATGAGCCTGTCCAACAGTTCGTCAACAGCACCAGCAGTTACTTGCTTAGGAGCGTGATCAGCGGTCCCGATGCGATTCATCAGTCGTACGGGTTGTCCCCAGCTTGATGACCAGCAGCGCCACCATGCTTGCGGCTATGGACTGTTTTCATCCCCTGGGTCTGGTGGTGATTCTGGCCTGCCGCTGGCCTTTTCTAACGCGACGCTTTCAAATCGGCAGCGCGGCAGGTGCGGCTGACTGATGCTCACTGGCGCAAGCATTGAGGAGAAGGAAGAAATGAATGACTCCGCGAAAACTATCAAACTGAGCCCGGATTCGGCGCGAGAAGAATTTCCTGCTCCCATCGGCAAGCTGCTGCGTCTCACCCTTACAAGGAGCGGGACACGTCGAGCGACAGTCGAATTCGAAGCGGGTGAGAAATACGCCAATCCGATGGGAACGCTTCATGGCGGAGTGCTCTGCGATATCGCAGATGCCGCGATGGGCGTCGCGTACAGCAGTATGCTTGCAGAAGGCGAGACGTTCACCACGATAGAGTTGAAGATCAACTTTCTGCGGCCAGTCTGGAGGGGGAAGCTTCGGGCTGAAGCGAGGATAGTTCGGGCCGGCAAGGCCGTCGGTCTCGTCGAATGCGACATCCTCGACGAGCAGCAGCGGCTCGTCGCGCGCGCCTCCAGCACATGTATGACGTTGCGCGGAAGGTTCGCTAAAGGTCGCCAGTTGCTACAAGAATCGAGCGGACGATTTGAGGCGAGGAATTGGTCCGATTTCTAACAGTTGACCGAACCAAAAATGGAGCTACCACTTATGCACGGAAAACTCGATGGTAAAGTGGCCGTCATCACCGGATCGTGAGGACCTCGTCGATGGTTTGGACAAAGCGCCTGCAGCCTTCATCGGGACGCTCGATTGGGCGCAATTTCGGCAAGGTTATCGTTCGACTGGGAGCATAGATATACACGCAAATACGATATGAGAAGTACTGCGGATACGAAGAAGAAACTTGGCGACCCCCTACCTCGCCCTGTGCCCAAGGACCGTGAAGGAGCTAAATGCTGAAGAAGGTTCGCTTCGATACATCAGTGGCCGGTTTTGTCACGCTCGCAAAATCCACCGCTCAAATTGTTCGACCAACAACTGATCGAAGAGCTGCAAACGGCGGTGAATCAGGCCATGCACCTTCCACTCAGGGCACTAATGACACGGGCCGATGGCAAAGTCTTTATCGGGCGGAGCTGACGTCGCAATTTTCAAAGGAAGGACGGCGATGGGCGGCGTTCAACGTCTGGCTGAGCGTGCCGGGCCGAGTCGAGCCCGCGAAATTATCTACACCACGGACCAGTACGACGCTTGCGGCGTTCGAGCGATGGACATCGTGAACCGGGTTATTTCTCATCAAGCACTTGACTCCGACACAAGGTCTTTCGTGGAGCGACTCGCGCGCGGTCCCACGCTCGCGAATGCCGCCGGCAAGAAAATTGTGCGCGCAGATCTGGAAGGCGGCACCCGCGAGGCGGACCGGGTCGTCGACGAAATCGCCCCTGCGCTGTTTGAGACCGTGGACCTGCGCGCCGAGTTGACGGCCTGCTCGAACACGGACCTCGGGGATTTCGCGACAAGGTCATTTTCCACGGCCGCTAAGAGTCGCTCAGGGTGAGAATTTTACAATTGCGATCGAATGTTAGCTGCGGATAAGGAGAAGCCATGAACGATTCGGTACAAGCGTCACTAAACCCAGCATGCGTTGTCGTTGGCGTCGGCGAGGGTTTAGGCGCGGCGCTGGCTCGCCGATTCGCCGCGGGCTACAAAATCGCACTCATTGCCAGAAGCGCGGAAATCATCAACCGGACCGCTACGGAGATTCGATCCGAGGGTGGGGTTGCGGTGGCTATCCAGAGTGATGCGACGGTTGAAGGGCAAATCGCGGAAACCTTTGAACGGGTGAATCGAGAACTCGGCCCAGTCGAAATTCTGATTTACAACGGCGGGCGTCGCCCGATTGGGCGCCTGCTGGAGACGACGCCGGAAGTCTTCGAAGCCACGTGGCGGCTGCATACGCTCGGCACGTTCTTATGGGCACGCCAGGTCGTGCCAGCGATGCTCTCGCGCGGCAGCGGTTCAATTCTGATTACAGGTGCAACCGCTGGGCGTCCGGCCGTGGCCCAGCTCGGCGGCATTCGCTCCAGCCAAGTTCGCGGTGCGTGGACTGGCGCAAGTGATGGCACGTGATCTCCATCCGCAGGGTATCCATGTTGGCTACATCAACGTCGACGGCGGCATCGATATGCCGTTGCTCCGGAAATTTCGTCCGGACGCTAAGGACGAAGACCTGCTCAAGCCGTGCGGCGATCGCTGACGCCTTCTGGTATCTCGCGCATCAGGATCGCAGCGCATGGACACACGAACTGGACGTTAGACCGTTCAAAGATAGATTCTGAAGTAACCGAACCCGAGGAACAGAATGTCACACGATTTGACGCTGCTCGGCGTTGGAACCAGTCGCACGATGCGTGCGCACTGGATGTTGCTGGAGCTGGGGCTCGACTACGAAAGCCGTCCCAATTCAGTCGCGCAGCGGGGAGACTCTGACCGATGAATTCAGGCGGCTGAATCCCCGGCACAAGATTCCGGTTCTTCAACATGAGTCATTTCGTGCTCTCCGAAAGCGCCGCGATCGTTCAGTACTTGAGCGAGACCTTTGCGGATCCGGCAAAGCTGTATGTGCCCCAGGATGCGAAGAGCTCGAGCCGCCCTAAATGAGTGGTCCTATTTCATCATGACCGAACTCGACGCGGGTTCCCTTTATGTCGTGCGCCGGCACGACGGGCTCGCGCCGATCTACGGCGAGGCGCCGAGCGGCGGTCGATGCCGCAAAAACCTACTTCTTGCATAATCTCGAAGCCATGACACCGAGAATCGCAAGGGCTCCATATCTGTTTGGCGAGCGGCTGAGCGTCGCCGATATTCTGCTGACGACCTGCCTCGACTGGGCGGCTGCGAGCGACATTGCCCTGTCGCAGAACGTCGTCACGATTACCGGCGGCGGCTGCGCAGCGTTCCGGCTTATCAAGCGGCGCTGAAAAGGAATTTTCCGCAAAGCCAAAGCTAACATTTCCTTCGGAGTAATACAATGCCAGGACCATTGGAAGCTGTGCGAGTGCTGGATCTGACCACCATGGTGGCCGGCCCCGTCGCCGCGATGATGCTCGCTGATCAAGGCGCTGACGTCATCAAGGTCGAGTCGCCGGCCGGCGACCTGATGCGGCACTTCGCGTTCGGGCGCAACGGCATGTCTGCATCGTTTCTCTCGTGCAACCGCAATAAGCGCTCGCTCGCGATCGATATCAAGACCACGGAAGGTCTTCAGGTCGTTCAGCAAGTTAATCGCGACCGCGGATGTTCTGATGCACAACTTTCGTCCGGGGGCTGCCGACCGAATCGGGCTCGGAGAGGACGCCGTGCGCGTGATTCGTCCGCCCATCATTTATGTATCGATCAGCGGATTCGGCGAGAGCGGACCATACGCAAATCAGCGGGCGTACGATCCGGTGATCCAGGCGCTGAGCGGTCTGGCCGAAATCCAGCGCGACCGGGATACCGGCCGCCCGCGGATGATTCGCACCATTATCGCCGATTACACGACGGCTTTGACCGCCGCGCAGGCGATCACAGCGGCGCTGTTTGCGAGGCAGCGATCCGGCATCGGGCAACATGTCCGGATCGCGATGCTCGACGCGATGATTTCCTACCTGTGGCCCGAAGCGATGCCGAGCCTGACATTCGTCGGCGACGAACAGGATCCGTCCGATGGGGAGCTGGGCCCGGATCTCGTCTTCGCGACGCAGGATCGATACATCACCGCGGCTGCGCTATCCGATGACGAGTGGGCCGGGATGTGCCGCGCACTCAATCGCGAGGATTTGATCGATGATCCGCGCTTCAAGACCGCACGCGATCGAGCGATCAACGCGGTGGAACGCCGGGAAATCACGGCCGCCGAACTCGAGAAATGGACCGCGAACGAAATACTTGCCGCGGCTGCTGGCCAATGATGTCCCATCGGCTCCGGTGCTGAGCCGGTTCGAACTCCTGAGCGATCCCCAGGTGCGGGAAAACCGAATCCTCGAAGAGCACGAGAGCGACCAAGTTCGGAAAAGTTCGCCAGCCGCGCCCAGCGGCGCGCTTCGACCGCACGCCGTCGGCAATCCGCAAGATGGCACCGACACTCGGCGCCGACAATGAGGCGATCCTGAGCGAATTGGGATACCGCGTCGATGACATCGAGCGGCTGAAACGCAAGCGGATTCTGCATACACGAGCAGCCAGGAAAGAACGATGACTAATAGTGCCGCAGTAGCTGTTGTAACGGGCGTAGGTCCGGGAACCGGCGCAGCAATCGCTTCTCTCTCGGTGGATACAAAGTGGCGATGCTGGCCCGTACTCGCGAGCGGCTTGGGCGGTGCCTTCGGCAATTTCATGGAAATTGATCCGCAGGTGCTAATCGAAATTTCCAGGTCAATACGATGGCGCTGCTGCATCTCGCGCGGCGGCTGGCGCCGCCATGGTCGGCGGGAGAAGGCGCGATCGTCGCCAGCGGCAACACTTCGGCGCTTCGTGGCAAAGCGACCTTCGCGGGATTCGCGCCGACCAAGGCCGCGCAACGCATCCTCGCGGAATCGATCGCCCGGAACTAGGACCAAAGGGCGTACACGTCGCATACGTGTTGATCGACGCGGTTATCGATCTGGAGTGGACGCGCAAGCGATTCGCCGATGCGCCCGACGACTTCTTCATCAAACCGGCGGCGATCGCCGATGAAATCTGGCACGTGGTGCATCAGGATCGATCGGCGTGGTCGTTCAATGTCGAAGTCAGGCCGTTTCGCGAAACGTGGTGACGGTCAGCCAAAAGAGCAGGAGTCATGTTCGCGCTCGCGCAAGTGCCGAGGTGATCACTTGGCGGCGAGTTCAAAGTGGTCAATCGACCGAGGAGAAACACAAGATGGCGGAGTACTCGACGATACTGTTCGCGGTGCGCGATAAAGTGGCGCACCTTACCTTGAACCGCCCCGAATCGGCCAACTCGCTCAACGCCACGGTTTCGGCCGAAATGATGGATGCGGTCGTGCGCTGCGAGGACGATGCTGACATTCGCGCCTGGTAGTGAGTGGAGCAGGCCGTTTCTTCTGCGCCGGCGCCGACCTGAAGGGCTTCTATTCCGCAGGAAGCGAACTCAAGAGCCGGGTCTCGATCTTTCATGCGACGATCTCGCGTCTCGCGCGTGCGGACTTCCCGGTTATCGCGGCGGTGAACGGCGCCGCGGCGGGTGCAGGGATGGGACTTGCCTGCGCATGCGATCTGGTAATCGCGGCGGAATCAGCGCGCTTCACGATGGCATACACGAAAATCGGACTCAGCCCGGACGGCACGACGACCTATTTCCTTCCGCGACGATCGGAATAGGGCGCGCGATGGAACTGGTGCTGCTCAATCGCACGCTGTCAGCCAAGGAGGCGCTCGATTGGGGTATCGCGAATCGAGTCGTTGCCGATGTGAACCTCGCCGAGGAAGCGCACGCTATCGCCGCTCAACTCGCGGCAGGGCCAACAAGAGCGTACGGCGCGGCGAAGCGGCTGATGCATTCGGGATTCACCGAAAGCCTCGAAACGCAGATTGAAATGGAACTGCGCAGCATCGGAGCGATGGCGCGCACCGAGGATGCTCGCGAGGCTATTGCGGCGTTCTCGGCTAAGCGGGCAACGGTGTTCACCGGGCGGTGAGCAAGCTACGAAGATGAGTCGACTGCGAATCTTTTCGTACCTTGCCCAATACAAAAGTCTAGAAAGGCAACAATTGCCACACGCCTGAGCGGTCTCGATCTAGAGATAAAGAGGAAGCTGACGGAGATAGCTCCAGGCGTTGCTATGATCTGAAAATATCGAACAGCATCGCCACCATGATGCGCCGCAGTGGTATCAGCGCAGATATGTCTGACGCGCGAAGGCGCGCGGGTCTTGCAGAAGGCTTACCCTCTGTAGCGCAGGGCACAGTACGAAGCCACGCGCCGTCTGGGGAGCCGACGGCCTAAGGACTCTGAGAGACGATTGTCGCAAGGATGAAAGAGTAAGCGGTCCAGCTTTGTTGGCGCTACGGTTGCATATGCAACGGACGGTTGATCCAAATTCCATTACAAGGATGAGGTTGGCCGGAGCGAAATGCGAAACAGATAAGTGTTTTGCGATGGAGGGCGATAAACAGGAGGCAGGACGGGACGCGCGGCCATCTGCCGTGGTCGTGTCGGATGCTGCGTGGTCGTGCTACGGAGCAAGCCTACTAGGATTGGAGGCCTAAGATGAACCGGGAATTGGAATTTCTTTTCGATTACGGCAGCCCCTTCAGCTATCTCGCCAGTCTTCAGCTTGAAGGTTTCGCGAAGCGCAATGGCGCGGAAGTTGTCTACACGCCGATTTTGCTCGGCGCGGTCCTCAAGGCAACGGGAAATGCGTCGCCGATGACCATCCCTGCCAAAGCGCGGTATATGGCGACCGAACTTCGTCGATGGTCGGCGCGTTACGGGGTCGCCTTTAGGCCCAATCCCCACGCATTTATGTCGAACACTCTGCGGCTGATGCGTGGTGCGGTCGCCGCGCAAAAGCTTGGGTTTTTCTTTCTCTACCATCGCGAAATTTATCGGGCCGTCTGGGCCGAAGCGCAAGACCTCGGCGACGAGAGTGTTCTACGAAAAGTGCTTGAGAAGACCGGCGTCCCGACGAATGAGCTTGTGGCAGCGGCCGAGCGTCAGGACGTCAAAGAACAATTGCGCCACAACACGGATGATGCAGTACGGCGCGGCGTGTTCGGCGCGCCGACATTTTTCGTCGGTAGCGAAATGTTCTGGGGCAACGACCGCCTCGACTTCGTCGAGGACGCGCTGCGTCGCCTTCTCTAAATAGAGGGCGTTAGCGCGACGGCCAAAGCGCCGCCATTGATCCGCGGCGCGGACCGAATGATATTCGACGGGTCGTCAAACTCGATCCTCATTTCGAATTCTTTGAGCTGGGACCTTTGTGCGTTGCGACACCACAAGTCGGTCCCGAACGCGATGGAGACTCCGTAGTGTTTCGCCGATCGGTTGGCGACAGTCGTCCTGAGATTTTCAACTATGCTCTCCGGCAGCCCGGCCTAACCCGATCTGTGAGGATGGCTCAAGGAGGTACCCTTGTGGCTATTGCCGAGGCGATTCGCTGATGAAACGAGATCGACGAAGTGATCGGGCACCCTGGCGTTTGGCCTGCCGTATTCTTCCCGGACAGCAGCGCTTCAACGGACATTTCCGAGCCCAGAACCTAGTCACACCAAGCGGCGGGGCAGTTCGTAAAAGAAATGGACGTTGCGAGCTACCAGGAAGACAACATTGAACCTACCGGACGCTCATTATCGCGAACTTAATCAGCGCCCGAACTTGACCGCGGCCACTCAGCACAAGCAGACGGCGACGAGAGCCGAACCGAGTGATATTCAAGATGAGACCTCCGGAATACTGCGACTGGACAGTTGCTTCCGGTCTTCATCGTCTTTGGATTGGAACAGGCCAGGACACTCTTCTGCCACCCATCGATCGCTGACCAACCTATCGAGTACCCGGCCCTCTCCGTCGGTAGCCCAAGGCCTTCCGCTTTGAGCAGTAACGATGGCAAAGTGGGAAAACATGCGACCACATCTGCGGCAGGTGTATGCCAATTTTGATCCGCGAACCGCCGACCAGTCGATCATCTTTACTTTAAAATCGTGAGTATTCCATTGGTCTCTTGTCGCGTCAGTCATTATTCGACACCCTCTCGGGCGGTATCCGTTGCCCACCCCTGGTTACACTTTTTGGCGGTTTTACCGCTTCATCCAATATGGCCGAGGTGCCGCTCGTTCGCCTCGTTGTTGTTCAAAAGGTTTAAGAGGACGGTAACGGCTCTAGGATCAGGAGACCATATGTTCTACTACCGGCGTTGTGGAATCAGTTTGAAAGTGCAATAAGCTTCTCAATCTCATTGTTCAGAACTGTGCGCACCATGCACAGCCGTTACGATCCGCTGCTTCATCGTGTGCTTCAGTCTCTGCATAAATCGCTGTCCGAGGATATCATGAACTCCAATGGCGTCGCAATCATCGCATGGTTGTTTAAGCGTATGGAGTAACTTCAGACGCGAGTCTCATCGGCACATTTTCACTCGACCTATATCACTGGCAGCTCGAAGCGCATATACTCAACAGCATCAAGTAAAGTGTCGCAGCAAAATACTTGATGAACTCGGATGACAAATCCGGTTGTTCAGACGCCACGCTCTACAGTTTGCAGTGTATTTTTCTCCAATTATTTATGACGACCATCGTCGATCTTGATGCAGAATATCGGCTCACTCGGGCCGCGCTAGTCAATGCGGGAGTCGAGATGACTGACAGCATGGACGCGCTTTATCGCGACTGGCGGCGGTGGCGGGACCGCTCGGGAGCGAGGGCGGCGGTCGATCGCCGCGGAATCGCACACGCGGATCGTTGGTGGGCTCATCACCTTGCACAATTCCGAAGCATGATCGATCCGGTGCAAGTTGTTGCGCGAGCGGAACGAGCACGTAAACAGCGGATTGCCGATCACGCAAGCACGCATCTTGCGGGAGGCAAACATTCGCCCTCGATTTTGGGCCGCACACGGCCGTGAAAGGCCGTCGTATCACATTCGCCTTGCCCGTTGTTTTACCTTTCGCTCCTAACCAGATATCGTGCGTCGATTCTGGTGCTGCGGAAAGATCGCCGGTTTAGTCTAAGCGCACTTCGCTAAGGGACGCCATTGCGGTGCGCGCTGGTATATCCGGCTCGGTGGCATCGCAGATAGCACAGCAGTTATATCGTGCGAGAATCGCTTTATGCGATCGAGCCGCGCACAACTCTGCATTAGAGATGGGTTTAATGTCAGTGATGGCGACGACGCTAATCAGTGGGTCGGCAATACTGGTCGGCCCTTTATGGGGAACGCTAACGACTGGATGGGCAGCACCGCTTCTGGACACGTCAGAAGCGGCAGAGAACGCGAATAGCAATCGCCGATAAAATCGCCCAGCTCTATGGGGATTTGCTGTTTAATTGGAATTTATAATAGAGTCATTCCTCGGTACATGCCCGCGGCCCTGGCGGTGCAGTTTGCCGCTGCCTCTTTCCGCCGCGGGCGCGCTCCGATTTCATTCCTCCCTCTTAGCGCGCCGCTTCTGCGAACGTTATCCGGGATGCCGGCTGAAGCAAGCCGGGTAAGGGCGCTGCGTCGCAACCGACCGAGATCTATATGCAGAAGCTCCTGAATAAGGCTCGAATCGATGTACCGAGTTGACGCCCTGCGATTCTCTTGAAGCTAGTTTCGTTGGCAGAGGAAAATTCGCTTCGACGTAACTCGTGGTGGCGTTACCTGAACCGGATTAATACAGGGGGATCTATAGATCTCGGGTAGTATATTTCGAGGTTCAAAAGGTGTATGTTGGTTATGTACCGCTTGGATGTTCCTTCCATCTGACTTGGGAATAAGCCCGAGTTCTCTGTTCGCGAGCCTCCCGGCAACAATCACGGAGGGCAAAAATGCCCAGTAAATTATACGTAGGCAACTTGGCCTACTCGGTATCAAACAGCGACCTGGAACACCTTTTTTCAGAGGCAGGTCAAGTGCAGAGTGCGACGGTCATAATGGATCAGTTTTCCGGCCAGTCGAAGGGCTTTGGTTTCGTCGAGATGGCCAGTCCTGACGAGGCCTCGAAGGCGATCGCGCAGTTCAACGGTTCTGACCTCAAGGGCAGGAACATCAAGGTGGATGAAGCCAAGCCTCGCGAATCGAAGGGCAATAGCGGCGCTGCCCACGCCGATCGCGGCGGTAACCGCTGGTAAATGTATGGCGGGCGGTCGCGGGACCGCCCGTTGCGTTCATGGCCGATAATCAGGACTATCGGGCGAGCGCTGATGACACTCAATTTAATTCAATGTTTGCGACTTCTTGATATGATCGGCAGGCGCTAGTTTGAGAAATTGAGAGCGGCTCTGCTTCGTGTAGGACGCCTCTAACTGCTTTCCTACTTAGACCTCAGTCCACGGGATTTTTTCCTGGCATTGTAATTCGTCGCATAGCGCGACACGTGCGTCCCGCAGATGCGCCCATAGCCGTGCCGACGGCTCGCCGCGCATTAGCAACCGGCCATTCGCTAACTTAAGAGCGATGCGCTCGCGAGCAGCCAAGTTCAAGATCTCTTTGGCGTTGAGAGTCTGCGCCCGGCCCTCCCGTTCCAATTCCGGCATACTCACCTCCGGGCGGGGGGCGTGCCAGCCTTGAGCCACGAAATTCGGCAGCAGGTGCACATGCTCACGATCCAAATGGTACAGCCCGCCCGAATCGGGTCGCATAGATGCCCCATCGGACAATGTCATAACGCCATCCGGGCGTGAGGTGCGGAAGCCAGCAGGTGGCTGTAGAACGAGCGGTCTCTCGGAATTCTTTCTTCGCATTTTGTTGGGTCGTACTGACCGATCAAGCTGGGCAAGTGATGGACGTCGAGTTTTCAGCGATGTGATTGGTGAGGTGGCCAAGCGCCGGTGCCCCCGTTTACCTTGGTTTCGATATCGGTGGATCGGCATCATGTCACGGTTGGAAGCATCCGGCCGAATGCATCAAGGCTCGATCCCTGGCTGTCTTGAAAACCTGCAAACACGTCCGGGCCTCGCCTTGGCGCGTTGCCATGCTCATGTCAGTTGATCAAAATCTTCGCCGGTTTGGACTCGGGCCTTTTTGCGACAGTTACCTCAAGCACGCCGTCTTGGTAACTGGCGCCCACCTTGTCGTGGCTCGCGTCTTTCGGCAACTCGAAAGCCCGGCGGATCATTCCATAACCGCGCTCTGCTATGTGAACTTCAGTCTGCTGCTGCGGCCATTCGGGCCGCTTGCGCTCTGCGGTAACCAGGAGCCGGCCGTCCTCGACCCGCGCGTCGAGCGACTCCTTCTTGAGTCCCGGCATCTCGAAATAGAAATGGTAAGCGGTCTGGTCCTCAATTACGTCAACCGGCGGCACCATGTGTCTGTTCGTAGTATCGAATTCCCAGAACAAATCTCGTATTCGTGGGTCGAAAAGCCAGCCCCTGTGCGCCCAGCCATTGTCAAGCCTGATTTCCATCCGAGATCTCCTTCCGGGCATGCCGGAGTGGTTATTCTTTTTGTTGGGCGCTGATCGACTTAATTTCTAACTGCTCGCGAGCGCCTTTTGAAGGTCCAACTTTCAATATAAGCACGATGGGCGCGCCGCGCCTGTTTCAATCTGGTTTTCTCAGGCACCATGTGGCCTGGCTGTGCCATGAGCCGTTTTCGTTCTTTGCAGAACACTTCCTGTGTTCTCTAGATTACGTTTGGTTGCGTTTACTTATATTGGGCGCTACCATCGGAAAGCTTGCCGATTTTTGAACTTGCCAGGGGCTTTACGGACAAAGCTTGCTGGGAAGCAAATCACTTCACGGGGGGCTTATGCATCTCACCGAATTTATTCTCGCGAATATTGAACCAATTGCTCGAGAATGGGAAGAGTTCGCCAAGACCTGCACCCCCGCGGCAATCGGTATGACCAGGAGCAGCCTCCTTGACGACGTTAGCAGGATACTGCGAGCCGTTGCGGAGGATATGGAACAGCCTCAAACACCAGCCGAACAGGAAGCCAAGGGGAGGAGTCGGCGGTCAACCGGTCCTCTCGGTAGTGCCGCCTCATCCCATGTTAGTCTGCGAATCGACTCGAGATTTGATCTGGCGCAAATAGTCTCCGAATACCGCGCGATGCGAGCGAGCGTTTTGCGCTTATGGGCGAAGACTCTTCCGAACGGCCTCAGCGAAGAGACCAATGCGGCAATCAGATTTGACGAAGCGATCGATGAGAGCGTTGCTGAAATAGTGCCGACTTACTTACAACGTGAGTCGCAGTTCCGCGACCGATTCTTCGGTATGCTAGGACATGATCTTCGCACACCGATAAACGCCATTCATTTATCCGCTAGGGCGCTTGTCAACGGCGGGGGACTCAAGGAAGAAAACGAAGTCAAGATGGCTTTACGGATTTTGAACAGCTGCCAGAACCTGGATCGTATGGTGCGCGATATCCTGGATTTTACGCGCGGCCGCTTCGGTGAGCCAATGCACGTCACCCGATCACCGGCGGACCTGGGAGTAATCCTTCATGACATCGTGGATGAGCTGCAATACGCCAACCCGAACGTCATCATCGACTGGGCCGCTAGCGGAGACCTGCGTGGCGAGTGGGACCGAGAGCGTTTGTCACAGGTGATCTCGAACCTGGTAACGAACGCGATTCAGCACGGCAACGCACAACACGTTAGTGTTACAGCGGGCAATGAGAACGATCGCGTGTTGATCGAGGTTCACAACCAGGGACCGGCGATATCACAAGACCGCCTGGCAACCATTTTCAACCCTCTCAGGCAGGAAAGACATTCCAATCAAGGTCACGCTGGTCTTGGCCTCGGCCTTTTCATTTGTAAAGAAATAGTGAAGGCGCACGGAGGCACGATCTCGGCCACCTCGAGCCGGGATGCGGGTACCATCTTTGCCATGCGCCTGACCAAACGCGCGGCTTCTGGAGCAGACAACGCGAATCGGCAATCGATTCTGACAGATCGGCCAATACGAAAGCAGGAGCGCGCAGAATTGATTTGAGTCGGAACCAGGGAATGGTTCACAGCAGAAAATCTTACGAGCTGCGTACCACGTGAGTCTCGCGCGTTTGCTCGCATCGCAGGGTCGTCGCGATGAGACGCGTGCGATGCTCACCGAGATCTACTGGTTCACCGAAGGCTTCGACACCGAGGACTTGAAGGAGGCCTAAACACTGCTCGCGTAACTCAATTGTTAACGTACGGTTCTCGTTGAGCTGCTCTTTTGCCGGCGAGCCGATTCCTGGCGTCGTCTTGTAATACCGCCCCCACTCATTCCGCAAATACGCCGCTCCGGCAAATTGAATTGAAACTGTCGCCGCTTAATTCCGGTGAAGTAATCGACGCAAAAGACCCGCCCAAGATTGCTGCGCGCATAAATTAGCATTAGCCGGCGGCGATTGCGGCGTAGCCGGTGTAGTAGATAATGAAGTACGCAGTGCCCATCGTTGTCAGGGCTATCAATGCGAAAATGTCGCGGCGTTCGATGCGATATTCTATGAAGCTGGTGGGGGTTATGCCGAGGCCGAAACCGCGGGCCTCCAGCGCCATTGCCATATTGTTCGCGCGGCGCAACGCTCCCATGAAGACCGGGATTACCGCCGGCACATAGCGCTTCATTCGCTCCAGCAGATTTCCCTGGTTGAAGTCATAACCGCGCAAACTCTGCGCCTGCACCACCGTCAGCGCCGAATCCATAAACAGCGGCACCAGCCGAAACGCCAGGCTCATGGCGAATGCCACGCGATGGGGCATGCGGAACGTTACCAGGCTAGTGGTGAATTCTTCGATCGTGGTCGTGGAGAGGAACAGAATCGACGAAGAGAGCAGTAACGCCAGCTTGAGCCCGCGGCCGAAGCCGAACAGCAACGCCTGACGGCTAAGATGAATTATCCAGAGATTCACCACCGGGGCGCCCCCCCGATATACTGCCATCCATTCCACCATCGTCGGCGGGATCATCAGGATCAGAAACCATCGGAACGCGTAAAAATTTGGCCATGAACGGCTCGCCTGCGCCAGTAGCACCATTACAAATGCGACTGGCATAACGACCGGCGCATCCCTGCTCCACGGCGGGCCGTAAGCTAGCCCCGATTCGATTCCCTTCTCGGACTGCAATTCGACCTGATTGTTGACCCTCATCGCCAAAGATGGCGTAAACTCCTGTTTGCTCCGGATCGAGGAATCCGATCAGGAGAATAACCATGTTTATCGCATACCTAGATGAGAGCGGGACGCACGACCAGTCAAAATTCGCCTCGCTAGCCGGGTTAGTTGATCGCGAAAATGGGTGGGCTGCTTTCGAAGAGCGATGGAAAGCGCTCCTGGCGAGGTACCGGGTCGATGAATTCCACATGGCCGACTTTGAAAGCCGGCACGGCGAGTTTGAGTGGCGAAACTATTGGTTTTTGCCAGATGAAGAGCTGAGACACCCGTTTTTGACTGACTTAATCCAGGCCATTGACACCAGTCGGCGCCTAAGGGTCGGAGTTACGCTCTCGCTTAGCGATTACCATGAGCTGGTGCCGGAATCATTACAAGCGCGTTACCACCCGTACTATTTCCTGCTTGCCAAAGTTGTTGAAGACCTGTGGCGAGTCTCGTTCCTGAAGCTGCCACCGGGCGAGCAACTGGTTTTTGTGTTCGATCAAAAAATGGGTTTCCAAGGACGATCTGAAAACATCTTCTCGGCACTCAAAGAAAACCTTCGATACAGCGAGAAAATGGCAGGCGTCGAGTTTAAATCATCTCGGGTCGTCGTACCCTTGCAGGCAGCGGACTTGATGGCGTTCGAGTATCGAAAGTACGGAGAAATGCTCGTTCTCAAAACCGGGCGACAGCCTCGCTGGCCTATGGTGCAGCTATGTAAGGGACGCGGATTATTCCATCACATTATCCGGGCATCTCTAGCCGATTGGGTCACTCGCCAGCATCGGCCTTTAGAGAACCGGAGAGGGGTTTAATTATATCCACGGGCGCACCGAGCGATATTCCGCTAACATTGTGCTTGTCTCGCTCGAAGCCGCTTATGTAGGTCCGGTCAAGGCCACATCGGTCCAAATTCTTCTTGGGACAGCCCGGCTCGCTCGCGGAGTTGCCGAACCTGGTCGTGATGTCTGTCCGCTGCTGCACGCTGGCGGACTGGTAGAATGTTGCAGATTATGCGTCCACTGACTATGAGTAACACCAGCATGCTCCCGGGCTCGCCTTCTTGGGGGACGGAAATATCCAACCGATGAGTCCGCAAACGGCGCCCGACCATCATAGTCAGTCGCAGGACCCGCAAACCATAGGGAAGAACGATGGCACGAACGAGCAGGAGCACGCCAGCCCCAAAGCGGAATTGCCGACGAAATGGTTGTCTTTCGAGATGGTCTTTTTGGGGTTGGGCTGTCTGATGGCGTTCGTCGGACTTTCGGTCGCCGCTGTTCACGGCTTCGATCCCAGAGCGAATGCATTGCTAGTGCTGGTCGCGGCCTTTAATGGCGCACTCGCGTATGGATTAGAGGAACGGCGCTTATGGGGCTGGCGGCTAAACTGGGTCTTTGTCGGGATGTCGTGGTTTGTGCCAGTGCTTTGCACGGTCGAGGCTCATTTCAGGTTTGGCCTACCAGGGTCTCTGACAGGTTTGCTCGTTCTCGCTGTCATCTGGGTGTGGCCCAACTGTATCTATTTCCGAAAGCGGCTAATACTTTTCCAACCAGCAATCCCGCTCAGACGGTTTCGAGACATTGCCTTACCGCTCGTCGTGGTGGTCGTTCTCGGCGCATCCGTTCTTGCGATTCAGAGCTACCAGGCCCAGCAATTCGAATACGAGACGCGGTTGAGCGAATATCGGCGTGAATGGTCAGAACGTCAGCGTGAACATGTGGAACGTGAGCGTCAGAAGGCTTTGGATGAGCAGGGTCTCGCCGAGGAGCGGAAACGCTTGGTCGCGCAAATCGCCGATGCAAAAAGGCATCACGATGAGCTATTGGTGTCGGACCTCCGGGACCGTGAGGCAGCATTGAATGAGCGAGAGCACCACCCTTCTTTCGGTGACACGTTGGAGGAAGCACTAGAGCTTGAGTATGAACCACCACCGCCGCCTTCGAGCCGTGAGCCTTTTTTGACTTGGAGTTCGGTCTTTTCGCTTTGTTCCCTGTTGGTCGGTTCCATCATATATTTTCAGGAATTGAAAACTGTCGTCGTGCAGGGCGGACGAGAGGTCGCGAAGTCAGTCTGGACGCGAGCGCTTGCGTTCTCGTGCGCCGCTGCACTGGTTTCAGTCGCAGCGCTGACCGTGGCGGTCCCGGACTATTCTTTCAGCTTCTTCTCGTACGATTCGCTAGTCGGATTTGCGGCCTCGCTCTTCGCGCTTAGCCTCACTTACAATATTCGCAAAGCCCATCTATCGCAGGATTATTTTCTCGCGGCCGCGTCGGCATTGCTTGCAGCTTGCTTGCTACATCGATGGCACTGACCGGAGCTGTCTTGATGAGCTTTCCTGTCGGGGGCGCCTTTTGGCGGTCTTTGCACAGCGTCGGCTAAGGGGTACGCCCTGGCGGCCCTATGCGCGCCCGGAAATGAATCGCACGCTATAAGTTGACGCGATATGGGTGTCAAAAGTCTCTTCAATAGAGCGGGCTGAAAACACGCGCATGGCAGTTGCTAAGGCGCTACACAATAGGATACTACGCCGTCATTTTTTCGCCCCTCGTCGGATATTTGGTTCTCGGCAAACCCAACATCCAACGTTGGACACTCGATAAGTGGAGCGACGGCCGCATACCAGACTTTTGGTGGATTCTTGCGCTAGCGCTGCCGGGCAGTCGTTTGGTTGATATGTAAGGCCGCCGTCGTCGTCGAAAGCCACCACCAGGGAATACAGGATGCGACAAGAGGCGCATTTGGCCACTCCTATTTTGATGCTGAGCACTGGCTGATCAGCAAGCACGCGGGCCTGCGGGCGAGGCGTGGGGGGGACAACGGCCTGGACCGCGGAGACGCACTGCGAAAATTGAAGATGGAGGTCGAGGCCAAGCTGGCTCCGACTCCCGACCCATTCGATGAGGAAGTCGAGGCTCTGCGCCTGACGCACGCTGGACCTGAACAACTACGGCTGCAAAACGAGGAATCGTCTGAACTCACGACGCCCTAATACGACACAAGCGTACGAGACGTTGGAAGTAGCCGGTTGAGCTCCGTGATCTAGTCAGCCCGAGCAGAGCCGTCACAGGAGAGCGATGGCGACCCAGCCGCTGAGGTGATAAATCGAGTAGACAGTGCTCATCGCTGCCAAGGCTATCAATGCAGAAAAGCGAGCACGACCGCCTAATCGATCGACTGTGCACCGAACCTCCGGATGTACTCGCGAAATTGCTTGGTGAATTGAAGCGCCCTATAACCGAGTTGACAGGGCGCCGATGCTCAATACTCGCGGAGCAAAGACAGGCTAACCGAGCGTCGCGGGAATCTGGGCCGGCGGTAGTGTCCTATTTCGAACGGTCACAATCGTCTGTGCAGGTGTATTCGTGCCAGACATGGCCCGCTGCGCATTCACGGTGAATGCCGCACTGACCACTCCATGGGCCTGAGCATCTGCTCCTTTCGCGTTTCTGGCTCGGTATGCGTCTCATTTCGTACTCATCTATTCGCCCGACCTCACTCCATTGCGCTTCAAGTTCCCTATCTCCTCTAATTCTTGCGCAGCTTTTCTGGCTGCGTTGCTTAGCGTAGCCTCGATCTCTCTCCGCCAGACAGTAATTGGCCCACGGCCATTCCCTCGCAAAGCGCGTATACAAAAAATCTTTTGACTTTAGGTCTCCAAGACAATGCGTGCCGTTCCATAGCCTGCTAGCTGTTTTTTCAGAAAGGCAGAGACAGTCGTCAGCGGGGCGCGATTGCGGCGTAGCCGGTGTAGTAGATAATGAAGTACGCAGCGCCCATCGTTGTCAGGGCTATCAATGCGACAATGTCGCGGCGTTCGAGGCGATATTCTATGAAGCTGGTGGGGGTTATGCCGAGGCCGAAACCGCGGGCCTCCAGCGCCATTGCCATATTGTTCGCGCGGCGCAACGCTCCCATGAAGACCGGGATTACCGCCGGCACATAGCGCTTCATTCGCTCCAGCAGATTTCCCTGGTTGAAGTCATAACCGCGCAAACTCTGCGCCTGCACCACCGTCAGCGCCGAATCCATAAACAGCGGCACCAGCCGAAACGCCAGGCTCATGGCGAATGCCACGCGATGGGGCATGCGGAACGTTACCAGGCTAGTGGTGAATTCTTCGATCGTGGTCGTGGAGAGGAACAGAATCGACGAAGAGAGCAGTAACGCCAGCTTGAGCCCGCGGCCGAAGCCGAACAGCAACGCCTGACGGCTAAGATGAATTATCCAGAGATTCACCACCGGGGCGCCCCCCCGATATACCGCCATCCATTCCACCATCGTCGGCGGGATCATCAGGATCAGAAACCATCGGAACGCGTAAAAATTTGGCCATGAACGGCTCGCCTGCGCCAGTAGCACCATTACAAATGCGACCGGCAGCAGCGCCAATGGATGGTCGACCCAGAAGACCGACCAAAACATGATAAACAATGCGAACAGCTTTACCGCCGGATGGAGCCGGTGAATCCAGGTGCCGCGATCGAGGTAGAGCGAGGTCTGCATCAGGATTTATCCGTGTCGGCCAGCTCTCGAATTGCGGACGCGAATTCTTCGGGGCTAAGTGCTGCGAGGCCGAAGCGGCTCGCGAGCAGTGTAACTTCCGGCGGACGGAACGATGACTGCCGCAGCAATTGATCCTGCTGAAAGAACTTATCCACGGGTCCATCGAACAGGATTCGTCCCTGCCGCATCAACACGGCCCGCTTTGCGTATTCCGCCACCAACCAGGGCGCATGCGTGATAATTATGATGGCAATACCGGCACGGTTCAGTTCGCTGACCAGCCCCATCATGCGGCGCTGTTCGCGATAGTCGAGTCCTGTCGTCGGCTCGTCGAGAATCAATAACCGGGGGCGTAGCGCCAGCACACTCGCTACTGCCAGCCGCTGCCGTTCTCCCTTGCTCAACAGAAAGGGATCGCGCTCGCGTGCATCCTCCAGGTTGACCGCACGCAACACTTCGGCGACCCGCTCCTCTACTTCGTCCTCGCTGAGTCCGAAATTACGGGGGCCGAAGGCAATCTCCGCCTCGACCGTCGAAGCAAAGATTTGATGATCTGGATTTTGAAATACGTAGCCAGCCTTGTGCGCCGTCTCCGCCGGGCGCAGAGTCGTGCGGTCGCAGCCTTCGAGCAGAACTCGCCCCTCGGTGGGCGTTAGGAGGCCGACCAGATGTTTGGCGAGGGTAGTTTTACCGGAGCCGTTCTGGCCGACGATAGCGACAAACTCGCCGGGACCGATACAAAAATTGATCGCATCGAGCACCCGCGGACCGAGCGGATACGAGAAATACAGCCGTTCAGCTTCGGCCAGCGGAGAAGCAGGCGAGCCTCGCCCAACATCCCCCTGGTCGAGGGCAAGGATTGGATTCTCGTCCGGATTTGGGCGTCTTACTGCCTCATCTACAATTTTCCAATGGTTTTGCGCGGTCATCATCCGAAACGGTGCTGTCGAGTCGCTGCTTATTGAAAAGGTCCGCCTGATTAGAGCTTCAGCTTCATCAACGGTTGCCGCATGGGCGCGGATCCCAAGAATTGCGAGCGCCCGATTCAAGTCCGGGGGATGGACACCGCAATTTTCGAGCAGTTCGAGTTGAGTCATGACTGAAGCTGGCGGACCTTGCGCCACGACCTCGCCGTCGCGCAAGACCAACAGCCGGTCGCATCCGCGCAATTCGTCGGCCTCGTGCTCGATTACAATCAGGCTCAGCCCTTGCTCCCGCAACGTGCGGATCAGGGCGAAGACTTCAGCTTTGCCTTCGGGGTCTAGATCGGTGGTGGGTTCATCCAGCACGATTACGCCCGGACGCAATGCCAATACCGCCGCGATTGCGAGCCGCTGTTTTTCGCCACCTGATAATGAAGTTGGATCGCGATGGGCGAAGCCGGTGAGACCGACCGCGGCGAGCGCCGGCTCGATCCGCGATGCGATCTCCTCACGCGGCATTCCGATCTGCTGCATCGTGAAGGCGATTTCGAGCGCCACATTGGTCGAAAAAAGTTGCGCTTCGAAATCCTGAAATACCATCCCGACCAGCGGAGAAACGTCCGAAACGCGAGCGCCGTCCAACGTCCGCCCGTGAATACGCACCACCCCGCTGAACTCACCGCGTTCGAACGCCGGCACCAGGCGATTGAGGCACTTGGCGAGAGTTGATTTGCCCGCGCCCGAAGCGCCCATTATTCCCACCATCTCGCCCGGCTTCAGGGTGAGATCGATGCCGCGCAAGGCTGGGGCGGCCGCGCCGCTGTACGTAAACACAACACTGCGCAGTTCGACCGCGGGCTGCGTCTGCGGCGAATCGCCGGTCGCGTCAACCAGATTGTCAGCGGAGACGGCCTGTCTGTCCCGCTCCCGCGATGCCGAGGGAGCGGTAAGTTGGGGGTGGCCGGCGGTGAGCTTCACAGAAGCATCGTTCCGGCGAAGGCCAACAGGATAAACGGGCTCACGACGATCGCAATCGCCTTATCGTACGGGGCGGCGACCAACATTGCGGGCAGAAAATGCGGCTTCCAATGGCCGGTCGAGAGCAGGTTGCCAGCAATCCACGCGCCAGTTTCCCCAACGAGCAACATAATCGCTCCCGCGATGCGAACCGGTTTTGCACGTTCACGCAGTTCTGGCATCACATCGCGATAAAGCAGTTGCCCGGCGCGGACGCGGGGGTAGACGGCCGCCAGGAGCAGCGGGGCTAATACGAGCGATGCCACCATGTTGTTGAAGATGATGACGTTGCCTAGTATCCAGAACGGCCGCAGCGAGAGCATGTTGTCGCCCCATCCAACCAGGTCCGCACATAATACGCTCGCAGCCAGGCAGCAGGCGGTATACTTCGCGATCGTTCCCGCAGAGAAGTTGGCGGGGCCCTGGTCGCCACGCGCGATTATCGTCCATAGTTTGTAGGGGATATAGCCATAGACCAGATTGGCGAAGAAGCCGAAAACGTCGCCGGGGCCGACTCCACCAAAGAAATCGCCAATCATGTTGCCGATGGCAGAGCCCCATGCGGCCGCCGGCCCAAACAGAAAGGAACACACTACCGGGATAGCATTGCCGGGCCTGACTTCGGTTACGCCGGGGATCAGCGGCAGCACCTTAAACGGTATCAGCACTGCCGCGTAAAGCGCGGCGGACAGCACGCACAGCACTACCATCCGCGTGTTACGCCACATCGCGCGCAACTCATGCGAAGATGGCCTTAGCGCGGCCGGAACTTCCTGCGCCCAGGTGGGCAGCACCGCGAGTTCAGCCGCTACCGTTTCTTGCGTTGAGCTAATAATAGGCACGTCCATCTTGCCTCTGACCAGTATTACTGCGCAGCGTGATGGATCAAGCAGGTCAAAACGGAAGCAGCGAATGGCGCAAGCGAGAAAACGTCGCAGTCGGCTGGCCCTGTTCCTCGTTGGTGCGCCGAAGTTACGCAATCGTTGCCGCTACGGCCGCAAAGTGTTCAGGAAATCGCGGACGGCGGCGATCGCGGCCGCGAGATTCTGTTGTTCGGTTCGCCCGGAACGCGCGCGAGGCTTGAACGAATGGTCGCCGTCGTCAATCCACGCAATTCGGATTTGTTGCGAGAGCTCGTATTTTTCCACATCACTCCGGCTGCCGAAGCTGTCGCGTGTGCCCTGTACGACGAGCGCTGGAGTCCGCAACGATTTCAGATGCTTGAGCCGGGCACCCGGCGCTTTGCCGGGCGGATGGAAGGGATAGCCGAGGCAGACCAGGCCGCGGACTTGAGTCTCGTCCGCCACCATACTGGCGATGCGGCCGCCCAGAGATTTCCCGCCGATTACGAGCTGCCGGCCTCCGCCGAGCGACTGAATTACCTCGCGCCACGCATCAAGCAGCACCGGCTCCCGGGCGGGCGTGCTGCGCGCTCGATGCTCACGCCGCGCGTGCATATAAGCGAACTCAAAGCGTATTACCCGTAAATCGTTGCCCGCCAGCGCTTGCGCGATGGTTGCCATGAAGGGCGAATCCATCGGTGCACCGGCGCCGTGCGCGAGCACGAGCGTTAAAGGCGCGCTGGAAGAGCCGTCAATTATGAATTCGTCCTGGTCCATTACGGGCTATTATGGAGAAGGCGTTTGCCACGCCTCATGCGCAGCGCTGCGCTATATTTCTCGCTTATGGCATCAACAATCGGTCGGCAAGTCACGCAACGCGTTCAAGAGCGCCTGATGTATTGGACCGTGGAGTCGGCAACTCCGGGCGACGGTTACTTCGATGATTTCTACCATCAACTGATGACCTCGTCATGGCCCTTGCTGCTGCTGGTAGTGGTGGCCGTGATTGTCGTCGTTAACTGTCTGTTCGCGGCGGGCTACCTAATCGCTGGCGGCGTTGCGCACGCGCGTCAAGGCTCATTCGCAGATGCCTTTTTCTTCAGCGTGCAGACCATGGCTACGATCGGCTATGGCACTATGGCTCCCACCAGTTTTGTGGCCAACCTCTTTGCAAGCGGCGAAGCGTTGACCGGATTGCTGGCCTTCGCGCTGGTCACCGGGCTGGTGTTTTCCAAATTTTCACGCCCCACGGCGCGTGTGCGCTTCACGCGCAATGCCGTTATCTCGCTCCGCGACGGTGTACCGAGCCTCATGTTCCGCATGGCCAACGTGCGCGCGAACCAGATTGTCGAGGCCCAGATTCACGTGGCCTTCGCGCGCCAGGAAAGCACGCTCGAGGGTGAGGAGGTGCGCCGCTTTTACGACCTGGAACTCGCACGTTACCGCAATGCAATTTTCAGTAATTCATGGACCGCGATTCATCCAATCGGCCTGAATAGCCCGCTGTATGGCGCTACCGCCGAGTCGCTGAAGGTGGCGGATGCCGGTATCGTGGTCTCACTCACCGGAATTGACGAAACCTTTTCGCAAACGGTTTACGCGCGCTATTACTATGGTGCTGAGGATATCATTTGGGGCGCTCGACTGGCCGATATTACGACACGCACGCTGGACGGTGAATCTATGCTCAACTTCGCGCGTTACGATGAGGTCGTGAAGACCGCATTGCCAGAATGGGAGAGCGAGCTCGCTCGAGCTAGCGAGGACTGAGAAGCGAAAACGGGAAGGGTTATCGAGGAGAGGTGCTTCGTTTCTCGCTCCGCGTGGCTCATACATTCCACCAGAATAACTCACGCGACATTGCGGGCCCCGTCGCGTCGTCTAAGGAGCGATGTCCATGCCTGAGAAATCTGCCTCCGCTAAGATCCATGGCCGCCTTGGCCATCCAGTGATTGATGCTGACGGCCATTGGATCGAGTTTGAACCAACCCTGCTCGACTATCTGGACGCGGTGGCCGGTCCCGCTATGGTCGATCGGTTTCGGCATGACGACTATCTGGCGGGTTTGGCCGGCTGGTCGCGAATGTCACCGGAGGAGCGCCGCGCACGCCGCGCGATACAACCGCCCTGGTGGGGATTTCCGGCGCGTAATTCACTTGATCGCGCCACCGCGATGCTGCCGCATCTGCTGTATGAGCGGATGGATGAGATCGGTCTTGACTTTGCCATCGCCTACCCAACCCTCGCGTTGTTCTTTGCCGCGATTAGAGATCACGAGCTTCAGCTTGCAGCCTATCGAGCTTACAACGTGATGGCGGCAGAGCTGTTCCGAAGCGTCAGCGACCGCCTGATTCCCGCTGCTTGCATCCCGATGCATACGCCAGCCGAGGCCATCGAGGAGCTTGAATTTACCACCGGGCTGGGGCTGCGCGCCATGATGATGACGAGTCTGATGCGGCGGCCGATCAAAGCGGCGCAGCACGATGGCGAGAGCGGCCGCTATGCGAACTGGCCCGACGCTTTAGGTCTGGAAAGCGAATACGATTATGATCCGGTATGGGCAAAATGCCTTAAGCTGCGCGTGGTACCAACTTTTCACAGCGCATCGCAGGGGCTAGGCACCCGCGTGTCCTACTCGAATTTCGTTTACAACCACATTGGCCATTTTGCCGCCGCCGGTGAGGCAGTTTGCAAATCACTCTTCCTTGGCGGCGTGACGCGTCGCTTCCCGTCACTCAAGTTTGCGTTCCTCGAAGGCGGTGTAGGGTGGGCCTGTATGCTGTACAGCGAGTTGATTAGCCATTGGAAGAAACGTAATCTCGCGGCACTAGACAATACCAATCCCGCTAATCTCGATGTTGCGGCGGTGACCGAATATTTTCGCCGCTACGGCACACCGCCGCTCTCCAGGCATATCGATCAGCTCGAATCGCTCCGGCATCTCCTCGGTGATATCGAGCCGGTCAACGACTTTGCACGATGTGGCATTGCCAGCGCCGAAGATATCCCGAATATGTTTGTGAATAATTTCTATTTCGGCTGCGAAGCTGACGATCCAGTCAATACGTGGGCTTTCAATGCTGCCGCCAACCCATACGGCGTGAAGCTTCACGCGATCATGGGCTCGGATATCGGCCATTTTGACGTTATGGAGATGACTGACGTTCTGGCTGAGGCCCATGAGCTGGTCGATCGCCGCCAACTTGACGAAGATGACTTCCGTGATTTCGTGTTTGGCAACGCGGTACGCTTCTGGGGCGGCGCAAATCCCGATTTCTTTAAAGGGACTGCAATCGAACAGCAAGCTGCAGCCTATTTCGCGAAATCCGACGGGGGCAGTCAAACCGCCGCCGCAAAATGATTTTAAAGTAAATGGATTAGGAGCAAAGGAACGGCCGGCAACATTTGGGGACATCAGGGAAATCTGTAACCCTGCCCGACGTTCATCCTGAGAGAGAGCACGTCAGCCGCGGTAACACATGGGGTATGCCGTCTTAGGTGTGCTCTCTGAGGTGGGCGCTTCATCGTAAATTGCCGCTTAGTTTAAAAAGGAAGAGTGATTTAATCGATCTTTAGCGGCATTATACGCCTGTTGCAGAAAGACCCTACGCCGCGCATCCGTTGAGTGCGGTGGCGTGCCCCAGGTCAGGAACAACAATGGAAATCGCATGGATTGGAACTGGAATTATGGGCGCGCCGATGGCGCGGCGGCTGCTCAAGGCGGGCCATCATCTGCGTGTCTTTAATCGCTCGCCCGAGAAAGCTCGTGCGCTCCTGGACGAAGGGGCGGTAATGGCGCCCGAAGCTGCAGCCGTGGCCGAAGGTGCCGAGATAATCTTCATAATGGTGCCGGACACGCCTGACGTCGAAAACGTCATTGGCAGGATCGAGCCGTCATTGGCACGCGGACAACTCGTGCTCGACATGAGCACGATTGCACCCGACGCAGAACGCAGAATCGCGGAAAAGCTTGCCGTGCTCGGCGTCGACTATCTCGATGCGCCGGTCTCCGGCGGCGAAACCGGTGCGATTGAGGGGACCCTCACGATTATGGTCGGCGGCGGCGAACCGTCCTTCAACCGTGCGCGTCCCCTGCTCGAAGTCTTAGGTAAACGCATCACTTACATGGGACCCTCGGGTGCCGGGCAAACGACCAAACTGGCCAATCAAATCGCGGTGGCGCTCACTCTGGAAGCCGCCGCCGAGGCGCTGCTGTTCGCTGCCAGGGGTGGCCTCGAACCAGCCAAGGTGCTCGAAGCAATCGGCGCCGGCGCGGCAGCTTCATGGCAACTAAGCAATCTGGGTCCGAAAATAATCGCGAAGGATTATCGCCCCGGGTTTTTCGTCAAATTGATCCGTAAGGACCTGCGGTTAGTGACAGAAGCAGCCAATCAAAATGGGATTGCGCTGCCCGGGCTGAAAATGATGACCTCGATGTTCAATGCCACTGCGGCGCTGGGTCATGATCTCGATGGGACCCAGGCCCTGGCCGACGCCCTCCTCCGACTGGCGACGCTGAAATAGGTTAATCACGACCCTGCAAAAGCCGTCCGATGAGAGAAAAAAGAGGGATATGTTCCGATGTTGTCATCTCGCGCGTGCCGGTGCGCGAAGAGTCTCGGAAATGGCGAGGGCGAGTTGCTCGGATATGTCGTAAGCGTCGGTAGAGGGCGGGTCTGCCTGGAACATAGCGACGACGCAGGATCCCGCGCGCGGCAGCCACGCGCGCGGGAATGACAAAATGGGGAGGCGAACACTATTAATCGAGCTTGGCTTCACCAACTATCCTCGCGCAGTTAGCTTTGGACTTGTAACGCCGGCTGATACTTTGTAACGGAGGCTGATACTAATGGCAGAACCGGAACTGTTGGTGCAAAATCGTGATGGCGTCCTGTATCTCACGCTCAACCGGCCCGACAAGCTCAACGCGCTCAGCGATGGTATTATCAACGGCCTGTTCGATAATCTTCGCAAGGCCGGGGCCGACGACCACGTCGGCGCGGTCGTGGTTACCGGTGCCGGACGGGGTTTCTGCGCCGGCGGCGATATCGGCAGGATGCGTGAACGCAATGAAAATGCGCAGCAGTCGGTTGGCGGAAATCATCCGGCGTCGCTCGACCAGCGTATTGCCGGGTTGCGCCGTTCCGAGGAAGTGAGTCTGCTACTGCATGAAATACCCAAAGTAACGATCGCCGCCGTCAACGGACCCGCTGCTGGCGCAGGCTTCAGTCTCTGCCTTGCTTGCGACATCCGGATTGCTTCCGACCAGGCGCGGATGGGGACGGCTTTTGCCCGCGTCGGCTATTCCGGCGACTTCGGCGGCAGCTATTTCCTGACCAAGATCGTCGGTACTGCCAAGGCCCGCGAACTATATTTCACCGCAGACATGCTGACGGCAGATGAAGCACTGAAAGAAGGTATAGTCAATCGAGTTGTGCCTGCAGCCTCATTTGGAGATGAAGTGCATGCCTTCGCGCGGCGCATCGCGTCGGGCCCGCGCATCGCCTATTCGTATATGAAGGCGAATCTCAATGCGGCAGCCTATGCAGACGTCCGTACCATGCTCGAACGCGAGGCGCTGGGACAGTCACTCACAGGTCTTACGGAAGACCATAAGGAAGCAGTCAAGGCATTCCTTGAAAAACGCGAACCGAAATTCCAGGGTCGCTGATGCCGCGATGACTAATCGGCAGAAACGGCAATACTGCAGATTCACGCGAGAGCCGGTTTGCACCCGCAAGTTCTCCGCCGAATAACTGCTCCTCTCACAAAGCCGGCCGCCGAGCGGCGCGAATCGACCCGCCAACTCGGCAAGATGATCCGGGACATCTTCAAGCGAACCGCGGGATCAAAGAACTTCCGGCTCTTCTGTCCCGACTAGACGAACTCGAATCGCTTGGGAGACGTCTTCGAAGTCGAGAACCGTTGTTCGTCGGTACGATCATCCCGATCGACGACCACGTGGCCCAGGATGGCCGGGAGATGGAAGTGCTCCAGCGAGCACCTCTGCGAGGGCTGGCTGGAGGGCTACGTCTGACCGGCCGGCATGGCATCTTCGTGACGTCCGAGGCGTTCGCGATGGTGGCGACCTCGATGGTGGTCCAGCAAACCAAGTGGTTGGAGAAAGCGCACGAACTCCCATGGCGTCGGTTCTTTCCTGCCGTTCTCGATCACCTACTACCTCAACGGTCACCATTTCATTGAACAGCAATTGCGCAATGCAGGGATCGGGTTTCGCAAAAACGATAACGCGTTCCTGTGGGTGGCGAACGCCCAGGAACTACAAGCGGCCGCCGACGCCCTCAGCGCCAAGCTGATTTGCGCCCAGCTCGATTACTGGACCCTAATCGTCGGTCCCAAGTTCTTCAAAAAGGACCGTCAAGCTGTCAATCTAGGCCGCTATTATTCACTGCAGCAGGTCGAGTACTGCCGTAACCTGATCTTGCGGCGCAACTTTCCCATTCATAAGCTGTTCAAGCGCTCCTGCGATCTTGGTCTGCTGCGGCTCAGTGCCGACCGCATCTCCCAGGTCTTCGGCTGGCGCCTGCACAAACGCGCCGGCGGAAAGCTGACCAGCGTACTGGAGCGAACTGAACATGGTCATCATGTGCTGCGCGCTTACGCCAAGAACGCGGTGATGCGGATGTATGAGAAGTTCTCGACCTTCCTGCGGCTGGAGGCGCTCAGCAACAATCTCAAGGATTTCGCCCTCAACAAGGGGCTGGACAATATCGATAAGGTACGCCGTATCCTCGGGGCAGTGACTGACCGCTTTGCACAATTTGAGGCTCAGGCGCTCGACGTCCCCATTGATTTCCCCCTGTTCCAACGCCTCACGCTGGCCATCCCACGCGGCTGTGGCAAAATCCCCGGCATCCAACTCCACGACACCCATGCTCCGGCTGATGGAGGTGCTGCTGCACACCGGCACCAAAGTCTTGGGCTGGCGTACCATCGACATTCATCAGGCGATTCTTTCAGGCCTCGGCCTCGCTCCTGAAACTTACACCCTCACCCAGCTGCGCTATGACCTGCGCAAGATGAAAGGCCACGGCTTGCTCGAACGTGATGGGGCGGCGCTAAGCCTATCGTCTCACTGACAAGGGAACCCGCGCGGCCTTGCTCTTTGTGCTTTTCCATCAACGCGTCTGCGGTCCTCTGGCCAACAGCCTCTTCCAACGCCGCCCTGCTCAAAACCCACGCCCCTTTGTCTAAAATCCAAGCCACCTACCGCCAAGCCGACCACTCTCTCGACCAGATCATCCAACTTTTAGCTGCTTGAACCGCTGCGATCTGACACAAAAATCCTCAGACTCAGCGGTCAAGAATCTAAAGCTGTTCTCTGGAGAACATGATACTTAAGTACGGATGTCAACACATTGACCCTGACAGGAGCCCGGCGGACACTGAAATTGTCAGGATCGATACAGATTTCCGAGTCCGACCTTGCGCCGGCCTGACTGTGGTTCTTCCTTTCGTGTTTGACAACTCTTCTCTTAGACCAACGCCAAGCGTTGGAGACGGAGGCCTGCGAAAGCTCGCATGAGACTACTTCAGTTCCGTTCCATTCCGAAAGAAATTCACCGCTCGCTTCGTATTGCGCAGGTGGCTCCTCTGTACGAAAGCGTTCCCCCGAAATCTTACGGAGGAACTGAGCGCGTCGTCGCTTACCTGACTGAAGAACTCGTACGCCGCGGCCACCAGGTAACGCTGTTCGCGTCGGGCGATTCCACCGCCAAGGCAAAGATTCAATCGACATATCCTGCCGCGCTCAGAGCGGCCGGGCTTCCTCACCTGGGAGCGAGCCTACAGATGCCAGCACTCAGCGAGGTTTTCGACCGTTCCGACCGATTCGACATCATCCACTGTCACATCGATTACTGGAGCTTTCCATTCGGGCGATTGGTAGCAACTCCCACCGTCACCACGCTCCACGGCCGATTAGATATCGAAGAACTGCACGGGATCTATCGCTACTATTCAGACGCTCCAGTTGTATCCATCAGCGATGCGCAGCGCGCTCCGCTGCCGGAGTTGAATTGGCTAGACACGGTTTATCATGGCTTGCCGAAGGAACAGCTGCGGTTTAATCCTCGGCCCGGCAAATACCTGGCTTTCCTGGGCCGGATCGCACCCGAGAAGCGGCCGGACTTGGCAATCGAAATAGCCCACCGGGCCGGAATCCCCCTTAAGCTCGCCGCCAAGATCGATGTTGTGGACCGGGCATATTTCGAGTCCACTATTCGTCCCAGGATTGATTCGCATAACGTCGAATTTATCGGCGAGATAGGCGAATCCGAAAAAAGCCAGTTCCTAGGCGATGCACTGGCGCTTCTGTTTCCGATTGATTGGCCCGAGCCGTTCGGACTCGTGATGATCGAGGCGCTGGCATGCGGCACCCCGGTGATAGCATGCCCGCGCGGCTCCGTCCCCGAGATCCTCAACCATGGAGTGACCGGTTTTGTATCATCTTCGTTAAACGATCTGGTCCACGCTGTTCGCAGAGTTAGTGATATTCCGCGGGGCAAATGCCGCGAGGTGTTCGAAACGCGCTTCACGGCCGACGCGATGGCGGCCAATTATGAGCGAATCTACTATCAGCTGATCAGCGCTGACCGAGGACGGCCGTCGCGAAATGGCGCGGGGCCGGCGTCTAACGTAGCGGCGGCGGTGGGTGAAGAGACGCCGGGGCAGTCTATGACATCTTCGCCGCCGCCGGCATCGCGCGTTAGCCCGATCCGCTGACTCGGGACAATAATTTGGAGTCGACCACTGGGTCGTGGCGGAACGCCAGGGAGAGACCGCGGTGCGCAGTATACTCGACTGGCGCGACCGCTCCAATGCCCTACCGTTATTCTGGACGAGGAGTCTGCAGCAATGACAGACCTCAATAAAAAGCTTGAAATCAGACCATGGCGGTAGAAATCAATATCGGCCCGCCACTCTTGACGATCAATCACGGCAGCACCTTCATGGTGACCGACCTCAATGGCGAGATCGCGGCCGATAGCGAACAGGGGGTCTTTGCTAGAGACACGCGTTTTGTCAGCTATTATGCGATCTTCGCCAACGGAATGTCCTGGACTCGGCTCACTTCGAGCCCGGTGACTTATTACGGCGCGCGAATATACC
>CAVWAA010000026.1:0-35322 GCA_963752805.1 Binataceae bacterium (SeqCode)
CCGATATTGCGCGAGCGCATCTTCGCAACAAATTCGTGGCGGCTGATGCGGAGCCGTTCCAAGTCAAGCCGTATCGGATACAGGTGCCAGGCATGCTCGACGCCGTCGCGGACCACGGGCGTTGCGGCCTCGTCAAGAGTTGCAAGGCCTTGGTCATAAATGCCCGCGATTCGGCGCCGCGCTTCCCGCATGCGGTCACATTTCGCAAGCTGGGCGAGCCCCAAGGCCGCGGCAACGTCGGTCATATTGTACTTGAAGCCGGGAGCGACAATTTCGTAATACCATGAACCTTCGGCCCGGTACCTTTTCCAGGCATCCTTGCTGATGCCGTGCAAACTCATTGTGCGAACGCGCTCGGCGTATTCTGCGTTACCGGTGGTCACCATCCCACCTTCGCCAGTGCAAAGCGTCTTGGTCGCGTAAAACGAAAAACAGGCAAGATCTCCGACGGTACCAACCATTTGTCCTCTGTAACTGGCAGGCAACGCATGGGCCGCGTCCTCGATCACGTGGAGCCGATGGTTCCGCGCAATTTCGGTGATTCGATTCATCTCGCATGGATGACCCCCATAATGCACCGGAATGATCGCACGGCTTCGGGGGCTAATCGCCCGTTCGAGGCTGGCCGGATCGATGTTGAGCGTATCTGGTTCGCAGTCGACCAGGATCGGGCGTGCCTTGAAGTAATGCACCACCTCCGCGGTCGCCGCAAACGTCATGGTTGGAACCAGCACCTCATCGCCTTCCCTAAGGCCGATCGCGTCAAGCGCAAGATGAAGCGCAGCCGTACAGGAGTTGACCGCTACAGCATGAGCGGCGCCCACGTAGTTGGCGAAGGCGTTCTCAAACTCATGTGCTCGCGGGCCGGTCGTCAGCCATCCCGACCGCAGGGTCTCCACCACTGCGCTTATTTCTTCGTCGCCGATATCGGGCGTGTGAAACGATAGAAAGCTGGTTCTCACGACGCGCACCGAAGGGGCCGAGTCAACTCTTCTCTCGCGACACCTTCAATCGCCGTTAATCAGCCGATGCGAATCGCTGTTGAAGTGCTGGGTGGAGAACTCAAAGAGTTCTGCATCTTCGAGTGCTTCCATCTGGTGGACCAGGCCCGGCGGCACGTCCATGCACTGACCTGCCGTCATCTCGAATTCGTCGATTACGGTAGAGTCGGCAGAATCCTTGATGCGGACCTGAAGCCGTCCGGAGCGCAGATAGAACGATTCGGTCTTGAGCTTATGGAAATGCAATGAGCATTTCCGGCCTTTGCGGATCTCCAGGATCTTGCCGCAATACAGACTGTTATTGGCAATCCATATTTCGCGGCCCCATCCTTTTGGCTCGATGTGAACTGGTTCCCGTGTCGGGTCATAACGCATTCCCCTTTGGGCTGGTCATTGTTGCCTTTTTCGGCATTATGCGTGAAATAGCAGCGACATTATACCAGCTTGGCGTCTAATTAGCAGCATTAAAGTACTGTTGCGCTTGGCTCCAGCCATAAAAAGTTTCAACGAAGAAGCGGTTCAACAGCTAACGTCACTTCAAGAACGAAGACCAACATCAGCGCTTGAAGCCGAATGCTGCGGTAGCCTCATGGCTATTGCCGCTGGAAATGATCAGCGATTACCTGTGCTACGCAGCCGGTTATTTTTCGTGCCGTCGGCAGATGGAGGAACTCATTCGGGCCGTGTGCATTCGCGTGTGGGCCGAGTACGCCGGTAATCAGGAACTGAGCCTCGGGGAAACTCTCACCGAGCATGCTCATGAACGGGATTGTGCCCCCGATTCCCATAAACCCAGGCGGTTTCCCGAACCATTCGCGCGAGGCGCGCTCCAGCGAACGCTCCAGCCATAGCGCCAATGGTGGCGCGTTCCAGCCGGCTGAGCCCCAATCGCCGGTGAAACTGACCTTCGCTCCATACGGCGGATCGTCTCCAACAATTGCCTCAACGCTTGAGTTGCCGCTTTTGGATTGACCTTCGGCGGAATTCGCAGCGATAACTTCAGTGCACTCAACGGCCTTAGTACGTTGCCGGCATTGCCCACTGGTGGCAAACCGTCAGCGCCGAGCACCGACAAAGCCGGCCGCCAGTCTCGATTGAGAATCAATTCCGCTAAATCATCGCTGACCGGTCGTGCGCCTTGAACAAACGGAAATTCGTCGCGCATCGAATCACCCAGCGCGGCTGCGGCAGCAGCCGCCTGTTGAACCCGCTCTTCCGGAATTTCAGGATGAAGTTCAGAGGCGAGAAGTCTGCCAGTCTTCTCGTCTTCAATTCGGCTCATTAGCTGGCGCATAATGCGAAAACTATCTGGGACAATACCACTGTAGCCTGAATGGATTCCTTCGGTGAGAACCTCGACTTTTAATACTCCTCCTACAAGGCCGCGCAGCGACGTCGTACACCAGAGTTGGCTGTAGTTGCCACAGCCGGAATCGAGCCCAATTACGAGGCTCGGGCGGCCCAGACGTTCCCCGAGTTGTTCCAGGTGGGCCGGCAGATCGGAGCTGCCGCTTTCCTCGCAGGCTTCGATAACCACTAGGCATCGCGCATGAGGTTTCGACTCCGCGCGCAGAGCACCGACCGCCGTCAGGCAGGCGAACATCGCATAGCCATCGTCAGCGGCACCGCGGCCATAGAGTCGCTGATCTTCAATCACCGGCTGCCAAGGACCCAAACCTTCGCGCCATCCGGTCATCTCCGGCTGCTTATCCAGATGCCCGTAGAGCAGGATGCAATCATCCGAATCACCTGGTATATCGATGAGCAAAAGCGGTGTCCGCTTCTCCAGCCGCTGAATTTCGATGGTCGCTCCATGCAGAGCCTGTGCACGCGCCCACGAAGCGAAGCGGGCGATAGCTCGTTCCATATGACCGTTAGCGTGCCATTCGCGATCAAAGGCGGGCGATTTGTTGGGAATGCGTACATATTCGACCAGCTCAGGCAGTACTGATTCGTTCCAGACCCGTTCCACATAAGTGCGCACAGTAGAGACGTCCATTTTTCAAACGAGATAAAAGCGGGTTCCGCAAATCATCACCTGGTCGTCGGAGACCCGGCGCCTGCGGCGTTCAGCAGCCTGCAACAAACGCTGACGATCATTGACGAGGAGATCTATCCCGCCTAGTCCTTCCCCGCGCCCGTCGGTAGCTTCCACGAAGCGGACGGTTGCATTTTCGAGTGGCATTTCGAACCGGCCGCGCAAATCCTTGCGTAACGGGCTCTCGGCGATGCTGCTCCAACGTTCAGCCAGTCCACGCGGGTCAGCGGATTGGAGTTCGACTGCCTGATAACGCATGACAACCTCAGTACGAACGGCGCTGGGCCATCCGCTACCACCTGCGGGCTCCCAATTGCCCTCGGGTTCCCCTTTGGCATCCCAATCGATTTCGAAAAAGGCGCCGCCAGTATCCGCCGGATGGAGCTGCATCCCATGGAAGGTCTTGGATTCATGCTCCCAGGCAACACGGATATTCATCGCTGCGGCGCGGGCCTTTCGTGCGCGCTGCGTTTCATGCGAATCGCATTGGCAGATCACCATATATCCGCCATCACCATTGCGGCGTTTGAGATACCGGCCAGCGGCGGTGTCTTCTTTGATCGGGGCAACCACTTCGATGAAGTTTTTGCCCACCGGCATCAGCGAGTTTTCCAAACCGAAGACTGCCACCCCCTTATCGATAAAACATACTTCCAGCCCCAGGATATCCTTGAAGTCCTTAATCACCGGGGCAAGTTGGCTGGCGACCAGGCAGACTTGACGCAGACGGATTGACATAGTCGCTTCCTCCTCAAATTATTTTTCATTCGCTCCAAGGTCCCGCAGGCGCATTGCGCGTTGCCCGGAACAGCCACGATTGCGGCTGGCAGCCATCGCCCAATGCACGCCGCGCGTGCAGGATAAGCCGACCACAAGCATTTGGCCATACCCGCCTGAACTTTTAATCCTAAGGTAATTCGCCAATAGGCCCAAAAGAGTGTATGGTTAAGGGTTCGGCATTGATGAACGTGCCGTTCTTTTCGGACACGAGGACGTGAACTTGACCGTCCGTTGTAGGCCTGGCGCGAAAAGCGCGTGGCCGGTTAGCGTCGCAGACTCGTAACGGCGCATAGAATTGAAGCGTACCGTAAGAACGCGATGATCGGTAAGCGCCAGGATTCATCAAATCGTATTTCATTTGAGAATACCGGCACGTATCTTGAATCACTATCGGTTTCGGGGTGCCGGGCAGGAGCAATCGTTCACCGACGGCTAGCGTGCGCCAACATCAGTTTGAAGGGCTACGAAATATCAGCGGAAGCTACAAAAATGGAGATTTCAGCACAAATGGCTAATGACAAGCGGCGGAATGACTTGCAGGCAATCCTGCGCCGTTTGCGTGACGAGACCTACGAAGGAATTGCCAAATATAGGCAGGATCAGAGCGAAGAGAAAGAATCTTCGCCCGGCGACGAGATGGATGTGGCGCGCGCCTCGGCGGCAGTCGATACCCATGCCAATCTCATCGATCGCGCCGAGAGCCGGTTGCGCCTGATCGACCAAGCATTGGCGCGAGTTGAGAACGGCACCTATGGCATTTGTGTGGACTGCGGTGACGAGATTGGGCTCGAGCGCCTGAAGGTCCTGCCATTCGCCGTGCGTTGCGTCGATTGCGAATCCAGGCGCTCTCGTAGTGATGGAGCCACCTCGCGGCTGGCTGAGGGCGTAGGTCAATGGACGCCGCCGCCTGACATGAACGAGGTTGATTCCGAGGAACGCGAGCGCGAGGCCCCAGACGACCTCACCGTCGTCTCTTCGGAGTCGGCTTTCGACGTGGAACCGGAGGAGCAAGAAGAGCAGCCGGCTCCCAGGACTCGTGGACGACGAGGCCGCCCGCGTAGCACCTGAATGGTCCCAACCACACCGTTAGAGGTGTTGACCGGCATCACTTCGAGACTATTCTTGCTGCTTATCAGTCCGCCACACGAGACAGGCGCAGTTGCTTCAGGATGGTATTCCATCGAGACTGCGCTTTTCCCGCCTGGCCGTCCTAGCAGCATGCACCACGGCACACACCAGTTCCAATTCATCGTGATCCAGCCGCCCAGCGTAGCGTTTGCGGCCGAGGCGCGCCGCGATCCATCCGGTGAGCGGGATCATGATGCCGGTAGCGACGAGATAGTTCGTCACGATCCATGATGATGCTTGACGCACAGTGATGGCGCCAAAATCATTTGCCCTCCGAGCGCTACCCACTCCGAGCCAGCGAAATTGGCTCGAGTTAACTAGCGCACAAACGCGGGAGCATTGGTGTCCCAATCTGACCGCAGGGTTGAAAACTACGTTCCTGAATAGAAAACGGCAACAGGAACTTCCAGTTGGAGACTGAAGACCTGCTACCGTTTAACGAGGGGGGTAGGGAGTCAAGTTTTAATTGCGTTTGTGTCTGACAGAGCCGCGCGCTCGCTTGTCAGCGTATGTCCACGCCTTTCGGGTGCAATCAAAGTGCGCACGACCGTAGGCGGTCAGTGCCTTCAACGCTAGGCACGGTGATGTTCCTTAAGCAATCGCTATTCGTTCTCCGCAGAACCAAAAGAGTCGAAAACGTGGATGGGACGAAACGTCGCGATTCGATACAAAGGGCGGTCGATCAGTCGTCAGCCCCGAAGACTTCACGCTTCGGGATTGCTGGGCGATTGCGCAAACCTGTCGTGCGATTCGCTGTATCAGAGCACGGGACTACCTTGGACATCAGAATAACCGTCGAAACAAGGTCGCCGCGCGCGATCAATGACAGGTTCGTTGGATGGCGTGACGCCGCTCCGCGCAGTTGTCGCTGCGCCAGCTGGGTGAGTAACGCTCTACAACTTCACTCGCGCTTCGGCGCTTGTCCAGATCCGAGCCGCCACGAGCGCGAACTCCATCAAAGCAGGAATCGCTCAAGACCTGCGCCCGTTCAAGTACTGCCGCGAACATGTAACCGGAGAAGGAGTGCTCGATGGTCTCGGGCGCGCAAAGCCCGGGTCGCCATCGCCGGATTTTGCGCGCACTGACTATGCTGTAGGCTGCAGGCACAAAGGGTAAACACCTATCCAACCGCGACGAGTCCTGGTGACAAGTCTTTACCCTGCCAAGCGATGGTTAGCGCCAGTCGAAGATTTCGCTCACGTTTGCACTTCCATTGACTATTCTTGTAGTCTTCTGCGCAGTGGAGGTTGTATGTCAGCTTTGGCACTGATTCTAATCTTGCTTCTGCTGTTCGGCGGTGGCGGCGGTTATTACGCGTACGGGCCATATGGTGGGATCGGGATCGGCGGAGTCGTTCTCATCATCCTAATCGTTCTGCTCCTCACCGGCCGGTTGTAAATGCGGCCGCTGTCCTGACTTTGGGTCGCCGGCCCTCCAATTAGCGGTCGGTCGTGGCGGTAGGGCATCATATATATCGCCATTTCTAATTCGGGACGTGCCAGAAACTCCGGACCGGCGACCACCGCGGCCCTGCAGAAATGTTAGCCGTAGCGGCGCCCGCTTGTATTAAGCGCACTGACCGTAATTGTTCCCTGTTTGGCGGGACATCCTCTTTGATCGGATCGCACAGGTTGAAGATGGACAACTTTCCCCCTCGCCCTCTCACAAAGGCGGCAGGGACGAGGAGAAAGATTGACGGGCTGCGGGAGCTGCGTGGCTAAAGATTCTGACATGCGATCAGCGTCGCTCAGCGGCCCGCGATACGACTCCCCCTGGTCAGGGCGGCAGGAAACATGCTGCCTATATTTTCAAGATGGGTGCGCCGATTACGGTTCCATGTACTTTCCGGAAATCTGGGGGCCGTAAACTTTCGACTGTGGGTCGAACCCTTCGTTCCATGGCTTAGAGTCCTTGTTGCTTCTCGTATGCACTGCACTCTTTCATATTTCGAGTTCAGAGATGACGAAGCTCATAAGCCACTCACGGCTCGAAACGCTTCTTGCACGATTGCACAAACGGAGCGCAGATCATAGGCGTTGGCTGAATACTTTTACCCTTCTTCCGGACGATCGGATCGCCCACGTCGAACGGAGAGGACATAGAGTGATTCCTGAGTGACAAGCTGGTGGCGCTTGAGCAGCCTTTCCGACTACCTCGATCTTCGAGTAACGCTATCGCGGGAGCTACTTCCGTGCGAGGATTAGCGGCGAGACCGCCGATAGTGTGCGAATCGTTTTGACTGCGCGGAAGCCGGCGCGTTTCAGCCATTCGCGATAATCTTTCATCGTGAACACATCACCCGCCGGCGTATGCAACAGCATGTTGAGGCCGAACAACATGGCGATTGGCGGCCCGGTGCGATCGTCGTTCGGAACGAATTCCCCAATGAGCAGCATCCCGTCCTTTGCCAGGGCGCGAAAACATCGCTCAATCAATTTCACGCCGTCCTCGCGGCCTTCGGTGTGAATCACGTGACCGAGCGTGATCAGATCGTAGCCGCCGTGGTCGAGATCGACCTGATGAAGGTCGCCTTCCATATACTCGAATCGGTCCGCCACGCCGAATCTTACAGCGTATTCGTGTGCGACCGGGGTGACTTGCGGCAAATCCAGCACCGTGGCGCGCGCCCTTGCAATCGCCTGCACGAACGGGATCGACCATGCGCCCGCGCCTCCCGCGATATCCAGGATCTTGCGGATTCGCGTGCGCGTGGCACGATCGAGCGAATTCACCGCAGCAGTTGCGGCGACGTAACCGGGCGGGAAGATACATCGCACGAGCATCGAGAAAAATTGGCCGCGCGCCCCCGGCTCGTCCGCGATAACGGGCGTGCCTGTCCTCACCACTTGGGCCAATTCGGTCCATCCCATGAGATGGCCGCTTGCGAACTTTCCTCCGCCTTCCATGTAGAGGTCGCTGCTCCTCACCAAGAACGTCGCGGCGGCGGGCGCCAGTCCGTAGTGATCTTTCTTGCGCGTCAGATACTTGAGTGCGACCATCGCGTCGAGCAGCCGGCGGGTAGACGATTCATGGGTGTTGGCTTCGGCGGCGATCTCCGCTGCGGTTGTTTTGCCGCGATGGATTATCGTGAACAGGTCGAGCTCCACCGCCGCGCCGGCCGCCAGCGCGCTCCAGCCGCCCCACAAAAGGTCATGCGCGATTGGCATCGGGGAAGGGAGTTTTTTCGCGTTGGTCATCGGCGTCACCTCGATTTTTGGCCTCCAACAAAATAGGGGCGTGCCATCGAATTGCCAATCCGCCTAGGCAGTTTGGTGCGTTGCTAGGCGCTAGGCATGCGCCAGCGTGCGGTCCGGGGATCTAACAATCCATTGCGTCCAGCGTGTGCCCTTTCTGGATATAATGATCCCAATGTCGCGGCCAAGATCGATGGAACACGATGTTCAAGCCGATGGGGTCGGATGACTACGACCTGCGCTTTTAATTAAGAGAGCAGGGTCATCGAATCAATTAGCGTGGCGACCCTGGTAAGGCTTCGACACCCCCGACTTGAAACCGAACTAATCGGGTAGCGCGTCGGTTGACCTGACGTTAAGAATGACCAGGCCATTTCCAGTCGCGGATTTCGGGCTGGTCGATGCCGTTGGTGAACGCATACTCCTGGTGGTCCAGAATCTGGTCCTTCAGCCATTCCTTCACGTGAGCGCCAGCGGTTTGCAGCCCGGCCACCCGCTCGATGACGTCAATCGCCAAATTGAACCGGTCGGCCTGGTTGTCGATAGCCAGACCCAAAGGCGTGTTGATGCTGCCGCGTTCCTTGTAACCGCGGACGTGCAGATTGTCGTGATTCGTCCGCCGATAAGTCAGCTTATGTAGCAGCCACGGGTAGCCGTGGAAATTGAAAATAACCGGCTTGTTAGTAGTAAAGATGCTGTCGAAGTCGCGATCCCGCAGTCCGTGCGGATGCTCGCTGTGCGGTATAAGGGTGAACAGATCGACTACGTTGACGAACCGGATCTTCAGGTCGGGAAATTTCTCGCGCAACAGCGCGGTGGCGGCCAATGACTCGATCGTGGCGACATCGCCCGCGCTCGCCATTACCACATCAGGCTCATCGCTTTGATCGGTCGATGCCCACTCCCAGATACCGATGCCCTTAGTGCAATGCCTGACTGCATCTTCGATCCCAAGGAACTGAAGATGGGGCTGCTTGTCGGCGACGATGACGTTGACGTAGTTGGTGCTGCGCAGACAATGGTCGGCCACGCTCAGGAGACAGTTGGCATCCGGCGGCAGATAAATCCGTGTCACCGCCGGACTCTTGTTGGTGACCACGTCGATGAAGCCCGGATCCTGATGGGTGAAGCCGTTATGGTCCTGGCGCCATACCGTCGAACTTATCAGGATGTTGAGCGACGAGATCGGCGCACGCCACGTAACCTCCGACGTACACTTCTCCAGCCATTTCGCGTGCTGATTCACCATCGAGTCGATGACGTGCGCGAAGGCCTCGTAGGTGTTGAACAACGCGTGCCGCCCGGTCAGCAGGTAACCTTCCATCCAGCCTTCGAGGGTGTGCTCGCTTAGCATCTCCATCACGCGGCCGTCGGCCGCAAGCTCACTGCCGTCGGCATCCTCGGGCAGGGTTTGCTCCAGCCAGGTTTTTTTCGATGCCTCATAAATCAGGGTCAAACGATTCGAGGCGGTTTCGTCCGGACCAAAAACGCGGAAATTGTCCATGTTGTGGCGCATGACGTCGCGCAACAAGCCGCCGAGGATAAAAGTATTCTGCTGCTCCGTGGTCCCCGGCCGATCCACCGCGACCGCGTAATCACGGAAATTGGGCAGCCGCAGCGGGCGGCGCAACAATCCGCCGTTCGCGTGTGGATTAGCACTAATCCTGCGGTTGCCGCGCGGCGCGAGTTCACGCAACTCAGGAATCAGGCGGCCGCTTTGATCGAACAGTTCGTGCGGCCGATAACTTTCCATCCACTCCTGTAGCAGCTTGAGGTGAGCAGGATTGCCGGGAACATCGGCAATCGGCACCTGATGGGCGCGCCAGAACCCCTCGATATAATGGCCGTCGATTTTTTTCGGCGCCGTCCATCCCTTGGGGCTGCGCAGAATAATCATTGGCCATCGCGGCAGTTGCGTGTTACCACTACGGCGCCGCTCGCTTTGGATCGTGCGAATTTGATCGACACAGCGCTCCAATGTCGCCGCCATCATCTGATGCATTTCAACGGGATGATCGCCTTCGACGACTGACGGCGCATAGCCATAGCCGCGGAATAAGCTCTCGAGTTCCTCCGCCGGGATACGCGCGAGGATCGTGGGATTGGCGATCTTGTAGCCATTGAGATGAAGGATCGGCAGAACCGCGCCGTCTCGAATTGGATTGAGAAACTTATTCGAATGCCATGACGTCGCCAGCGGTCCGGTCTCCGCCTCACCATCGCCGACCACCGCCACCACCAGCAGGTCAGGATTGTCGAATGCTGCACCGAAGGCATGCGAGAGGCTGTAGCCGAGTTCGCCGCCTTCATGAATCGATCCCGGCGTTTCAGGCGTGCAATGGCTGCCGATACCGCCGGGGAACGAGAATGACTTGAAGAATTTTTGCAGGCCGGCTTCGTCCTGGCTCCGGTCCGGATAAACCTCGGAATAAACTCCTTCGAGATAACTGTTGGCGAGCGTGGCCGGAGCGCCATGGCCGGGTCCGGAGATATACAATACGTTAAGGTCGTGTTTTTTGATCAGCCGGTTCAGATGCACCCAAATAAATGTCTGGCCGGGATCGGAGCCCCAATGGCCCAGCAGCCGGCGCTTAATATCGCCGGGATCGAGCGGCCGCCGCAACAGCGGGTTCTGTTTCAGATAAATCATACCAACGCACAGGTAATTGCAGGCGCGCCAGTAAGCGTCAATTTGGTTCAGTTCGTCAGGGCTGAGCGGTGAGTTCGGCATAACCTTCAGCCTAAAGCCTGCGCCATGATGGTCAAGCGGCAGCTTAATGCCTTAACGAGGAATTCAGGACGGTTATCTTACTGAACGGTTGTCTTTCTGTCACTCCAGCCGCCGCAGCAGCAACAGCGACCGTCCCTCGACGCGCACCGCTTCACCAGCCCGATAAGTCTTGCCGCCGCGCCAGGAGGGCGTCTGGTAGGTGTCGAGCACCGGCGTCCATCGCTGACCCCACTCGGCGGCAGGCAGGATGAAGCCGAGAGGGTTGTGATGCGCGTTGAACACAATGTAAAAACTGGCGTCAGCGATAGGTTCGCCCATCGCGTCCGGAGTGGTAAAGTTGGTTCCGTTGAGATAGACGCCGAGCGATTTCGCGAACCCGATTTTCCAGTCTTCCTCTGACATCTCGCCGCCGTCAGGCTTGAACCAGCTGATATCCCGAATGCCGCTCCCGTGAAGCTGACGTTCTTGAAACCACTTGCGGCGCCGGAAAACCGGGTGCCGTTTGCGAAACAGCACGAGCCGGCGGCTGAACCCGAGCAATTGCTGGTCGGCATTGTCCCAGTTCAACCACGAAATTTCATTGTCCTGACAATAGGCGTTATTGTTGCCCGATTGGGTACGGCCAATCTCGTCGCCCGCGCATATCATCGGCACGCCTTGCGACAACATCAGCGTCGCCAGGAAATTGCGCTTCTGACGCGCGCGCAATTCGATTATCGCCGGATCATCGGTCGGCCCTTCATGGCCGCAATTCCACGAGCGATTATTGCTTTCGCCGTCGCGGTTCTGCTCCCCATTAGCCTCGTTGTGCTTTTCGTTGTACGAGACCAGGTCCGTCAGCGTAAAACCATCATGCGAGGTGACAAAATTGATGCTCGCGGTCGGTGAGCGGCCGCCCGCGCGATACAGGTCGGAGCTCCCGGTCAGCCGGTAAGCGAACTCCGCCAGCGTCTGATCGTTGCCACGCCAATAGTCACGCACCGTGTCGCGATATTTACCGTTCCATTCAGACCACAGCGGCGGGAAATTACCTACTTGATAACCGCCTTCGCCTAAATCCCATGGTTCCGCAATGAGTTTGACCTGGCACAGGACCGGATCCTGGTGAATGATATCGAAAAAGGCGCCCAGGCGATCGACGTCGTGCAACTCGCGAGCGAGTGCGGCGGCCAGGTCGAAGCGGAAGCCGTCAACGTGCATTTCCAATACCCAATAGCGGAGACTGTCCATTACTAATTGCAGCGCGCGCGGCGATACCATATTCAATGTATTGCCGCATCCTGTATAGTCGAGATAATAGCGGCGGTCGTCGGGCTTCAGCCGGTAGTAGTTAGCGTTGTCAATGCCGCGCATGCTCAACGTCGGCCCTAGATGATTCCCTTCCGCCGTGTGATTGTAGACTACGTCGAGGATTACCTCGATGCCGGCGCGATGGAATGCCTTGACCATTGCCTTGAACTCACGCACTTGCTCTCCCAGCCGCCCAGCGGATGAGTAGCGGACATCCGGTGCAAAGTAGGCGATCGAGTTGTAACCCCAATAGTTCGCCAGTCCCGGTTCCCTCGGATGACGATCGACGACTGCCTGATGGACTGGCATCAACTCGACGGCAGTCACCGAAAGCGAACGAAAATATTCGATCACCCAAGGGCTGGCCAGACCGGCGTAGGTGCCGCGCAGATTCGGGGGCACGAACGGATGGCGAGCGGTGAAGCCCTTGACGTGAAGCTCATAGATCACCGTTTCCTGCCAGGGGATGTTGAGGCGGCGGTCACTGCCCCACGAAAATTTCGATTCGACCACTACACTCTTGGGCATCAGGGTGCTGTTATCGCGATCGTCCCGGGTCGGGTCAGCGTCGCGATTGTCAACCTGATAGCCGAACAGGCGATCGTCCAAAGTGAACTCGCGGTCGATCGCCCTCGCGTAAGGATCAATCAGCAGCTTTGCCGGGTTAAAGCGACTTCCGTTTGCAGGTTCGTACGGCCCGTGCACACGGTAGCCGTAACGCTGGCCGGGCCCAATGCCGGGCAGATAGATATGCCACGCCTGATCGGTTTGTTCGGCGAGCTGGAATCGTGCCGTCTCGTCGTTACCATCGGCGTTCCCGAATAAACAGAGTTCCACACCGGTGGCGTTTTCGGAAAACAGAGCAAAATTCACCCCGGCGCCGTCGTAGGTCGCGCCAAGCGGATAAGGAACTCCCGGCCGCGGTTTCATTCAGGATATTTTCACGATACAGCCTAACTGCGGCAAGGAGCTTCGGCGCCGCGCAAATCGATTTTGTCGGCGGCTGTTCTTAATGCGGAAAAAGGCCGCGATTCTTCACGCGCGGCAGCCACGCACGTGAGAATGACAAACTAAGAGAATCCGTACCGCATCCGGCTCGCGCGCGGCCACGTCGGGCCCGGGAATCCTCGAGCCGGTGCGCCCACTCCGTACCTTATTTTTGACACGCGATCGAGATATACGAGGAATCCCGTTTCTTCTCCCGCTACTCATGAACCTCGACAGTCTTGAGAGAGGGAAGAGTCCTCCCCGCCGGTCCGGCTATACCGCAAACAGCATGCGGGCGCTTCGATGCAGGATTTGTTCGACCGCGACGTGGTCCAAACCTGTCTCGCGAATGTAAGAGAACGTTCTAGCGTAATTCTCATAGGCCAGCAGTACAGGATAATCGCTGCCGGTCACGAGATGCTCCGAGCCGAAGGCTTCGCAAGCGCATCGCAGCGCCGCATGAGAGCCATGACCAACAGTATCGTACCAGAATCTGCGGGCCGTCATGCTGGGTTTTTCCGGCAGGTCGCGGTGCATCGCGGCTATTTGATTGTCCATGCGATTGAGCAGCATCGGAATCAGCCCGCCCAGATGGGGCACAATCATTTTTATGTCTGGATAGCGATGCGGAATCTGACGCACTATCATGTGCAGCACGACCACGGTGTCTTCGATGGCCGTGCCTGCTGCGCCCTCAAGTCCGAAATCGGTGATCAGCGGCGCACAAATGCCGTTTACCATCGGATGAAAGAACAGCACCGCGCGGCGGCGATTCATTTCCTGGTACAGCGGCTCGAATTCCTTGTCGGTCACCGAGCGGTTCAAAATCGAGCAGCCGAAGGTGATTCCCGCCATCCCCAGTTGGTCGAGCCCGCGCTCCATCTCGCGCAGCGATGCTTCTACATGGGGTAGCGGCAGTGAGACGTATGCCTTGAAACGCTGAGGCAGCCGATGAGTGAGTTCGGCATAGCCGTCGTTGAGGACACGCGCCGCTTCACGCGCATCGGTTTCATTTTCCAGATACGGCATCAGGTTGGACGGCGACAGAACCTGCATATCGACTTGCGCTTCATCCATCTGCCGGATGCGCTCGTCAAGGGTGGCGCCGGTGAGCATGGCAAGCAGTTGCCGGCCGTGCCGCGCCATCAGTTCAGCATACCGATCGGGAAATTGATGGGCATGGACGTCGATTAGCATTGTCGGCTCGGCGATCCTTGGCTTTTCCATTCGCTATAATCACAAGGCGAATCGGTACAGGCGCGCCGTATTTTCCCGGATTATCTTGCGGCGATCATCCTCGGGCAGCGCCTGGAAGTCGCGTTCCACTACTTCGCGCGAATGGGGCCAGGTGGCGGCCTGATGGGGATAGTCGGTCAACCACATGAAATTATCCCGGCCCGCCGGAAAATGATTATACGTCCGCAGCCCTTCCGGATCGTCAATAAACGTCGCATATACCTGGCGGGCGAAATACTCACTCGGTTTGAGTGATAACTGTATAGTGTAGCCTTGCTTCCACCGCCGATAATATTTATCGGCACGCTCCATCAGGAACGGCACCCAGCCGATATCATTTTCGGCCGAGACTATTTGCAAGCGCGGAAATCGCTCAAGCACTCCGCCAAATATAATAGTCAGTATCGTGTTCTGAACGTCCAGGGTGCGAGCCACTGCGCGGGTGTAAAAGAGGCCCCGATCGGTTTCGGCCAGCGTATCGCGCCGCGCGGTTCCGAGATGGAGCGACAGCGGCATCTCGTGCTCCTGGGCCGCCGCCCACAAGCGGTCGTAAACAGGAAAATGATACGGACGGTCGTCGGGCGGCGCCGCCCAAATCAATGCGCCTTTCAAGCCGATTTTCCGGCAGCGGGCAAGCTCCTCCGCACCTGCATTAGGATCGTACAGCGAGATCAGGCCGAGGCCGGCGAAGCGGTTCGGCGCGTAACTGACGAAATCCGCCAGCCAATCGTTGTAGGCGCGGAAACAAGCCAGCTGAAATTCGGGCTCCTCAATCCGGAATAGTGAAAAGCCAAAAGTTGTATAAAGAACCGCGCACTCCACCCCGTCGAGTTCCATGTCCTTAAGCCGCGCCGACGGATCCCATCCTCCCGGCAGGGCGCTATCGAGGCCTGACTCCAGGAATTTTTCGTCGAATGTCTTACCTGCGGCAAAAACGCCGGCGACACGCATGTTATTGCGCTCGTCGATAACGAAAAATTCACCTTTCTGTCCTTTGAAGTTCCGGACGAAGCGCGGGGCACGGTCACGGAAGCGCCGATCGAGGCGTTCCGCCCACAGCTCAGGAGGCTCGCACATGTGAGCGTCGGCATCCATAATCTTGCAGGAGTCCATTATACTGACCTCCGATTGCTAATCTGCCCGGACAGGGGCCGGACAACGCTGCTTCATCGCCGCTGAGAAGGTCTGTTTCGCGCGCCTTTCGAAGTACGCGATTATGAGTCGATCGATAATCCGCTGTTTAGCGCGGCGGAGGCGTGTTGCGCAAGGATAGTGATGCCCCCGAGCTTAACGCGGTCGCCCGTCAGCGGTGATTTGATTATAGGCTTGCGGCTGCGGGCGTAGACCGAGTAAATGAGTGAGTTTGTCGAGGCCGACGGTCTCTTCCTCCAGGAGCGCCTCGACCAGGCGATCCAGGTAAGTTCGCGAATCACTTAGCTGCCGCCGTACCTGCTCGTGACTCTGTTCAAGCAGGCCCCTGACTTCCAGGTCAATCTCGGCAGCCGTGGCCTCACTATAATCTGGCCGCTGCGAGAGCTCATAGCCAAGGAACGGCTGCTGCTCATCCACCCGGAAAGCAATCAGACCAAGCTTGCCCATCCCCCAGCGGGTCACCATCCGGCGCGCCAGACGCGTTGCTTCCAGCAGGTCGTTTTCCGCTCCCGTGGTCACGTCTCCGAATACAATTTCCTCGGCGGTGCGCCCGCCAAGCATCACCGCCAGCCGCGCGTACAGATATGACTGGCTCAAATTGTGGCGCTCCTCGCCAGGCACTTGCTCAGTAACTCCGAGCGCCTGGCCATGCGGCACGATGGTCACCCTTTGCACCGGGTCAGCTTCCGGAGTGAACCAGGCGACGATCGCATGGCCGGCTTCGTGATAGGCGACGAGCCGGCGCTCCTTGGGGTCGATAAGCTGCGGATGGGCGGCACCAAGGCGGATTTTGTCATGCGCCTCCTCGAAGTCGGCCATAGTGACCGCCCGTTCATTGTGGCGCGCCGCGGCTAGTGCGGCTTCGTTGCACAGGTTGGCAAGATCAGCACCGCTGAGGCCGATGGTCATACCGGCCAGCGTCACAAAATTTACGTCGTCTGCGAGGCGCAGCGGACGGGTATGAATACGCAGAATCCCTTCCCGGCCCTTGCGATCGGGTAATCCGATCACGACCTGGCGATCGAATCTCCCTGGACGCAGCAGCGCTGGATCCAACACATCGGGCCGGTTGGTGGCCGCCAGAATGATAACTTCCTGACGCGGGTCGAAACCGTCAAGTTCGCCCAACAATTGGTTTAGCGTTTGCTCACGTTCATCATTGACGGTCCCGACACCAGCCCCGCGGCGACGGCCGACGGCGTCCAGCTCATCGATGAACAGGATTGCGGGGGCTGCTTCCTTGGCCTGACGAAAGAGATCGCGCACCCGGCTGGCACCTACACCTACGAACATCTCAACGAATTCGGAAGCATTAATCGAGAAAAACGGCACGCGTGCCTCGCCTGCGACCGCCCGCGCCATCAACGTTTTGCCCGTACCCGGCGGCCCCACCAGCAAGACGCCCTTGGGAATCCGCGCGCCCAGCGCATGGTACTTGGCCGGATTGGTTAGAAAGTCCACTTCCTCCTGCAGCTCCGCCTTGGCTTCGTCGGCGCCCGCTACGTCCGCAAAGGTTACCCCAGGTTGTTCCGACGAATAGCGCCGCGCCCTCATCCGGCCGAAACCGAACATTCCGGATTGCGCCCGGGTGCTCTTCCCCGCCATCCACCAGAAAAATCCGATGAGCAGCAGCATCGGCATCCAGTTGACCAGGATGGAGACGAACCAGGAATTGCCCGGCGACGACGAAACATCGATTACGACATGATGGGCTTCGAGCAACGCCATAAGATTCGGGGTCGCCGATCGCGCTCGGAAAGATCGTGCGAAACTTGGGGTAGAGGATGGGCGTGGAAGCGGCGCCCACTTCGGCTGCGCCTGCGGGACCCGCTTTAGCAGTTCCATGAGAATCAACGCGAGGCTGACTAGATGGCGCCGGTGATGCTGAAGGATGCGATCGGGATGGCGTCGCGGGTCGCGCCTCTTGCTTCGGCTCTGGCCATAGCAGCGGTTTGACAAATTCGCCGCTTATGTCATCGGCAACAATATGTACTTTGGCAATGTTGTCCGCTCGTACCTGGGTGAGAAAGGTCGAATAGGGAATATTGACAGTAGATGATTGCGCTGGCCACCAGGCGAAAAGATTCCAGGCCAACAGCGCGGCAAAGATCAACCACCAAAACCACAGGTTCGGCTGCAACTGCTGGCGCGGCTCCTGGCCTCGTGGCAACCTCAGGTGTCCATTCGACTTGTCTTGTCGCTGGGTTCGTTCGGGTGCTGGCATCGAGTACGTCCTTCACTGGCGATCCGCGAACCACGCTCGAACGCTGGTTACTCGAATTCTCGTTAGAAGAGGTTGGGCGGTTACCAATGCGTGCTGCCCGAAACCACCTTCATTGCGGCAGCTCGTGCCGACCTTCTCTATGCCCTTTGATCGGCTACGCTTCTGCCCTTCGCTAGTTCAGTTACGCGAGAATAGGATGGAATTCCGTGGTTCATTGTCCAGCCGCCGCTCGCACCGTCAGCACCGGGACGGTGGACTCGCGCACGACACGCTCGGCGACACTTCCCAAAACCAAATGCTTGAGCCCTCGCCGCCCATGCGTTGCCATAACCACAAGATCCGCTCCCAGCCGCTGCGGCGCGGCAATGATCAGATCGCCGGGCTCTCCAATTTCGACGGCCAGCTCACGCTTAACCCCTGCAGGTATACTCTGGGCACACTCCTCCAGCCGAGCCCGTGCAGCTTCCACTTGCGAATCGTAAAAGTCTTTGCCGGCGAATCCTTGGGCAGCCCCCTGGGCGGTCAGCGGATTTATTTGCACGACATGCAGCAGATAGAGGGTTCCGCCGGAATTCGTCGCGAGCGCCGCGGCGTGTGCGAGCGCGTCAGCCGAGTTTGGGTCGAAGTCAACAGGACAAAGTATTTTGCTATACGGGAAAGGCAAGCGAGAATCTCCCTATGCCGATTACGCGCAACCCCCTTCCAATATTACATCCAGGTTCCAGCGTGAGCGACAGTTAATCGGCGGGTGCCCCAAGACTCCTCCAGGGATTGCGCCTGTTTCCAGTCCCGCCAGTCCGGGACGAGGGAGGATAGGGACAAGCGTCACGCGAGCCCCGCACTCGCCGCTATGCCAGGGCGAAGTGTTAGTTAGGCGTCCGCCTTATTGCTCAAAAAAGCGGCGCGGGTTGTCTACCATCATCGTGTTGATCTTCTGCTCGGGCACGCCCGCTTTGCCCAAAGCCGGCAAAATATTCTTAAAGATGTGCGTCGGTTCCCAATTTTTGATGGTCTCCATTATCTCGGGCGGCAGACCGAGACCACGCCCAAGGATGCATGCGACCGAATCATGTGAAAGGACGATCTGCCGATCGAAGCCTACTCCCAAAAGGCCGATAAGCGATGCCAGCCGTAAGCGATCCGGCTGCAGGAACTCCAGCCCGAAGCGATCGAAGCCGAGGTAGCATCCGCGATCCAGCATATCGGTGTGATAGCGCAGGTCAGCGGAACCGCAGCTATGGCCGATGATCACTTTGGCAAGGTCAACGCCCTCTGATTCAAAAATATCGAGCTGCTCTCGACCCATCGTACCATCATCGGTATGCGTCGTGATGGGCGCGCCAGTGCGTTTTGAGGCGCGCGCCGCCGCCCGCAGGCATTTCTCCTCATATTCGGTGATATGGTCCTTGCCAGTGGCGCATTTGATCAGAGCGGCTTTGATCCCGGTCTCGCCAATTCCTTCGGTCAACTCCGCGGTGTAAATTTCGGAGATTTCGTCGGCCGAACGCTGCTTCATATAAACGGTGTTGCCCAGGTCCTCTTTGTAGAGACCGGTCGTGCATATAATGTTCACACCACTGGCATCGGCTGCCTCTGCCATGAAAACCACGTCGCGTCCGATGTCGTTGGGGCAGGGGTCAAGGAAAGTGCTGAGGCCGAGATCTTTAAGTTGCTTTAGCCGCTGAACTGCTTGCTTGAGCCCTGTCTTGCGATCAAAGCGAGGCGCTTTGCAATCAAGTTCCCATCCGGCCCATCCAACGAGCAGATGCTCGTGCATCAAGGTCGTTCCGAGCTTGTCTGTGCTGACGGTTCCAGTCACCGTGTTGATGGTTTTCATTTCTCCTCGACTCCTTTTGCATTGAGAAGCGATATCGAAGAGCGAGAAAGGAACAAAGCTCTATCTACGTTGGCTTTTTGAACTCTCAAATGCTTGGCTTTGATGATCCATCTCCTCGGATGACCCTTTTCCTTGGTTCTCGCCGCCCGGCGTCAAATTAGTCCGGGCCAGCTCGCGCGGTCAATCGCCTCGGAGTGGTTAGACAAAGAGCAACAGCACGAGTGAAATTCGGCGGTGGTGCTTCCCACGTCTTCTGCACCTGCTGCCTGCAATTGCGGGCTGGAATCTTCTGAAGAATCGTTACCTATCGACACGACAGTGGCTTATATAGTGCTGCCAACGCTTAGACCTTGGGCATAAGCGTGTTCCGCGAGTCGGCGGGAATCGCGCATTCGCCAGTGGAAACTACATCACCGCTGATCTCGACTATGCCGAGGCGCGCGCTGATTTGATCGGCGATTAGCACGCTTCAACGCGCGCCGTTGTAAACGAAACTCGGGTCGAGCTGGTCGAGACTCGGACAGCCAATCTGCCCCATTGTCAAATCGATTTCCCGGCGGAGAATGCTGATAGCTTTGCGCACGCCCGGGATTCCGGCCGCTGCAGCACCGTACAGAGTAGCGCGGCCGACGAAGACAAAACGCGCTCCCAATGCCAGCGCTATCAGAATGTCGGCGCCGCGCCGGACGCCGCTGTCGAGCATCAGTGTGACGCGATCACCGACGGCTTCACGAATCAAGGGCAGCACCTCGATCGAAGCGGGGGCGCGGTCGAGCTGCCGACCGCCATGATTCGACACGATGATGCCGTCAACGCCGAGGTCGGCGGCGCGGACCGCATCGTCCTTGTTCAGGATGCCCTTGATGACCAGATGGCGTGGCCAGAGCTTGCGGAATTTTTCAAGGTCCGCCCAGGTTGCCACCGATGGCATCTGGGAGGAGACGAAATCCGCGACCTGATCGGCGTTGGAGCCGGACGGAGCATACTGCGCCCAATTTTCCATCAGCGGTGTGCCGTGCCGCAGATAACCTGCCATCCAGCCCGGATGCATCAGCGCTTCCAGCATAATCGGCAATGACATCTTCAGCGGCCGCCCGAAGCCGTTGCGCATATTGCGCTCGCGCTTCGATGCTACCGGCACATCGACCGTCAACACCAGCGTGCCCAGCCCGGCGTCACGCGCGCGCCGAATCAGTTCTTCGGAAATTTTGGCGTCGCGCGCTGCATAGAGCTGATACCAGGTGTGGGTCGGCGCCAGCCGCGCGGCTGCTTCAATTGAGCCGGTGCTGGCGCCCGACATGATGAACGGGATATTAGCGCGTGCCGCGGATTCCGCCAGCATCAGATCCGCGCCGGGACGAAACAATCCGGCCGCGCCGGTGGGCGAGATTCCGAACGGGCTGGCATAGACCCGGTCAAAGAGTTTGGCTGTTTGGTCGCGCTGAGCAATATCGACCAGGTAACGCGGCATCAAGCAGAAGCGTGCGAACGCCGATTCGTTGCGTGCAATGCCAAGTTCGTCCTCCACGCCACCTTCGATAAAGTCGAAGGCGACTTTGGGAAGGCGGCGCCGCGCCATCCGATGCAGGTCTTCGATATTAACCGCTTTTTCAAGCTTCATCTTGATTAACCGCTTTTCAAGCTTCTTGGCCTCACACAACCACAGCAACGAATACATGAATCATCAGCGCGATCATCGCCACCGCGCCGACAGTGAAGGCGATCGTGCGGAAGGGCTGAATCGCGTTGAGATAGCAGAACGTGTGAATTACCCGCGCGGCCATAAACACGATGCAGTAGATCACAAATGCGCCGCCCGAAAGGCCGGCGGCAACATAAATCCAGGCAATGATCAAGAAAATCGGGATGTTTTCGAGGTCATTGCGCCAGGCTCTGTTTCCCCGTTCCACCATCGGCGCTTCCAGAGACGCTTGCTGACCACCAAACGCCTTGGCATCTTCTGGATTGGTAAAGATCCCTGAACTCGTTCGTGCACGGCCCTGAACGATGGAAATCGCGGCCATTTTGAGGGCGAGCACAATTGCAGTGATCGCGTACATTTTAAGCAACATAGGCTTTCCCCGCCTCCGGCCGGTCACGATCGGTTGCGCAATGTAACCCCCAACGCCCCTGGCTCGGGCCAAACCCGGCTTTCGCACATTGATGCTCGCCGTTACATACATCTGAATTGGCGTGCCGTAAACCTTACCCCAGCATCAGTTGCGGACAAATAAAGATTGCGACGTGTCACTAGCGCTCATTCGGCAATGGGTTATCGCTGGTGTATCATTGGGCACTCCGGTATTACTCGGGTCGTCACAAGGCGTAAGAAGATAACCGTTCCGATTGCGAATACGCTGTTCCAAGCGGCCTGGCGGGTCGGCAAGAGATTGCGGCTCGGCAAGAGATTAAGGGCGTTAGATGTGATCGACCGGGTTATGACCGGAATATCCGCATGGATCGTCGCCATGATTGCGGCGATGGGTTATGGCGGCATTGTTCTGCTGATGGCGATCGAGAGCGCGTGCATCCCGTTGCCTTCAGAAGTAATCATGCCGTTTTCCGGTTATCTGGTGACCACGGGACGGTTTGGCCTCAACCTGGTTGCCGTAGCGGGCGCCTTCGGATGCCTGCTCGGGTCGGGGGTAGGATATTACCTGGGCGCCACTGGCGGACGCTGGGTGCTGGAGCATTACGGCCGCTACGTTTTGATCGCACCCCACGAACTCGAAACGGCGGAGCGGTTCTTTGAACGATGGGGCGCGCCAGCGGTCTTCTTCAGCCGGTTACTTCCGGTGGTTCGCACTTTTATCGCTTTTCCCGCGGGTGTGGCCCGGATGAGGCTGCTACCGTTTGCGTTTTACACGCTGGCCGGCTCTTATCTCTGGTGCCTCGGGCTGGCGTACGCCGGGATGCAATTAGGCAAGCACTGGGCCGCGCTCGGCCCTTATTTTCATCGTTTCGACGGCCTGGCTGCGCTCGCAACATTGGCGGCCGGCTTGTGGCTGACTTACAATCGATTGAGTAGCCGAAACACGGCCGATTTTCCCCCATTCAAGCGAGAGCATAATGGTTGATTTCGACAGCAACGAACCGGCACTCGAGGCCGTATTTCAAAGCATCGATCCGGTTCGGGTCCGGATGGCCCGCGATCTGTTGCAGCAGGGCGGGATCGAGGCATTCATCTTCGACGACGAGTCCTCGCGCATGCTGGGCAGCACCTCGGCAATCGAGTCACGGCTGATGGTGCATGCGGACTGCATCGAGGAAGCGCGTTCTCGGCTGAGAGAACTCGGCTTCACAGAGTGAGCAGCTCAAAATATTGGGGCGGGGCGGCAAACCTCGCTCCACTATTTTTCTTCAAGGCAGTGCGCATTGGTTTGAGGAGGCGCCCATGAAGCGCAGCACCGATCGGATTCTCACCACCCACACCGGGAGTTTACCCCGGCCTGACGATTTGTTGACGATGCTGCAGCACAAAGAGTCGGGCGAAGCTTTTGATCCACCGGCGCTCGCGACCCGAGTCAAATCGGCCGTCGCCGAAATCGTGCGTAGGCAAATGGAGGCGGGTGTCGATATCGTTAACGATGGCGAAATGGGCAAGCCGTCTTATTCGACATATGTCAAGGATCGGATGAGCGGCTTCGAGGGCAGTGAAAAGAGTGCGCCGCTGCGCGCTACCGACCTGGCCGAATTTCGCAATTTCGCCCGACGTGGCGCCAGCGAAACGGGTGTGGCGGTTCTAAAACGCCCGGCCTGCGACGGGCCTATCTCCTACCGCGATAGAAATGCCGTTCGGGTCGATGTGGAAAATTTGCAGGCCGCGGTGGCCGCGGCACGTCCGGTCGAGGCTTTTATGACGGCGGCCTCCCCGGGCGTCATCACGTTTTTTCTGACGAACAAGTATTATCCGACGCATGAAGCTTATTTGCGGGCGCTGGCCGAGGCGATGCGGACCGAGTACGAGGCGATCTGCGCCGCCGGCTTTATCTTACAGGTCGACTGTCCGGACCTTGCCATGAGCCGGCATGTGCAATTCAAAGACCTCGGCCTGGCGGAGTTTCGCAAAACGATTGAACTGCATATCGACGCGCTGAATCATGCGTTGGCCAATCTACCTCCCGACCGCGTCCGACTGCATTTGTGCTGGGGCAATTACGAAGGTCCCCATCACCATGATGTGCCTCTGCGTGACATTCTCGATATCGTGACGAAGGCGCGAGTTGGCGCGATTTCGTACGAGGCATCGAATCCGCGCCATGAGCATGAATGGGCCGTCTTCAGAGACGCTAAATTGCCCGATGGGATGATCTTAATTCCAGGCGTGATTGATTCGGTGACGAATTTTATTGAGCATCCGGAACTCGTCGCCCAGCGAATCTGCAACGTAGCGCGGCAGGTGGGCCGCGAAAATGTAATCGCCGGCACTGATTGCGGGTTCGCGACGATTGCAGGTTCTTCCCGCGTGGATAGCGAAATTGCCTGGGCAAAGTTCAAAACGATGGCCGAAGGCGCCAAACTCGCGTCGCAGCAATTGTGGCGATCCTGATAGCCGATCACGCCACCCTGCCATTTGTAGATGCTACGGGCAGGTGGCTGTGCGTGGCCGCTGATGGCTGAAAAGAGAATCGCTCCGCGTAGATCCGTCGACGCGGCCGCGCGCTGCGCGACCGGCTCAGGATGACAGAAAACATGGCGCGCGTCCACCAAAAACAGGCCGGCAAAAACGGCGGCCAACTAGTCGCGGATAATCGTAAAGCGCGCCACGACTTCTTTATTGAGGAATCGCTCGAGGCCGGACTTGCCCTCCTCGGCACCGAGGTCAAGTCGCTGCGCGACCATCGCATCAATTTGCGGGACAGCTATGCACGAATAAAGGATGGCCAGGCCTTTCTGCACGGCGTCCATATTGGTGCTTACGCACCCGCCGGCCAGTTCAGTCATAAGGAGACGCGGCCGCGCAAACTGCTGATGCATCGCCGCGAGATCAATCGCCTGTGGGGCAGGGTGCGCGAACGCGGTTATTCGCTGGTGCCGCTGAAGATTTATTTCAAGGACGGCCGCGCCAAGGTTGAGATCGCACTGGCCAAAGGCAAAAAGCTTTACGACAAACGCGAAGCGATCGCGCGCAAAGCCAACCGTCGCGAAATCGAACGCATCTTCAAAGGCCGCAATCGCTAGATATGGCGATAGGTCCGTGTGCGTGTTGATAGGCGATGCGGCTTCGCCTTGCGTTCGCCAGAGAAAAAAATCTATCTTCTTGCGTCATGAAACAGAGCCTGTTGGCGCTCACAGCATCACCCGGCGCTTCTACCCAGCAACGGAATTGTAAGCCGGGCGTCAAGCCTTCAACCTATGAGCCGATCAGCAGCGTATGGGAACGCTCGGACAGCGAACTGCTGGAAGCAATGTTCGGCTTCTATGCGAGCATTGACCCGGAGCCGATCCTCGATGCGACATACAACGCCGGGCGTTTCTGGAAAGGCTCGCGCCGGCGCGTGATTTCGATGGATCTCGATCCGCGCTACCAACCGATGATTGTTGGTGACAATCGCAAGATGACGGGCGTGCCTTCAGCTCATTTTGGTACTGTCGTGTACGATCCGCCTCACGTTGGACCGCAAGGCCGCGATAAGAGCAGGAAGAAATTCGATGTGGACTTCGGGGCGACGGTAACGTGCGGAAAAGAGCAGAACTGGAACCTGAGTTATCTTTACCCTCCTTTTTTGCGACAAGCCAAGAGGGTGCTGAAACCTGACGGCCTGCTGCTGGCCAAGATCACCGACATGGTAAACAACCATCGCGTCGAAGTGGGCTCACTGCGATTTCATGCGGATGGCTGAAGAGGAAGGCTTTGCCGTATGCGACTTGATCGTCAAAATCCGCAACGGCCCGATGCTCTCTGACAAGTGGAAGGAAGCTCATCACGCGCGCAAGCGCCACTGCTTTTGGATCGTCTGCCGTAATAGTCCTGGCTGCGAGCGCTAGCTGGCTTTTCTTCGGGAACATCACGTCCCAGCGGCTGACCGGGATGTTTCAGGTCAGCTAATGCCGCGCGGATCCCTAATCAAAAAGGGTAGGCAGAGAGCATTATGCCGCCCTTGAGGCTTGCGATTGAGCAACTCGTTGTGGTGCAATCGCGGCTTGTCCGAAGGAGATTGCCATGGCCGAGAATTATCGCAGCAGGCTTATAACCGAAGGTGTACAGCGCTCGCCGAACCGCTCGATGTTGCGAGCAGTAGGCTTCAAAGATGACGATTTCGAAAAGCCCATCGTCGGCATTGCGAATGCCTACAGCACTATTACACCCTGTAATCTCAGTTTGAACCTGCTCGCCCAACGCGCCGAGCGTGCGATCACGGCCGCGGGCGCGATGCCGCAGGTGTTCGGCACGATTACCGTCAGTGACGGCATCTCGATGGGTACCGAGGGGATGAAATATTCCCTGGTCTCGCGCGAGGTAATCGCTGATTCAATTGAAACCGCCTGTAATGCTCAGGCGATGGACGGGGCGGTGGTTCTTGGCGGCTGCGACAAGAATATGCCGGGCGCGATGATCGCACTGGCGCGCATGAATATCCCGTCGATCTTCGTTTATGGTGGCACCATAAAGCCCGGCCATTACAATGGCCGCGACTTGACGATTGTTAGTGCTTTCGAGGCGGTCGGGCAGTACAGCGCCCACAAGATCGACGAGAAGGAACTGATGGAGGTCGAGCGCCGCGCCTGTCCGGGCGCCGGGTCGTGTGGCGGAATGTATACGGCCAACACCATGTCCTCCGCTATCGAAGCAATGGGAATGAGCCTGCCGTACTCCTCAACGATGGCGGCAGAAGATGAGGAAAAGGCGCGCAGCGCCGCCGAATCAGGCGAGGCAGTGGTCGCGGCAATCCACAAACAATTGCTGCCGCGCATGATCATGACCCGTCAGGCATTTGAAAATGCGATCGCGGTGGTGATGGCGGTTGGCGGCTCAACCAACGCAGTCCTGCATCTGCTCGCGATGGCGCATGCGGCAGAGGTTCCGCTGACCATTGATGATTTCGAGACCATTCGACAGCGTGTGCCGGTGCTATGCGATCTCAAGCCGTCGGGACGTTATGTTGCCACTGACCTTCATCGCGCCGGCGGCATTCCGCAAGTGATGAAGATGCTGCTGAACCACGGGCTGCTGCATGGTGGGACGCTTACCATCACTGGGAAAACGGTCGCCGAAAATCTGGCCGAAGTGCCGGAAGCACCCCCGGCCAATCAGGACGTAATCCATCAATGGGACAAGCCGGTCTATCCGCAAGGGCATCTGGCAATACTTAAGGGTAATCTCGCTCCGGAAGGCTGCGTCGCCAAGATTACCGGAATCGCCCACCACCAAATCACTGGCCCCGCGCGGATTTTCGAGCGCGAGGAAGACTGTCTGGCGGCAATCCTGGCCGGAAAAATTAACAAGGGCGACGTGCTCGTGATTCGCTATGAGGGGCCCAAAGGTGGCCCCGGGATGCGTGAGATGTTGTCGCCCACATCGGCGATAATCGGTGCAGGGTTGGGCGATTCGGTGGGCTTGATCACTGATGGGCGCTTCTCAGGAGGCACCTACGGCCTGGTGGTTGGCCACGTCGCCCCCGAGGCCCAAGTCGGCGGGCTTATTGCTCTGGTCCACGAAGGGGATTCGATCACGATCGACGCCGATCGGAAGGTGCTGCAACTCAATGTGGCGGACGAGGAAATCACGCGGCGGCGTGAGGCTTGGAGCCCGCCACCGGCGCGCTATACGCGGGGCGTACTCGCAAAATATGCGGCGCAGGTGTCGACCAGCAGCATCGGTGCGGTCACTGACTAGCTGCTCACGGATCGGAATCAAACTGGCGCAAGACGGAATTTGAGCGTGCGCGACTTAAGCCGTGCTGAGGCAGCATTTCCTTCAATGGAGCTGTCGCGGCACTCGTAGCAGGCGTTGCTGACGCCGCACCAGCAAGTAAGCCACTCGCAGCAACGACTGAGCGTCCTCGGGTAGTGCCAGATACTCGCTGGCGGTGGTGGGACGCAGTGTCAAGCCTTGGGCTGATTGCGCCAGGACCAGAATTTCAGCACATCCCCGGCAGATACTCACGTCCTGCACTCCCGGGTCTCGTCGGCCAGCGATCTTACCCCCCTCCGACAACTGCGTTCCGCAGGTCGGGCAATTGGTTTCCCCCACGCTAAACCTCCCAGTTGCTCGCACCTGGAAACCGGCATATCCGGCATTTCCCTGTCGAGATCATCACCGACTCTTTGACGACCGATTCAAGGCTGCCACTCCGATCACTATCAAATTTGCGGGCGTCAGCGCCACGCAGACACCTTGGACAGCGATTTTGTGAGCATCAGACAAAATCCAGCGAGAGACTGTTCATAAACAGGCTGCCCGGCGCAATGGCCGGATTGGAAAACTTCCTGCTACAGCGGATAGAATCTCAACTGGCGTTATTGTTATCGGCCTGCGCACCAAACGGCGCGAATTCGAAAGCGAGGCGAGACAGCCGGCCTCCCCACCGGCTCGACAACGAACTCGACCGCCGCTTATGATGCAACGGTCGCCGAGACCCCCGAGAACATTGCCCCAAAAATCAAGCTCGATAAGTATCGCCAGAAGTGCAAACGCGAAGCAAGTATAAAACTGAACCAGCGGTTAAAATCGCTTTCCTGCGACGAAGACGTTGCACCTCCGTGTGCCAGCATCGGGCGGAGCCGACCAGCTGAGACCAGATAGAGGTTTCACCCCAGGCATAAGGAACTCGAAGCGAAACCAGGCTGCTACCTGTGCTTAGTGCTGGTATAAGTAGCAAAGGAGTAAAGGTCCCAATCCTGAGGGGGTGATACAGGCGCGGGCGAATGGCAGGTGCGCAGCGCGGAGCAAGAACTTCGGACTGGAGATTATCGATGGTGCGTTCGGGCGAGAATTTCTTCAATTTGTATAATCACGATTTCATTCGCGTTGCAGTGGGCATTCCGCCCGTCCGCGTCGCCGACCCGGAATTTAACGCCCAACAGACTATCGAGCTTATCCGCGAGGCCGCAGGCCGCTGTGCAGTGATGGTACTGTTCCCCGAATTGGGCCTCTCCGCCTATAGTTGTGACGATCTGTTTCATCAACGTGCGGTGCTGGAGGCCTGCCGGGCGGGTCTCAGGAGAATCTTGGACGCCTCACGCGATCTGCCGCTGGTGGCGGTGGTGGGGTGCCCGCTCCCGTTCGACCATCTACTTTACAATTGTGCAGTAGTTATCCAACGCGGACGGATCCTGGGCGTAGTACCGAAGACGTATCTGCCCAACTATCGCGAGTTCTACGAAGCTCGCCAATTTAATTCCGGTGAAGCCGCACTTCACGACACCGTGGAGCTTTGCGGCCAGCTTGATATCCCGTTTGGCTCGCGAATCGTTTTTGCCTGTAACAGCCAGCCACTGCTCAGCTTTCATGTTGAGATCTGCGAGGACGTCTGGGTGCCGATACCGCCGTCAAGCGATGCGGCGCTAGCCGGCGCAACTGTGTTGCTCAATCTGTCAGCCTCGAATATTACCGTGAGCAAAGCCGGCTACCGCAGGCAATTGGTGTCCAGTCAATCGGCCCGTTGTCTGGCAGCTTATCTTTACTCAGCCGCTGGCGCCGGTGAATCGACCACCGACTTGGCGTGGGACGGCCATGCCCTCATCGCCGAAAACGGTAATCTGGTCGCTGAATCCCAGCGGTTTAAGGACCCGCCCCAGCTAATCTGCTCGGAAATCGATCTCGAACGGCTTTCGCAGGAGCGTATGCGCCAGACCAGCTTCGGCCAGGCGGTTCGGCGCGAGGCGGCCCGCGCACGCGACTTTCGCACGGTGGGCTTCGAGCTTGCCTTCCCCCAACGCGAGCGGCTTCTGCTGGAGAGGCGCTATGAGCGCTTCCCTTATGTTCCGGCCGATCCGCTCGGACGCGAAGAGCGATGCGCTGAAGTTTACGAAATCCAGGTGCAGGGCCTGGTAACCCGCCTTCGCGCAACTGGTCTGCGCCGTGTTGTCATCGGCATCTCCGGCGGCATCGATTCGACCCAGGCATTGCTGGTATGCGCTCAGGCCATGGACCGGCTCGGCTATCCGCGCAAGCATGTTCTCGCCTACACAATGCCTGGTTTTGCCACCAGCACGCGCACTCTCGAGCAGGCGCGGAGGCTGATGAGCAGTATCGGCTGCGAACCGCATGAGCTGGATATCCGGCCTGCGGCCCACCAGATGCTGGCTGATATCGGGCATCCGTATAGCAATGGGAACGAAGCTTTCGACGTTACGTTCGAGAATGTACAGGCAGGCGAACGCACCAGTTATCTGTTCCGCCTTGCCAATTTGCACGATGCCCTGGTGGTTGGCACTGGCGACCTCAGCGAACTTGCGCTGGGATGGTGCACGTATGGCGTCGGCGACCACATGTCGCATTACGCAGTGAATGCGAGTGTGCCAAAGACTCTGATTCAGCACGTAATCCGTTGGGTCGCCGAGACTAAGCGCTTTGGCGCGGATACCAGTACTACATTACGCGATATCCTTGCGACCGAGATCAGCCCTGAACTGGTGCCCGGCAGGGCCGGTGCGACTCAAGCCACCGAGGCGCTTATCGGGCCGTACGAATTGCAGGATTTCAACCTCTATTACACCGTCCGTTTTGGATTTACCCCGACCAAAATCGCTTTCCTGGCTTATTGTGCCTGGCATGATCGTTCGCTCGATCCGTGGCCCGATATCCCCGAGGACAAGCGTCACGAATACGGTCTCGCCGAAATCAAAGCTCATCTGCGTACTTTCCTGCTTCGGTTCTTCAAACTGAGCCAGTTCAAACGGAGTTGCATTCCGAATGCGCCAAAAGTCGGATCAGGCGGTTCGCTCTCGCCTCGCGGCGATTATCGCGCTCCCAGCGACAGCGAGGCGACTGCATGGCTCGACGAACTGGAATTGGTGCCGGACTCCGATAGAGAGGGAGCATCTGTCAGGTAGTGCATCGTCCGCCTGACATTTCGATGAAGCGCGGTACGGGTTATAACGCATTAAGCACCGTGCAAAAATTGCTGACAGCGACAAGCACTTGTGGAAAAAATTCAATCCTGACGAAATCGGCCAGCAATGCGCACCGCCTGATGAGTATGCTACAGGAATCGCGCGGGTAGATTGCGGTGGCCGCCGGACCACAGACGATTACTTGCCGTCAATCGGGTTGTGAGCGACTAAGCGGAGTTCGTCATCGGATAGATTCAAAGCCTTGCTTTTGAGTGGTAAGCGCCGGGGTGATTAACCCCGGTCTAAGCCATTTCCGTTTCAAGCCGAATCTAGCCTCGTCAAAAACCGCTGTTCGGCATATCGATTGCTCACGCTAAACGGCGACCAGCACTGCCCCTAACATTGAATGGCTCGGCCGGTCGATCATCCGCCCCTAGGGTCATCCGCCTTCGACCCAGGAATCGGCCAAGCCATTGCGGTGCAATCGGGGCCTCAGCAGGCATTAATGTGCTGATTCGCGAAGCAGTAACCAGCGGTTATCAACGGAATGCATCGTTGCTCACACACCTGAAACCTATGGAACAGTGATATGAAAAAACGCACCACTTCAGCCCACAGCAACAGCCGTCTCGTCACCCGTAAGGGCGCCCCCAGCCGCGCCCGGTCCCGAAGCCGCGCTCCTCAGCTCAGTCAGGAATGGCTAAAGCATTTCTTCTCCGAGATGCTCGCCGTTGAACATGGCGGAATCGAACTCTACGAGAAGGCGTTGGAAGAACTCACGCACGACGACCTCCGCTCAAAGCTGGAGCAGTTCCATGAGCAGACGCAACGGCACGTGGAGCTTTGCGAGGAGCTGCTACACGCGGCGGGCGGTAATGAGGACGAAATGAGCCCTGCCGCTGAGGCTGCTGAGCATAAGGCGCAGGGTCTGCTGTCGGCCGATGTTCCGGACGAGCTGAAGGACATCAACAATATCGAGAACCTTGTACTCGCCGAGACCAAGGACCATTGGAATTGGGAGCTGCTTGGCTCGCTGATGGAAAAGATCGAAGAGCGAGAACTCAAAAAGCTCGTCAACCGCGCCGTGCGGGAAGTGCGCAAACAGGAAAACGACCACCTTAGCTGGAATCAGAAGATGCTCACCCGGCTCGCGACCGAGGCTGCATATCAGCAGCCGGGGATGGAAGAGGGCGAGGCCGAAAGTGACGAAGAAGAAGGCGGTGCCGATCAGGATTATTGATTCGACCAACAGTGTCCACACCCTCATTTCCTCAAGCATACTGGACGTCCCCGCCCGGTATGCCGAACATTGAATGGCAAAGGGGTGCTCAGATCTCATCGTCCTGACTTGACATAGCGCACCATCTCGAACATTTCCGCGGCCAAGTCGCTGGCTACGATGGGTGGTGCGGTCTTCGTTCGATTCGGTACAATCGAATGGCCGGATTCCCTCGGCCCGCTAATCAAGGGAATTTCGGCTGACGTGGCTACCGACCAACTGACAGAGAACCTGGCCGACCCCGGTGACGAGCGCTTCGAGACCGGCCGCGCGACCCGGCCGTTGTTAGGGATAATCATCGCCACCGGCGTTCTCTATTACGCCCGTGACATCCTTCTACCAATCTCGTTTGCTGCGATTCTCGCCGTCGTTTTCAGCCCGATAGTACGCCGTTTGGAACCTTGGGTAGGACGCCTGCTGAGCAGTGCAATCGTAGTAATCACAGGGATGCTGGTTATCGCTGGCGTTTTTTATTTTCTGACGGTCGAACTCACTTCGGTAGCGGTCGAGGTATCGTCATACTCGTCCAATATCGCAGCGAAGCTGTCGCATCTCGAAAGGAGCACTCCGGCATGGTTGCACGAAGTCGAGAGCGCTTTCGAAAACATTCAAAAGGAGCTGGAGCGGAACCAAACGCGCCAGAAAACGATCACGCGTGCGGTACAAACCACCGAGGCTTGGTCGCCGTTAGGTGAATTTGCCAAATCGGCCGGGTCTCTGATTTCGGGTATTGCCGAGGCAGTGCTTACTATCGTGTTACTGTTTTTCCTGCTCTATAGCAGGATGGATCTGCGCGACCGCTTTGTCCGCTTGGCGGCGCGTGCTGGGATCCCGGTCGCGGCACACGCGATCGATGCTGCCGGCAATACGGTCAGCCGCTATCTGTTTCTGTTTTCGGTGGTGAATCTTTCTTTCGGACTTATCAGCGGCCTGATTCTCTGGGGATTGGGCATGCCCAATCCCGAACTCTGGGGCGCGCTGGGATTCGTCCTCCGTTACATTCCATATGTGGGAGCCACCGTGTCCGCAGTGATGCCGACCCTGGTAGCATTCGCGGTGTTTCCGGGCTGGGCCAAAGCTATTGAGGTGGTGGCGACATTTGTGGGCCTCGATCAGATTGCGGCGCAATTGGTTGAACCGTTTTTTATCGGGGCCGGAGTCGGTGTTTCACCGGTCGCGCTGCTGTTTTCGGCCGCCTATTGGACCTGGCTTTGGGGTCCGGCTGGTCTAGTGATCGCGACGCCGCTGACCGCGTGTATCAAGGTTATTGGCGATTACATTCCCTCACTCGATTTTTTCTCTCTGTTGCTGGGCGCAGACGTCGCACTGGAAGACCATCACGATTATTATCGCAAGCTGCTTGAGCTCGATCGCCAGGACGCGCAGGCTCTTGCCATCCGCTACTGTGATGAACACGGGCTGGAGGCAACGTTCAAGGAGATTTTCTCGCGTGCGCTGCAACTCGCCGGGCAGGAGTTCGAGGATGGCCATCTCAGTTCGGCTAACCAGCAGTTCATTATCGACACCACACGGGAGTTGATCGCCGACCTTGGGAGCCGCTTCAGCAAACCGCGGCTGCCGGCGCCCTTCCATGTACTGGGTGTTTGCGCACCGGGTGAATCGCACAGCCTCGGACTGATGATCGTTTTGGAATTGCTACGCCTGGATGGAATTGCCGCCAGCTTCGCCGGCGAGAACAAATCGCTCTCAGAGATACGCGACTTCGTCAATCGCTACACCCCTGACTTGATCTGTGTGAGTTGCACCCTGGCCTCGAATGTACCTGCAGCTATACAAACGGTGCGAGCGCTCAAAGCCGAGAGGCCTCAGCTTGTAATTATTGCCGGTGGCCCCGCCGCCGCCAGGACCACCGGCGAATGGTTCGCCGCAGGATGCGCCCGGGTATGTGCGAACGACAACGAGGGGCGCAGGGCGGTGCGACAATACGCGCTAGGCCGGTCACGAACCGGTCCGCCCGACCCGCGCCGTTTTCCGATTCGCCTGCCTATGAAGCGAGAAGCAAGGTGAGAAGAGCGATTGCGAAGAATGAGGCAGATGCTATGAGATAACAAGTCAGGAAATTGCAGCGACCCTACACTCCTTCCTTCTTACATAGCCTTTTATGTCTTTTTCCGTTCTCCCTTCCTCGCCGTACCCTCCATCCCGTCCTGCGGTCCCCCTGTCAAATTTGCAGGGTAACAACAGCGCAGAACATACCATTTACAACTGTTAACGACTGCCCGCGGGTGCATTCTGAAGTGTATTCAGCCGCGCAGAAGACGATATTCCGCGCGGCGTCGATTTAACGTGTTATCGCTCTGCCCGCTGCCAGTCCAGCGATTAGCAGCGCGATGAAGATAATGAGGAACAAGCCAAATAAGAGCTTCGCAATTCCTGCCGCACCCGCTGCGATACCGCCAAAGCCGAGAATCGCAGCGACTATCGAGATCACCAGAAATACAAACGCCCAATACAGCATCTTAGATCCTCCTTGTTTATGCTCATAGACTCAAGTGGAGTGCATATATGCCATTACGCACTCACCTCAAGGTCCCGCACCGAAAGATGCATGGTAGATGCCATATTGAATAGGCAACAATAACGCACCTAAAAGCCCGAAACCGAATTAAAAAAACAGACTGCAGACAAATCTTGCACGGGTTACCAGGAAAACGTATTGTCCAACCGTGCCGCGTGCCGGGAATCGGCGAACGGTGGTCCAGCACTGGGCGAAGCAGATGCATCAGCGCGATGAGAGTAAAGAACGAAATGAAGGAGCTTCGAATGGTTGACTTTGACCGCTCTCTGCTTGGCCGCCTGTTCGAGACCGCCAATCCGGTAGAAATTACAGCAGAGATGATTGCGCGCTTTTGCGCCATGATTGGGGAAACAAATCCAGTTTATACCAATCTGGAAGAAAAGGCGCCGATCGCGCCGCCCGCGTTTGTAGCAACATTTCGCGCGCTCGAGGATATTTTCGACTATCTTCCTAAACACGTCCCGCGACTCGCGGCTGGCATGGATGTCGAGTTTGTCGAGCCGATCAGAGCGGGCGACGCCATCTCCATCAGCTCTACACTCGCGGAAAGCTATACCAAGACCGGACGAAGCGGCGCGATGACGTTCTTCGTGATTCGCTCGACTCTGACCAATCAGCGCGGAGGTGTGGTCGCACGCATTGACCATCGCTTCACTTATCGGGGATAGGGGTGTGTCTACCTGCCGTCTCGTAGGAGGACGGCCAAGCCACCGCAGACAGCATCACTGAAGCGGAGTGGATTTTGGAGTTGCTGAACGTATGGTCGAGCGGTGTGGCGCGCGTATCCCTTCCAATTAGCCAAATAGCCTGTAATTATGAGAGTCTGCTGATTTTGTGAGCCGTTAGCTCAGGCCGGTAGAGCATGTGACTTTTAATCACAGGGTCCCGGGTTCGAGTCCCGGACGGCT
>CAVWAA010000027.1:0-85674 GCA_963752805.1 Binataceae bacterium (SeqCode)
GTGTATTGCTCGATTTGAGAAACGCCAAAAGTTTCTGCACTTTCGAAGTCCTCGATCGGCGTCAAGCGGCCGCGCTGTCCAAGATTGCGAAAGAAGAGATTGACCGGAGCAATCAGGAAATAGCGCAATTTCGTAAACGGCAAGCAGAACAACAGCGCGTATACGAGCAGAACGTGCACCAACCACAGCCAACGGTGGAATGTCATACCGGCACCGAATGCGCCTTCAATCCTGGCGATATTGCGTCCGAGATACGCCCATTCGGTGAATTTTGGCTGCGCCGCGTTGATACCGCGCCTTCCAGCAGCAGTCCCGTGAGCGGCACCAGCAGCAACAGCACTAACGGTAACCAATACCCCCCGTAGTTCTCGAAATTGCGCTTGACGACCGGAGATTGGCTTGGTGCTAGCAGGCTAGGCTTGATCAACCCGCGGCGGAGCCCTGCGTCGGCGGCACCAATGATTATCAACGCAAAGAAGGTGTCCATCGCGGCTTTGAAGACAAGATAAAAGTCACCGTAATAGAAGTAGACCCTAACGCCGAATAGCCTGAGGAAATCGTCGATATCCTTGTTGACGAAAATCAAGCTGGTCCCAATAAACAAACCGACGAAGGCGACCAGAAAGGTGTAGTGAATCCATCCCCAGCTCTCACGTCCGAGATAACCTTGGCCGACGCCATCGCGAAACGCCAGGAAGAAGCGGCGCCAGGGTTGATCAAACGGGGGACGTGCTTCAGGCGTCCCCAGCCGTATCATTCGATACCATCGAACAGCGACAAAGATGAATGCCGCCGTCAGCGGAATCAGCATCAAATGTAAGAAAAGGATAAAGCCGATAGGAATGTTCCAGAGAATCTAACGGGTTACGTCTTGATTCATTTTTTTCCCCGACCCATTGGTCGCCTACTACTCTCGGCCCCTGGAGGCTCTGCTTGTGGCGGTCCTTCAGTCACGCTGGTTGTGTGTCTTGCCGCGCGCAAGAACGACTCACAAGCGATCTATACGATGCGTTTTTAGGTAGTCGGCGGGGTAAATTCAACTGCCGGGCGCACAAGCCAGCGCCCTTTGCCGGTCCGAGTCACTCATTGCAGCCAGGTGGGCCTATTATTTGAATAACCGTCAGTGCTTCATTTTCTTCAGCTCTTCGGTCATCTCGGGCACTGCCTTGAACAAATCGGCGACGAGGCCGAAGTCGGCGACGCTGAAGATAGGCGCCTCTTCATCCTTGTTTATCGCGACAATAGTCTTCGAATCCTTCATCCCGGCCAGATGCTGAATCGCACCGGAAATTCCCACAGCCACGTATAGCTCCGGCGCAACGACCTTACCCGTCTGACCGACCTGAAGATCATTGGGAACAAACCCAGCGTCTACCGCGGCACGGCTAGCACCCATCGCGGCGCCGAGTTCGTCGACCAGCGGCTCGAGCACGGTCTTGAAGTTATCTCCGGAACGAAGCCCACGCCCACCCGAAACGACGATCTTCGCTTCTGTGAGCTGCGGCCGATCGCTCTTGATTTCATTGAAGCCGACGAATTCCATCTTGAGACTCGCCGGGTCGATTTCGGCTTGCATTTTCTCAACCGGCGCTGTTTCTCCGCTCAAAACCGCAGCATCAAATGCAGTGCCGCGCACGGTTACGACGTGGATCGGCCCCTGCAACTCGATCGTCGCCAACACGTTGCCAGCGTACATCGGCCGCACCAGGCTGCCGTCGTCATTAATCGCAATGACGTCCGACGCCATCGGGGCCTCGAGACGGGCGGCAACGCGCGGCATCAGGTCTTTGCTCATCGCGGTCGCGGTCGCCATTACGGCTTCGGCGCCGATCTTTTTCACCACGGTTGCAACCGCCTGAGCCGCCGCGTCAGCCAACGGAGTCGTCAGGCGCGGGTCTTCAAGCCCAATCACCTTGCTCACACCATATTTGGCCAGCTCGCCGATCACATTGTCGACTTTGTCCCCCATGGCGACAACGACGCAGTGGGCGCCGCGTTTCCGTGCCATCTCCCGACCAGCGTTGATTCCAACCAGCGTGGTTTTCGGAACATGTCCATTCCGATGTTCAGCAATAACCAGTACATCACCCATTTATTTCACCGATGTCTCAAGTAACGCCGCGGAGCCTCCGCCGGTAAGGGTTGTCACCGCTCGCCCGGGGGGTTTTGCCGCGCAATGGCGGCGCCAGGCGTTAACCGCGCGGCCTGGAAGTATGAAGTATGATGTTTTCGCTGCTTCAAATCACCTTGGCATCTGTATGCAGTGCTTGCACCAATTCCTGGACCGAACCCAGTTTTCGGCCCGCTTGCCGCTTTTCGGGCGCCTTCATGATCCTGATTTTGACCTTGGGCGTTAGATCGACGCCGAGGCTATCGGCCGGGACCTCGGTCAGCGGTTTTTTGCGTGCCTTCATGATGCCGGGGAGGGACGCGTAGCGCGGTTCGTTGAGGCGCAAGTCGGTGGTAATAACCGCAGGCAGGGGAAATGCCACAGTTTCCAGCCCACCATCGGCCTCACGCACCACCGTGCACCGGCTCCCGGCAATGTCCACTTTTGAAGCAAAAGTAGCCTGCGGCCAATCCAGCAGCTCAGCCAACATCTGACCCACCTGGTTCGAATCGTCGTCAATCGCCTGCTTACCAATAATAACCAGTTCGGGCTTCTCGTTGCCGACTATTTTCGCCATGATCCGCGCGATCGCGAAGGTGTCGAGTGGGCTGTCCGCTCGCACCAGGATTGCGCGATCCGCTCCCATTGCCAGTCCGGTGCGCAACTGCTCCTGCCATGTCTGTTGGCCGACAGATAGCAGGACCACTTCGCCGGAACCTTGTTTCTCTTTAACTCGAAGCGCTTCTTCAAGGGCGATTTCATCGAACGGATTAATGACCCATTTAATGTTATCGGTGGCGATTCCAGAACCGTCAGGCAGGACGCGGATCGTCGTCGCCGGATCGGGAACGCGTTTGACAGGAACCAGGATTTTCATGTCGATCTCACTCCAGGCATTCACGAGCTACAAAGGACAAAGCGCCAATGACCGACTCACCAACCGATGTTCGGGTCGCGGTTTGCGCGGGATACGTCGATTCTCTCGTGGTCGACTTTATCTATTATTCATTGTATCCAAGGCGATAGGAAAGCTCTCGCCCGGCTTCGACGATCAACGGCGCGAGCTCGTGACTGATGCGATCGGCAGGAATTCTATAGCAGGGACCAGCAACTGCCAGCGAGCCGACGACAGAACGGGTATAGTCGCGGATCGGGACCGCAACTGATGCCACGTCCTCGAAGTACTCACCAGCGTCAACTGAATAACCGTCCCGGGCGACGCAATGAAGCTGTTCAAGCAGGGTCGTGCGGTCGATTATGGTCCGCGGGGTGAACCGTTCAAGAAGTTCAGGTAAAGAAGCCTGGAGTTGTTCTTCAGGATCGAACGCCAAGTGGGCTTTGCCAATCGCCGTGCAATGGAGTGGCAGCGTCTGACCGATGGGGGGAGTTATACGCACAATCCGATCGTCGGGTTCGGCGGCTTCCAGCGGAACCACGCCAGCGCGGCGCGCGATGGCGACGAAAGCACTCTCGCGCGCTTTGCGAGCGATGTCAGCCAGAATGGGCCGCGCTTGTCGCACCAAACCCATGTGCTCGATATAGCGGCGGCCCAAATGCAGGCATTTGATTCCCAGCCGGTAATTCTCGCTGGCACGGTTTTGTTCGATGTAACCGCGAGCTTCGAGAGTCGCGAGCAGGCGAAACACGTTATTTTTATGAAGTTTGAGCCGCTTGGAAAGTTCGGTGACGCCGAGTTCGTCGATGTCTCCAAAAAATTGTTCGAGAACGTCAAGCGAATGCGCTACGGATTGAATAACATAGTTTGTCTTGTCCCGCCGCATCATCAGGTTTTATCTTCTCCAGACACGCAAGTTGCTGAAACAGGCCTCTTGCGATTCTGGAAAGGTGTTTTAATTTAGGCCCTACCAAGGAATGATGTCAACGCCGCTCTAACCAGGTATCGTGCTGCAGGCGGCCCCGCGCAGGGCGGAATTAGCAAAAGTTGGAGCATACATTTTGGCAAACGTCTTGCCGCCAGAATTCAGCCGCCGGATGGATGAGTCCGACGACGAACTTTTTTACCAATATCCGCGCTTGCTTGTGCATATCGACGAGTACGCGATCGCCGATGTGGGCGAGATCTACGATCGTCTGCTGCCGAAGAAAGGCGAGATTCTCGACCTCATGAGTAGTTGGCGTTCTCATCTGCCGCAAGACCCTCGAACTGAAGCGGGTCGTTGGCCTGGGCTTGAATCGTGCCGAGATGGCGGATAATCCTGCGCTTACCGATATAGTGATCCATAACGTCAACCGGCAGCCGCGACTCCCGCTTGACGATGCCTCTTTTGATGGCGCCGTGATGACCGTTTCTGTTCAGTACCTGACGCGTCCGATCGAGGTGTTTGCGGATGTCGGACGGCTGCTGAGGCCCCAGGGCCCATTCATCGTGACTTTCTCCAATCGGATGTTTCCGACCAAGGCGATTTCGCTTTGGCAGATGGCGAGCGAGCAGCAGCGGCCGGAAATCGTCAAACGCTACTTTGCTGAAGCGCGGACATTTGAGAATATCGAACTGATCGACCACAGCCGGCGCGCCGGCGTTCCATCGGACCCAATATGGGCGGTGGTCGGCTATAAAAAGACGCCGTAGTTAGAGCCGGCTCCGAACGGCAGGACTGAGAATCGACGCGCTATCACGCGCAGCACAAGTTGCAAATTGCAAGTTGAATGATAAAGCATCGCGGACTGAGACATCTGGCGCTCAACGTCAAAGACGTAGCGCATGCAGTCAATTTTTATCGGCGAGTGTTCGGAATGACGATCGTCTGGCAACCCGATACGGATAATGCGTACCTGAGTTCCGGTTGCGACAACCTCGCACTTCATCGAGGATCGGCGGGTGATCGCTCAGCACAATCGCTCGACCATCTTGGGTTTATCGTGTCCACGATCGATGAGTTGGAAGCGGGCTACCAATGGGCGCAGGAAAAACAGCTCGACATCGCGAGCCCGCTGCGACGCCATCGCGATGGCTCGGTTTCGTACTACCTCCGCGACCCCGATGGCAATGTGATCCAGGTACTGTACGAACCTTCAATAAGTCCGCTTACCATTTACGACCACGCGCAGGCCGAGGATTAGTTTCAACCTTGTCTGCCCGTTCGATTGAGGCCGGACGAGGCCGAGTTTAAGCACTTGCCCCTTTACACAAGCGGAGCCCTCCCGATGCTAAAAGATCGTGCCACGCCTGGCGGAACTGTTGAGTATGCGAGCCATTTCACCGATTATCGGGGCAATTACCGTCCCATGTTCGGTCTTTCAGTTTCTTCGCTTGGAATCGGCACTTATCTGGGCGACGAAGATGCCGCCACCGACGCAGCCTACTCCCAGGCGATGCGAGCCGCCGTGCTAGGTGGAATTAATCTGGTCGATACTGCAGTAAATTATCGTTGCCAGCGAAGCGAGCGCGTGATCGGTAGGGTTATCGCGGAACTGGCCGGGAGCGGCCAGGTCAAGCGCGAGCAAATCGTGATTGCGACCAAAGGCGGCTATATCGCCTTCGATGGGGAGGTTCCGGCCGATCCGCGCGGCTGGTTCGAGGAAAATTTTCTCCAGCCGGGAATTGTCAAGCCGAATGAGGTCGTCCAAAGCTCGCACTGCATGACGCCGCGATATCTCGAAGCCATGCTCGACCTCAGCCGCTCGAATCTCGGCCTGGAAAGCGTCGACATCTATTACGTCCACAACCCGGAAACACAGCTCAATGCCGTGGGCCATGATGAGTTTCTCGCGCGCATTCGGAAAGCTTTTGAGTTCCTGGAAAGTGCGGTTAAGGCAGAAAAAATCGCTTGCTACGGCACCGCAACCTGGAACGGTTTCCGTCTAAAGCCCAATGAACGCGGTTATCTTTCATTGGCAGAATTAGTCAGCGCGGCGACTGAGGTCGGCGGGGCCGACCATCACTTCAGAATAATTCAGCTCCCGTACAATCTGGCAATGACCGAAGCGCTGACATTGCGCAACCAGACTTTGCCCGGCGGCAACCAAGTGAGTCTGCTCGCTGCCGCCGACGCAATGGGTGTCGCAGTCTGTGCAAGCGCCTCGTTATTGCAGGGCCAATTGACCCGCAGCCTACCCGAGATATTGCAATCGGCTTTCCCTGGAATGGAATCGGATGCGCAGCGTTCGATTCAATTCGTCCGCTCAACTCCGGGCATCGGCGTAGCACTAGTTGGCATGAGTTCAACCGCCCATGTGGCGCATAATCTGGCGGCGCTAAAGCATCCGCCGGCGCCCGATGCATTGATGAAACTGTTTGCAGCCGACTGAACGGCTCATGAATCCTTAGCTTGAGGAGAGGCGAGAAGTCATTCCTCGGTGCGTATCGTCCGTTTTTCTGATTCCTTCCCTTTCCGAAAGGAGAATCTGGGCTAGAGTCTAGTCGGTTTGCGGCCAAGAAAGACCTGATGGAATGGGTTCTTGATCGGGAGCCGTTCCAGACTCGCGAAACCAGCTTCCGCCGCTAGATTCCTAGCCAGCTCCTCGCTGATTGCAGAACCCAGGCCTTCTCCACCCTGGGCAAGCGATACGGTCATGCAGTGCATTGTGCTCGCACCGTATAGAGTGCGCCCGACCGGACCAAGATTGTCTTCGAGCCGTGCGCCGACATCCGCTTCCGACCATAAAAATGCGCCGTCGCGTTTGAGCATTCGTTGAATTGCGGCCAAGGCGGCGCGTGGATGTGCCATGTCGTGGATGCAGTTGAAGGCCATCACGAGATCGAAGTGGTCTTGAAACGGCACGCTCTCGGCGGCGATCTGCTCAAAGCCTATTCGACCGTTCAATCCGGCGCTGTCCGCTTTGTTCCGAGCGCGCTCGATAGAAGTGGGGTCGACGTCATAACCAAAGAAACGGGAGTTAGGGAAAGCTGCGGCCACCGGGATCAGACATTGGCCCGCTCCGCAGCCGACCTCGGCAGCTTCGGCCCCGGCAAGCAGCCGCTCATGAACATCTGGTACTGCGGGGATCCACTCACGAGCTACCCAGGTTTCGTAACCGACATGGAACAGCCGCTCGATGGCTTCGACTATCTCCGGGCCGAAATCGCTAAACGGAACGCCGCCGCCATTCTTGAATGACTCCATCAACGTAGGGATCTGCCGATAGCACGCAACCGCATATTGAAAAGCGCCAGCGGTGAAATAGGTAGTGTCTTCATTTGTCAAGACCGCGGCCTGTTCGGAGTTCATTCTGAAAGTTGCATCCTGCGGCGAGTATTCGACATAGCCGGCCGCAGCCATGGTGGCGCTCCATTCGCGCAAGTAACGTTCATTCAGGCCCGTGCGTTCCGCGAGCTGCCGGGTTGTAAAAGCGGTGCCACTGGCCATCGCCTTGAAAATTCCAAGCCGATCGCCGATGTAGGCTAAAGCGGCGGTCAGCGCCCCGCCAAAATCAACCCCGACCTGCCGTGCCAAGGCGGCGGCCTTTTTCCGATCAAGAGGTTCGTGCTCCATGACTTATCCTTCAAATAACCCAGTAGATCATGCACTCGCCGCCGGCAAACCAGCAACCTTAACTGAACGCGGCCTAAACCTGAGACGCCCACAAGTTGACCGTGGCCACACCGCGCCAGAGATAACAGGCATTTGAATTTGAATTGGTAGTGCGATACTCAATTGCAATTGGATTCGCTAAGAAGTGAGCTGAACGACAGGATTTAAACTTTGCCGGTGGTTTAGGATTTTAGAGCTGCTGCTTAATCTTCGGCGCGTGAATAAAGCTCGACCTGCGCCGACTCCATTGGAGGTTACGAAATGGCGGACATGGATATCCTGATTAAAGGCGGTACGGTCGTCGACGGCAGCCGCGTGCCAAGATATCGCGCCGATGTGTGGATCAAGGATGGCAAAATCGCTCAGATCGGCGGCCGCGCGCACGGCTTTGCCAAGAAAACCATCGATGCGGACGGCCTCATCGTGGCTCCTGGTTTCGTCGACCTGCACACGCACTACGACGCGCAGATTCGCTGGGACCCTTACTGCACAATTTCCGGGTGGCATGGTGTCACCTCGCTGGTGCTGGGTAATTGTGGATTCGGTTTTGCCCCGGTCAAGCCTGATTTCCGCGAACGTTCGATGCTGACGATGACCCGCACCGAGGCGATCCCGTACGCTGCGATGAAGGAAGGGATGACCTGGGATTGGGAGACGATTCCGCAATATCTCGCTTCGCTGGACCGCACCCCGAAGGGAGTGAACTGCATTCAGTACATGCCGACCGCATCGCTGATGACCTACGTCATGGGTCTGGAAGCTGCAAAGACACGGGCGGCGAACGATCGGGAGCGGGCGGAGATGGCCCGGCTGCTTCATGAAGGCATGGATGCAGGCCTATGCGGCTTCTCGATTCAGCGCTTAGGGCCAGATTCGGTGCAGGCCGATTATGACGGCTCACCGATGGTAACGGATACCATGTGCGACGAGGACATCTTTAATCTCGCCCGGGTGCTGCGCGAGCGTGACGAAGGCTTCATGGAGATCACTCAGGCGACCGATCCCGCCGATAACAGCGCCGATCTCGCCTTTGTGAAAAAATTGGCAGGTGTCGCTATGCGGCCGATCCTCTTCCAAGCGGTCGCGCCCACCCGCAAAAACGCTGAAATCCATCGTCGCCTACTGCGCTGGATCGAGGGCTGCCGCGCCGAGGGTCTTCCGATCTTCGGCCAGGGCGCGTCCGTACGCAGCGGGTTCGCGTTTACCCTGGAGAATTGGAATCTCTACGACATGAGCCCGGCGTGGCGCGCGCTGACCACCGGCACGGTCGAGGAGAAGCTGGCGAAGATGAAAGATCCGGAGATGCGCAAGGCGGTCATCCGGGAGACAGATGAAGCCGACGCGAGAATCCGGGCGCTTCAGGCCGGCGTTGGCGGTAATCCGAAAAATTTGATCGTGCAATGGGTCGAGAACCACGAGGAACTCGAGAAGTACGTCGGCAGGTCGCTCGGCCAGATCGGCATGGAAGAGAACAAGCATCCGATTGATGTGATGCTCGACCTTTCCATCGCTACCAATTTGAAGGCCGAGTTCCTGGGTCCCAACAAGGGATTCAACGCCGAGTTTATGGCCGAGATCTTCAACGCTTCACCCTTTACCTTCCCTGGTGTGTCCGACGGTGGAGCGCATACGAAGTTCTTCACCGGAGGGGCGTTCACGACCGATTTTCTGCGCTGGTTGGTGCGCGATGAGCAGAGAATCACCCTCGAAGAAGCGCACTATCGCATGTCAGCGCTGCCGGCTCACGCCGCTGGCTTCCGCGACCGTGGAATGCTACGCGAGGGCCTGGCCGCCGACGTTGTTGTGTATGACCTGAAGGGTCTCGATATCGAGCCCGATTGGGTAGGTGAGATCGTTCACGATTTCCCGGGTGGCGAATGGCGCCGGGTACAGCACGCCAAGGGTTATCGCTCGATTATCGTCAACGGCGTGGAGACATTCGCTGAAGATAAGTGCACCGGTGCAACTCCGGGCAAGCTGCTGCGCCATGGGTACGCCTGAGGCAGATAACAGGCTGAAGCGTGAGCCCTTCTGAGCAAGGGTTAACCGCTGAACAGAGACCGCGACCGCACACCTTTTTCGGTGTGCGGTCGCGTTTCGGCACGATAATTCCCCCCCGCGAACAATGCTTATCGGAAGTTGGGCATTACTCTTTTCGCGAACAATTATTTATATTGACGCAAAGCCCAACGCGGCCTGGGAACGTGATGTGCTGCGACAATGACGCCTCGCCTCGGCCTCTATGCTCGCTCACTCAGCAAGTTGAGCCGCCGCGCTTCACGTTCCAGTTTATCGTAACCCGCCGTGCTTCCGGGGATCCATCGGGTCAGGCCTTCCAGGTCCATAATCTGCTTCCACTTCGGATCGTTGTAATCCATGACCTGAATAGCCTTCGTGAAGCGTTCGGCCAAGGCAGCAGGAAGCTCCACTCGCGCGGTAAAGTTGCAATGGCTGTAACCGGGGCTGGTCCAACAAATCCGCAGGGTGCGTGGATCGATCGAGCCATTGGCTACGAAGGCATCCCAGGTAGCCTTGCCAATCGCGCCGGCGTCCGCCGAACCTTTCGTAACGGCACGGACCACGTCCTGCTCGCTCGTTCCCGTGTCGCCGTGCTTTCCGATGTCAGTTTCGAAACGCACCACTTTCAGATCCTTCTCCGGATCAAGACCCGCTTCGCGCAGAAAGTGGACGGGCAGGATCGCCGCATGAGACGAGTCGCGGCTGCCGAGTGCGAACCGCTTGCCTTTGAGATCGCTCAGCGAATGAATCGGCGCATCCGCCCGTCCAATGAACACAGTGGTAAAGCCCACGTCACTGTCGCGCATGCCTAACACGAGGCACTGTCCGCCGAGTCTCTCTTTGGCTTGTAGATAGGCGAGCGGTGTGTTCCAAGCGATATCGATATGGCCAGCCACCAGCGCATCGACCAGGGCGGGATAGCTTGAGTATAGGACATACTCGGTCCGCAGGCCTCGGTCATGGAGGTATGCGCGGATTCCTTCCCAAATCGTGAACACCTTGGGTGCGTAGGCAACCGCACCAATTCTCAGCTCGATCTTTCGATTTGTCTTCATGACGACCGTCTACATCAACAGCTTTTTTCAGGGACCGATTGTGCTGCGGGGCCGGCGAACGTTTCCTCAGCGCTCGTCGTCGGCTTTCGGCTCCAGCGAAGTGATAAGTCCGTCACGACCTCCAGCAACTCGCGCCGCGATGGCCACACACACGTTTGGGCCGATCTAGTGGGCGCCCGCCGGAGCTTTGCCCGCGGGCCGGGGCAGCAGCACCGTGAGCAGGAGGGCAACGATCATCACACCGGTCAGCATTCGGTAGATGTTATTGAGTGAGATCATCGTAGCCTGGTTTTGCACCGCGCCGTACAGCATGGACAGCCCTTGCTTTTGTCCGGTAATGAGCTGGTTCATGTAATTGAACCGGGTTCCTCCCGGCATGTGGGCTTGTCCAAGGCTCATCTGCCAGGCATTGAAAACGGTTACGTGCTCGGACAGATGGCTTTGCTGAATTTGCTCTTTACGCACGAGGATAGTGGTCAAGACCGAGGTACCAATCGAACCACCAATATTTCGAGTCATGGAATAGATGCTGGCGGCGTAGCCCATCTGCTCACGTGGAATCGAACTTAACGCTGATGCCGATAAATTGGGAAAGACGAGACCCATTCCAACCCCTTGAAAAACAGTCGGCCACACGAAATTTGAAATCGCCATGTTAAGGTTCAGGCTGCCGAGTTGCCAGGTTGACACCGCAACCATCAAAAAACCGAACGCCACCAAGGGCCGGGTGTCGTAGCCACGGCGCGCGATTCCACCGAGCAGAAACATTGATGCCATGACGCCTAATCCACGCGGCGCCATCGCCAGACCCGCCTTCCAGGCAGTATAACCGAGCAAATCCTGTAGAAAGACGGGGTTGAGAATCTGCATGCCGTAGGCGCCGAAGGTCAGCATGATGAGCAGCAAAGTCGGGATCGCGAACTTTCGATTGGTCAGCAGCCGCACGTGAATAATTGGTTCAGGCGTGCGCCATTCATGGATGATCAGCGCCACAAAAGCCGTTGCCGCAATGATCGAAAAGTACCAGACCCAGGGAGTGGCGAACCAATCCGCACGCTCACCACGATCCATCACGATCTCGCCCAAACCAAGCGCCAGCACCATGCAGAGGATTCCCAGCCAGTCGGCGCGCCCGCGGCCCTTGAGCTTGCGCAAGTAAGAGGGATCATGCACAAAAGCCGAGACCATAAAACCGGCTGCGATGCCGATTGGCACATTGATGTAAAAGTTCCAGCGCCAGTTGAAGTTATCGGTGATGTAGCCGCCGACCGTCGGCCCCATGATCGGCGCGACCATTAGACCCAGTCCCCACACTGCCATCGCGAGCGTCTGCTCGTTGGGTGGAAAGGTTTCCATCAGGATCGCCTGCGACAGAGGTTGTAAGGCGGCACCGGCTATTCCTTGAAGAAAACGGAAAGCGACCATCTGGTCCAGCGTCTGCGCTGCGCCGCACAGCACCGATGAGATGACGAAGGCCGTGATCGAAATTAAAAAGTAACGTTTGCGTCCAAACCGGCCCGCGATCCAGCCGGTGGTCGGAATCATAATTCCGGCGGCTACGAGATAAGTCGTCACCACCCAGGTAACCTCGTCAACCGTCGCCGAAAAACTACCTTGCATATGAGGCAGCGCGACATTCACAATCGAGCTATCGAGCACTTCGAGGATAGTGCATAGGATCACCGAGACCGCGACGATCCATTTGCGCGCTTCCTCGGCCGCGTGGGTGGTTGAGGCCGGCGGCTCGCCGAGCTTGGGCCTGACCTCGGCTTTAGGGCTGGCCTCCATCCGGATACGGGGTGAGAGCGAAGAACTTACCGACCAAAGCGTAACATCGCTATTATACGAAGGAAACTACCATCCGCTTTGCATCGCGGCACTTTCCGACGCAAACTATTATTGTCTGGGTGAATGTCGCCAGACGAAGAAAGTCGGGCCCAACAGTGCCATCCAATGTCCTGCGCGCGCCATGACAACACCATCCAGCCGCCAACCATCGCTCGAGGACCAAAAGCGTGAAGCCGCGGTAGATAAGGCGCCGCGTCATCCGCGATCCCGCTCGACGCGGCGGCTTCCGGGCACAACCCGGCGGCTTACGCAGTCTGAAAACGCCAGCCTGGTATGGCGAATCATCGCGGGCCGCACTACGCCCGGGGAGGCGCACGGTCTGCTGAGAGCCTGGCGCGGCTGGGAACAGCTTGCGAAACTTTTATGGCCCGTCGGCGACATTCCGGGTGCTCCCTACGGGTTACTTTGCCTCCGAGTTCTGCCTTATCACGGTGAACGGGTGATTCTCCCGGATAAGACGGCGGTCGTGCCGGGCGCGATAATAGGCGAACTGCATTGCAATAACCGCGCTATCTTGGAGCTCGTCCGCCGGCGCGGCAATCCCTTTGCCGCGTTCAGGGAGGATTTGAAAAGCCTAGGGAATTGGACTCAGCACGACGGGATCGGCTGCCAGATCGAGGCGTTTTACGCGTGCACAATCCTGACGAGATTAGCAGACCGCCTCGGCTTCACTGTTCTGGAGAAGCCCGCCACCTTGCGCCGGCGACTGGAGAAGTTTTTCTTTAAAGGCCTGCTGCTGCTGTATAATCAGGAAGGACTAGCGCGTATTCAGCATGGCTGTACGGCCGATACGTATCCGGCTGATGTGTGGCTGTCTCGTCGTGAACTTCTCCGCCTTTATCATGATCGCACCAGAGCCCGCGCGGGGCATCGGCCAGACAATCTGGCGCGCGCGCTAGCCCGGCCCGCGTGCAGGCTTACTCCCTAATGTGCTGCTTCAGCAGGTGGCCGCTCGCTTTCCGTCGGTGCTAGTAGCGAATCGGCTTTAACTCGCCGGCCGGCGCCATCAGCTCGCAGCACTTGCCTGAGCACATCATCGACGGTGTCGACGAAGATAATCTCCATTTCATTGCGAAGCTCGGCAGGGATGTCATCGAGATCGTGTTCATTGCGCCGCGGCAACGCGACCGTATGAATGCCGGCGCGGCGGGCGGCGAGCACTTTTTCCTTGATGCCACCCACCGGCAGAACTTTGCCACGCAGTGTGATCTCGCCCGTCATCGCCACGTCCGAGCGGACCGGCCGGCCCGTCATCAGCGACGCTAACGACGCAGCGATAGTCACACCAGCGGAGGGTCCATCTTTGGGAATCGCGCCAGCAGGCACGTGCACATGGATATCGGATTTGTCGTAGAAGTCAGGCGCGATGCCTAGACCCTCGGCGCGAGTGCGAATATACGACAGCGCGGCCTGGGCCGATTCCTTCATCACGTCGCCGAGTGAACCCGTCAAGGTAAGCCCCTTTTTCCCACTCATCCGGGTGCTTTCAATAAAGATGATATCGCCACCGTTAGGCGTCCATGCCAAGCCGGTCGCCACCCCGGGTTCGTTCGCCCGTTCCGCCACCTCGGAAAAATACTTGGGTGCCCCCAGGTAACGTTGCAGGAGGGCGAGCGTGATTCGTTCGGGCGGTGCTTCGCCCTCGGTAATGGAACGCGCGATCTTGCGGCAAATCCGGGCTATCTCCCGTTCGAGATTACGCACGCCCGCTTCGCGCGCATAACTACGTATGATCTCCGCAACCGCTTCGTGGGTAAATTCAATCGGTTTGCCACTCAGGCCGTTTTCGGTGATCTGCTTCAGTCCCAAATGGCGGTCGACGATATGAAGCTTTTCCTCTTCGGTGTAACCTGGCAGCTCCAGCATTTCCATACGATCGCGCAACGCATGTGGAATAGTATCGAGCATGTTGGCGGTGGTGATAAACAATACCCGCGACAGATCGAAGGGCACGTCCAAATAATGATCGACGAAAGTACTGTTCTGCTCGGGGTCAAGCACTTCCAGCAGGGCCGAAGCCGGATCGCCGCGGAAATCGGCGCCGAGCTTATCAACTTCGTCGAGAATAAATAGCGGATTATTTGAACCGGCGTTGCGCAGCCCTTGAATAATGCGTCCCGGCAGTGAGCCGATGTAGGTGCGGCGATGACCCCGGATTTCCGCTTCATCGCGGATGCCGCCGAGCGACAAGCGCACGAATTTGCGGCCCAGGGCACGCGCGATCGAACGGCCCAGCGATGTTTTGCCGGTGCCTGGCGGTCCGACAAAGCACAAAATCGGGCCTTTGCTGTCGCGCTTGAGCTTGCGTACCGCCAGGAATTCGAGGATGCGTTCTTTGACCTTTTCGAGGTCATAGTGATCCTCGTCGAGCACCGCGCGCGCGTGTGTAATGTCGAGATTATCCTCGGTTGAGACACACCAGGGCAGGCTGACCAGCCAATCGAGATAAGTCCGTACGACGGTATGCTCCGCCGATTCCGGCGGAATCATTCGCAGGCGTTCCAACTCCTTGTCGGCCGCCTTGCGGGCCTCCTCAGGCATGCTGGCCGCCTCAATCTTCTTTTCGAGGTCGTCGATCTCTGCCGAACGGCCATCAGTTTCGCCGAGTTCTTTTTGAATCGCCTTGAGCTGCTGACGCAGGAAATACTCACGCTGGTTCTTGTTGAGTTCAGTCTGAACCTGCGATTGGATCTTATGACCCAATTCGAGCAATTCGATCTCGCGGCTGAGAATGACGATCAGCTTTTCGAGACGCTGGCGCACATCGAGCGTCGAGAGCAGATCCTGCAGTTCTTCAATTGCAATCTTGAGATAAGACGCAACCAGGTCGCTAAGCCGTCCGGGTTCCCGAACCTGCATCGCCATCATCTGCAGCTCATCAGGCAAGTAGGGCACCAACGAAACGAATTTGGAAAACTGGCTGACAAGGTTGGCCTGAAGTGCGTCGACTTCGCGGTCCGCCAGCAGCGTCTCGGATAGACGGCTGACCTGCGCGACGAAATAAGGTTCACTGCTGCGTGAATTGCTGAAGATCGATACGTGCGATGCCCTGCACCAGAACCCGAACGCTCTTGTCCGGGTACTTGAGCATTTTGAGAATCCGGACGGCAGTCCCGCGCTGATAGAGCCCCTCGGCGGCCGGACTTTCCTCTTCCGGATTTTTTTGCGCCGCCAGCGCGATGAGCTGGGACTGGCCTACATCCTCGAGCAGCTTGAGCGAGGATGGACGAGAGACCAAGAAAGGATGCGTTTGGTTGGGGAAAATAACGATGCCACGCAACGGTAGGAGCGGCAACGTCTGCGGAATTTCGACCTGCGTCAAATCCTCTTCGGTTTCGAAGTGCTTCTCTTCCTGGCCTTTATCTGCCATAGCTTACCTGTACCACCCCGCTTGAACGGAAACCTTCCGGGGCAATGTCACGCGGGTCCCAGCGGACCAGCCGCCACTTTCCCGGCTCGAACGGTTTAACGTAGTATAGAACCCGAGGCTCCCGAATATCCTAACGCAAATATAAGCATGATTCGCAACGTCGCCAGGGGCCTACCGCTGAGGTCGGTAGAGCTTGCCAAGTTATCGATTCGATAAACTTTTTACGCCGGCCGAGGCGAATGAGCTGATTCCAAGGCTCGAAGTGGCTATCCGCGAACTTCAGGCTAAGGCCGGCGAACTTCGGCGCCTTATCGCTGAACTGGTTGAGTTCGACCCGGCGGTTCGGCAGCTAGCGTTGCCAAAAATAGTTGAACGCTACCCGCAATTACGCGAATCAGCGGGCCAGCTGGCTCAAGCCGCAGAAAAGATAGAAGCCTATGGGTGCCTGCTCAAAGACATCGATCAGGGCCTGGTCGATTTCCCTTGGGAAATGGAAGAGGACCGGGTCAGCTTTCTCTGCTGGCAATTTGGCGAGCCGGCAGTGGTTGCCTGGCATCCAGTCGAAGCTGGTTTCGCACAGCGTCAGCCGCTCCCGGGCGCACCCAAACGCTATCTGAACTGATGGAATTCACCTTTCTGACCGCCGCTCCTTTTCAGGTTCGGTTTTCGGCTTAGCAGAATGACACTGACGCTGTTCATCTACCTGCTTTCACTGGTTTGTTGGCTAGGGGGAATGGTTTTCTTTTCAATTTTCAGCGCGCCGGTAATCTTCCGCGTGCTCACCCGCATCGACGCGGGCAAGGTGGTGAGCGGAATTTTCCCACGTTACTACCTGTTGGGTTACATTGCCGGTTCAATCGCCCTGGTGCTGGCGCTTTATTTTTGCGTGCTGCGGACCGGGCGGCTGTGGTGGATACTCAGCGCGGTAGCGCTAACGCTTGCGCTAGGATTGACGGTTTACGCCGGCGCGGTGCTGCGCCCACGGATTGACGCGATTCATATGGTCGCTGAAGAACAAAATCCTGATGCCGCGCACAAGGCCGAATTTGATCGCCTGCACCGCTTATCAGTATCGCTCAATGGCGGTGTTATGGTGCTTAACCTGCTGGCGCTCCTCAGTACCGCAGCGGCGCTTTCACAACAATAGAGGCGTGGCAGCAACGTCAAAAATGTTCAACCGTGAATTTCGGGCGATCGTAGTCGACCTCTTCGACACACTGGTCAAATGGGAGCCTGAACGTCTGCCGCTAATGGAAATAAATGGGCGCGCTATGCGTACCACCATGCCGTGGATATTTCCCAGACTGCAGCAACGCCTTGGCAGCGCCTTCGACCAGGACGGCTTTATCGACATTTATACCGCGGTGATCGGAGAAATCGAGCTGGAACGCGAACGCGACGGCATTGAAATTACTTGTTGGGAACGCTTTGTCCGCACCCTCGCGCGCATTACCGCGGTCGCGCCCGATGAGGCGGAAACGTTTGCAGAGGAACTGACTCGAATACACATGAGTCAGGTGCGGGCGGTCACCGCGGCGCCGATGGAAAGAGTCGAGGCGATTCGCCTGCTCGCGCCTCATTACCGGCTTGGCCTGCTGTCTAATTTCGACGATGCGCAATGTGGCCGTGAGGTATTGGCCGACACCGGCGTCGCCGAATTATTCGAGGCCGTGATAATTTCCGCAGAGGTACGCTTGCGTAAACCTGACCCGCGGATCTTTCGCCAAATGCTCGCGATGCTTGACCTGGCGCCTCATGAAGTGCTGTACGTTGGCGATACGCCGCGTGACGACGTTTGGGGCGCTCACCAGGTTGGAATACCTACCGCCTGGATCAGCAAGGGAGCCGCCGCGCTGCCCGAAGGTATTCCACAGCCCCGATTTATAATTCAGGAACTTTCCGAATTGCCGCGAGTGCTCGGATTCTTTGGCTAGACGAGGTTAGGTCCGGCAACCGATTTTGCCCGTGTGAAGCGAAAACGTGCTGGGCGAAGCAGGCTTCCAGCGAGCGTTTATAGTCAAAGCGGGCTCTGCTGCTTGCTGAACGAAATGAACGAAGATGAAGGCGGCTCGCAAATCAATTGCGATCGTCGGTGCTAGTGACGCCGCCATCACGGTTTGCGATCTTGCATACGCGGCGGGTATCGCGGTTGCCCGCCGTGGTGCAGTGCTAATCTGTGGCGGACGCGGCGGGGTAATGGCTGCCGCCGCCCGCGGGGCGCAATCTGCTGGCGGGCTGACCATCGGCATTCTGCCTGGATACGACCGCCGCGAGGCGAACGCGAGTATTGAGATCGCGATCGCGACCGGTATGGGCGAGGCACGCAATGCGATCGTCGTAGCGAGCGCCGATTCGGTCGTCGCGCTTGAAGGCGAGGGCGGTACCCTTTCGGAGATTGGCCTCGCAATAAAACTCGGCCGTCCGGTGGTCGGATTACGGGCGTGGCAGCAACTCGAAATGATCTCGCACGCCGCCGACCCGTTTGCCGCGGTTGACCTCGCACTTGAGCTCGCCGAGCGGCACGAGCGCGAGTAGGCGGGTCGCAGCAGAGCCGAGCTAAGGGAGCGTGCGACCTGCGCATAGAGAAGATCAATGGCCGACGTGTATCATCGGTTTCCCGCCTTGCGGCAATTAGTCGAAGGCCCATTCTCGGCACTACTTGGACTTACCGTGGATAGCGCAACGGAGGGGCAGGTGACCGTACGAATGCCGTTCCATGAGCGGCTGCTCAACTACGGCCCGCCCGACGTTCCCGTGCATGGCGGAGCGGTCGCGTCGCTGGCTGATTTCGCCGCCTGCGCCGCAGTATGGACACTGGCAGGGACGCAGCGGAGCGCGACCATCTCGCTAACCGTGAATTACAGCTCGCCGGCGGTCCAAAGCGAATTGCTCGCTATTGCTACAGTTCGTCGCAGCGGTAAACGCGTAGCCAGCATTGCGGTCGAAATCCGCGACCGTCACCACGCACTAATCGCCGACGCCCTAGTTACGTACAAGATCGCCTGAATCAACGATGCACTTAGACGAACACTCAACGCTGCGTGGACGCACGGCCGCGCTGCCAGCAATTTGACTCGACGCTGTATTAATGGCGGCGAATTTACGCTGCGGCCCTCGCGAAGATGAAAAAAGCCTTTGCTCATCGGAGCAGGTTAATGCCTCGATTAACGTGCGACCGGGAGAAGCTGGGCGAGAACGCGATTCTTCCAGACAATTAGCTGTGCTTGTTTGGATGCGGACGAAATCTGAAGACCGTACTTTGCCCTTCCGGCCAAATGAGTAATCTACTCGCCTTCTATCCCATGCACCAAAGGGTGTAATCACTTCACCTTGCGCGGTGCTCTAGTTCGGCTCTTGCGAAGGGTAGCCGCAAAAGAGCGCTGGATGTTTCAAAAAGCGGCTTGGCATACGGGTTGCGGTTACCATCGGCGTGACTGTAAAGAAGTAGCGCTTTGGTGCGCTGCTCAACTTAAAATTATTTGCGACAGGCGCCCATCCCGTCAAGAAAAATGACTGGGGGTAGACTGGCAGTCACGTTGTCGCAGCAAAATTTCCCAGGAGGAGCATTATGCGTTCGATCACACGATTCAGTACCTATTTGCTCGGAGCCGGTTTAGCATTGTCCGTGACAGCCTTTGCTCCAGCGGCGTTTGCCCAGGACTCCGGCACCAGCGGCTCGACTGCCGGGAGCTCAAGCAGCAGCATGGCGCCAAACAGTGCAGCGAGCCCCAACAGCGGTGCGGCGACCAATAACAGCGGTGGGATGACTTCTCCTTCGGGGCCTGTCAGCGGCTCTGATAATTCCGCCACTAACCCCAATTCGGCTGCGAATCCCGCGACCTCCAGCGGCAGCGTGGGCTCGAGCGGCAGCATGGGCTCAAGCAGCACATCCCCGGGTTCCAGCAGCTCGACCAGCGGCGGTACCACCAACACCGCTCCGTGACGATTGTCCGGACGAGAGCGTCGGGCGTGATCAGTTTAAGCACGGCGCTCTCGAGCTAGCCCGTCCTGCGCAGAATAAACCTCATCCTGAAGAGGGCTGACGCTGAAAAAAGACAAAAAACAAAACGGCCAACGATCCAGAGAGGAAATCAAGCGAATTAGTCAGGAACTCGACCAAATTAAAGCCGAACTCGATCAGGCAAAGACACAGCTCGACCAACTGAAGAGAAAGCTCGAGCGGTTAACGAGCAAGAAACCCTGAGAGATGGACGAGCTTAGAGTCCATGCGGAGCGAGGGAAATTGTTCTGCCTATTTCCCTCGTCCTGATGGTTTCTTGGTCAGGGACTGCGCCTCGTGGGATACAACTCCAGCTACGCGGCTAAGTCGTCGAGTAAAGCCTTGGCATCTTTCAGGTCGGCGGTATCGAACCCTTCGGTAAACCAGTTATAGATGCTGACGAGCATGGTCCGCGCCTCGTCGCGATCGCCTCGTTCCCCCAACAGGCGGCCCAGACAAATTGCTGCGCGTAACTCGTGAGACTTAGCGTTTTGCTTGCGTGCGGCATCGATGGCCTTGCGAAAGAAGGTCTCGGCCTCAATTCCTGTTCGTGGAGAAGGGGTTTGCAACCCTAACCTCGACTCACCGGAAGTTTTTTCTGACTGAAGCACGAGTGTTCCTTTCAATCGATAAACCTCCGGCTCATAGAACCGCTCATCGGCGTGCTCTATCCAATCCAAGGCCTCCCATATGGCGTGCAGCGCTTCATCCGGATGACCCAATGCGCTGTGACCTTCAGCTATGAGACTCAGATGATAGGGTCGGAAGGAGTCTGCTCCTGTAGCGCGGTACGCACTCAAACCCTCGAACATTTGCTTGATTCCATCGGCTTCTCCCTTCTGGGCCAGCGCCCAACCCTGCATTATCTTCCCCAAGGCAAGGAAGAACGGAAACCCCTGATCAGTGCACAGAGTGATACACGCGTCTGCCCGCCCTTGGACCGCCTCACTCTCGCGGCGCAATTGATGAACGATCGCGGCAAACGTCAAAGCCAATGCCAAACTGAGAGGATGAGACAGGTTTTCCGCCAAAGAGATTGCGTCGTACACGCTCTCCAAGGCCTGGTCCGGATAGCCCAGGGCCCAAAAAGCCAGCGCTTGAAAGCAGAAGCAGCACACCCCCGGATCGTCCCCGGAGATGGAAAAGGCGAGCGAGTGATATTTCCGATCGTAGAGAGCGATGCCCTGTTGCGCATGCTCCCGCGCGGCGGTCAGCTCACCGAGGTAGGCCAGGTTATACGCCAGCATATGACGAGCCTGCAACAACAGCCCCGGGTCTTGTAAGTTTCGGGCTAGACTAAGGCCCTGCTCCGCCAGCTCACGCGCTCTGCGCAGCTTTGCTCGATGTACATAAAACGCCTGGAGGTCGCGCCAGTGGAGCGCGGCTGCTGCGCGGAGCGAGCAGGCGAGTCTGCGAGCTGCGTCAGGATTCTCAGTTGAGCTCATCAATAAGAGCCTTGGCCTCTTTGAGATCGAGCGTGTCGAAGCCCTCGGTGAACCAGTTGTAGATTTCGGCAAGCATCGTCCGCGCCTCCTCGCGCCGGCCCCGAGAGTCGAGCAACCGCGCGAGGCTCATCGTTGCACGGAGCTCAAGCGATTTTGCGCCTTGCCGCCGCGCGACTTCGATTGCATCACCAAAGCATCGAGCAGCTTCTACTACCGTACTTTGGTCGTCGATCAGTAGAAGCTCACCTTTGAGCCTTCGCATTTCGGCTTCATTTATCCTGGTGCCGGTGCGCTGTACCAGTTCGAGTCCCGCACTCACCGCCTCGAGTCCCTCCCGTGGGCGGCCAGCTGCCAAATAAGCTTCCGCGATCCCTACAGACGTGAAATATGCGGGGTCGGCCCCAGCGGTTTTCATGTAAGTCTGGTATCGCAGCATTTCCGAGAGCCCCTCTTCGATCTGTCCCAACTGCGCCAGGGCCCTACCGTGGACGAAGACCGCTGGGTTGCCCATCAAAAAACCATGTTCGTGGCCCACCCTGACGGCTTCGTCGGAGTGCGAGGCGGCAGTCTTCGGATCTCTGAGCAGCAGGCTGAGGTGAGCAGAGAAGGATAGCGCCAAAGCCAAATCCCCAAGGGAGGCCGTTACTTCGCGGCCGATGGCCAACGATTTTCTGTTACTGGCCTGGGCGCGCTCCGGATAGCCCAAAAAACACAACGCAAAGCTATTAACCGCCCAAAACTCTATTGCCTCTAACGGCTTGGTCCCAACCGGAAGCTTGGAAACACGATTGAACTCCTCTAAAGCCGCGATGAAGTTCCCCTCAAATGTGAACGCAATTGCGAGCTCGCACCGCGCACGCGCGACCAATTCGGCATCGGCTGCCTGTATCGCGATTCCCTTAAGTTCCTCGAGCAGCGTGCGCGATTTTTGTGCGTCTCCTCCGACCTGATATGCGCGCGCGAGCGAGCGCACAATTTCGAAACGGCTGACGTCGTCGCCAGCCTTCTCGGAGACTTGGCGCGCTTGCTTTAGGATTTCGACAGCTGCCGAAGAACTGCCAATGTACGTCCGGCAGCGGGCCTGACTAAGCAGCAAAGCAAGCTCGGTTCGAGCTCGCTCCGGATCACCAGGTAGTGTCCGGAGTAAGTCGAGAGCGGCGGCGAGCTGACCTTCGGCTTCCGCATAGGCGGAACGATCCATCGCCTGCTGAGCGGCCAGCCGCAGGTAGTTCACCGCCTTCAGCGCGTTGGCGCTGCGACCATAATGATGCGCGAGGTCCGTCGAATGATCGGCGAGATTCGTAGCGAAAAGCGATTCGGCCGCCATCGCCGCGCGCTCATGCAGAAGCTTGCGGCGCTCGGCCAGGAGCGAGTTGTAGGCGACCTCCTGGGTGAGCGCGTGCTTGAAGATATACTCGATATCGCCGGAGGCCGGCTGCTCGTAGATGAACTCGCCCAGTTGCAGATCATTGAGCAAGCGGTCGAGTTCGTCATCCGATTTCGTCACCACCGCTCCAATCAGCGACAGCGGGAATTCGCGGCCGATCACGGCGAGCGTTTGCAGCAAGCTCCTTCGCCATCGGCGGCAGGCGGTCGATGCGCGCGGCAAGAATCCCTTGCACCGTCGGCGGAATCTTGAGCGCATTCAGCGGCTTCGTCAGCTTCACCGCCCCGTTGCGTAGCAGCGCGCCATCGTCGAACAGCGCCTGGACAATTTCTTCCATGAAGAACGGGGTGCCTTCGGTCTCGTCGATGATCAGCCGCTTGAGCGGAATCATATCTTGCACGTCGCCCAACAGCGCCACGAGCATCTCGTCGGCTGCTTTCCTTGCCGAGCGGGTCGAGCCGCAATTGCGTGTAGTAAGTCTTGCTATTCCACTGATGTGAGTATTCCGGGCGATAATTGACCAGCAGCAAAATCTTTGCGGTGCCGATCGAGTCGGCCAGCAGGTTCAGGAGCTCCTGGGTCTGCTCATCGATCCAGTGGAGGTCCTCGAAGATCACCATCAGCGGCTGATTCAGAGACTCTCGCGCAGCAGGATCCGCTTGATCGCCTCCAGCATCCGCCTCTTCTTCAATTGCCCGTCCATCTGCGCCAGCGGGTCGTCGCCCTCGACGATGCCGTAGCAGACTGAAACAGATAAGGCAGCGTATCCTCCAGCGCCCGATCGAGGATAGTGATCTTGCCGGCAACTTTTTCGCGCCGAGTCCGCTCATCATCCTCGCTGCGCGATCTTGAAATAGCCATGCAGGAGATCGATTACCGGCAGATAGGCGCTGGCCTTGCCGTGCGAGATCGAAATGGTCTCCAGCACCATGCCAGCCCGATTGCGAGAGTCGCCTTGAACTCGAAGAACAGGCGCGACTTGCCGACCCCAGGTTCCGCCGTTGCCGCCACGATCTGCCCATGCCCAGCCTTGGCTTGTTGGAGTGCGTGCTTAAGCGCCTCCATTTCACGCGCGCGGCCCACAAACTTGGTCAGACCCCGGCCGGCCGCCCGTTGCAAGCGCGTCCGCAAAGGTCCCAGCCCTAGCACCTCATACACGTTGACCGGCTCGCTCACACCCTTAAGGCGTGTTGGCCCGCGCGGCTTAAGCTGGAAATATCCTTCCACCAAACGGCTGGTGAACTCGGTGATTGCGATCGAGCCTGTCGGCGCAACCGCCTGCATCCGGGAGGCTAGATTAGCAGTGTGTCCGATCGGGCTATACTCCGTGTGCCCGTCGGCAGTGGCCAATGTCCTTACCACTAGTTCACCGGTGTGGACACCAACCCGCGCCTCTAATGGAATGCCGCCATCGGCAATCAATTTCGCCGAGTAAGCCCTAATCGCATCCTGCAGCCGCAAGGCAGCATAAAGGGCCCGCTGCGGATGGTCTTCATGGGCCAGCGGCGCCCCGAACAAGGCAAAGATCCCATCGCCGGTTGACTGCACGAGGTAACCATCGTAACGGCCGACCGCTTCGCGCATGATCATCAGCGCGGGATCGATGATGGCGCGCGCTTGTTCCGGGTCGAGTTCCTCCATCAGCTCAGTCGAGCCCTTGAGGTCGGCAAACAGCGCGGTGACGGTCTTGCGCTCGCCGTCGACAACAGCAGGGCCTGTCCGCTCGGCTGAAATCACAACATCAGGCGTGTTTGAAGAGGAACTGGGTGACAGAGGGCTAGCGTTCCTGGCTAAGAGCGCCGTCCCGCAATCACCGCAAAAGCGTTGGCCCGGTGGATTCTCCGCGCCGCATTTCGGGCAGAGGTTGGTTAACGGCGCGCCGCAATCACCACAGAATTTCTTTCCGGCGGGGTTGTCGCTCCCACATTTCGAACAGCGCATGTCCCCAGTCAATTGCCTATCAGGCATTTTCTGAGAGTGGCACAGGCTTTAGCCTGTGATGCTCTTAATGAACCAACCAGGTATTCGGATTTCCATCGGTCGATCGGCTGGAAGCTGCCCGAGCCAGGATCTGAAGGTTGCTTACTGCGCATTCGTGCCATTCCAAACTAACAGAAACACAGGCTAAAGCCTGTGCCACTTGAGAGCGGGCCTCTTCGCCGGGCTAGAGCGTCAAGGCTCTGGCTCATCGCACGGCCAGCTCGTCCAGCAGCGCCTTCCCCTCTTTCAAATCGGCGGTGTCAAACCCTTCGGTGAACCAGTTGTAGATCTCAGTAAGCATGGAGCGGGCTTCGTCATGACGGCCCTGCTTCATGAGCAGCCGCGCCAGGCTTATCGTTGCGCGCAATTCGAACGACCTCGCCTGCTGCCGGCGCGCAATTGCGATTGCGGAATTGAATGCGGCTTCGGCTTCGTTGAGAGCTCCTCCCGCGCATCACAATGAATTCGCCCTTGAGTCGATGGAGGTCCGACTCGAACAGCCCTGAGCCGCCTGCGGCAACTCCGGCTATCGCCCGCTCCACGACCGCACCTCCTTCAGCAACCCGCCGCGCGTTTACGTATGCTCCGGCGGCGAGCCAGTCAGCCAGATGTTGATCCCAAGCTGCCTCAGCACCAGCACGGATTGCCGTCAGCTTTTCGATTCCCTCATCAGCAGCTCCTTCCGCCACCATGATCTTTGCCAGCCTGCTCGTTCCAATAACGATACTCCAGCGGTTGCCGCCTTGGGTCGAGCGGTCAACCATCTCGTCCGCCTGGGCTCGCGCGCCGAGGTAGTCACGCAAGAAGTCGCAACGCATCGTCAGCAGATGGTGTATTCCAATCGCATACGCAGTGAGGGGAAGTGATTGGCGCAGCAACTCAGCCAGACGCTCCGCGTGGCGCCGAGCTTGGTCTGGGTAACCTGAGATCCAGCAAACAGTAGCCAGAGGGCCGATGCAATTGGAGCAGGCCCAGAGCTATATTTAGGTCCGCAATTATTAAGTCCTGCGTCTGCTCGACTAATTCCCACCGCTCGTTCGAGATGCTCGCGAGCCGCAATATATTCCCCTTTTTCGGCGGCAAACAGCCCCGAAATAAAATTCCCACAGAAAATCTGAAACTCGTCGGCGACTCTCCTCCGCCAATTCCAATGCGCTCGCCGGGCAAACATTCCAGCTTTGTCCAATCGTTCGGACGATGAAGAAAAAGAATAAATGAACGAGCACCGAAGCAAGGAGTCGCGTATCACCCGTCTCTTCACAGAGTTCCCGTAGGCGCTCGGAGTTTAGTTAGAATCTCCAGCGTATGCGAGAGCGCGGCGGCTACCAACGGTGCCATCAGCGCCCTCCGGATGGCAAGTTCATGCGTATCACGAGCCTTGACCGGGGTCCAGTTTCTCCAGTAACTCAAGGGCGCTGTTAAGCTGCTCGATGGCTTCTTCGTAGAAGGACGCACTGCGGCCTGTTCGCCCGCTCGTCGCAGATATTCGATGGCCTTGACGGTATCGTTACTGCGGCGATAGTGATGCGCGAGGTCTTTAAAATAGTCGTCGAGGCGATCGGCGAACAACGACTCCATTGCTCGAGCGATCCGCTCATGCAACAGCTTGCGGTGTTCGATCAGTAGCGAGTTGTAGGCAACCTCCTGGGTCAGTGCATGCTTGAAGATGTATTCGACATCCCTCGCCGCCGGCTGCTCATGGACGAATTCGGCGCTCTGCAGATGGGCGAGCGCGCCATCAAGTCGCGACTCTGAGCAACCTGCCACCTGCTGTGCCAGCCGCAAAGGAAACTCACGCCCGATGGCCGCAAGAGTTTGTAGCAGCTCTTTTTCTTCACGCGGCAGCCGATCGATGCGCGCAGCCAACATCCCCTGGACCGTAGTTGGAATGCTCTTCTGCGAAAATGGACGTGCCAGCTTCACCTGACCGTTGCCGTCAACACGCCTTCTTCGAACAGCGCTTGAACGATCTCCTCGATAAAGAATGGATTGCCCTCGGTTCTCGCTGCGATCGTCTGCTTCACCGGCGCCAGCTCGGGCGCGTCACCGAGCAGAGCCGCGAGCATCTCGTCCGCACCTTCGGGACCGAGCGGGTCGAGCCGAAGCTGAGTATAGTAACTGCGGCCACCCCAGTCGTGCCGGTACTCGGGGCGATAATTCACCAGCAACAGCACGCGTGCGCTGGCGATGCAATCGCACAGCATGTCGAGCAGAGCCTTGAGTGTCGGCATCAATCCAGTGAAGGTCCTCGAAAATCACGATCAGTGGCTGATTCAGGCTCTCGCGCAACAGTACGCGTTTGATCGCATCATAAGTGCGGCGCCGCCTGAATCTGAGCGTCCATCTCTGCCAGTGAAGCATCGCTTTCAGCAATTCCAAGCAGCGCGTAAAGATAAGGCAGGGTATCTTCAAGGCTGCGGTCCAGAATTACTATCTTGCCCGCTACCTTTTCGCGTCGCTGGCGGGCGCCGTCTTCTGGAACGATCCGGAAGTAGTCGCGCAGCAACTCGGTAACCGGCAGATAGGTAGAGGCCTTGCCGTGCGAGATTGAGTAGGCTTCCAGCAACAGAGTGCCGGTTTGGGAAAGCGCCTTGAACTCATGAAAGAGCCGCGACTTGCCGACCCCCGGTTCGCCGACCGCGGCGACCATCTGCCCGTGACCCGCTACGCGCCATTTCGAGCGGCATGCTTCAATCTGTTTGAGCTCGGCCTCGCGACTGACGAACCTGGTGAGGCCGCGCCCCGCCGAGCGCTGAAAACGGGTGCGTAACGGGCCGAGGCTGAGCACTTCATAAGCATTGAGCGGCGTAGCAATACCCTTGAGGGTGACGTGCCCGAGGGGGCGCATCAGGAAATAGCCGTCAACGAGTCCCCGGGTATCCTCCGTCACGACAATCGAGCCCGAAGGCGCGATAGTCTGCATGCGCGACGCCAGGTTGGCCGTGTGACCGACCGGGCTATATTCGGAATGTCCCCCGCCGGTCAGGATCGACCTCATCACAACCTCCCCGGTGTTGGCGCCAATCCGCGCTTCGATCGGCGATCCACCGCGGGCGCGCAATCCGGCCGAGTAGCGCCGGAGTTCGTCCTGGAGACGAAGTGCGGCATAGACCGCGCGCTGAGGATGGTCCTCGTGTGCGACCGGCGCGCCGAACAGAGCGAAAATACCGTCGCCCGTGGACTGAACGACGTATCCGTCGTAACGATGGACGGCTTCAATCATCAGCTTGAGGGCTGGATCCACGATTGCCCGCGCCTGTTCGGGATCGAGGTCCTCCATCAGCTCGGTCGAGCCTTTGATGTCGGCGAACAGTGCGGTCACAGTCTTGCGCTCGCCATCGGCGACGGCGGAATTCGTCGCCTCGGCCGAGATCGCTATGTCAGCGGAGCCCAACGAGGACGTTGGCGACTGAGCGGTAGCACTAGTGGCCGCCAGTGCGGTGCCGCAATCGCCGCAGAAGCGTTTGCCCGGCGGATTCTCTGCGTCACATTTCGGACAACGGTTTGTTAACGGCGCGCCGCAATCACCGCAGAATTTCTTGGTGGCAGGGCTCTCGCTCCCGCATTTCGAGCAGCGCATCAATTCACCAATCGCGCGGAGATTCTCACCTCATTTATCACTCCGCCGGTAGCGCGACTACTCCGGTGTGCGGCAGAGCCTAACCATACACCATGCCAGGAGTGGCCGTAGAACTGGCAGTTTGCTCATTTGCCTGTCCGGCTGACCGATTCGGACAGATGAGCATCAATCCGGAATTCGGCCAATAGCGCCTTTGCTTGAAGACACTTTTCTGCCACTGGGCCGCGGACCGGCCTTTATCTAGCCCGCGAAGCGGGCGCCACGGTATTGGGGTTTAGATAGTTCGCCCGGTAGGGCGATCCTTAGGGGTAAGCCGGGTGGGCTGTGGTTTGAGCCGGCTAGGGGCGAAGCCCCTATTGAGGCGGGGGTTTGTGGTTGAGGAGTTAAAGGGATCAATAATATGCTGTTAAATCGTTAAGAGGTGTAAAAAGTGCTTATTATTTGCTCGATTTTAGCCATCCCCTGCGTGCGCCTCATAGCACGATAGTCGACCAATTGAAGCCGAGCTCGATCAGGCAAAGACACAGCTCGACCACCTGAAGAGAAAGCTCGAGCGGTTAACGATCAAGAAACCCTGAGAGATGGACGAGCTTAGAGTCCATGGGAGCGAGGGAAATTGTTCTGCCTATTTCCCTCGTACTGGTGGTTTCTTGGTCAGGGAATGCGCCTCGTGAGTGCGAACGTTGGCCACCGTATTTGGGTCTGCGCCCGCGAATTCTTGCTTTTGGTGATTGCCGCTTTTTAATGATTATCGGATGATTGCGTATCACTGGCGGGCGCGATTTACCAGTTCGCGGGCAGCCCGCAGGAACTTGTCGCTGCCATCATCGCCGCCGAGCATGCGGGCGATCTCAGCGGCGCGATCAGGGGGCTCGAGTTCGCTCACGTAACTGCGGGTCGAGCCTCGCCGTTCTTCTTTCTCAACGACGAAATGGCGATCGGCGAAAGCCGCGATTTGAGCAAGATGGGTCACACAGAGGATTTGATGAAAGCGGGCGAGCTGCTTGAGCTTGCGCCCGACGATCTCGGCCGCGGCCCCTCCGATTCCAGCATCGACCTCATCGAATATCAGTGTGGCAACGCCTCGGCGCTGAGCCTCGAGCCGCTTCAGCCCCAGCATTACGCGCGACAACTCGCCACCTGAAGCTACGCGCTGAAGCGGGATGGGTGCCTGACCGAGGTTGGGCGCGAGATAGAACTCGATGGTATCGATGCCTAACGGACCGGTGGCGATTCCGTCCTGAGTAAAATCGCCGTCCATTCCGGCGAGGCGGCCCAGACGCGCGTCGAACTCTGCATTGCGCATCCCCAGGGATTTGAGTTCCGCCTCCATTCGATGCTTCAGTTCGACCGCGTCACGTTCACGCCGGCTGCTAAGCCGCCGCGCGGCCTCGAACAGATGATCGAGCAAGCGGTGCATTTCGGCCTCGGCCGCGGCGCGGGTTTCGGTCGCGGCTTCGAGTTCCGCCATCTCGGCGCGCGAACGTGCGAGCGTTTCGAGCGCGCTTTCGATTGTGCCGCCGTACTTGCGCTTAAGCCGCGACAGTTCCTGCAATCGCGTCTCGATTTGTTCCAGCCGGAGCGGATCAGCCTCGATCCGTGCTGCATAAGCGGACAGCGTGCGGGCGGCTTCTTCAAGGTTGGCCTGCGCCGCCGAAATCATTTCGAGTGCGCCATTAAGCACCGGATCAATCACGGCAGCCTCGGCCAACCGCGCTCGCGCCCGTGAGACGAGATCGACCGCAGCACCTTCCGCGCCATAGAGCGCCTGCTCCGCAAGGCCAGCAGTCTCAGCCAGGCGAGTAGCATTGGCCAGTACAGTGCGTTCGGATGAGAGTTCGATGTCTTCTCCAACAATCAGCCTTGCGTTCTCGAGTTCCGAAACGCGGAAACGAGCAAGTTCGACGAGATCGCTGCGCTCGCGCTCGCGCCGTTCAAGTTCGGCCAGCCGGGCCCGGCTTTCTTTGGCATGTTGGTAAAGCTCACGATATGCGGCCAGTTCAGTTTCGAGTCCGGCGTGACGATCAAGAATCATCAAATGGTTTTCGCGCTGCAGCAATGTCTGCTGCTCGTGCTGCCCATAAATTTGAACCAGTGCGGCCCCAAGCGGCGCCAGCGAATGCAAGGGCGCAAGATTCCCGTTGATCGAAACCCGTGAGCGGCCGGCCTCGGCGATTATGCGCCGGATTATCAGTTCGCGCCGGTTGTCGCGGTCGATCCACTCTGCGGCGCCGGCAATCGGGGCCTCGCCCTCGATTTCAAAGACACCTTCTACTATCGCCTCTCGTGCACCCATCCGAACGAGCTCTGGTGTCGCGCGACCACCCAGCAGCAGACCCAGCGCTGTCATGACAATAGTCTTGCCGGCGCCTGTTTCGCCTGAGAGAACATTAAGGCCGGCAGCGAAAGAGAGTGCCGCTTCCTCGATCACGGCAAAATTGCGAATACGCAGCTCCGTCAGCATCGGCGCTCAGCCCCAGCGCAGCTTATCGCGCCAGATCTCGAAATAGGGATGGGCGGAGCGGACCAGCGCTACGACGTGTTTCCCACGCCGGACGTATATGACGTCGCTTTGATCAAGATGGGCGGATTCCTGGCCGTCACACGTGAGTAATGCACCATGGTTGTCGCTCTTGATGCGCATCTCAAGTTCAAACGAATCGGGCAGCACCACAGGGCGGTTACTGAGGGTATGGGGACAGATAGCCGCTAGTACGACCACTCGTAGGCTGGGAAAAACGATTGGACCCCCGGCGCTCAGTGCATGAGCCGTCGAGCCGGTTGGGGTTGCCACGATCAGCCCATCAGCGCGGTATGCGCAAAAGGGCTTGTGGTCGGCGACTACGTGCACATCGAGCATCCGCCCAAACGCCCGTTTGACGATCACAACGTCGTTCAGCGCCCGAAAATGCTCCTCTTGTCCGCCTTGCTCGGGGGCACGCGCGACCACCGCCTCCAGCGTAATTCGGCGGTCAACTTCGTAATCGCCGTCAATTACCCGGGAAAGCGCATTGCGCGCTTCGTCTGTGGTTATTTCGGTGAGGAAACCGAGACCGCCGAGATTAATCCCGAGGATTGGCGTCTCGCGCTCACCCGTCATCCGCGCCGCGCCCAAAAATGTGCCATCGCCTCCAAGCACTACCACCAAGTCGGCCTCGCGTCCGAGTTGGGCCGGTTCCGCAGAACGCGCGCCAATGATCGGCGCGGTCAGGGGTTCGCTGAGCGCATCAAGGCCTCGCGATTTTATCCAGCCCGTGAGGTCAGTGGCGAGCGTGATTGCATGCTGCGGCCGATCCTGCCGCACCACCAGTCCGATCGAGCGAATAGGTTGTTTCTGGCTCACCGCGTTTTTTCCATCAATCTAGCACATGCCGCCGGCCATTTGGGGCAGGAGTTTCCGGCCCATTGACGTGCGCCCCTCTTTGTACACACCAAGCCTATTCGTGGCTCGGTGTTTGACTGCCGCACAACCCGGCTGGTCAGCATGGCTTTTTCCGCTAGCGTAAATCATCGCGCGGCCTTAAAGCTCGCGACCACGTGAATTATAGAAGTGTGAGACAGCCTCTCACCAGCCGATTATTCAGCAGTTTTTCTTAGGCTCAGACCGCAATTCTCGCAGCGATTGTTGAACAAACCGTACCAATAGGGAAGTTCCCGTTTCTGGCAGAAACCGTCACCGCAACGCGGGCAGCGCGTTGCGCCTACTCGTCCCGCAAACCACAAGCCCACCGCAAGCCACAATAACGTGAACGGCACGAACACGGTCTCGTCAGGTGAGAGCAGCAGGATGATCCATCCGCTCGGAATCAGACCCACCATCCAGGCGATAACCAGATGCTGCTTTCGCTTCATCTTTAGCAATTCCGTTCGCTCGTGCGGATTCGGCGGCAGCCACGAAGCATAAACTCGGCGAGGCATTGGAGAATATCTGCTGTTTGGATTTACCTGCAAACCATCTGACGCCCTTCCTTCTCCAAAGCGGTTCCTTGCAGAGGGTTTCAGCGGTCAACCGACCGCTGAGCTGAGGAGGTGCGGCGGTCAGATTAGTCGCCTTTGTTTTGACATAGTTTTGGCGCATGGGCCAAAACCCCGCAAGGGAGGAACAGGAAGTGATGAGTCAAAGACTAAGCGGCAAGCCAGCAGTTACAAATATCGTCTCTGCTCGCTCTTCGCTTCGCCCGGAATGGGCTCATTTCTCAGAGTGCGACGGAACCGAACTGGCTAATTGATTACTATGGGGCTTGCATGATGCCGTACCGGACTATATAAGCTAATTGGCTTGATACTCGCGCACGAAGGGCATGAGAAATGACGTGGAGTGGTATCTAGTCCGCACTAAGTCGGGCAAGGAGCGCTGGGTGTCCGACCAACTTACGGCGATCCTGCCTGAGGTTTTTCTACCCATGCTTGAGGCGCGGGTCCCGCGTTGGGGCAGGCTGGCATGGTCGGTGATGCCGCTGTTTCCTTGTTATGTTTTTGCCCGATTCGATCTCCAGGCCCGTTATTTCGATGTCAAGTATATGCTCGGCGTGCAAGGCATCGTTTCTGCCGGCTGCGATCCGCTGACGGTACCGATGCTGGTAGTCGAGGAAATCAAAGAACGCGGCGTCAATGGAATCGTAAAGGTCCAACCTCGGGAATTTGACAACGGCGAGAGCGTTCGCGTCGTCAACGGGCCGTTTCGTGGCTTTGACGCGATCTTTGAGCGGTATCTTTCGGGTGCTGAGCGAGTCGCGATTCTGCTCAGCGCAGTCGAGGCAAACGGACTCCGAGTTGTGCTGCCATCATCGGCGCTCGTATAACGACGAGCTCCACCCTGCTATCACGTTGGCCTGCCCGTTCACGCTGAACCGAGATCAGCGAGCGATAGGCACCCAAATCATTCCACTACTGATCTCGCATTGCCCGCGCGCTCTTCGTCGTAAAAAGGGTTCGGGTGTTGCCCTACGCTTGAAATTCGGCTTCCAGCCGTTCGATGTCGGCTGGCGAAAGGCTGAAATACTTCGCTTGCGGATTGTGGAAAACCAGCGCGCTGACTGAACTCTCCGGGTCCATCATGTAGCCTTCAGTGAGGCGTACTCCGAGGTCGTTCGACTCAATTTCGAGCAAGCGGAAAAGTTGAGACTGGTCTTCCAGGCGGGGACAGGCCGGGTATCCGAACGAATAGCGCTTACCGTGATAATGGGCTTGGAAAAGGTCCTTCATCGTCAGCCCAGGCAAATCCCCGATCCCCCACATCTGGCGAATCCTCTGATGGAGCAGTTCGGCAAAGGCCTCAGCGCCTTCCAGTGCGAGCACTTGCAGGATATGCGAGCGTAGATATTCGCCACGGTCCTTCCATTCTTCAGCCAAAGCACGCACACCCTCGCCGATCGTCGTCACGAACATCGCGAGGTAATCGGCGCGGAGCAATTGCGACGGTACCACGTAATCGGCAAGACAAAGCCCGGGCTCCTCGGACTGTCGACCGAAAACGAATCGATCCAACTCATTTTTGCCGTCGGCTGAATAGATGATGACGGTGCGATCGCCGTCGGAGTTCACTCGAAAGAAGCGATATGCGGCGCGCGCCCTAATATCGTTGCGCGCCAGCATCTGGTCCTCTACGCCCGCCACTGCATCACGCAGTTCCACGGCCTTCGGCTCGCCAGCCTCCAGCGCCTGCTGGAAATTGCGGAAACCCAGGTGCCGCGTGTACAGCATTACCGGGTTGATATAGCGGAAGATCTCATCAACGTTGTAATCGGGCAGGATATGCAGCCGCAGGTCAGGAGGCTCCGGAATCGGGCCTTCATAAAGGATCGGGCGCCCGCGTTGCATCGGCTTGGTTTTGCCATCGGAGGGTTTGGCCGCAGCATCGAGCAGGCGGCGGCTCTCAGCCTCCAATTCGCTCGCCAGGGCTTCGCGCCGTTGCGCATCCATAAGCTGGTTGGCGAGGTCGAGCCCGGCCATCGCGTCGTTGGCATAAGCCACGATGCCGTCGTACTGTGGCGCAATCTTCATCCGCGTGAAACGGGCAGACAGCGCAGCGCCGCCAACCAGTATCGGACAGCGGATTTGCGCCACCTTGAGGTCCTGCGCCGTCGCCACCATCATCTGCGCGGATTTGACCAGCAGGCCAGACAACCCAAGCGCATCCGGCTGGTGTTTATGGTAGGCGCTGATCAATTCTTCAGGGGGCACCTTGATGCCAAGATTTACGATCCGGTAGCCGTTGTTAGTGAGGATGATATCGACCAGGTTCTTACCGATATCGTGCACGTCGCCTTTAACGGTCGCCAAAATGATACAGCCTTTGCCCAGTGTTTCGGATTTCTCCATCCGGGGCTCAAGGTAACCGACTGCTGCCTTCATCGCCTCGGCCGATTGCAAAACTTCGGCGACGATCATTTGATTGGCATTGAACAGGCGCCCAACTTCGTCCATCCCCTTCATCAGGGGCCCATTAATGATTTCGAGCGGTGCGCGCACCTTCAGGGCTTCGTCGAGATCTTCGACTAGACCGTCTTTGGAACCTTCGAGGATATGGAGCGCGAGACGTTGATCGAGAGGGAGTGATTTGCGTTCCTCGCGCGAAGGCTTGCTCTTCTTGCTGCGAAAATAAGCGGCGAATGCCGCAATCGGGTCCTCGCCGCGCCACCAAAGTAAATTCTCAGCCAGGCGCCGCTCTTCCTCCGGAATCGACACATAGCGCTCGAGTTTCTCCGAATTGACGATCGCGAGGTCGAGCCCCGCCTGCACGCAATGGTAAAGCATCACCGAGTTGAGCACCTCGCGCCCGGAGTCCGGCAGGCCGAAGGAGACGTTGGAAATTCCCAGCACGGTCTTGCAGCGCGGCAGCGCAGCTTTGATCATGCCTATGCCTTCAATCGTCTCTACTGCCGAGCCGATATAGTTCCGGTCCCCGGTGCCGGCAGGAAATACCAACGGGTCAAAGATGATGTCCTCAGGCTCGACCCCGTATTTTTCGGTCAAGAGCTGGTAGGAACGCTGGGCAATCTGCAGCTTGCGCTGGCGGGTTATCGCCTGTGCCTGCTGTTTGTCTTCGTCGATGCACCCCACCACCAGCGCGGCGCCGAAATGCCGCGCGAGGGGCACAACCTGCCGGAAGCGTTCCTCACCGTCTTCGAGGTTGATCGAGTTTATGATCGACTTGCCAGGCGTGCGCTGAAGCGATTCTTCCAGGACATGGGCGTCGGTCGTGTCAATCATCAGCGGCGCCTTGACCTTTTTCACCAGCGCGGCCATAAACGCCGTCATATCCGTGGTTTCGTTGCGGTCCGGGTCCTGCAGGCAAACGTCGAGTACATGCGCGCCGCGGCGCACTTGCAGACGGCCGACTTCAGCAGCCTCTTCGAATTTGTTCTCAGCAATCAGGCGCTTGAACTTGCGGCTCCCTAGCACATTGGTTCGTTCACCGACTATCACCGGCCGCGTACTATCGTCGATAACGAGGGCTTCGATTCCGGATACCACGGAACGCCGAACCAGCGGAATCTTGCGCGCTGGCGCCCCGGCCGCGAGCTGAGCGAGGATCCGGATATGGGCAGGCGTGGTGCCACAGCATCCCCCAATCAGGTTAACCCAGCCGGCTTCGACGAAGCGCCCGATTTTTCTCGCGAGTATCTCGGGCGTCTCGTTATAGTGTCCTTCCTCGTCGGGCAAACCCGCGTTGGGTACGCAGGCCACCGGGAACCGCGCCAGACTCGACAATGTCCGCAGATGGTCGGTCATAAAATCGGGGCCAGTGGCGCAGTTAAGGCCGATCCACAACAGCGGTTGATGCTCGATCGATGTATAGAACGCCTCGACATCCTGGCCGGCGAGCAATGTCCCCATCGTCTCGATTGTGCCTGAGACAGCCACACCTGCCGCCGCGCCGGTTCGTTCCAGAGCGCGCGCGATTCCATTGAGACCGGCTTTACAATTAAGCGTATCTTGCACCGTCTCCAGCAAAAGAAGATCGGCGCCGCCTTCGAGCAGGCCCTCCGCCTGTTCCTGATAGGCTGCAGCCAGTTGAGCGAAAGTGACGCCCCCGGTGACAGAGATACTCTTGGTGGTCGGCCCCATTGATCCCGCTACAAATCGCAACCGCGAACCGGTTGAGGCGGCGTCGGCCTCCACACGTGCCAACTGCGCGGCGATGCGATTCAATTCGCGAGCGTTATGTTGTAGACCGTATTCGGCCAGAACAGTCGAGCTTGCGCCGAAGGTGTTGGTTTCGATTATGTCGGCGCCGGCGGCCAGGAAACTGCGATGAAGTTCGCGAATCTTATCGGGCCGGGTGCGGACCAGGTTTTCGTTGCATCCGTCGAGTTGCGGACCGCCGAAATCGGCCGCGGTAAGATGCATCTCCTGAATAGACGTGCCTGCGGCACCATCCAGCACCACGATGCGTTCCGAAAAGGCCTGCCGAAGCGCTTCGAGTCGGTTGCCATTCCTGACCATTTTGATGATTCAAAGCCCCCGCTTGTACAGGCTAACCCACGATGCCGCGTGTCGCAATTTGATGGTGTGACAGCAAGTGACTCGCTCAACTCCCGGCACTGGGAGCATGCCTCCAGATGCCGTCTAACGCGTATCCGCTCGTCCGCGCCGAGTTCATCGCACAGATAAGGGATGCGAGGCGTGCGAACAATCACCCCCGTTAAGTGGTAATTCAAAGGTTGAGAGTGCGATAGGTGCAAAGCAGGGGCCGCTAGTCGGCCCTTTTTTATTGCTAACCGCGGTTTAGGACAATCTGCGGTCGGAACGTAGAGCTGCCGCGACGTAAACCAATCCAAGCTCGCCTTCGGAGCCTATTCCGTGGCCGAGATCGGAGGCTATCGGGCATACCGCAAATCGCATTGATGCGCTATAAGAAAGCGTACCAGAACCCCACAGTGGCTAGGCATTGTACCGTGAGAGTGGGGCCGGGTGCATGACCGGGCTCAAAAACGCGCGTTGGATCGATGCGAAAAAATGGGCTTTTCAGCACAACTTGACAATTTCCGTTTTCCGCCAGAGCTACACACGGGAGTCTCAGGCAAGCGGGTTTTGATAACCGGCTCCGGCAAGGAAGGGGGGCTCGGCCAGGCCTTTGCATTGGCGGCGGGACTCAACGGGGCATCCGCGGTGGGCGTCCATTTCCATACCAGCTACGTCGACGGCTTCGATCTCGTCAAAGCTTTACGCGGCGCGGGCGTAAACGCCTTTCCAGTCCAGGCCGATGTTACCAATCTGGGCGATTTGTGGGCAACCCGCAGTTACGTCATTGAGCAGATGGGTGGGTTGCCGCCTAATCTACTGATCTGCAACTCGGGCCTGACGGAAAGGGGCTATTCGTTTGGCCGCGCGCTTCGCGAGATCCCAGACGAACCACTGGCGATGCGGCGGGCACGAGTACGCCAGCACTTCATCGACAATCTGCGAGAATCGCGACTGGTGCTCGATACTAAAATCGACGGTTTCCTCGCCAGCACGCATCTGTGGGCTGGCGAAGCGGTCTATCACCACGAACGACTGCAGCTCGTGTACGTCTCGTCGCGTCAGGCAATTGATCCCGGGGTATCCGTCCCAGGTTACGTCATCAGCAATTGGGGCGTGTTGCAGTTGCCCAAAGTGCTGGCTGTCAACCTTGGGCAAAATGCCGGACTGGTCTCGGCCTCGTGTATCCTGTTGCCGTTCGTCCGCACAGGTATGACCGACGAGTACGCAAATAATCCGAGAGTGTTCGGCCGCTGGCAGCCGCGGATGCTGGAGACCAATGAGGCTGCCGAGTCGTTCATGCGCCTACTGTCACGTCCTCAAGGCGAACTCGACCAAGGGATATTCGCGCTAATGGTGGAAGGTACTGCCGATAACGTTAGCATGACTTGGAAGAAAGTCAGCTTGGACATCCACGAGGAAAAACTTGATTGGAACTAAATCCGCGCTCGGCCACGGGCGCTCTTAACTACCCGTCCCGGTCAAATTCACCACATGAGGACTGTTGACGTTGAAATCTTTAATCGTGAGTGAGCCGTTTCGGTAAGCTCAATTGCCGTTGACCATAATAGCTTGACAATCAACGGGGCGACTTTCGGCTAGTTGTGCTAAGCGATGCGATCAATGAGCAAGCGTGCCAGCGAGGGAACTAACAAGGAGCAAGCGATGTACTCATTGAAGGATAAGGCGTGCATCGTCGGGGTGGGTGAGTCGGCGTTCAGCCGCGGCTCAGGCAAAACCGAACTGAGGCTGATGCTGGAAGCTTCGCTCGCCGCGATCAACGACGCGGGACTGAAGCCGCACGATATCGACGGCATCATCGGCCCGCCGCTGGGCGCCACCGCCGAACATTTTGCCGCCAATCTTGGGATCGAAGATTTGCGCTATGCGACCACCGTGCACATGGGCGGTGCCAGCCCGGTGGTCGCGCTGCAAAGCGCCGCGCTTGCAGTTGCCTGTGGGATAGCCAACCACGTCCTGATTCCATGCGGATGGAACGGTTACTCGTCCAACCCGGTGCGCGGAGGCGGAGCGCGTGCGGAAACCGGCGAGCGGCCAATCCCGGCACCGAACCCGTTGGCCAATACGATTGGTGCCTATTATCTGCCTTACGGGGCGACCGTGCCGGCCCAGTTTTACGCGTGGCTGGCGACTCGCCACATGCAGATGTATGGCACACCGTTTGAGTCGATGGGTGCGATTGCGCTCGCCGAACGCAAGCACGCGCAGCTCAATGAGAAAGCGATGATGCGTGGACGGCCGCTTACAATGGACGACTATTTGGCAGCACGCTGGGTGTCCTATCCCTTTCGGCTGTATGATTGTTGTCTTGAGACCGACGCAGCCTGCGCGATTGTGATGAGCGCGGCGGAACGCGCGCGCGATTTGGCCAGGCCACCAGTCTACATCTCGGGCGTTGCGGAAGGACATCCCTATCCCGCTGATGACATCCCGGCGCGTCCTGACCCCTTTGTGATCGGACTTAGCTTCGCCGCGCCCAAAGCATTCGCGATGGCTGGGGTTACGCACAAAGACATCGATTTTATGGAAGTATATGACTGCTTCACTTACGTGGTAATGTTGCAAATTGAGGCGATGGGATTTTGCAAGCGCGGCGAGGTGAAGGATTTTGTGCGTGGCGGACGGCTCGAACTCGGCGGTGAACTGCCGCTCAATACCCACGGCGGCCTCCTTTCCGAAGCCCACGTCTGGGGCACCAATCATATCGTTGAAGCAGCCCGTCAGCTGCGCCACGAATGTGGAGCCCGCCAGGTTCAGGATGCTGAAGTTGGGCTGGTGACTGGCTGGGGCGATTTTGGTGACGGCGGGCTGGCAATCCTGAGGAGGTAAGGCCGTGGCTGAAAGCAAATCGTACAAGCTGCCATTACCGCGCACGGGTGGCATGGCGGCCGAGTTCTATCGTTTCTGCAAGCAGCACGAATTGCGTTTTCAGCGATGCACCGAATGCCAGGCTTGGCGTCATATCCCGCGCGACATGTGCGCCAGATGCGGCTCATTAAAATGGGAATGGACGCGCTCAGCGGGTAAGGGCAAGGTCTTTTCATGGACCACTGCGACCCAACCGATGATGCCGCAATTCGCCGATCAAGTGCCGTATAGCCCCGTGATCGTTGAGCTCGATGAGGGGGTCCGCATGGTCACCTGGCTGACGGGCGTGAAGCCGGATGAGTTGAAGTTGGGCATGCCGGTCGAGGTCGCCTTCGATGACGTGACCCCGGAAGTCTCGTTGCCGAAATTCCGGTGCGCTGCTTAGGCCAGCGCCGCTCGATCAGGGACCAAGCAAATGCCGATTAGGATGTATGATTTGGCTGGATCGGAGCTGAACCGTCGCTTCAGTCCCTACTGCTGGCGAACCAAGCTCGCGCTCAAGCATAAGGGACTGGATTTCGATACAATTCCATGGCGATTCACTGACAAGTCCGCAATTGCACCTTACAATTCGCAACGCGTTCCAGTGATCGTCGACGACGGCCGCAGTGTGGCCGATTCCTGGGCGATCGCGAACTATCTCGAAAATACCTATCGCGATCGGCCGCCGCTGTTCGGCAGCAAACAGGAACGGGCGCTCGCGCGGTTCTACAATCAATGGACCGATGTGACGCTGCACGGTGCGATAGGACCGATCGTCATGAGCGATATTTTGCAGCATCTGGACCCGCGCGATCGAGATTATTTCCGCACCAGCCGGGAAGCTCGCTTAGGAACTCCGCTCGAAACGCTCGCGACCCGCCGTGAGAGTTATCTTTCGACTCTTCAGCAGGTGCTGGAGCCGCTGCGGCAGACGCTGGCCGCGCAGCCCTACCTCGCGGGAGATACTCCTTTGTATCCCGATTTTATCGTTTTTGGGGCGTTTCAATGGGCGCGTTCAATCAGTAATGTTCGGCTCGTACAGCCGTCCGATCCGATCGACTCGTGGCGCCAGCGGTTGCTCGACGCGTTCGGCGGCTTCGCGCGTAGCACGCCCGGCTACTGGTAAGGACGGGACCCGCGAAACGTCCGCAGCTCATTTGCTGTGAAGCGCTCTTTTTAAAGGCGTTGCTCTCAACACCCGTCACTTGAGCGAGCGGGAAAAATTGGAGAGCAATTGGATAAGGGTCGAGACGTTTCAACTGAGAAGTTCCGGCAGGCACTCCAGCGCTATCGGTCCTTTTTCGATCTCTGATCTATTTAGATCGTCTGTTCTCCGTCTAGTCTGCTGATTGTAGCGATGGCTGTACGCTCCGCAGGCATGTCGATAGAACAAGGGACGCACTGTTCGGGCGCCCCTCTATTCCTGCTTAATAGGCTATTGACCGAAAACCAGAAAAGCTGAAGCGCGTGCACATGGGCCTTGCCCCCAATCCATGTCAAACAAATTCGAGGAAGGGGCTTAGCCCTCTTATTCGTAACGGAAGCCTATCTTGACGGCAACCTGGAATGTCGGTTTGCCGTCGGGGCTCACCGCGCCGCGAATCTGGCCGACTTCGAACCAATCAATATTGCGAATCGTCTGTGCCGCCTTCTTCAATGCGTTACGCACCGCCTGATGAATGCTGTCATCTGATACGCCCACAACTTCGATAACCGGGTAGGTATTGTCCGCCATCTTCATCTCCGCAATGACATGTTGTCAGACGACGAGCGTACTGCGTTCTCGAGGTGTCTTGCCAAATGCCCTATCAATGGAAAGGCCGAAGGTAGTTCTTAAGCTTGTGGAGGTTGGTGCGGCCGGTCAACGGCGCTCTCGAACGCATGGATTCACGCAGCACGGCCATCTCAATGCCCATCGGTTCGGTCCCGAACGCCAAATCCCATAACGCAGAGGTTACACCGAAGCAGCGGTTCGGATAATGCTCGTGGTGAATCAGATGGCGCGAGCGTAGATAGTTTTCAGCAGATCCACGCGGGCGGCAGAAATGGATGCGGTAATGAATTGCCTCATATCCGGCAAAGCCCGCCACCGCACCGCTGAACAGTATTATCCACGGTGTCCAGCGAAACAGAACAGCCATGATCGTCCAGATTGCAGCAATCGGAATCCACGCCCGAATCGTGAAGACGGCATGAGCGTCGCGATGGTGCGCAGCATGGAGCCGCATCGCGAACGTGCGAAAGGTATGGCTGAGCCAGCCGTGAATAAGGTATTCCAGGAATGTCCATACGAACATACCAGCCGCGAACAAGGCGACCTCCTCAACCATAATGTCATTTTATCTGAATCGCAGCGTGGAAGCCCGAATCGCTCGCTGTTCACGAACTGCCAGGAGCTTTCTGGCTGGCCGTGTAGCCCGCGGGAAGGTAAAGGCGGGCAGAATCTTCCGGCTCGCCCAAACGTTATTCATGAGAGGCCGCTTTTGTTGTAATCTCATTGGCAAGGATGCGTTACGTTTAGGGTGCGACTCGCCGGACATATGCTACGTAATGCGGACATTACGCTCGTATGAATTTCAATTCGTCAGGCGTCGTCTGAAAGAAGGAAATATCGCCGCGCTGGTTAATCCGCCGGTAATCTTCAGGAGGAATTCATGGGCAAGACGGTCGCCGCTGTAACGGGCGGCGTGGTTTTGGGATTAGCGATAGCTTTTGCCAACGCGGGTGCTTTTCAGTTTCCGTGGGGCTCGGGGGACAATGGTTCCAAGCCCCAGGCCTCTTCTCAGAACCAGCCCCAGCCAAGCCACCAACCCGCCCCACCGAATGCGCCCGAACCGAACGAACCTGCGGTTGCGTTGCCCTCATGGGCGCCGCTGGTCAAGCGAGTGATGCCAACGGTCGTGAATGTGGCTGTGGTGCAGGAAGTAAAGTCGTCCGGCTTTCCTTTTCCGGGCGACAGCGGCAGCGGTGATGACGAGGGGCAGGGCCCGGGGATGGGACCGCAAGGTCCTGGCGGGAACCCGTTTGGCCCCGGAAATCCGTTCGGTGGCGACCCGTTCGAGCAATTTCGCCATTTCTTCGGTCAGACGCCGCGCAATTACAAGGAACATGGACTCGGGTCAGGAGTTATCGTATCGCCCGACGGCTATATCCTGACGAATGACCACGTGGTGGGACATGCAGATGAAATCCACGTCACTTTGCTCGACAAGCGCGAATTCACCGCCAAAGTCGTCGGTAAGGACCAAAAGACTGACTTGGCTTTGATAAAAATCGATACCAATCAGCATTTGCCCTACGCTGCGCTTGGAAATTCGACCAAAGCCGAAGTCGGCGACCCGGTGATGGCGATTGGCAGTCCCTTCGGCTTCAATCTCTCTGTGACATCGGGGATTATCAGCGCCAAAGGGCGCGCGCTCGGCGGCAACTACGATGACTTCATTCAGACTGACGCGTCGATCAATCCGGGCAATTCCGGTGGCCCGCTCTTCAACACCAGCGGCCAGGTGATCGCCGTCAACACCGCTATTTACAGCAGCACCGGCGCCAACAACGGCATCGGCTTCGCCATTCCAATCAACTTGGCGAAGTCCGTCATGGAGCAATTGAAGGCGCACGGCAAAGTGGTGCGTGGCTGGCTTGGGGTCGAGATCCAGGAAGTTACGCCCGACCTCGCGAAATCGTTCGGGCTGTCAATGCCGAGCGGCGCGTTGGTAGCCGGGGTTGAGAGTGATGGTCCCGCTGCCAAAGCCGGAATCGAACGGGGCGACATTATCGCCAAATTCAACGGTGAAACCGTCCATGACGAGCATGAACTGCCGGAAATGGTCGCGGCGACGCCGATTGGTAAGCAGGTTCCGATCGAGGTAATCCGCAACGGCAAGCACGTAACGCTTGACGCGACCATTGCGGTTTTGAAAGAGCAACAGATTGCCAGTGCCGAAAATCCCGGTGAGGCAGGGGCGAGCTGGGGTTTGCAGGTGCGCGATCTGACGCCGGAACTCGCTCAGCAACTGGGGCTGCATAACAGCAAAGGTGTGGTAGTCACTGGTGTCAAGCAGGATTCACCTGCCGCCGATGCCAATCTGCAGCAGGGTGATCAGATTCTCGAAATCAACCACAAGAGAATAAACAGCGCCGACGAATTCGCGACCTTGGCCCGCGACGCGCAGAAGAGCAAGTCGCAGGCATTACTGCTTGTCCAGCGCGGCAGCGCAACCTTGTATACGGTGATCAATCCGCAAGGTTGATTGCGAATGGTCACACGGCCGTTTCGCCGCGGGCAGAGGGCAGGTGTCCCTCTGCCCGCGGCGTTTTCAAGAGTCAACGCTGGGCTTTTGCCCCGTCCGCTTCGGCTTCGTTTATAACGCCATAACACGCAAAGCGGATAAATGAGCCTGGTAGGCAAGTACGACGTTGTAATCTCGGGTTCGGGACCGGCGGGACTGGCAACCGCACTTCACCTGCTGCAGATGCGGCCTCGCTTGGCGGGTCGCATTGTTGCGCTTGAACGAGCGCAGCATCCGCGTCCTAAAGTCTGCGCCGGCGGTCTGATTCCGCGCACGATAGAGGCCTTGGGCGAGCTTGGAATATCTTTGGAAGTTCCATTCGTCACGGTATTTGGCGGCATCGCACGGACCGAGGGGGGCACGATTGATTTAACTCCATCGTGCGAGCCTCTCTGCACGGTCGTGCGGCGCAACGAGTTCGATGCGATGCTGGCTCGTCACGCGCGCGCAGCCGGACTGGAGATCATCGAGAAGAATCGGGTGCTGGGAGTCGAGCAGCGGGGCGAGGGGCTCAGAATCGCGACCGAGCGCGGACTGCTCGATGCGCAGGTGCTCGTGGGCGCCGATGGCAGTGGAAGCCGGGTGCGGACTTCGCTGTTCGGGCGAACCAAGCACAACATTGGGCGGGCGCTAATAGCGGAGGTGCCAGTCCTTCACGGTAGCGCTGAAGAATTCGTCCGACGCCTTTATCGGTTCGATTTCAATTGCGTCACCGCCGGTATCAATGGATATTGCTGGTCCTTTCCGTGTCTGATCGATGGGCAACCGCACCTCAATATGGGAATTTACGATCAAAATCCGTCTCATGCGGCGCCAGGAAGTTCGAAGGGCGATTTGCTGGGGCAGTTACGTACGGCATTCCCGGAGATTGATTCATTTTCGGACTCAGATAAAAGGCTAGCGGTCAGAGCATTTCCGATCCGTTGGTATGACCCGCAGGATTGCTATGTGCGCGGGCGCACGATCCTCGCCGGCGATGCGGCCGGCGTTGACCCATTGATGGGAGAGGGAATTTCATGCGCATTCGAGCACGGCAAGCTCGCGGCAGATGCGCTCGCACGTTATTTGGACGGCGACTGCTCGGCACTTGAGGCGTACGGGGAAGAACTTCACCGCGGGTTGTTAGGACGCAAACTCCGGCGCCTCGCCTTCGCCGCGCGGCGTTTCTACGGTGCTCATCACCGCTTTTATTTTCGTCTGGCCGGGTTCAGCGGCAGGCTACAACGGTTGAGCGTGGATTGGTATAACGGCGCGCGGCGCGTCGACGAGCTATCAATAGTACGAGCAATGATGAGGCTGCTGTTCTACGGGTCCGTTTAGACCGACCTCTACGCTGCCCAATCGGGTTTAGCAGTGGCAATCACCCATAACCGGCGGAAGCGGCGTCGAGCTTCAACCGGCCTGACCAGAATGCAGCAGCGAAAGCGCCCAGCTGCGGCATTCGGTGAAACGTACTCTGATTATCGCCGGGATTGCGCTCCTCGCCGCGTCGGTCTTGATCCGGCGGATACTGCGGCCGTTGCGCCAATCGCAGTATTCCCATGGCTGGCGAATCGTGCAACCCGCTAATCATGTCCCTCGCCCGCTGCCGCCATCCGTCTACCCCTCTGCGAGAGAAATTAGGGTAATAATATACTTGACTGGACCACGCGGCCAATGCTAGATTGTGGTCATGACGCCCACGACTCTTCAAGACGCAATCCGCTACTTCAGCGACTTCGATAACTCCCAGCGCGCCATGATTGACATGCGCTGGCCTGACGGCGTGGTGCGTTGCCCGACATGCAATTCCGACAAGGTTGTCTACTTGCCAAGTGGCCGCGTATGGCGATGCGCCACCAAGCACGCTCTGCGCAAGTTTTCGCTCAAGGTTGGAACCATCTTCGAGGATTCGCCAATCGGCCTGGATAAGTGGTTTACGGCGATGTGGCTGATTGCGAACTGCAAAAATGGCATCAGCTCCTACGAGATTCATCGCGACATAGACGTTACTCAGAAAACTGCATGGTTCATGCTTCATCGGATTCGCCTGGCGTGGAACGCCGGCAGTATCGACAAGATGACCGGCGAAGTTGAAGCTGACGAAACTTTTATCGGTGGCCTCGCCCGTTTCATGCACAAAGACAAAAAGGCAAAGATCACGGGCACGGGCGGGGCCGGTAAAGTCGCGGTAATGGGCTTGCTCGAACGGCACGGCAAAGATGGCGTCAGCCGGGTCCGCGCCAAGGTCCTCCGCAATGTACGAGCAGAAAGCTTGCACAAAGAAATCCGTGAGAACGTTGAGGCCGGTAGCGAGATGTTCACGGATGCCTGGGTAGGTTACAAGCACATTGACCGCGACTACATGCACAATGTCATCGACCATGCTGAGAAGTACGCGGAAGGCCGTGTCCATGTGAATGGGATCGAAAATTTCTGGTCGCTGCTCAGCGTGGCTTGAAAGGCACCTACGTTAGTGTCGAACCCTTCCATCTCTTCCGGTACGTGGACGAACAGGCTTTCCGATTCAACAACCGCAAAGATACGGATGGGCAACGGTTCGCCGAAACGCTGTCATCGGTTACGGGCAAGCGGCTGACTTACAAGAGACTGACTGGCAAGGCTGAGCCCCAATTGACGCTCTTATAAAACCGCGACAGGGACGGGGCGGGCGTGGTAAACTTTAAAGCGTGAAGCCTGAAGAGCACCACGCCAAGCCTGAAGATTTCTCGCCGTTCGACCGTTTCCGCGAATTCGCTCGGCGAATTATTGCCGTACCAAAAGCGGAGATAGATAAACAAGAAGCGGAATATCAACGGCAACGCGCATTGCGAAAGAAAGTCGCGCCCCCGAAGGGGCGCTAGCGCTATAGCGCGCCGACTGTTATAAAGCGAATCGACACTTAGACACCTGCCTTTCTCCCCGGCTTACGGGGCGGGTATTTCGCGCCGTCAGTGTTCACGACACTGACGGCGCGAGTATTTAGTTCTCTTCTGAATCTCCTAGCGCAATTTGTAAAATCTTAATCAGCTTTGAAAGTTCCTTTGGTTGCCAGTCATCAGGCAGCTGAATCCAGGCCAAACGTGTTGGACCTAGGGGCAACGGGATACGCGGCGATTTCGACTCCGATTCTGGTGCAGTATGGCGATTGAGTTCTGATTCTGATCGACGAGGAGATCCAAGTGTGTTCGGATCCAATGGGAATCCGGCCAGCGCAAGTGATATCGGGCCGTTTGCTCTGACTGTGTCATCATTGCTCTCAATCAGTCCCGCCTCTACGAGCATGTCAACGATGGGTTTCGTCGGTCCGGTCTGTTTGATGCCGCCCGCTATGGCGATCTCCCCTTTCAATAGGTCGAGCTTCATCGGCCCGCGTGCTCGAACCATCCCTAGGAAACCATTAAGCGCTGTGTTTGCACGTATGATTTCCTGAAGCGCTTCGCTCGTGAGTGCCGCATTGTCCATTGCGAACCCGGACGCCAACCGCAATCCTAGCGGGGTCAACTTATTTTCATTTTCCTGAACGATCCCAACTTCACGAAGGAAGTTATTGTTGGAACTTACGACAGGCCGTTGCAGTCCAGCTATCTCAGCAACTTTATCGACAGTCGGTTTGTCGATGTCCTGCACTTCTCCGTAAGCCCGGATGATCTGCTTCAATGTGGACCATGAAGACATTGGCATAGACAATCTGTTTGCCATAAAACCGGGCTCCGTCAAATCTGTACAAATGCTCGCATTTGTGCGTAGAGAAATCAAGGCTCTCCGTATAGTAGGCCCTAACACCACAATACCTAGCAACCATGTGTGGTTTATGCGATGTGGCGAATAGGTCTATGGCCATTTCGTATAGATTGCATGGTGCATCCGTATACATATCTTGACATGGCAGGTTGCTGGTCCATACTATTGGATGAACGGGCAAATCGAGCGACATCCGTAGCTCTTGACTAAGGCGGGTAAAGTCTTAGATTATGAAAACGCGATGTCCTACGGGATGCCGCCCTAACCCGCCCGGGGTCTGGTGATGAGCCACACGCCGGGCTTTTTATTGCCCATTTGCCGATGTTGGAGAGCCTATGGCGGATCGGGCAGTCGTGTTCGTAGACGGAAATAATTGGTTCCACGGTTTAGAAGAGGCCGGAGTCCAGAGGAAGTTTGCGCTAGACTTCGCAAAGGTGAGCACAAAACTTTTGGGTCCGCGAGAATGGGTCGGAACCCGTTATTATGTTGGTCGGCTCAGCGTAACTTCGCCCAATTACGCCGATCAGCGAAAGCTGGAAGATTTTCTCTTAAAAACAGACCGTCGGATCAGCGTTCATTTTGGCCGCGTGGGACCCCGTCTTGTTGAAAATGAAGCCGCCAGAGAGATCCTGGCTTACTTATATGGCCTCACTAGTAAAGATTGATCATCAAACGTTCCAAGGTTTGATCTCTATCGCAAAAAAACACGCAAAAACTTTGGTTTGGCACGAAAAGGCCGTGGATGTTCAACTGGCGGTGGATATGGTTGTGATGGCCACGCGCAAAGACTTTGATGCCGCCTACCTTCTCTCAGCGGATGGAGACTTCACTGGTGCAGTAGACTATGTCCGAAGTCTCGGCGGAAAAGTTTATGCTGCATCACCAATGCATGGAGCACAGCTCGCCAAGGCGGTTAATAAGTTCATTCCACTCGATTTAGCATGGTTTAGTAGCTGTTATTGATTTCCAGACTATCCGGTCTGGCGTGGGAACGGAGCACGCGCGGAAGTCGCGCCCAGAATGGACAGCGTTTAGGCTGATAACTCGCCCGCTTTCGCCGGGAGGATTGCCTCTGCGAGTCCCTTACATTTACTGGCGTTCTTGAACACATTAGCAGGATAGGATCCTTTCGCTTGTTTTTCCTTTTCTCCGGTAGCCTTTGCTAGCATTTCTAGTGCGATCTGCGGGATCCCTTCTTTCATTTTGTCGAACTCAGCCTGAGGTATTCTGTCATATTTATCCAACGCTCGAAAAACTAGATGAAGGATAAATCTGTTGCCATGCACAGCTATTAGCCGGTCTTTTCCCTCAAGGTTAGCTTGCTCTCTTAACATTTCACCAACCGTGCGATTACCTCAACAGATCGCCACAGTTTCAGAGCCGAGACAGAAGCATTGAAAAGTCTCTTGTATGGAGCTTGTGTAATATCTTCGTACAGTAAACCGACTTCACGTTTAGCCTGTACGCATAAACTGGGATCCTCGTGAGCGCAGGCGAGTGCAACGACGGCATCATCAAATGTGCAGCCTTCTTCAGGTAACGGCGGGCGATCTCCAGTTTTATATGCGTAGTTCTTTTCGCGCTCCAGAAGCAATTCTGTCTTTAGACGGTCTTGTTCTGGATCCTGCGCGGCAAAGTCTTTTTTCTCAATCCGATTCTGCGTGTTAGCCGCTCTTGTTAGTTCTCCAGCAAAAGTCGGCGGACACTTTTCGAGATCGATAATTCGTATCGCCACACGCGCCCGGTGAAAACCATTTGGTCCGCCGTCAATTGCCGATAGAATGCTGCCAACTGTCTGAGCGCCATTAACGACGCTCGCCCCTTCGCACTCGAATACGCCGCTCTCGCGACTTGACCCACCCAATGGCTGTTTCGACAATTTATCGCACAGAATCGTAATGCCGTTTAAAATACCAAAAGTTCTCAGGTGCGAATCGGGCCGTTTTTACAATTCCTTCATTAACATCCGTGCTGCCCTTGAAACCGCGAAGATTACGGGCATAGAGAGCCTGCCCAAACGCTCTCCACGTTTCGATATCTTGCAAATCCACCATGCCGTAGTACGCCGAATATGGTTCGGTGACTTTACCCCATTCGTGCAAAAGTACGGTTAGTTTAACTGACTCTCCAATTGCCTGACGTGCCACTACCGAATGGAGATCAGCTTGGCGAAACTGTTTGAAACTGATCAGTTCTGTTGGGTCATTTTGTTCCTCCAAAAACTCTTCTATGGGGCGCAACGCCTCCGACGACATTGCCTGTTCGCCTGTATAACCGATAATCAGTACGAATGTTGCTGATGAATCCGTCAGCGCAGCATCGATTTCCGGTTTTTTTTGCTTAAGTTTATCAAAGTGGTCGAGCTTGGCTTCTAGCAGATCCGTTACTCCCTGAAGGAATTTATGGACCTCGCCGACTCCAATGCTCCCCTTCCCGTTATGGATCCATTTTGATTGAACGAGATAGCAGACGCGGTCAGTGGCATCGAAATAGAACGCATCGATGCCATTGTCTTTGAATCCATCAACGACGGCCTTCGCCGCGATCTTGTCATCGACCTCAGCTAGTTCAGCGACCAGAAATGCAGCCAAGCTCCGCGTTAGGAAAAAATTCTCCCGATCTTCTGGTTTCGGGGATCCAAGATCGCTTAGGTCAATCTGCCCTTCGAAGCGTTTCTGAAGAGCCGCTTTTATGTGGCCAATGTGCAAAATCGCCATGACACAATTATAAGCATCCACCTATCAGTCCAGTCAAGTATATTATTACCGAAATTAGGTGAGGGCGGCGACGCGAGCGAGGGTGCGGTTGAACGAGCTTAAACGTCGAGCTCTATCACGCGGCGGTCACGCTGGCGGAAGTCCAGCACCTCGACGTAGGGCCGCATTGAAGGAATCGCGTCCATCCGCAGTTCGTCATCGACGCGGCTTGTGCCTTCGCCGGGATTCTTGCGGGTAATATTAACAAACTCGCACTCGTGGCCCAGCGCTACGGCGTAATGCCAGACGCCTTTTTCGATGAACGCGGCCTGTCCGGGCTCGACGAAAAATGCTGCCAACCGATCGTAGTCAATCTCGTATTTCTCGTGGCCGTCACCGCGGTTGCGCGGCGCCGGCGCGACTACCAACGCCATCGTGCCGCGCAGCGGAATGAAGGTTTGATTATAGGAGAAATGTGTCGCCATCATGCTGATCCGGCGCGGATTAACTGGCCGCTTGAGTCTCAGCAGTTCGAGCGCGACTCGTCCTTCGCCCGGTTCAACTTCCGGAAACAGCGGCTGTTTGTTTTCGAGCATATGGCCGTATGGGCGAAAAGCTTCCGCGGTAAGTGGTTGTACTTTGATCCCGACTACTCCATCTTCCATAGCTGGCGCTCCCGCAAATTCATCGACGATACAGTAAAGGCTGTCGAATGTTTGGCAGAGCTTAGACGCGCCTGCAGAGATTTGACAAGCGAAACGGATCGTCCAATCGGCTTCAAAGCCTCTGCTGGTTATCCGCCCGGACCTGTATAATTGCGGAATTATGGCGTGGCTGCAGGTTGCTGACGAACTCGGTTTCAAAGTTGAGTTGGAGCGTAAGCCTGAGCGAGTGGTTTCTCTCGTGCCAAGCTGGACCGAGACCTTGTTTGCCTTTGGCTTGAATGAACGAATCGTTGGCGTTACGCGCTTCTGCGTTGCGCCGCTTGAGACTGCTGCGGTTGCCAGGATTGGCGGCACCAAGAACCCGAATCTCAATACGATTGCCGAACTTGCGCCTGACCTGGTCATTGCGAATGCAGAAGAGAATCGGCGTGAGGACATCGAGCATTTGCGCAGCCTCGGCATCGCAGTATTCACCACCTACCCGCGCAAGATCGGCTCTGCCGTTGAATCGATAATGAGACTTGGCACCGTACTGGACTGCGAACCGCAGGCGAACGCGATGGCGCGCGGGATCGTCCGCGAGGTAAGCGCAATCGAGACGGAACTCGGGGCATGGGCGAAGCTGCGCTTTCGCGCCTTTTGTCCGATTTGGAAGAATCCCTGGATGAGCTTCAACGCGGACACTTACGCCCACGACGTACTGCGGATGCTGGGCTTCAACAACATTTTTGCTTCCGCCGGCGAACGTTACCCACGTATGACAATTGACGAAGCGATTGCCTTGCGGCCGGATTTTGTGCTGCTGCCGGACGAGCCCTACGAATTTCGCGTGAAAGACGTCGAGGAGCTAAAGCCGCTACTGCCGCCGCCGCTGAGCCGGCGTGCGGTACTCATTAGTGGACGCGACCTTCATTGGTATGGCGCTCACATGCTCACCGGTCTGCGCACACTGGCCGGATTACTGGCGCGAGTGCGCGCCTCCGCGCTGTAGAGCGGTCAACGATTAGCGCACAGCCGCGCCGCGATATGAAGGATTTTCCCGCGTATCAGAGTTTGTGAGACTAAGGCTGAAAGCTGGCCGCGAGAACTAAAAAGTTAAACTACGGAGGAAACGATGGCCGCATCAGCGCCCCTCAATGGAATAAAGATCCTGGATCTGACCAAGCTCGCGCCGGGGCCTCATTGCACGATGATCCTGGGCGACCTTGGCGCCGATATTATCAGGGTCGAAGAGCCTGGCGAGCCGACTGGTCGGCGAGCAGCGCAGGCCGGCACCGGTCAGGTGAAGGCGCCGCGCCCCAGCTATGCGCCGACCAACGCCGTAGCCCGCAATAAGCGCTCGATTGCTCTTAACCTTAAGAGCGAACCGGGGCGAGACATTTTTCTGCGGCTCGCGCGCGATGCGGATGTGGTAGTCGAAGAGTTTAGACCCGGTGTGGCGAAGCGGCTGGGAATTGATTACGAGCTGCTGTCGGGACTTAACCCGAAGTTGATTTATTGTGCCGTAACCGGTTTCGGGCAGACCGGCCCTTACCGCGACCTGGTCGGCCACGACCTGAACTACATCGCTCAGGCAGGCGCGCTCGGCCTGATTGGCCGCAAAGGCCAGCTGCCGGCGATTCCGCTCAACCTGCTCGCCGATTACGCGGGCGGCGGGATGCATGCCGCAATCGGCGTGCTCGCCGCACTGGTCGCGCGCAATCAGACCGGCCGCGGCCAGTATGTCGATATCGCGATGCTCGACGGCGTGATGTTGCTGTTGGCGCAGGCGCTGAGCACCTATTTCAGCAACCGCAAAGTGCCGGAGCGTGGTACGCAGCCCGGTGACGGCGGTGCCCCATTCTATAACATGTATGAAACCAGCGACGGGAAAATCATCACGATCGCGTCGATGGAGCCGTGGTTCTATGCCAACCTATGCCGCGCATTGGATTGTGAGCAGTATATTGGCGGCCAATATGAGCGCGACAAATGGCCGGAGATGTTCGAGCATTTTGCCCGTACTTTCAAAACCAGGACCCGCGACGAGTGGTGGGATATCCTGACCCGTGCGGATATCTGTGTGGGCCGGATGCTGACGCTGGATGAACTCGAAAGTGATCCGCAGGTCCGCGCCCGCAATATGATTGTGGAAGTTGAAACCGGCTCCGGGGAAACCGTGAAGCAGGTCGGAGTTTCGGTCAAGTTGTCTGAGACGCCGGGCTCGATCCGGTCGCTTGCGCCAACACTGGGCCAGCATACAGACGCGATCCTGGCGGACTTGGGGTATAGCCCGCAGGACGTCGCACGTTGGCGCGCCGACGGCGCGATTCGGTGATCGCAATGGCAGAATCAACCATGTTTATGAGGGCTCCGCATGAACCGCTCACGATCGAGCGAGCCGAGGGTCCATGGCTTTACACCAACGATGGCCGGAGGATTCTTGACGCAGGCGCGGGCGCCGTGGTGGTCAACATCGGACAGGGACGCGAGGAGTTGGCCCAGGTCGCGGCTGAAGAAGTGGCCCGGCTTAATTATATCGTGCCGGTCTGGTCATCAGCCGCACGTGAACGCCTGACTGCGCGGCTCGCCCGCTGGATGCCGGCCGGACTAAATCGATTCTTTTTCACCAGCGGTGGTTCCGAGGCGGTAGAGGCGGCCTTGAAGTTCGCCATCATGTATCAAAAGGCAAAGGGGCGGCCGCAAAAACATAAGATTATCTCGCGCTGGTTTTCTTATCACGGCAACACCCTCGCCGCGCTTTCGGTGGGCGGCAACCTCGGGCGACGCGCCGATTATGAACATGTGCTGCTGCAATGGCCGCATATCGGGCCGCCATTCTGCTATCGATGCCCGTGGGGCAAGACCTATCCGGGATGCGATATCGATTGCGCGACCGCACTTGAACAAGAAATTGTCAAGCACGGCGCCGATTCAATCGCCGCGTTTATTGCCGAACCGATGATGGGAGCGACCGGCGGCGCAGTTCCGCCGGTCAGAGAGTATTGGCCCAGGCTCGCGGAGATTTGCCGGCGCTATGAAATCCTGCTGATTGCGGACGAAGTCATGACCGGCTTCGGCCGCACCGGCAAACGTTTTGCAGTCGAACATTGGAATTTAAAGCCCGACGTGCTGATCGGCGGCAAGGGGCTTACTGGCGGATATCTGCCGATGGGCATGATCGCGGTCGATGAAAAACTGGTCGAAGAATGCGAGCAGGCTGGCGCCGATTTCATGTTCTATACCTACAGCGCTCATCCGCTGGCCTGCGCAATGGCTGATAGGGTGCTCGAAATCATGGAGCGCGAGCATCTGGTTGAACGCGCGGCCGAGCTTGGCGCACGGCTCGGAGCACAGTTGAAAGAGCAGTTGTCCGGTCACCCGATCATCGGCGACATCCGCGGCACCGGGCTTTTCTGGGGTATCGAAATTGTGCGTGACAAAGCCATGAAAGTCCCCTTTGCGCCAGACTTGCGCATTACCAATCGGGTGATTGGCACGGCTTTGAAGCATGGACTCTTCGTTTATCCGACCAGCGGAATGGCCGGCAAGGAGGGCGGCGATGGTGTGATGGTAACGCCGCCATTCGTGATTGGCCCGCCGGAGATTGATTATATCGTCCGGAAGCTGCGCACCGCTCTCGACGAGGTTCACGCGACTCTGTAGCGATCATCATTCAACGAGCTTGCCAGAACTCTCCGTTCCCTGTCTTCCTCAAGGGCGAGCCCGCAGCCTCGAACAAGCCGCCGTTTCGGCGGTAAGATAAAAAGCGCCGTTGAATTACCGGCCAAGTGGAGGCGTTGCAGATGGCGGATATAATCGGACCCACTTCGCACTTCTATTATTCGCAGCGCCTGAAGCTGCACTATGTCGATTGGGGCAATCCCGACAAACCGCTGGCGATCCTGCTTCATGGCGGCCGTGACCATTGCCGTAGCTGGGACTTCGTCGCCCTGGACTTGCGTGAGCACTTCCATGTGGTGGCGCCTGACTTGCGCGGCCACGGTGATTCCGATTGGTCGATTGGCGGCAGCTACTCTATCACTGACCACGTGCTCGACCTGGGCCAATTGATGAATGCGCTGGAACCGCATGCTCCGGTCGTTTTGGTCGGCCATTCGCTAGGTGCAGGGGCGGTGCTGCAGCGCGCCGGGGTTTTTCCCGAGGCGGTGCGGGCGGTCGTTGCGATCGAAGGGCTCGGGCCGCCGGGGGCGATGATCCGCGAAACTCCCGCACATGAGCGGATGCAGCATTGGGTGATCGACATGCTGGCGTTGGCGCAGCGCAGGCCGCGCGAATACCCGTCGCTGGAGGCAGCGATGGCGCGCATGCACGAGGCCAACCCCCATCTGACGCCTCAACTCCAGCGTCATCTAACGATTTACGGCGTGCGGCGCAACGAAAACGGCACTTATTCCTGGAAATACGACAACTACAGCCGGGCGACTTCGCCTTACCTGTTCAATCTAAAGGACGCGATGGAGATCTGGTCGCGGATTCGATGCCCAGTGCTGCTGGTGCGCGGTGACGCATCGTGGGCGGGCGATTGGGAGCGTGATGGGCGGTTGGATGCGTTTCGAACCGCGGAACTTGCTACGCTCGCAAATGCCGGCCACTGGGTCCATCATGACCGGCTCGGCGAATTCCTGGGCGTGGTGCATCGGTTTCTGAATCTGTGAACTCAACACCGGGTCCCGCCGCGGCTGCCGCCAAAGCCGGACGGATGGTCCGCGAGCAGGCGCTTTCACTGCGGACCGACCAGGCCGAATATCTCGAATTGGTGCTGTTGGCGGTGATGGCCGGTGTGCTGGCCGCTCTTGGCAATGTCGGCTTTCGCGAACTGATTGACCTCTGCCGGCTGATTTTCCTGACGCTGGAATCGAGCGCGCTGGGGATTGGGAGCGGGCTAAGCCGCCTGCTACTTCCGATCGTGCTGCTGTCGGGTGGGGCAGCGATCGTCCTGCTTGATTACTTTTTTCCCGGCGACGTGCTCGGTTACGGTTTCCCCAATTTCCTCGAGATGGTGAATCTCGGCAATGCGCGCATCCACCGGGCATGGATATTCGTCAAAGCGATGGGTGCCGCCCTGTCGCTCGGGTGCGGGGCGTCGGTTGGGCGCGAGGGGCCGATTGCGCAAATTGGCGGTGCGATCGGTTCGACCATCGCGCAAGCCCGGCGTTTATCAGCTATCCGCAGCAAAGTACTGGTAGCGGCCGGCGCCGGCGCCGGCATCGCGACCACCTTTAACGCCCCGATGGGCGGCATGATGTTCGCTCTCGAAATCGTGCTGCTGGGCGAAACCGAATTGGCCAATCTGATTCTCGTGCTGATCAGTACCTTCAGCGCCGTGGTCACTTCACGCGGGCTGTTCGGTGATATTGCCTTGTTCCGTCCAGCGCCGTTCGTAATCAAAAGCTACTGGGAGATGATCACGTATGCACTGATGGGCGCGTTATTGGGCGCGCTGGCGGCCGGATACATCCGGTTTTTTCACGCCACATCTGCATTTTTCCGCCGCCTCCAGGTGCATAAGTGGATCAAGCTTGAGGCAGGGCTTGGAATAGTCGGAGTGATCGCGATTGCGCTGCCGGGTAATTTATCGGACGGTTATCCAGTCATCGATCTGGCGTTCGCCGGAAAGCTTGGTGCGGTGATGCTGAGTTCGTTGGCCGCCGCGAAGTTTTTTGCCAGCGCGGTGTCGCTGGGATGCGGTGCGCCCGGCGGGATCTTTGGACCAACTTTTTTCATCGGCACCATGGCGGGCGGGGCGTTCCGGCAGTCGTGCAATTTCATCCTGCCAGGTCTCACCGGGCCGCGTGGCTCATATGCCTTGGTTGGGCTTGGGGCGTTCCTGGCTGGCGTCACCCATGCCCCGCTCACGGCCATATTGTTGCTGTTCGAGATGACGCGGCTGGATCCGGTGCTGGCGCTGCCGGCAATAATTTCGACGGTTACAGCGTTGATTGTCGCCCATGGCATCGAGCGCGAATCGATCGATACTTACAGCCTGGCGCGCGAGGGAAAGTCGCTCGAGATCGGCCGTGATCGCCGGATCCTTGCGCAATTACCGATATCATCAGTGATCACCAGGGAAGTCCAGACGGTGCGCGCTAACGCGCCGGCCAATCAGGTTTTAGCCATTGCTGGCGATACTTCACAGTCGACTCTGCCTGTGCTCGATGATGACGGATGTCTGGCCGGGTTAATCGTGATGCGCGATCTGCTTTCGATGATGGCGGGCGGTGTAGAACTGGGACCGCTGGTCAATGCATACGATTTGAGCCGCCAGAATCCGCCGGTGCTATCGGCCGAATCGAGCCTGGATCAGGCCACGCAGTTGATGGAGTACGAGGCGCTGGAAGAGTTGCCGGTGGTCGAGCACCTGGGCTTCAGCCATGGAAAGTTCGTGGGCCTGGTGACTCGCCGAAATGTTGTGCAGGCGCTCAATCGCGTGGCGGTGTCGCTGGCCGTCACTGGCACACGTGAACCGAACATTTTCTGGGCCGCCGGCTATCGCGTTGCACAACTAAGTGTGCCTGAAACCGCAAACGGCAAGACCTTGCGCCAACTCGATCCGCGTGCACGCTTCGGCGTGAGCGTTCTGGCGGTGCAGGGAGCTGCCGACCCGGAATCCGGCTTCACCACGATTGCGCCCGATCAGCCGCTCAGACATGGAGACTTGCTGATAGCGGCTGGACGGTCGGCCGATTTGCGCAACTTCCGTCGAGCCCTGGAAACCGCACCCGGCTGAAGCGCCTCTTTAGTGCTCGTCATTGCTGACCTCGGCACTTGTCGCTGCTGCAAGCAATCGTTTGCCCGCGTTAGGAGAACGGGTCAATATCGAAGGCGTTTGCGCTCGTTACTCCAACGGAGACCGATCATGGCGAAGCCCATTCGACGTATCGTAACCGGCCACAATCAAGCCGGAAAATCAATCATTCTGAGCGATGGACCAGCGCCCAACTCAGCCAGCCCGCCGGGCGTTCCCGATTTGGTGAACACCGTGCTGTGGGTTACCGACAGTTGCCCCGCGTCAAACCGCGGCAGCGAGGACGCCTCGCCCAGGGGCCGGCGGTTGGGGATCGAACCGCCCAGCCACGGCTCGGTTTTTCGCATTGTCGATTTCCCGCCCGACAAGGTGTTTGAAGGGGTCGACGTTCGCAAGATGATGGCGGAGGTCGGTGGCGCTCATGTCGTGGACCGAGGAAATCCACGCCATGCGATGTTCCACAAGACCAGCACGGTCGATTATGCCCTCGTACTGGAGGGTGAGGTCTGGGCGATGCTTGACGAAGGCGAAACCTTGATGCGCGCGGGTGATGTCCTGATTCAGCGCGGAACCAATCATTCGTGGTCCAACCGCAGCAGTGAGAATTGCCGAATCGCCTTTATCCTGCTCGACGCCGAGCCGGTTTAAGCATCGCGGCAAAACGCCATGAGCCCCGCAAAATTGAGTATTTGGTGAAGGCAGACGCTCAGCAGTTTTCTCGCGGTCAATCTTGGTGTAAAGGAACATTATAACCCCTGCGAGGTAATGTCCTGATTTTGGAGGCGCGAATGGCTGGCGACGAAGGCTCCCGGCGATTCGTTGTGCTTTGGTGGGTGCTCGCCTTTATGGCTGGCATTCCTACTGGAGTGCTGGCGGTTACTTTCTTTGGAGTGACCGATACGGTCTGGTGTTTGGCCGGCTTTGGCGTTCCGATCGCCGGGGTTATCGCCGCTCTTGAATGGTTTGGCCAGCGGCATCGCGGCGTACGAACCCCGCGCCATCAATGGCGTCGGCCGCCGCGGCCTAACGTTATGCCGGGCCGCAAAGCTACCAAAGGGCGGCCGCCGCTCGGGCGCGCTCAGCTGCACGCGATTACTGGCCGTAAGACTGCCGACCCGCCCTCATCGTCCTCTCCTTCCTAGCCGGCCGGCCGGATTGAAGGTAAAGCTTAGCGCGAGCCACTCGCTATCTGCGGAGTTCGACTCAGACTTTGACCGGGCTAAAGCGATCGCCCACACCTGAACAATCCGAAGGAGTACCCCATGCTCGATATCTTGATCCGGGGAGGCGAGGTAGTCACTCCTCAGGGCACCTCCAATTGGAGCATCGGAATCAATGGCGAGCAGATCGTTTCCGTAGGCGTTAATGACCCGGCTGCCGAGGCGGGGCGCATAATCGATGCCTCGGGGAAGATCGTAGTACCGGGTGGTATCGAACCCCATGCGCATCTGGCAAGTCTGATCGGGATGCATCCGGCTGGGCGACTATTCACCCTGGGGCCCGAAGAGGATACCTACGGGATGGCGTTCGGCGGGGTCACCACGCATCTGGATTTCGTCTTCGTGCATCCCGCGACCGATATTCCGTCGGCTTTGAGCCGCAGGTTAGAGCGATGGAAGGACAAATCCTACGTGGACTACAGCTTTCATATTGCGCTCGGCGGGCCACTCCCGAACCATATTTTCGACCAGATGCCCGAGGCTATCCAGCAGGGTTTTCCCAGTTTTAAGGTCTTCACCAATGAGGTGCTGCCGCCGCATCCGAAGCGGCTGCCGTTCAAGCTGGATTTCGGACGAATCGGCTTGGCGATGGAACAAGCGGCGCGCCATGGGGGCATTATGGTCGTGCACGCCGAAGATGACGACATCGTTCAGTTCAACTACGAGCGGTTCAAGGAACAGGACCTGCTCGACGGTGCAAATCTCCACCTGATTCACAGCAAGCTGTCGGAAAAGCTGGCGTTTACCCGCACGATCCAGCTCGCCGCCGCTACCGGTGCCGCGGCTTATTTTGTTCATACCTCAGCGCGGGAAGGGGTGGAGTCGGTGGTTGAAGCCCGTGGCCATAATTTGCCGATTTACGCCGAAACCCTGCACCATTACGCTTGCTTCAACGCCGAAGACTATCGTAAGCCTCGTGGCTTCTGCTATCACACCTATCCTTCGCTCAAATATCCCGATGACAATAACGCGCTCTGGGAAGGTCTGGTTCGCGAGGGGTTATCCACTACCGCCACTGATGAATATCCAACTTCACTGGAAGTCAAACTCCGAGGCCGCAATATTGACGACGTTACCGGCGGCAATCTGGGGGCGGAGGCGCGGCTGGGCATCGTTTATACCGAAGGGGTGGTCAAGCGAGGAATGTCATTACAACGCTTCGCAGACATAACTTCGACTAATGCCGCTCGTATTCTTGGGTTATATCCGCGCAAAGGCGTGATCGCACCTGGCAGCGATGCCGACCTGTGCCTGATTGATCCATCGTTTCAGAAAAAACTGACGCGCGAGGACTTTCACGTCAGCGATTACAGTCCCTGGGAAGGATGGGAAGCATCCGGATGGCCGGTGATGACGCTTCTGCGTGGCAAGGTGGTGGTCGAGAACGGTAGAATGACCGGCCGGTTAGGGGACGGCAAACTCATCGCACGCAAAATTGACCCGGTCATCCTGCGCCGCCCAGCCAGTTGAGCCCATTTTGCTGGGCTAGCGCCAGCCGCTATTATTTGCTCAACATTGGGCGGTAGGCGGCTAGTAGAATGGCTAAAACAGCATTGCTAACCGGCGTCACGGGCCAGGACGGCTCTTATCTCGCCGAATTTCTGCTGAATAAGGGCTACGTTGTTCACGGTATCGTGCGGCGGAGCTCAAGCTTCGCTACGGGCCGCATTGACCACCTGCGGCACGGATATCGAAGCGGCGATCCCGGTCTGCAACTACATTATGGCGATCTGGGCGACGCCACTGGACTGCGCCGCATTATCGAACAGGTACGTCCCGATGAGGTCTACAACCTGGCGGCGCAGTCGCACGTGCGCATCTCCTTCGATCAGCCGGAATATACCGCCGATGTGGTTGGCCTCGGGGCCCTGCGGCTGCTGGAGGCGATTCGTGACCATAACGTGCGGCACAAGCGTTCGGTGCGTTATTACCAGGCTGGATCGTCGGAGATGTTTGGCCAGGCGGCGGAAATCCCACAGCGCGAAACCACGCCGTTCCATCCCCGCAGCCCTTACGCCTGTGCCAAATGCTATGCGCACTGGCAGACCGTCAACTACCGCGAAGCATATGGCCTCTTCGCCACCAACGGGATTCTCTTCAATCACGAGTCGCCGCGGCGCGGCGAGAATTTCGTGACACGCAAAATCACGCGCAGCGCCACGCGCATCAAGGTCGGATTACAGAACAAGCTCTTGCTCGGCAACCGGGAGGCCCATCGCGACTGGGGCTTCGCCGGCGATTACGTCGAGGCGATGTGGCTGATGATGCAGCAGCCGCAGGCCGACGACTATGTCATCGCCACCGGCGAGCATCATTCGGTGCAGGAGTTTCTCGAACTCGCGTTCGAACATGTATCACTCGACTGGCGCAACTACGTCGAGGCTGACGAGCGTTACTTGAGGCCAGCCGAAGTCGACCTGCTGAAGGGCGATGCGAGCAAGGCGCGCCGAATTCTCGGTTGGCAACCAAAAGTCAACTTCTCTCAACTGGTCGGAATAATGGTCGATGCCGACCTGGAGCTGGCCGAACGCGAACTTCGCACCCGCGGCCGCTAGCGCGTCGCGCAGTAGCCGAGTTCTGAAAACCGTCAGAAGTGCTGCGGGCTGAATCGGCCGGTCTTTTCGCAGATAGCGCGAATTCTCGCTGCGCGCTCGCACCTACGGGGATCGTTCATGCTCGTTTCGACCTCGAACGGCAACCGCCAGCTCCAATTCGCATCGCTGATGGTTCCGGGGAGATTGATTCGGGCATCGCAACCAAAAAGATCCTGGATCGGCGTCACGACCAGGCGCGCCGGCGATGCGTACACCCACTCCAGAATGGCATCGAGCGCGGGCTCGTCGAGCGCGGGACCGGTGCAGTCCGCGTGAGTGGCGAAGCTCAGGGCTTCCATCAACCGCCTCCGCTCGGCCTCGCTGATCGTCGCCCACCATTCGACCAGTGTATCGGTGTCGTGCGTGCCGGTCGTCGCCAATGACACCAAGGGGTAATCCGCCGGATTAACGAAACGCACGTCAGCGCTTGCGTCAGAGGACTGGTGTTTTTCCCAGCGCATCACCTTGTAACCTGGGATTGCGAGTGCAGCCAGGGTGTCTCGCACGAACTGCGGAATCACGCCAAGGTCTTCGGCCACAATTTGCATTGGACCAGCCTCCTCAAGCACGATTCGCATAATTTCTTCGCCTTGGGCACGTTGCGCTGTTTCTGTCGCCGGCTCAAACTCGCCGCCAACTTCGTCACCAAGCCAATAGCCGTAAGTGCGATAGAGCCCGACTACGTGGTCGATGCGCAACACATCGTAAAGTTCACGGCCATGGCGGACGCGCATCCGCATGAAATCGAAATTGCAGGCGCGCATCCGCTCCCAATCGGGCATTGGCAGGCCCCAACGCTGGCCGACGGGCGAAAAGGCATCAGGCGGCGCGCCGACCGCACGGGTGAGGTCGAACAGTTCGCGATGCGCCCACACTTCCACGCTTTCGCGGCCGGGCGAGAAGGCAAGATCGCCGCCAAGGAGGACTCCCCAACGCCGCAGGTGATCGCGCATTCCCTGCCATTGCTGATGCGCAAGGAATTGCACGTACTTAAGCATCGTGATGCGATCGGCCAGCAAGCGGGAAGCCTCTCTCAGGGCTTTTGATCGGTGGTTCCTTAGAGGCGGCGGCCAATCCTCCCATCCAGCTCCGTGGAACTTTTCTTTAAGCGCCCGGAAAAGCGCGTAATCGTCGAGCCAACCACGCTCCAGCTCGACAAACTCCGCGTATCGGTCACGCAATGCCCGATCAGCGCCAGATTTGAAATATTGATAAGACCCGAGCAGCAGTTCGCCTTTGAGCGCTCTCAGCTTTAGTTGATCGACTGGATTGTCGTTACGCAACGCCGCCCGCGCCGCATCACAATCAGCCTGGGCGATGCCCGGCAGCAGGCTGAGCGAAAGATAGATCGGGTCAAGGGCGAATACACTGAGTGCGCTGTACGGACTGGTTTCGCCGGGTGCCACTTCGTCAATCGGCAAGAGCTGAAGTAACCGATGGCCCATCGCGAGTGCCATCTGCCCCATTGGAAGCAGTCCGCCGAATTCGCCGCGTCCGAAATCCTCGGACGAGCGGATCGAAAACAGCGGGATCAAAATCCCCGCACAACGAGCAATCATTATGCCTTCCCGCCCAGCATTCAGCTCTTTCGGCGGCACCTGCACCGTTACATCAAGCTGGTACAGACGCGGATGCCGATGGTGCCCGCTCATTAAGTAGCCTGGGCCAAACCTCCAGTCTTTCAGCCGAGGGGATTACTTTTGCGTCTTGGCTTCTTTGAGCTGGCGCTTCCAATCGAGGCGTCGCGCCTCAGCACCTGCGGCCTCAGCTTCTTTTATCATGCCTTTTTTCTGGTAAAACATGCTGAGATTGGTGAAGGCGAGAATATCCTCTGGTTCCTGCTCAATATAACGCTTGGTTAACTTAATTGCTGCATCAAGGTCGCCTTTAGCCTGATAGCACATCGATAGTCCATGAACCGCGTCGGTGAATTTCGGATCGACTTCCAGCGCCTGCGTGTAAAGCGCGATCGCGTCGTCATATTTCTGGTCGGCGTACAGATCGATAGCTTCGTCGTAAAGCTCTTCCTTATCAGGCATAAAGGGCCTCCGCGGGAGCGAACTAAACTCAGATTGATGTCCCCTCTGATCAGTCAACCTCAATAACTGAGGTTTGCCAAGCACCATCTAAGCCAGCGCATTTTTCTGCTGCCCTGTCTTTGCCCATCGAGATGGAATACCGACTCCGCTAAGATATAGTTTAACGCCTATACCTCTATGCTAACGGAAGAAGAGATTTACGAAGTTCTCAGGGAATGCTACGACCCTGAGATTCCAGTTAATATCGTCGATTTGGGCTTGGTCTATGGTGTTGCGGTTGAGCACGCCACGGTCAACGTGCAGATGACGTTAACCGCGCCCGGATGTACCATGGGCTCAATGATCGCGACCGAGGTTGAGGACAAGCTGCTGGGGCTGCCCGACTGCGAGCGCGCCAATGTGGAAATCGTCTGGGAACCGCCGTGGACGCCGCATCGAATGAGCGAGGCCGCGCGCAAGCAGCTTGGAATCGAAGATTAGCGGTGTCCTGGCGCCGAGGTTCTAGCCTTCGGATACTTGGGTACCCTGTGCTGAGACCATCATCCAGTGGTCTTGAGCTTCGACGTAGACGTGCGTGTAGCGGCTTTTGACGGTGACGGCAGTCTCCTCGAACCGCACCCGCATCTCGGTCCGCCCGATAACAATCGCGGTTGACCCGTAGCGGCGCACATGCTCATCAACAGGGGTAATTGACTCGAACTTGAGCTGGCCCGATCCAACCAGCTCCACAATCGCCGTTTTCGGTACCTTCCTGTCCTCTCATCACATCGATCAGGATGAAATCGTCGGCGAGCAGCCGGTTGAGTCCATCGCGGTTGCCATCGGTCAGCGCTTTGAAGAATTCTCGGTCCGCCGCGAGCGCACCTGATGTATCGCTCATGCTGATTTGGCTCTGCGATGCCGGGATAGTCAGGGATCGACCAATACCCCTGGGTTGAGAATTGCATTCGGATCGAACGCGCGTTTGGCCGCGGTGAGGGCGCGTGCGAAGCCCTCGGGCCGCTGCCGATCGTACCATCGCCGATGGTAGCGCCCGACCGCATGATGGTGCGTGATGGTGCCGCCGAGCCTGATCAATTCGTCCGAAACGGCCGCCTTAATCTCGTCCCATTGCTCTAGTTCTGAGCCGCGCCGCCCGGGTGCCAACACCGTGTAGTAGGGCGCTGGCCCGTCGGGGTAAGCGTGCGTGAAGCGCACCGTCACCGTACCTGCGCCGCAGATTGTCGTGACCATCCGCCGCGCGGTCTCCATCAGGCTGTTGTGAAAATTCTCAAACCGGTCCCACGTAATTGCGGTCTCGAACGTATCGCTTACCATTCCCATTGCGGCGACCGTATCCATCAGGTAGGGCGCATTTAGAAACATCTGGCGCCAGGCGCCGGCTTCGCCCTCGCGCATTCCGGCGGAGGCAGCTAGTGGTCGCGGCCGCTCCCTTGGGAACCTGGCCGCCGAAATCGGCGCAGCATTCGAGCGCACGCTTCATCCAGGCATCCATCGGATGGTCGGCTGACTCGAAGGCCAGCACCAGCACGGCGGCCTCGCCATTATTCGCACCAGCATTCAGCGCCTCACCTGGATCGAGCAAACGGCAGTTTGCCGGGTAAAGCCCCGTCTGCGAAATCGCACGCACCGCTTTGGCCCCCTTGACGAAATCGGCAAACGGCACCGATGCGCCGGCGCGAAAGGTGGGCCGGTCCTGCAGACGCATCCATGCTTCCGTGATGATCCCGAAGATACCTTCCGAGCCGATGAACATGCGGTCGGGACTGGGGCCCGCACCTGAACCTGGCAGACGGCGTGATTCGACGATTCCGGTGGGAGTGACCACCCGCAGCGATTCGACGAAATCGTCGATATGAGTATAAAGCGTGGCGAAATGGCCGCCTGAACGCGTCGCGATCCAGCCGCCAAGCGAGGAGAACTCGAACGATTGCGGAAAATGGCGCAGTGTCAGCGCATGTGGACGCAACTGCTCTTCGAGCGCTGGACCGAGCACACCGGCCTGGATACGTGCGGCGCGCGACGCGCGATCAATTTCAAGCACCCGGTCGAGCTTGGCCAAATCAATAGAGACGGCACCCCGATAATCGCCTTCGACGGGCGGCTCAACTCCGCCTACCACGCTCGAGCCACCCCCGTACGGCGAGGCGGCGATCCTCTCGCTCTCACACCATTCGAGGAGTCGTACCAAATCCTGTTCATCGCGCGGGTAAGCGACCAGGTCAAACGGATTCGGATAATAGCGGCGATAAGCGCGTACCAAGTCGCGATAACCCCGGCCATACGTGTGCGCTGCACGGTCATAGGTAGCGGCAGAGAGGATCGGTGCAAGTGAATCGGGGGGCCGCACGCGCGGCGAACGCAGATTCAATTCGGCTTCCGTCGGATGAGGCAGAATCGCGAGTTCACCCAGATCGAAGCGGCTCGCCATCCGCTCAGCCATCTTCTTCTGCTGTTCGGGGTTTGGTCCCTGGTCCTCGTAGCCCCATCCCCAAAACTTTCGTCTGCGCTCAGCCATGCTTGTTACTCCGGCTCGACTCTTCTGGGCTAGTCGAACATAGTGCCCCAGCAACCCGAAAGCGAGCAACGTCGCAAGCACCGAGGTATACTGGCAGACGCTGCGAGGGGTGGTATCTTCCGCACTCTTTAAGGAGTAACACGATGAGCGACGAAGCAATCTCTCCGGCTGACCCGTATCCGCGTAAACGGATTGCTGTGGCGGGGACTGAAATCGCCTACATCGATACGGGCGCCGGCGATCCGATTGTCTTGCTGCACGGCAATCCGACGTCGTCGTACCTCTGGCGCAACGTAATTCCGCATCTGGCCGGGCTCGGCCGATGTCTCGCGCCCGACTTGGCCGGGATGGGTCAATCGGGCAAGGCGCCGGACGGCTCGTATCGTTTTGTCGATCATGCCCGCTATCTCGACGGATGGTTTGCCGCACTCGGCCTCACGCAGAAAATTGCGCTCGTCGTGCACGATTGGGGATCGGCGCTAGGCTTCTATTGGGCGTGCCGCAATCGAGCAGCGGTCAAGGGCATTGCGTATATGGAGGCTATCGTCACGCCGCTTCGATGGGATGAGTGGCCGGAGAACGCGCGCAACATCTTTCAATTGATGCGTAGCCCGGCGGGCGAGGAACTTGTGCTGGAAAAGAACATCTTCGTCGAACGAATTCTGCCTGGGGCGATCCTGCGCGAACTGACTGAAGAGGAAATGGCCGCCTATCGCAAACCGTGGCTGGAACCGGGTGAATCGCGCCGGCCGATGTTAACCTGGCCGCGCGAGATTCCAGTCGACGGCGCACCGGCGGACGTCACCGCCATTGTCAACGACTATTCTCAATGGCTCAGGACAGAGCCCGCGCTCCCAAAGCTATTCGTCAACGGCGAGCCCGGTGCGATCCTGATCGGACGCCAGCGTGAATATTGCCGCAAATGGCCGAATCAACGCGAGGTGACCGTTGCTGGCGCACATTTCATCCAGGAGGATTCGCCCCATCAAATCGGCGAGGCGATTGCTGGCTGGTTCAAGACGCTCGGATGAGTAGTGGGCAATGAATGATCCCGTTACTCTTCTCTGTCGCAGCGACAATCAAGGAGAAACCGGAGAATGGCGGAAGTAGAATTGGAAGTACGCGGGCACGTCGGCTACATCACGCTTAACCGGCCCGAGGCCGCCAACGTGCTCAATGCCGAAGTTGCCAGGCAACTCGAACAGGCAGCTTTGCGGTGCGATGAAAACGCGGACGTGCGCGCGGTTCTGATGACCGGCGCGGGCAGGATATTCTGTGGCGGCGGTGATCTTAAAGCCTTTGCAGCCCAGGTGCCCGAGGAGCTGCCCGCGTATCTTAAATCGGTTACTTTTTATTTCCATCAGGCGATTCATCGATTCGCCCGGATGCGAGCGCCGCTGGTCGTCGCCGTCAATGGCAATGCGGGAGGTGGCGGCATGAGCCTGGCATTGGCGGGCGATCTCGTGCTGGCAGCGGAGTCCGCTCGCTTCACAATGGCGTATACGCGCGTCGGCCTCACCCCCGACGGCTCATCGACGTATACCCTGCCGCGTCTCATCGGTCTTCGACGCGCTGCAGAATTGATGCTGACCAACCGCACACTGAGCGCTCGCGAAGCCGAGCAAATGGGACTGATCACGCGGGCTGTGCCGGATTCCGAATTGCGGCAGCAGGCCGAAGCGCTAGTACAGGAACTAGTGCAAGGCGCCACGCGCGCATTCGGCGGCGTCAAACGGCTGCTTTATTCTTCTGCAACCGCGAGTCTAGCGGAACAAATGGAACTGGAAACCGAGTGGATTGCAGAGATGGCGCTTACGCGCGACGCGCAGGAAGGCATCACGGCATTTCTCGCCAAGCGCGCCCCCAGTTTCAGGGGTAACTAAAATTCAGTAGCCCATCGACCGGTCGACCAGGTTGAACAGCGGCTGGCCGGCTCGAAAACGTCGCAGATTGGCGGCGAACAGCTCACAACAAACTCCGTTGTAATTTTTGAAGCCACCCGACACGTGCGGAGTGAGGATGACGTTTTCGAGATCCCACAATGCGCTTTCCGATTCGAGCGGCTCGCGCTCGAAGACGTCAAGGCCGGCGCCGGCGATGCGATTTTCGCTCAGGGCTTCGATCAATGCATCCTGGTCGATGACCTCGCCGCGTCCGACGTTGACGATGTAGGCGTTGGGGCGCATCGCCGCGATTTCCTTCCGTCCAATGAAGCCGCGGGTTTGCGGCGTCAACGGCAGAGTCACAGTTATGTAATCGGCGTCGCGCAAAATTGCCTCGCATTGATCGGGGCCGTACCAGCGGCGCGGAATTGTCCCCTCGGGATCACCGACGCCGGGCGGATTCCAGCCTGCGTCGTACCGTTCGTGTGGATTGCGCTTGAGCGCCAGCACATCCATCCCCAGTCCTTGGGCGATGCGGGCGGTTTCGCGGCCAATCGAACCATAGCCAATCACACCCAGCGTCTTGCTGCGCAGCGGCTCGATATCCATGAAACCGGTACGCTTCCATTCCCGGCGCAACTGCGAACGCATCGTGATGGGAAGAACGTGCGCCCAGGCCAGCATCGAGGCGATGGTGTATTCGGCGATCGTGCTAGCCGCAACGCCGCTGCCGGTCGTAACCGCAACCATCTTGCGCTCGGCCAACACGCCCTTAAGGATATGGTCGGCGCCCGCACTCATGAGCTGAATCCATTTGAGCTGCGGCGAGCGGATCATCAGCTCATCCGGCACGCGTAACGTGAACAGCACGTCGCAACCGCCTTCGGCGGCCTCGACCATTTCGGCCTGCGAGCGGCAGCGGCGATCCACCAGTTCAGAATCTCCGGCAGCCTGTTCGATAACTCGGCGCTCTTCAGGTGAGAGACCGATTGTCGAAAGAATTCTCATCGCAAATAGTACCTCTCGCTGCCCTCTAAGGCGTTCGAGAAACTATGGCCTTAACGGACGCAACTGTTTTTGCACGAGGATCAGCCATCTTCAAGCGGAATTGGCCAACGGTCGCCGCACCGCGATTTTTAGCAACCATCAATTCACGGTAGGATAAGCGGAGCTATGCGTACGCGGAAGACTTGGCTGATAGCCGCGACTTGCGTGGCGACGGTCGCCAGCGCCGCAAATGTATCGGCCCAGACCGTGGTCCCCGATCCGCGATTAGAGCGGCTCGGTCAAGCCTTGCCGCAAAATCAGAACGGGGGCGCTGGCGCAAACTCGGACGCGGCTCTCGAAATTGCCCCGCGTGGGGGCCCGCCGACGCCGGCTGCGGAAACCTCGCCGGATTCCATTCCCAGCGCTACGGGTGACGTCATCAATTCCCCGGAACAGGAACTTCCGCCGGTGCCGACCAATGGGCCACCGTCCTCGATGGTACCCGTATCCAACGCTCCCCGTCAGGAACTGCCATATCTCGGGATTTCCGTGCAGCGCATCGAGTCGCACTCGACGCCGGGCCGGGATATCGAGGGGCTGGAAATCGTCAGCGTCGATTCTGACAGTCCGGCAGAGCGCGCTGGGCTCAAGGGTCGGGCTGCTATGACCAAACTTGGAGCAACCGGAGCTACCGCGGGAGCACTGATGGCGCCCCTGGATATTGCTTTGATGCCGCTGCTGAAGAAGACCGGACAATTGGGCCAAACCGGGGACCTGATCGTCGCAATCGATGACCGCCGAGTCACCGGTGAAGTGGATTTGGCAACTGCGCTTGGCGATTCGAAGCCCGGCGACACGATCTATTTGACAGTAGTGCGGCTCGCCGGTGACCGAGCTCACAAGACGATCAAGATCCCGGTGAGGCTGGGCAAGCCAGTATCGGTTCCGTAGTCTGCAACTTCCCGCAGCACCGCAGCGGTGTGCTAAGATCGGTAACTTAAAGGATTTTTTGCGCGTGATATCCGAGTCGCTGAGTAAACTCGCCGCCATCCGCGACGAATTGAATCATCTGTTTCTTGAACGCGCGGAACTCATCGATGGGGCATTATGTGCACTGCTGTCTGCCAGCCATGTGCTCGTGATTGGGCCGCCGGGTACGGCCAAATCGATGCTCGCCGATGAGTTGTGCCGCCGGGTCGAGGGTGCGGCCTACTTCCAATGGCTGCTGACAAAATTCAGCACGCCCGAAGAAATTTTTGGGGCAGTGAGTCTCAGGAGCCTCGAACAAGACGATTACCGGCGCGTTACCGATCACAAACTCCCGGAGGCGCATGTCGCGTTTCTGGATGAGATCTTCAAAGCAAATTCATCGATCCTGAATGCCTTATTGACGTTGATTAACGAGCGCATCTTCCATAATGGACGCGAGCGCGCGACGGTGCCGCTGATCACGCTGTTCGGCGCCTCCAACGAGTTGCCGGACGAAGAGGAGCTGACGGCGCTATTTGATCGGTTTATGCTCCGCTTCATGGTCGATTACCTCAGCGAGGACTTCCGCTTCCTCAAAATGCTCGAAGGAATTGCGCCGTCAACCCGGACGGTATTGAGCTTTGCGGAGCTCGAGGAGCTGCGCGCATACGTCGCCAAGGTGAAGCTGGCCGGTGGAATTCTTCGATCGATTGCGGAACTTCGCCGCAACCTGGCGGCGCAGCAGATCATCGCCTCCGACCGCCGATGGCATAATTCACTCGCGATCCTGCGAGCCCACGCGATTGTGCTCGGGCGCAGCAGCGTTACTGAAGATGACCTGACGTTCTTCGAGCATCTTCTCTGGAAAGATCCTGAAGAACTGCCCAAGGTAAAAGAAGCGATTCGTCACCTGGTCAAGGGCTTCGAGGACGAAGCGCACGAACTGCTGATCCAGGGCCAGGAATTGCGCGAGTATGCCGAACGCGGATGGGAAAGTGAGGAACTGCGCAAGCGCGCGATAATCGAAGCCCACACCAAGCTGGCGAATATCTTGTTGAAATTCGACAGCCTGGTGCGCCAGGCGTCGGACAGCGGCCGTGATACAGTGGGGATCGAGACAATGCGCTCGAAAGTCAAAGACATTCAGCAGACGATGCTGCGCCAGTCATTATGAAAATTCGCTATACTTCTCATCCTTGCTGCCGCCGATAGCGGCGCTGAGCCGTCTTATCTGCGACTGTGCCGAAATCACTCTCCCTGTTCAGTCATCCTTGCAGGCCGCAAACATTCATGACAAGCGGCAGCGAACCGCTCAATTCGGTCGGCGGCTTCGGGGGCGCCGCCGTAGCGGCGCATCAGGCCGGCGACTCGACGAGCTGTTTCGCGATACCCCGGCTCAGTCAGGACACGGTCGACCTTGGCTTTGAACTCTGGGACGTCGAGGTGTTTCTCTCCTGACTCACTGACCGTCGGAACCACGATAGCAGCCGGAAGCCCGAATCCCATTTTGCGTACGCAGCCCAATTGCTAACCTAGTGTCGGCGGCATTGTTCGGAGTAGGCCGTCGGACGGCCAGTTGGGGTCACCTCCAGGCGACTGAAGTGCCAATTCGTTGACATGCCGACTGCTGAAGAATCCACACCTGCGATAGTTTTGAGGGCGCGCGACTATGCGGAAGCTGACCGCATTGTGACAGTACTGACACGCGACTTCGGCAAACTAAGTGGTATCGCGAGAGGTGCTAAAGCATCGCGGCGCCGTTTCGAACGCAAGCTCGAACCGTTCACGCAAGCAGTTCTTTATTTCCGGCGCCGGCCTCACGGTCAACTCGTTTTCATCACGCGGACCGAACGCTGCGATGGTGCGCCGCCGGAATTCGACGAACTGCGCAAGTTCGCGCTCGGCAGCTACATGCTCGAACTCACCGACGCGCTGACGACTGAAGAGGCCGAAGCGGTTGCTGCTTACGAAGTGCTGGCGAGCGGGCTTGCAGTGCTGGGCCGGCGAACGCCGACGATGGCGTTGCGGCAGGCGTTTGAATTGAAGATCCTGCAGGCGACCGGCTTTGGTCTTGAATTTGGCCGCTGCCGCTTATGCGGCAAGGTCGCTCAGCCGGAGGGCAGCGCAGTTTATTTCCTGCCCTCGCGCGGCGGAATCGTATGTGCGCAATGCCGCGGGCAAGCGGTTGAAAGTGCGGTACGCATCGAAGCGTCAAATGCTGCTGCAGTTGCCAGGCTTTCTCTAACGCCGCTTGCCGAATGTACCACACACCCCCACGGTGCCGGTGAGGGCGTGTTGGCAATCGCACGTTTTTTGGCGACGATCCTGGATCGCAAGCTCCGTTCAGTCGACTTTCTCAATTCCACGCTGTAGCCGTGACGAGGCTGGCGCGTATAACAAATCAGCCAAACAGCTTTCTGATCAGGCGATCCTGTGCCGAACTGCTTAAAGCTTCGCTTTACGGCCGCAAGACCACCTTTTCGGCGAGGACTTCGAGCGACAATGGCAGCCAGCGGCCAAAAGCGCTAATCATCATGACCGCTATGAGATGTCCATCTGTTTCAATGACGCTCGTTTTCGCGGCTATCGCTCTCGGATGCTCCTTCCAGGTACCGGTTTCGCAAACCGTCGTCCCGACTGAGCCTCTTGTTGAGCACCCGCTTCCATTCAAGGGCAGACTCGTGAGCGGCAGTGCCAACGAGTTGCCGTCCGCCGTCGCGATGTCGCTGTCGCCCGATTCGCCGATCAGTTTCTCTTATCGCGAGGAGCTAACGCACAACGAATACCATATCCCGCTGGCAGTTACGGCTTTGGATCCGGTCACGTATCTGGGCGCACCACTGGGTGACTACGGGGTGACCGCTTTTGCATCCTTGTCGATTTTCGACGGTGACAGGGTGCTGGGCGACTACACCGCAAAAGCGTTTGTCTCCAAGTCGTACACTCTCTATACGGAACCAACTCATAAGGAATTGGAGCAGGCCGCGCGCAGCAGCGTACGTCAGAAAATCGAGGAAAAGCTCTACCGCGACCAAGATCGGCTGGCGCAGGCAGCAGCCAGCGCACGCTAGGCGGAACGAGGTGGAACCCGAGCAACGAGTCCGCGACGTACGCATGATAAAGGAGTCCGCGATATGCGCCTAAGCAAATGAAACGCAGTCTCATTTCTCTAATTTTATTTGCCACGCTGGCGCTCGGCTGCGCGGTGCAGGGGAGCCCGTTCGACAGGACCGCCGCGCCGCCTGGCGACTCCGTCATTTACGTCTATCGTCCCTATCATTACGCGGCCTCGCTGCTGCGTCCCCCGGTAACGTGCGGTGAGGACATGGCACGCATCGGTCCCGGCGGCTATCACGTTTTTGTCGTTCCGGCGGGAGAGAAAACTGAGTGCAGCGTGCAGTGGACCGAAACCTCTGACGAGGTCGAAATCGACGGTGACAAACGCGTTTACTATATTCGCGAAGAAATCGGATGGGGCGTGCTGACCGGCCATCCCCGCTTGAATCCGGTCGACATGGACCAGGCGACGAGCGAAATTCAGCAATGCTGCGTACAGGAACAACCGGCGTCCTAAGGTCTATCAGCGAGAAGAGAAATGACTGAAGAATCCAAATTTGCGCACCACACAATGGCGCTCGAAGGCGTTGTTCTTCATTACGTAACTGCCGGTAGCGGCGACCCGTTGGTTCTGCTCCATGGATGGCCGCAAACCTGGTACGAATGGCGCCGTATAATCCCCCAGCTAGCGGAGCGCTACACGGTGATAGCTCCCGATATGCGCGGCCTGGGCGATTCTTCTCGGCCGGCGACCGGTTACGACAAACAGACCATCGCCGGCGACATTCGCCAACTCGTTCGGAAGCTGGGTTTCGAGCAAATTCTGCTGGCCGGGCACGATTGGGGGGGACCGGTCGCATATGCGTACGCCTGTGGCCATCCCAACGAGGTGCGCAGGCTCGCAATTCTCGACGTCACGATACCGAATGAAACCTGGGAGCGGATTCCGCAAATCACCCGCCGGGGCGGCATTTGGCACCTAGCTTTTCATTCGGTCCGTGATCTTCCCGAGTCATTAATCCATGGACGCGAACGTACGTATCTCTCGTGGTTCTACCGGACCGCGGCCTACAATCCGGCTGCGATCACCGAAGCCGATATCGACGAATACGCTCGCTGCTACTCGGCGCCGGGCGCGTTGCGAGCGGGGTTTGAATACTATCGCGCAATTTTCACCGACATCGATCACAATAAAGAGAACGCGAAGACCAAGCTCAAAATGCCGGTGCTGGCTCTGGGTGGGGAGCGCGGATTTCGATCAGCGCCGCTGAAATGCATGAAGGAATTAGCTGAGGACGTATGCGGCGGAGTTGTGGAACGGTCCGGTCACTGGATTCCCGAAGAGCGGCCGGATTATTTGATCGAGCAGCTTCTCGGGTTCTTTTCGCCAAAGTAAACCGCTTTCCTGAAAATGGCGGGATGTAGTAAGAGGTTGAAAGCAACCGGGAGTTAAGGGCGTCAGCAGCCGCGACGACATGCCTGATCAGGCCGGACCCTTCCGGCGCAGCGATGAGATGGCGATAAGGAGAAGACTATGGGTACGTTTCCGATTATGGATGCCGACGCTCATATGTGCGAGCCGCCAAATTTGTGGACAGAGCGAATCGATCAGCGGTTTCGCGACCGCGCGCCGCGCATTGTGCGAGACTTTAACGGCCGCAAAGGCGCATTTTTTGTCTGCGAGGGACTGCCGCCGTTTCCGGTCTCTGGAGCCTTTGCCGCCGGTCAGACCTTTGACAAAAAATTCCTGGAGTCGGGACTCGAGAGCGCGCCCGCTGGGGGATGGGATCCGGCTGCACGCTTGAAGGACATGGACCTCGACGGCGTCGTCGCGCAGATTCTGTACACGACCGTGGGTTTTTCATTATTCGGAATTCAGGAGGCTGAATTCCAGGAAGCGTGCTTCAGCGTGTACAATGATTGGCTCGCGGAGTTCTGCAAGTATGCGCCCAGCCGGCTCGGCGGTCTCGGCTTGATCTCGCTCTTCGATGTAGAACGGGGAGCGCATGAACTCGAACGATGCAAAAAACTCGGGCTCAAAGGCGGCATGATCTGGGCTACTCCACCCGAAGGGGACCATTACGGCGCGCGCCAGTATGATCGTTTTTGGGCGGCCGCCCAGGAACTGGAGATGCCGCTCTCACTGCATATCCTGACTGGTGCGCGCCGCAGCGGCCGCATCGGGGGAGCGCCTGACCCGGCTCATATGTACGTATTGGTGACCACGCGCCCGCAGGAAGTTCAGACGTCACTGATGCAGTTTATTTTTTATGGCGTGCTGGAACGCTTCCCGGGTCTTAAGCTGGTGTCGGCCGAGAATGATATCTCGTGGGTGCCGCCGGTGTTCGAACGGGCTGACCGCTACTACTATGCATACCAGAAAGCATACGAGATATCGCTGCCGATGAAGCCTAGTGACTATTTCCGCCGTCAGGTTTACGCAACCTTTATCGAAGACTCACTGGGACTCAAGGTGTACCGCTATATCGGTGCGGACAACTTCATGTGGTCCACTGACTATCCACATCGCGCCGCCACCTGGCCCCACTCACAGGAGGTGCTGGCGCGGGATTTCGCTGAGGTGCCCGAAGCCGATCGGGTCAAGCTGGCCCGCGACAACATGGCCAAGCTCTATGGTTTCGAGGTTCCACCCATTCAGTAAAACCGCGCCAATTGATGCGAAGCAGGGGTCAGCCGGGAAACGCACAGCCTGCTGGCCCTGTGCTCCACTGTGGAGAAAAGTTTGCCAGGAGGCATCCCCACCGCAGCGATGACACGCGGTGCGCGCCATCAAGTAAATTCCGAGGAACCGACTTTCGATCGCGAAGCTCGGGTAGTTCACCAGTTATAGGCAACTCTACCCACACCGGCGAGAGTGCCTGACCACTGGCCAGCGAAGGGCCAGCTTCACTCAACGGGAAGATTCGCCAGCGCCCGGGTTCCTCGTCGTGCCGGCTGTGCAACCAGATGAAAAGCTCGGTGGTCGCGACGCCGAGCAATCCGGCGCCGATGACGTCGGAGACCAATGTGCGTCATGACCCATGCGGCCGAAACCATCTAGTGTCCTGTTCCGTAGATTAGTTGAATAATTGCTCGGGGCCGACCGTCTCTGTTATGAGGGAGGCGGGGTATGGAGCGGGGACGGCCAAAAACAAGGTTGATAGTGGCACCGAGCGAGCGACAAAGGCTCGAAGCGTGGACGCAACGCCGCAACACGGCGCAGGCGCTCGCACTGCGGTCGCGGATCGTATTGGAATGTGCGCAAGGACTGACCAACGCGGCGGTGGCCGAGCGGCTGCGCGTGTCGGCCCAGACAGTATGCAAATGGCGGCGTCGGTTTGTTGAGCGGCGGGTGGACGGCCTGCTTGATGAACCGCGCCCCGGAGCTCCCCGGCGCGTTGGCGACGAGCAAGTTGAGCGAGTAATCGTGCGCACACTGGAATCGACCCCTGCCGATGCGACCCACTGGAGCGTGCGCTCGCTGGCCCAGGCGATGGGCATGGCGCCCACCACCATCCATCGCATCTGGCGAGCGTTTGCACTGCAGCCGCATCGCAGCGAGACCTTCAAACTCTCGCGCGATCCGTTATTTATTGAAAAGGTGCGCGACATTGTCGGCTTGTACCTAAATCCCCCAGACCAGGCTATGGTGTTGTGCGCCGACGAGAAATCGCAGATCCAGGCGCTCGATCGCACCCAACCCCTGCTGCCGATGCGGCCTGGGCAAGCCGAGCGCCGCACTCATGATTACTCCCGCCATGGCACTACCAGCCTGTTCGCAGCGCTCGACCGCAAGACTGGCACCGTCATCGGCGAGTGTCATCGCCGCCATCGCTCGAGGGAGTTCCGTAAGTTTCTCGACACTATCGACGCCAACGTCCCGGCCGGTCTCGACGTCCACCTGATCGTGGACAACTACGGGACGCACAAGACCGCCTTGATCCATAGCTGGCTGGCCAAGCGCCCGCGCTTCCACGTTCACTTCACGCCTACTGGAGCTTCGTGGATCAATCTCGTCGAGCGCTTCTTCTCGGCTTTGACCACCAAGCAGATCCGGCGCGGCTCCTTCCGCAGCACTCGTGAACTGGAGACAGCGATCAAACGTTATCTTCAGCTGCACAACGAGAACCCTAAACCCTTCCTCTGGACCAAAACCGCCGAGCAAATATTCGAGTCGGTTGCCAGATTTTGTCAACGAACTTCCGGAACAGGACACTAGTGTGGTATCCCGCAAATCAGTTTTACACGGTGTGGGCATCTGTTCTCCCCTCGCGAGCCTGATCCAGGGCTGTCGGGTGAGGCCACATGTAGCGGCGAAGTCGCAATGTCCTCCGCGTCAAGTAACGCGTTGTTGCTTAAGTATTTGAAATCGAAGAGTACCTCGCCGCCGGTGCTGGCGGCTCGCGTTGTCTGAGCAAATGACATGCTGGATGCGATTACGAATGAAAGCGTAAGCAATTGATGAACCTATGGTACCGCTACTCCCCGCGCCTGCTGGTTGTTACGCATGGTTGGACTTGTGCCGTCAACGCTTCCGGCAATTCCAATTGCGAGACCTATCAGGTAGTCAACGTCATAGATGTCAGAAAGACTGCGTCGAAGGCGGGCGGTTATTGTTACGGTAAAAGGGTGATGTACATAGACGCGCATAATTTTTCGCCATTGTGGGAAGAACTCTGTGACACGCAGATGAGTCTATGGAAGTTCCAGACAACTTTGCCCCAGCGTGTTGACGTCCCCGGTGCAGGCCCGGTGGTTACGCCTGGTGTCGATGTCGAGCTGATCTGGGACATTCAGCGAAATCACGCTTCAGCCGGAGGAAAATCCGCAGGATCAGTTTATGTTAACGAACAGGCGCCGGCGGAGTTCCACGACGTGGCGCGCTACACCACGCCGGCCGACGGTTCCTGCAAACCCTTCGCCAACCTCTCCGCCCTCGGTTCGCCCGCCGGTTTGACGTTTAGCTCGAACAGTTCTGTGATGCTGGTCACCGTCTCGCCCGGTGAGATCGTTTCCTCACGTAAACAGCCAAAAGTATTGATCGTGAGCGTCGCAGCCGATGGCAAAGTCGACCCTAAACCCGTTGCCACGGGGTTGACGACACCCCTTGGACTCGACGTGGCACCGCCGGGCTTCGGTGACTACGCCGGCCAGATCTCGTCACTGACGTAGGCGACATCCAGGTTCCAGTACCATAGACCCAGGCACTCAAACGCGACGGGAGAGTCGATCGCGTAACTAAGGAGGGAGAATTGAAACTAGTCGCGTCGGGATTCGTTAATCCTGCCGGTGCTCGCTTCATCGGTCATCATTTATGGATAACGGATATCAACGGCGATTTTATTGCGGGCGGCCGCGAGCTACCCGATGGCTTGCTGGTGCAGATCGACGCGAAGTGAATGCCCGCTCATTTTTACTGTAGGTGCGACAGGCTTTCCAATCTTTAATCTTCAAGAAAGCGGCACCACAGACGAGAACCCTACGACACACGAGGATCATCATGGATTACGGAATCGTCTTGCCGCACTTCGGCTCCTTTGCATGCCAAGAAGCTGCCGGCCGAATCGTTGCCGTGGCCGAAACCGCGGAGTCGCTGGGCTATAGCACAGCGTGGGTAATTGACCACTTGGTGCTTCCGGCAAAGGTCGAGGGTGGCTATGCGTTCAATCCGCTGGATCCGTTCCTCGAGCCGATTACCGTCCTCGGGGCGCTCGCGTTGCGGACTTCACGAATCAAACTCGGCACGGCAGTACTGGTTTTGCCATATCGGCATCCGATTTACACGGCCAAGGCTTTGGCAACCGTTGACGTGCTTTCCGGCGGGCGCCTGATAGTAGGAGTAGGAGCGGGATGGATGGAGCCTGAATTCGCGGCATTGGGAGTCCCGATAGCCGAACGTGGCAGCCGTACTAATGAAACTATTGATGTGCTCAAAGTGCTATGGACCGAAGATGTTCCAAGCTATAACGGCCGTCATTTTCAGTTCAGTAATATAAAATCGGTGCCGCAGCCGGTGCAGAAGCCGCGGCCGCCGATTCTGGTTGGTGGAATGACGAATGGCGCGTTGCAGCGAGTGGTACGCCGCGCTGACGGCTGGATTGCACTTGGCAAATCGCCCGCAGACCTCAAGCAGCCACTCGAGACGCTTCGCGCGATGACGCTAAAGGCTGGACGCAAACCTGACGAACTCCATATCTGCATGCTGCCGATCAATACGCCCAGTCTTGAGCAGGTGATCGAGGACCTGCCGCGCTATGCGGAGCTGGGGGTACAGCATCTATATCTGTCGATGCGCGCGTGGACGACGGAGTTCTCCCGCTTTATGGAATTGATGGCCCGCTTTGCCGACGCCGTAGGTCTGCCTGCGCGCTAGCTATTCTAGACTGGGCGAGTCTCGATCGTTTTTATTTGCTCGGCAGATTTTCTATCTGCCGCGGCAGTCCGAACTCGTCCGCGCGGTACCCGCTCAACTAAGCTCCGCTCAGCAGTCCGGTTTGGCGCAGCGCCTCGTACACGACTATCGACACAGCATTCGCCAGATTGAGGCTGCGCACGCCGCGCTCAAAGATCGGTATTCGGTACGCTGATTCGCGGCGGGCCTCCAGAAACTCCCGCCCAAGTCCCTTCGTTTCGCTACCGAATACCAGAAAATCGCCGGGTTGGAATTCAGCTTGCAGATAAGTCCTCTCGGCGTGCGTCGAAAAACATTTGAAGTTTGGCGACTCTGTTGCCGCTTGATGAACCAGGGCGAACTCGTCCCAGTCCTGATACGCGCGCAAATCAACCAGCGGCCAGTAGTCCAACCCAGCGCGCTTCAGATAACGATCTTCCAACGAAAAGCCGAGTGGCCCAACCAGATGCAAACGGGTTCGTGTCGCTGCCGCCAACCGCGCAATCGACCCCGTGTTCTGCGGAATTTCGGGGCATACCAGGACGATGTGAAAAGGCGGTTTGCTCACTACGTGTGCGCGGTCCCGCTGGCTGCCGCAAACTTAATTGGATAGCGGCAGCCGCGGACGACCAGCGAGAATGTTTCTCCTTCTTCGGTGAAAAAACTATTACTCAGATGATAATACGCCGTGCGAAGGAAACGCGCCTTGAAAGCACCGCCCTTGACCCGGCAGTAGAGCACGTTGTCGCGCCCGACTTCGAGAGTGGCCGGGTCGAGCAGCGCGCGCTCATCGTCATTAGTCACGATCGTAAAGCCGCCACTATCATCTTCGAAGACCGCTTTAACGACATAGGGAGTATCTTCGACCGTGATCGGCGCCCGCTCCTCGGCAACTTGAAGGTAGTAGCTACCGTCCGGGTTGCGCTTGATGCTGCGGCTGAAAAGTAGGGCGATTCGCGGGTTGTCGATCCGTTCGTCGTCGCTATACCAGTTGCCATCGCGCCGGAACGAAATCTTACCCGATTCGATTGCGTAGAACCCCGCACGTGCCATGTCTTTCCTCACCGAAGTGGGCCGCGACCCGATTACATTCTCGCTGCTCGCCCGGTCGCTGTTCCCTTATCGATCGCGACTATCGAGAATTATTGTTACCGGACCATCGTTCACTAAATCGATGTCCATATGGACGCCAAACATGCCTGCTTCAACGTTAACACCGCGCCGGCGCGCGAGCGAGAGAAAGTATTCATACAGCTCTCGGGCCTGTGCAGGCGGCGCCGCATTGGCAAAGGAGGGCCGCCGCTGGCCGGTGTCGGCATGCAAAGTAAATTGCGAGACCACCAGCAACTCTCCACCAACAGCAGCAAGCGCCAGATTCATTTTGCCGGCCGCGTCGGCGAAAACTCGCAAACCCGCGATGCGGTCCTCAATAAATTCCGCGTCGCTGGTCGAATCACCTTTGGCAACGCCTAATAAAATGACGAAGCCCCGAGCAATCCTGCCGACTGCCACGCCGTCAACTCGAACTTCTGCTCGGCTCACACGTTGAACAATTGCACGCACGAAACAGATTCCTCATGGCGACATTCATGCTCTCGCGAATCGCTGTCGCCTGCTATAGTCTTAAAGATCCGATGATTCCGATCATTTTACGCCTCGGTCCAGTCACTATTTACAGCTACGGACTGATGATGGCGCTGGGGTTTATCGCTGCCGATCTGTTGCTGAGCCAAGAATGCCGCCGTCGCGGATTCAATTCCGAATTGGGCACGGCGATTGTCGTGTGGGGCGCTGTCGGCGGGCTCGGCGGAGCGCGCCTTTACGACGTTTTCGACAACTGGTCTGCCTACATGGGCCATCCTGCGTCGATTATCTTTTCGGGGGCCGGCTTCGTCTGGTACGGTGGCTTGATTGGCGGAATCGTCTCGAGCTGGCTGGTCGCCAGGCATTACCGGGTGTCTTTTCTCACGGTAACCGATATGTGCGCGGCCCCATTGGTGCTCGGAATGGCATTCGGGCGCATGGGATGCCAACTTTCCGGGGATGGCGACTGGGGTTTGCCGTCCAGGCTGCCGTGGGCAATGGCTTATCCGAGGGCGATCGTTGGCTGGGGTCCAGAGACGGTGCTTAAGCTCGACCGTCATGGCAATCTCATTTCAGGCTTTTTTCCGGGAGTTCGCGTCCATCCCACGCCAATTTACGAAGCAATCCTTTACGTCGCGATCTTTTGCGTCCTCTGGGGGATTCGCAAGAAGATCACTCTGGAGGGTGAGCTGCTGTACTTGTATTTGATATTGGGCGGTCTCGCGCGGTTTACGGTTGAATTTGTCCGGATCAATCCGCGCGTGTTATGGGGATTAAGCGAGGCGCAGATTATCTCCCTGCTTATGATCGCGGCCGGCAGTATGGCCTGGTACTGGTCGTCGAGGCGACGGGCGGAGACGGTGAGCGCCAGGCGTGAAGCGTTGAGGGCCTGAGCGAATGAGCAGCAACGCCAGGTTATTCTCGTTAATTTCGTTGGGGGCGCTGCTGATCGCGATCGGCCTGATTAGCTTCGTGAATCTATCCTCTCATCGAACGCTCGGCGCTGCCCGTCCCGGCTCAGAAACGGCGCCTTTGTCCCAACCCGGCACCGTAGCAGCAGGCAAGCTGGCCGCGAACTTCAAACTTAAAGATCTCAAAGGCGATGAAATCTCGCTCGCTTCGCTGCGTGGCAAAGTGGTCTTTTTGAACGTCTGGGCGACCTGGTGCGCGCCGTGCCGCGAGGAGATGCCGTCGATCGAGTCCCTTTACAAGGACTTCAAAGCTAACAAAGATTTTGTGGTGTTAGCTGTGAGTCAGGATACCGATGGCGCCATGGTGCAGCCTTTTCTTGAGCAAAATCACCTTTCATTTACCGTGCTACTCGACCCGCGCAATGAAGTCGGCGAGCGGTACGACGTGAACGGAATTCCCGAAACTTTCATAATTGGACGAGACGGCCGTATAGTCGCTCATCACGTCGGCCCCTATGACTGGTCGAATGCCGACATTCGGGAAGCGTTGCAGGAATTAATCAAATCCAGGCAAGGGTAATCAGTCAATAGCACTGGCGTTGCTTGTGCTTTCGGCGATATTTTGAACCACAGGCGGATTTTGGATGTCAGCTAAGAAGGGAAACCGGCTCTTCGGGGCGATGGCAATTGCACTAGGCGTGTGCGTGTTTGTGATTGGTGACCTCGCAGTACGGCGAGCGCAGGCATTGCCTGACGACACCTACAAGGAACTTCAGACATTCGCCAATGTACTGGCGATCGTGCAGAAGAACTACGTCGAACCGGTTTCAACGAAAGAGCTTATCAACGGCGCGATTACCGGCATGCTGGCATCGCTCGACCCGCATAGCGCCTATTTAACCCCCGACCTCTACCGCGATCTGGAGGTCGAAACCCGTGGCAGCTTCGGCGGTCTTGGAATCGAAATAACCATCAAAAATGACGTGCTCACGGTCGTCTCACCAATCGAGGGTACGCCAGCCTACAGCGCCGGCATCAGGGCGGGTGACCAGATAATCAAGATCAATGACGATTTTACCAAGGGCATGACTCTGACCGATGCCGTCAAGATGATGCGCGGACCAAAGGGGAGCGCGATTCATCTGACCCTACACCGGGAAGGCGTCCCCGAGCTCTTTACCGTCGCGGTGACCCGCGATGTGATTAGGATCCAATCGGTCAAGTCCAAACCGATCAAGGATGGCTATGAGTACGTCCGTATTACCACGTTTCAGGATGGTACCAGCGAGGACATAACCAAGACGCTCGATAAATTCACCAGGCAGGACCACGGCCATATCAAGGGCTTGGTGCTGGATTTGCGCGACAATCCTGGCGGCCTACTCAATCAGGCCGTCTCGGTCGCCGACACTTTCCTCGATGGCGGCCTTGTGGTTTATACGCAGGGGCGCCTCGAGAGTCAGCAACAGAAATACTTCGCCCACAAGAAAAGCGACTTTGCGGATTACCCGATGGTCGTATTGGTAAATGGCGGCAGCGCCAGCGCCAGCGAGATCGTGGCCGGCGCGCTGCAGGATCAGCGGCGGGCGATTATAGAGGGCACTCAAACGTTCGGCAAGGGTTCGGTGCAGACGATTCTACCGCTCGACGACGAATCGGCCTTGCGTCTCACCACCGCGCGCTACTTCACTCCTAACGGCCGGTCCATTCAGGCCGTCGGCATCACCCCAGACATGATAGTTGAGCCGCCCAAGCCAACGCTGGCGGCCCTTGAACTGCCCGGAGCGGAAATGGATGAAGGTGAGGACATTCGTGAGAGCGACTTGCTTCATCATTTCAAAAACAACCAGGCGCATCATGTCCATGGTGCCACGTCCGCCGGCCAAAACGGGGCGGGTGCGTCCACTCCGGGAGCGTCGAGTTCCATCGAGAAGGGTAAATCCGCGAAGGTTCAGCCGGACATTCAGTTGGATAAGGCCATCGGCATTCTTGAGCACTGGAGCAAATACAAAGTCGAGCTCGCCAAGGCCGACGACTCATCGACCGTTTCAGGCACTAGCCCAATAACGCCGCATTAGCTTCCCGTCGAAATGAAGGCGCTAACGCTCGCAGTTGGCGCACACTCAGGGCACGCAGGGTCGCGAGCGCTTGGTCGAATCAGCCGGTTCAGGGGTGATATTCCTGAGCTGAATGTCTTCAAATCGTCGTTCGCGAATACGCTGCCGGGCTGATTTCCGAACGCTCATCTGTGCTAATTTGCTAGGCGATGGCTGGGCAGCTTGAATTTCAACTCAAAGCGCCGGCGCGCCGAATCGCGCTAAGCGTGAGCCAACTCGTGCGCCTGGTGCGCGAAACGCTCGAAGTCAATCTCGACCAGTGCTGGGTAGTCGGTGAAATTTCGAATGTGCGGCTGGCGCCCTCCAACCATCTCTATTTTACGCTGAAGGATACGCGCAGTTCGATTAACGTCGTGATGTTTAATTCGGCCGTGCGCCGGATGCGTTTCCGCGTCGATGACGGCATGCAGGTCGTCATACGGGGGCGCATCAACCTCTACGAGGCGCGCGGCACCCTGCAGTTCTACGCCGAGGAAATGGAACCGCGCGGACTAGGCGCACTGCAAATCGCCTACGAGCAGCTTAAGCAACGTCTGGATAAGGAAGGGCTGTTCCAGGCCTCGCGTAAGCAGCGGTTGCCGATGCTCCCGCGTCGAATTGGAATTGTTACAGCCCTAGGCGGGGCGGCGTTGCGCGACATGTTGCGGATGCTGCTGGATCGCTATCCCAATCTTCACGTGATCATCAGACCGGCATTGGTACAGGGGCCTGGTGCGGCATCGGAGATTGCCGACGCCCTGGATGACCTCAACGCGGACGGACGCTCGGATTTAATAATCGCGGGACGCGGGGGCGGTTCACTCGAAGACCTATGGGCCTTTAATGAGGAGTTTGTCGCCCGCGCAATTTTTCGCTCGGTAATCCCAGTGATATCTGCGGTAGGGCACGAGATCGATTATAGCATTGCAGATTTTGTAGCTGATGTCCGGGCTCCAACCCCGACTGCGGCAGCGCAACTGGCGGTGCCGATTAAGGCAGAATTGCGCAGGCGGGTGTTCGATCAGCAGGCAATGCTGGCCGGCGCCGTTCAGAACAAAACGTCATCGCATCGGCGTCATGTCACACATCTTGAAACTCTGCTGCGAGATCCACGCAATGTTCTGCGGCAGCTTCGCCAGCGGCTCGATGCCGCGGCGGAGGAATTGAACACCGCGATTATTTCGCGAGTGCGGGAAAATCGCCGCAACCTTCGTGAGTTCGCGGTTCATCTCAAAATCCCCTCCACGTTCGCGGTGGAACCGCGCCTCAGGATCGGAGAGCTGACAGTCCGGCTCGGCCAGGCAATGAGCACGCGCGCAAATCCACATCGTATTACGCTTGAGCGAAGCGCTGCGCATTTGTCGGAGGCGAACTTGCAATCACCGGTCGCCGAAGCCCGCACTCACCTCATCCGATTGTTCGATCGGCTCGAATTGGCGTCGCGTTTGCTGGTCGACAAGAAACGATCGTTGCTCTCGGCCGATAGCCGCCGGCTGGATGCAGTCTCACCCCTGCGTGTCCTCGAACGCGGCTATGCAGTCGTGATCGACGCCCGCGATGGTCGGGCGGTTACGGATGCCTCGGTGGTAGAGGTGGGCGATGAGCTGGATATCCGGCTGGGCCGGGGACGGCTGCGCGCCCGCACCACTGAACGCGTACCTTCGTGAGGCAAGCGTCACCG